>BPGE01000001.1:3647802-4255769 GCA_026002875.1 Bryobacteraceae bacterium
GGGATCACGGGCCGGGAAATCCTGTATGCGCGCTGCCGCAAAAGGCCGAAATCGGCGGGAAATGCCCGAAAATTGAAAGCTCTGCGCGGCCTATGCTAGCTTCGGTGGTAGAGGTTGCTGGGTTTCACTCGTTCAGAGAGGGGATACAATCATGGCCTACGTTATCGCTGAGCCGTGCATCGGCACCAAGGATACCGCCTGCGTCGACGCCTGCCCCGTCGACTGCATCCACCCGCGCAAGGACGAACCCGGCTTCGAGCAGGCCGAAATGCTCTATATCGACCCCGTCGAGTGCATCGACTGCGGCGCCTGTGTGCCTGTGTGCCCCGTCAGCGCCATCTTCGCTCTCGACGACCTCCCCGAGAAGTGGAAGGAATACGCGCAGAAGAACGCCGCCTACTACGGGCGCTGATCTGCGCCGCCCTCTACTCCGCGCTCAGCTCCGCGTAAGACGCAAGACGGATCCCGCGCTCGTCAAGCGCCTGCTTCACGCCAGGATCGGTCAGGACACGCAGTTCTGACTCCCGGCTGTCTTTGAGCCTGGTGGGCGCGCGGCGCAGCTCGTCGTCGCACCAGCCGGGGTGTGTCATGAACTCCGTCACGCCTTCCGGCAGCCTGCGGAACAGCGAAATCAGATCCCCGGCGGTAAAGCGTCCGGTCCACTGAAACCCGGCGAAATGATCCGGCGTGCGCACGCCGCCCGCCCGAAAACGCCTTTCGAAGCGCTT
This sequence comes from Bryobacteraceae bacterium, assembly GCA_026002875.1. NCBI lineage: Bacteria > Pseudomonadati > Acidobacteriota > Terriglobia > Bryobacterales > Bryobacteraceae > Bryobacteraceae bacterium. Next base: position 3,648,531 of record BPGE01000001.1, read on the forward strand.
CTCCAGCGCCGCCATGGCGCGCCGCGCCAGCCGGGTTCCGGCGGGAACCGGTCTGCGCGAGGCTGGCAGCGGCAGATCAAACGGCCGCCGCACCCAGCGCACGCCGAACTCGGAGGCCAGCCGGAGCACGGCATCCAGCACCGGCGGCAGCAGGTGCGTGTGCTTGTGCGTGTCCAGATGCGTCACGCGCACGCCGGCTGCGAGGATCTTCTCCATCTGCGCCCGCAGCTCTTCGTAGGGGCGCACGCGTCCCAACGCCAGCGAGCGCAGCAGCGCGGGGACGCTCTGCGGCAGCGGTTCGCCCGTCAGGACGGACCGCCCCTGCACAAGCACGAGATGGGCGCCTACGTCCAGCGAGGGGTGCGCCCGCGCCAGCTCCACGGCATCCTCGAACGCCTCGCCGTTCGCCATCAGCGTCGCCGATGTGAGGATGCCGTGCAGGTGGCAGTGGACGATGCCGCGGTTGACGCCGCGCGTGAAGCCGAAGTCGTCGGCGTTAACCGTCAGAATGCGCGCCGCCATCAGAACAGCTTCAGCTGAATCGTCAGGAACTTCTTCGGATTCGCCCGGAAATCCTTCATCAGCGCCGTCATCTGCGCCGATGTCGCCGTCAGGTTTTCATACAGCGCCGGGTTGGTCATCAGCTGCCCCAGCGTCCCCTGCCCCGCGTTCAGCCGGTCGATCGTCGAGTTCACCTTGTCGAGGGTCGCCACCAGACGGTCATGCAACGCCTCGTCCCGCAGCAGCTTGCCCGCCGTGCCCTCGCCCTTGTTCAGGTTCTCGACCAGCGTGTGCAGCTCCTTCGACGTGGCGCGCAGTTCGTCATACAGCGCCGGATCCTTCAGCAGCTTGCCCGCCGTGCCCTCGCCGCGCTCCAGCCCTTCCGCCAGCCGGTCGAAGCGGCCCAGCGTCCGCCGCAGATCGTTATACAGATCTTCGTCGTAAACCAGGTGGCCGATCGTGCCCTTGCCCTGCCGCACGGCGGCCGTAATCTGCTGCACCTCGCCCAGCGTGTCGTTGATGCGGTTGTACAGCTGTTCGTCCTTGATCAGGCGGCCGAGATTGCCGCGCCCGGATTCAATGTGCTCGATCAGCCCGTCGATGCGCCGCAGGATCGACTGCATCGAATCCAGCAGCGGCATGGCCGACTGCACGACCTCGAGGAAATCCTTGTCGTCGCGCGCCTGCAGCGTGCCTCCGTCGGCCACGGTCTTCCGGCTCGTCCCGCGGCGGATGTTGAGGAACTTCGACCCCAGCACGTTCTCCGCGCTGAATCCGATGATCGAGTCCTCGGGAATCAGCGGCAGCGCCGTGCGGTCGATCTGCAGCGTCATCTTCACGGCGCGCGAATTGTCCGGGTCGCCGGTGATTTCGATCTTCCTCACCTTCCCGATGAGGATGCCGTTCAGCCGGACCGCCGAGCCTTCCGTCATCGCCGCCGAATCCATCATGTAGGTGTACAGCGTGGCCTTCTCCTCGAACGGATTGTCGGCGCCCGTCATGAGGAAGATCAGCACGGCCAGCAGCGACATGGCCACAATGGCCATGATCCCGACGCGAAGCTGGGACCAGGCAACCTTTTGCGACGATGGCATGGCTCTCTTCCCTAGCTTCCCACGATCGGGGCGAATCCGTGGCGAACCCTACCGGCTGGCGAACTTGGCGACATATTCGTCCCTGCAGGCGTCGAATTCGGCGGGCGTCCCAAGAAAAACAATCCTCCCTTCCCGCAGCACCATGTACCGCGTCCGCGTCGTCCCCGGCTCCGCTGGAACCAGCCGTCCCTGCACCGGATCCCAACGGTAGCGGTCCAGCAGTTCGCCGTCCTGGTGGCGGTGCGTCACCATCACCGTCGTGGCGTGGCTCGCGTCGCGCCCCTTCACGATCAGCGCCATGATCGTCGTGGCGGTGATCGGATCCAGCCCCGCCGTCGGCGAATCGTACAGCAGCAGCTCCGGCTGCGTCACGATCGCGCGCGCGATGCCCACGCGGCGCCGCATGCCGCCGCTCAGCTCGCTCGGGAACTTGTCCAGAGTATGCCCGAGCTCGACAAACTCGAGCGACTCCTCCACCCGCCTCCGGACCTCGGCTTCGCTCAACGGCGTCCGCTTCTGGTTCAGCAGCGGATAGGCGACGTTCTCTTCCACCGTGAGCGAGTCGAACAGCCCGCCTTCCTGAAACAGCATCCCGATCCGCGCCCGGATGTCGTTCCACTGCTCGTCCGTGTAGCCCGTCGTGTCTTCGCCGAACAGCAGGATGCGCCCCCGCGTCGGACGGATCAACCCCAGCGCCAGCTTCAGGATCAGCGTCTTCCCGCTCGCCGCCGCGCCCTGGATCACCAGCGTCTCTCCGCGCAGGACTTCGAAGGAAATCCCGTCCAGCACGCACTCCCCGCCGAAGCTCAGACAGACGCCGTCAAAGACCATCACCCGTTCGTTTGCGGCTGCACCCATGGCCACTCAGAGATTGGTGAAGATGCGCCCGATGATGAACGTCAGCACCACCACCCAGACGCTCGCCACCACCACCGCCTGCGTCGTCGAGCGTCCTACGCCCTGCGTGCCGCCCGTCGTCTGCATCCCGTAGTAGCAGCCCACCAGAGCCAGAACGATGGCGAAGCAGAAGGGTTTGATCAGCCCCTGCGCGATGTCGTTGTACTCGATGGCGCGCCACGCCGTCTCCCAGTACTGCGCGCCCGGCGTCAGCTGCAGCATGACGCACGCAACCACCCAGCCCCCCACGAGCCCCAGAAAGTCGGCGATCACCGTCAGCAGGGGCAGAACGATCGCCGTGGCCAGCAGCCGCGGCTTCACCAGCTTCAGCACCGGGTCCGTCCCCAGCGCCCTCATGGCGTCGATCTGCTCGGTCACCTTCATCGAGCCCAGCTCGCTGGCCATGCCCGAAGAGTTCCGCCCCGCCACCATCAGCGCCGTCAGCACCGGCCCCATCTCGCGCACCATCGTGATGGCCACGATCTTGCCCACCTGCGACGTCGCCCCGTACGTCTGCAACGCGCGCGACATCTGCAACGCCATCACCGCGCCGCTGAAAAACCCGGTCAGGCACACCACCGGCAGGCTCCCGACGCCGATCAGGTCCATCTGGATGACGGTGTCGCCCCAATACGCCGGTTTGCGGAACAGCCCGCGGAGCGCCCGGATCGAAAGGAGGATGAATTCCTGAAACGTGTAAACAGGCCGTTTGAGGAGATCCAGCAATGGGCCGTTCCTCTCGCTGACTTGATGCTAGCATAGCGGTTGCAGCGGCCCGGAAAAGCCGCCATCCTCCAGCAGATGAAGGGACTCACCGACATCGCCGGCATCCGCGTCGGCCACGCCTCCGACTACGAAGCCCTCACCGGCTGTACCGTCATCCTCTGCGAAAAAGGCGCCGTGGCGGGCGCCGACATCCGCGGCGGCGCCACCGGCACGGAAGAGATGGACGTGATGAGCCCGTTCCACATCGCGCCTCACGTCCATGCCGTCGTCCTCGCCGGCGGCAGCGCCTTCGGCCTCGAGGCGGCCAGCGGCGTGCGGCGCTTCCTCGAACAGAAGGGCATCGGCTTTCAGACCGGCGCCGCCGTTGTCCCTATCGTGCCCTGCGCCATCCTCTACGACCTCGCCATCGGCAAGCCCGGCGTCCGCCCCACTCGCGAAATGGGCGAAGCCGCGGCGGCCGCGGCCAACGACGGCCCCGTCGCCGAAGGCTGCATCGGCGCCGGCACGGGCGCCACCGTCGGCAAAGCCCTCGGCCTTGCCCACGCCATGAAAAGCGGCATCGGCTCCTTCACCGTCGAACTGCCTGCCGGCGTCAGGGTCTCTGCTCTCGCGGCCGTCAACGCCTGGGGCGACGTCGTCGACCCGCGCACGGGCCGCATTGTCGCCGGCGCGCGCAAATCCCCAGACTCGCGCGAGTTCGTCAACTCGGCCGAACTGCTCAAATCCGGCGCCGGCCCATCCATCCCTGGCCGCAACACGACGCTCGCCGTCGTCGCCACCAACGCGCGCCTGTCGAAAGTCCAGGCCGCGCGGCTCGCCCAGATGGGCCAGCAGGGCCTCGTGCGCGCCATCTCTCCCGTCCATACCTCCGTCGATGGCGACCTCTGCATCGCCCTCGCCACCGGCGCCCTCGAAGCCCATCCCGACGCGCTCGGCGCCGCCGCCGTCGAAGCCGTCGCCGAAGCCATTCTCCGCGCCGTCCGCTCGGCCCGATCGCTGGGCGGCGTGCCCGGTCTTGCGGGGTGAATCATGAGAGTTCTCTGCCTGCTCCTGCTTCTCTGCGCTCCCCTCGCGGCCCAGCCGCCGGTTTACTGGCTTCTCTGGTTCGATACCGAGGACTTCATCGAGCCTGCCTCCGACGACGCCGCGCTGCGCCTCGCCGAAGGCCTGCGCGAACGCGGCGTCCGGGCCACGTTCAAGATCGTCGGCGAGCAGGCCCGCGTCTGGCTTGCCCGCGGCCGCCACGACGTCATCCGCGCTCTCGCCGCCCACGACATCGGCTACCATACCGAGTTCCACAGCGTTCACCCCGCGCCCGCCGAGTACCTCGCCCACATGGGGCTGCTCGACGGCGCCGCCGAGTTTTCCCGCCGCGAGCGCGGCGGCATGCTGCTGCTCGAAAAACTCTTCGGCCTCGTTCCCAGCTGCTACGGCCAGCCCGGCAACTCCTGGGCGCCGCAGGTGAACCTCGCCCTGCGCGAGTGGGGCGTCAAGGTCTATATGGACGACGCCGGCCAGGTGGGCTTCGACCAGCAGCCCTTCTGGTACGGCGGCCTGCTCTACATCTTCAACCTCGGCCCCCATACCGTCCGCGCCGAACTGAACGACCCGCGCGCGCTGGACGTGGCGAAAAAACGTTTCGACGAAGCCGTCTCGAGCGCCCGCCGCCTCGGCGGCGGCGTCATTCAGACCTACTACCACCCCAACGAGTGGGCCACCGCGGAGTTCTGGGACGCCGTCAACTTCTCCTACGGCGCCAACCCCGAACACAGCGAGTGGAAAAAGCCGCGGCTCCTCTCGCCGGAGGCGCGCGAGCAGGCCTACCGCATCTTCTTCGACTGGGTCGATCACGTCCGCCGCACGCCCGATCTCCGCATCATCACCGCGCGCGACGCCATCGCCCTGTTCGAGCCCCGCGACGCCGCTCCCCCCGCCGGACTCGCCCGCCGCCTCGCGGAAAGCCTCGACGCCCACGAGGGCTTCTCCGCCGCCGACCTCCTGCTCAGCCTTCTTGGCGTGGAGCCGCGCCACGTCGACGGCCCGCTCCGCCGCACGCCCACCACGTGGAATCAGCCCGAGATCCCGCGGCTTGTCTTCGACCGCGCCCGCCAGGAGGCCGCCGGGTTCGTCCGCGCCCACGGCCGCCTGCCCGATGCCGTCTGGCTCGGCAGCCAGTGCCTCTCGCTCGAGGACTTCGCCGCCACCCTCGCCGCCGATGAAGGCAACGGCCCGGTGCGGCTGCGCAAAGGGCGCCCCGATTTTGAAAAACGCATCGGCCGCGATGCCGCGCGCCTCTACAACTGGATCATCCACCCGAAAGGCTTCGCGCCTGAAAGCCTGCTGGAGATGGCCCGCCTGCAGGCGTGGACGCTCAAGCCCGCGCGCCTCCGCCGCTGATCACTCGTACGGCCACACCGGCCTCGTAAAGAGCCCGCCGTCCACCCAGATCGTCTGGCCCGTGATGAACTCGGCCCGGTCCTCGCACAGGAACGCCACGGCCACCGCCACGTCCGACGGCAGCCCGATGCGCCGCATCGGAGTCAGTTTCGACCACGTGCCCGCGTAGTCGCCCGCCTCCTGCTTCGTCCGCTCGATCTCGATCGCGCCCGGCGCCACGCAGTTGACGCGGATCCGGTACGGTCCCAGCTCGACAGCGGCCACCTTCGTGAACTGCTCGATGCCGCCCTTCGACGCGGTGTAGTTCACCAGGTTCGGGAACGGCCACTTGTTGCAGCCCGACCCGATGTTGACGATCGAGCCCCCGCCGGCGTCCTTCATCGCCCGCGCCGCCCGCTGCGTGCAGAGAAAGCAGCCCTTCAGGTTCACGTCCAGCACGCGGTCCCACTCTTCTTCCGTCAGCTCGAGCAGCGGCTTCCACGTCTGGATGCCCGCGTTGTTCACGAGGATGTCGAGCCCGCCGAACTCGGCCAGCGTGCGGTCGAACATTTCATCCACGTCCTGTTTTCGCCCCACGTCGGCCCGCACGGCGTAAGCCCGCCCGCCCGCGGCGGCGATCTCCTTCACCGTCGCTTCCGCGCCGGCGGCGTCGCTGTGGTAGTTGACGGCAACCCAGGCGCCCTGCCGCGCCAGCTCCAGCGCGATGCCCTTGCCCACGCCTTTGCTTGCGCCTGTCACCAGGGCGCGCTTGTTCTCCAGTGGCAGTCCCGGCATGGCTCCGATTCTACTTCTTCCCGCGCGTTTCGGGTTCGAACACGAGGTAAGGAGACGACGCCGGATCCCGGCAGCCTTCGAACGCCGCGCCCGGCTCCACCGTGATCCGCTGCCAGCCAACCCCGCGCGGCAGGGGCACGGCCGCCCACCCGCGCGCCCGGGACGCCACTCCGGCAGTCTTTCCGTTCAGGCGCACCTGCTCCGGAGTCCTGCCCTTCAGCCGCAGCAGCAGCACGATCCGCGCCCCGCGCGCCGCGGGCGCCGTCGGCGCGCGGAAGACCAGCCGCAACGCGCCGCCCGATTCCGACGACGCGATGCACGGCGCCAGCACCGGCTGCCCCGGCGCCAGGCAGGCTGCCGCCATGCCCGCCAGCAAAATTCTCCGTGCCGCCCGCAAAAAAATAGTTGCCCCCCGCCCCCCATCTTATTCACACTTGGTAGACGGAGGCATTCGAACCCGAATTGAATCTCAAGCTCCCTGAAGCCGCTCCCGTGCGGGAGCCGTCCGACCGGTGGACGGTGGCGGATGCACGGGAACTCTACGACATCGACCGGTGGGGCAAGGGGTATTTCTCCATCAGCGATCAGGGCCACGTTCTCGTCCATCCCACCAAGGAACCGCACCGCTTCGTCGACCTGAAGGAACTCGTCGACACCCTGATCCTGCGCGGCATCGACCCGCCGCTGCTGCTGCGCTTCCCGCAGATCCTCGGCCGGCAGCTGAGCGAAATGTGGCAGGTCTTCGACGCCGCCATCCGCGATCACGACTACAAGGGCGCCTACTGCTGCGTCTACCCCATCAAGGTCAACCAGCAGCGTCAGGTCGTCGAAGAGATCTACCAGCTCGGACGCCAGTACGGCTTCGGCCTCGAAGCCGGCTCCAAGCCGGAGCTGCTGGCCGTCATGGCCATCGCCGACAACGGCACGCCGATCATCTGCAACGGCTTCAAGGACGACGAATACATCGAGCTCTGCATGCTCGCCGCCAAGATCGGCCGCAACATCACGCCCGTCGTCGAAAAGTACACCGAGCTCGACCTCATCCTGCAGAAAGCCGAAAAGCTCGGCGTCCGCCCCCGCATCGGCATCCGCATCAAGCTCGCCAGCCGGGGCGCAGGGCGCTGGAAATCCTCGGGCGGCTACCGCTCCAAGTTCGGCCTCACGGTTTCAGAAGCCATGCGGGCGCTCGACACGCTCAAGGCGCTCGGCATGCAGGACTGCCTCAAGCTGCTTCACTTCCACCTCGGCAGCCAGATCACAAACATCCGCCACATCAAGGGCGCCGTCATCGAAGCGGCGCGCGTCTACGTCGATCTCAAAAAACAGGGCGCCGGACTCGAGATCCTCGACGTGGGCGGCGGTCTCGGCATCGACTACGACGGCTCGCAGACCGACTTCGAATCCAGCGTCAACTACACGCTGCAGGAATACGCCAACGACATCGTCTACCATGTCCAGAACGTCTGCGACGATGCCGAAGTGCCGCATCCCACCATCATGAGCGAGAGCGGCCGAGCCATCGCCGCCTACCACAGCGTGCTCGTCTTCAACGTCCTCGGCGTCAGCGGATTCGGCGAAGAGCACATCCCCGACGAGCTGCCCGAAGACGCCGAGCAGCCCCTCGTCGACCTGCTCGAAACCTACCGCAATCTCACGCTCCGCAATCTGCTCGAGAGCTTCCACGACGCCCAGCAGGCGCTCGATTCCGCCCTCAACCTCTTCAGCCTCGGCTATCTGCCGCTCAAGCAGCGCTGCCTGGCCGAAAACCTCTACTGGCTGATCTGCCGCCGCGTGCTCGCGCTGGCCCGCCAGATGGACGTCTTCCCGGAAGAGCTCGAAGGTCTCGAGAGCATGCTCTCCGACACTTACTTCTGCAACTTCTCGCTCTTCCAGAGCATGCCCGACAGCTGGGCGGTGAAGCAGCTCTTCCCCATCATGCCCATCCACCGTCTCGGCGAGCGCCCCACGCGCCACGGCGTGCTCGGCGACATCAGCTGCGACAGCGACGGCAAGGTCGATCAGTTCATCGACCGCCGCGACGTCAAGAAGACCCTGCCCCTGCACCCCTTCAACGGCGAGCCCTACTACCTCGGCGCCTTCCTCGTCGGCGCGTATCAGGAGATCCTGGGCGATCTGCACAACCTCTTCGGCGACACGCACGCCGTCCATGTGCGCGTCAACGATCAGAACAAGCCCGTGCTCGAAGCCGTCATCCGCGGCGACAGCGTCAAGGAAGTGCTCGCTTACGTCCAGTTCAGCTCGTCCCAGCTTCTGGAGCAGTTCCGCCGCGACATGGAAGAAGCCGTCATGGCCGGCAAGATCGGCTATGAAGAAAGCGGCCGCCTGCTCAAGTTCTACGAGGAAGGCCTCTACGGCTACACCTACCTCGAAGACGCGCACCGCACCTGAGACGGGCTGCGCCCCGCCGCCTGTTCAACGCTTCGCCGGCGGCGGCAGCTGACCGAAATCAGCCACGCCGCATCGCTCCGCCCAGCGCTGCCACTCCGCCGCCATCTGCTCCACGCGCTTCGGCTGACGCGCGGCCAGGTTGTCGAGTTCCGTGCGGTCTGCGGCCAGATCGTACAGCTCCCACGGCCGCCCGCGGTTCGCCACCAGCTTCCAGTTGCCCTGCCGGAACGCCTTGTGCCCCTGATGCTCCCAGCCGATCCCCGGCGCGTTGCGCGGCAGCCCTCCGCCGTGCACCACGCACGTCGTGAGTGAAACGCCCTCCAGCGGCTGCACCGGCGCGCCCTGATTCTCGCGCGGATACGCTGCGCCCGAGATGCGCAGCACGGTCGGCATCACGTCGACGACATGCGCCACCTCGTGCGTGATCGTGCCCGGCTGCCGGATGCGCCGCGTCCATGCGGCGATCGCCGGCGTCGCGATGCCGCCCTCGTGCGTGTACTGCTTGTAGAAGCGGAACGGCGTGTTCGACGCGTTCGCCCACGGCCGCCGGTACGACGTGTAGGAATCGGCCGGCCCCGGAACCGGATTCGCGGCCTTCCTCTCCAGCCCGCCCCCGATGTTCTCCTCGTGGCAGCCGCCGTTGTCGGAAAGGAACAGCACGAACGCATTGTCCAGCCGGCCCGCTTTTTCGAGCTCCGCCAGCACGCGGCCGATGCCGCGGTCCATGCGGTCCACCTGCGCCGCATACACGGCCATGCGCAGGTCCCACTCCTCCTTCTCTTTCTGCGACAGCGAGTCCCAGGCGGGCACCGCCTCGTCGCGCGGCGCCAGCGGCCACGCGCGGTCCAGCAGCCCCATGGCGATCTGCCGCTCGTGGCGCTCCGCGCGGATCCGGTCCCATCCCTTCAGATAGCGGCCGCGGTACTTGTCGATGTCCTCCGGCAGCGCGTGCAGGGGCCAGTGCGGAGCTGTGTAGGCCAGATACAGAAACAATGGATTCTGTTTCGGCGCGGCTTCCCGCACCATGCGCACGGCATGGTCCGTGATCGCGTCGGTCATGTAGAACCCTTCGCGCGGCGGCGTCCACAGCTCGTTGTTGAGCGCCATCGTCCGCCCGGGATCCAGCCGGAAGTAGTTCGTCGCCCCGCTGATCAGCCCGAAGTAGCGGTCGAAGCCGCGATCGCACGGCCAGTGCGGCCGCCGCTCCCCGACGTGCCACTTGCCCGACATCAGCGTCGTGTAGCCCGCCGGTTTCAGCGCCTCCGCCAGCGTCACGCACCGCCGGTTCAGATATCCCTGGTACGCCGGCAGCCCGCGGTCCTCCACCATGTGCCCCACGCCTGTCTGGTGCGGGTACAGCCCCGTCAGCAGCGACGCCCGCGTCGGACAGCACCGCGCCGCGCAGTAAAACTGCGAGAACCGCACCCCGCTCCGCGCCAGCCGGTCCAGATTCGGCGTCTCGATCTCGCCGCCATAGCAGCCTATGTCGGAGAAGCCGAGATCGTCCGCCAGAATCACCACGATGTCGGGGCGCTCGTCGCGCCGCGGCGCCGCGCTGCTCAGGGAAACCACCCCGCCAGCCGAAGCGGCGAGAAATGTTCGGCGGTTCATGGCCCGTATTCTATCCCCCGCATCTGCGCCGGTGCGCCGCAGGAGCGGATCGGGCCGCATTTCGTTGCCACCCTGGCCCTCCCGGCGGGCATCCAATGAATGCGAACGAATTCTTGTCAGGGTAGAATGGAACCATTGAACTCCCGCTGAGGGGCGTTCAGGAACTGGGCCCGCTGACTGTCAGACCACGATGCTTTCGACCAGTGTTCATGTGCTCGCCGCCGTGTTGGCGCTGGCCACTCTGGCCGCTGTTGCGGCCGGCCTGCCCGCGACGGGCAGCTTCGGCTCGCCGGCGCTTGAAACGGCGGCCGCCATCGCCCTGCATCTGCAGTTCGGCGCGCTCTCTCTGGTCTGGCTGGTCACGGCCCCGTTCTGGCGGCGTGAACTGGCCCGCTTCCGCGACTCGGGCTGGCCTTCGCTGCGCGCGATGGCCTGGTTCGCTCCCGCCGCCACGCTGGCGCAGATCGCGCTCGGCGCCGCCTGCCGCTACGGCCTTGCGGGCGTCATCCCGCACGTCACCTGGGCCTTCGCCGCGGCCATCCTGCTGCTCATGTTCGGCTCGTTCGTCCTCACTCAGAGCGGAGCGCCGCAGTCGCTGAAGCACGCCGCCACCGCTCTGGTCTCCATCACGGGCGTGCAGGTCGTGCTGGGTGTCATGGCGCTGCTCTACCGCGTGGCCAAACTCGGCGGCGGCTGGATGGAATGGGCCTCGCGCGGGCATATGGGCGCGGGCGCCCTTGTGCTCGGCCTCGCCGTCATCCTCGCCGCGTTCGTCCTCCGCTGCGCCGAACCGGCATCCCAGACTGAATCCCTCGCATCGAACGGAACGAACGCATGAGGGCCTATCTCGAGCTCACCAAGCCCCGCATCACCTGGCTCATCCTCATGAGCACCGGGATCGGCTTCTACTTCGGCCATTCCGGCCCGCTTCACTGGGCCCTGCTGCTGCACTGCCTTCTCGGCACCGCGCTCATCGCCAGCGGCACGGCCACGCTCAACCAGTGGTACGAGCGCGACGCGGACGCCCGCATGCGCCGCACGGCCTCGCGCCCCATCCCCTCCGGCCGCGTCGCTCCGCGCAACGCCCTCTGGTTCGGCATTGCGCTCCTCGTTCTCGGCGAAGTGGAGCTCGCCCTCGGCGTCAACCCGCTCACCGCGTGGCTCGGCCTGTTCACGGTCGCCTCCTACCTGCTGCTCTACACGCCCCTCAAACAGAAGACCTGGTGGTCGACCACCGTGGGCGCGTTTCCCGGCGCCATGCCTCCGCTCATCGGGTTCGCCGCCGCCCGCGGCGAACTCACCCTCGAGTCCTGGGCGCTGTTCGCCATTCTCTTCCTCTGGCAGTTCCCGCACTTCTACTCGATCGCATGGATGTATCGCGAAGACTACGGCCGCGCCGGCATCCGCATGCTGCCCGTCGTCGAACCCGACGGCCGCTCCACCGCGCGCCAGGCGCTTCTGTTCGCGCTCATCCTGATCCCCGCCAGCCTCCTGCCGGGCTTCCTCTCCATGACCGGCCACTGGTATCTCGCCGCCGCCCTGCTGCTCGGCGCGCTGTTCCTGCGAGCCGCCGTGCGCCTGCACCGCGACCGTTCCGCCCTCAACGCCCGCGGCGTTCTGAAAGCCAGCGTCATGTACCTGCCGCTGCTGTATCTCGCGCTTCTGCTCGACAGCCGGCCAGGGCTATTCTGAAAATCGCAATGAACCGCCGCGCCTGGCTCGCCGCCTCCAGCGCTGCACTGCTGTCTGGGTGCATCCGTTCCGGCCTTCCGGAGATCAACACGGTTCCGGACTTCGAACTGATCGACCAGGACGGCCAGCCTTTCCGCAGCGCGGAAAAGCTGAAAGACAAAATCTGGGTCGCCGACTTCTTCTTCACCACCTGCAACGGCCCCTGCCCGCGCATGTCCGCCCTCATGTACCGCGTGCAGGAAGCCGCCGCCGGCTTCGACGACGTCCGCCTGGTCAGCTTCACCGTCGACCCCAAAACCGACACGCCGGAAGTGCTGCGCGCTTACGGCCGCCGGTTCAAACAGAACCCCGCGCGCTGGTCTCTGCTGACGGGAGATCCTGAAACGCTGCGCAGGCTGGGCGCGGAAGTGTTTTACCTCGGCGGCATGGGTCCGGAGCACGGCACGCGCTTCGCGCTCGTCGACCGCAGGATGCGCCTCCGCAGCTACTACGAGACCACGGACACTTCCTGCGTCGACAATGTGATCGCCGACATCCGCAAACTCAGAAGGGAACTGCTCTGATGGACGTGCGCGACCTGCCCACGCTGAACGCGCTGCTGAACACCACCTCTGCCGTGCTGCTCGTCACCGGATACCGCTTCATCCGTCAGGGCAGGCGCGACGCGCACAAAAAGGCCATGACCGCCGCGCTCGCCGTCAGCGCGCTGTTCCTCGCCAGCTATCTCGTCTACCACGCGCAGGTCGGCAGCGTGAAGTTCCAGAAGACGGGCTGGATCCGCCCCGTCTACTTCAGCATCCTCATCTCGCACACGATTCTGGCCGCGGCCGTCGCGCCCATGGCGCTCGTCACCGTCTGGCGCGCCTGGAAAGGCCGTTTCGACAAACACCGCCGCCTCGCCCGCATCACGCTCCCGCTCTGGCTCTACGTCAGCGTCACCGGCGTCATCGTCTACCTGATGCTGTATCATCTCTGAAGAAAAGGGGACAGGAACACAATTCCCCTTTTTCTGCCCATGGCGCGGGTGGGCCCTCAGGCCGGATCGCAAGCGTTCCCGCGGCAGCCCGGCTTGTCCGACGCTTCAGCGCCCGGTAGCGCCGGGAAAATGGGCAATTGTGTTCCTGTCCCCTTTTTTGTGGAAAGCAGATGTTTCCGAAGATTCTGGACATGGGCAGCTTCTTCCTGCCCGCTTACGGCCTGCTGGTCGCCATAGGCTTTCTTGCCGGCATGGGCCTCACGCTGCGGCTGGCCCGCCGCGCCGGGCTCAGCGTCGAAGCCGTCGGCAACCTCGCCATCTACTGCGCCCTCGCCGGTCTCGCCGGCGCCAAGCTCCTGATGTTCGTCATGGATTTTCCGTATTATTCAGAAAATCCTGGACGCATTTTCAGCCTGGACACGCTTCTGTCCGCCGGCGTCTACTACGGCGGCTTCCTCGGCGCGCTTCTCTTCGCCTGGTTCTACATCCGCCGCCAGCAACTGCCCTGGTGGAAAACCGCGGACGTCTTCGCTCCCGGCATCGCCCTCGGCCACGCCATCGGGCGCCTGGGCTGCTTCGCCGCCGGCTGCTGCTGGGGCAGCGAATGCCACCGCCCCTGGGCGGTCACCTTCACCAACCCCGCCGCTCACGAGCTCACCGGCGTCCCCCTCGGCATCCCGCTTCACCCGGCGCAACTCTACGAAGCCGCCGCCACCGCTCTGGTCGCCCTCTTCCTCTACCTCCGCGTCCGCCGCCCGCACGCCGAAGGCGAGATCCTCGCCTGGTATCTCGCCCTTTATTCCAGCGCCCGCTTCTTCATCGAGTTCTTCCGCCACCACGACCAGCCCTTCCCCGTCGGAGCCATCCCCCTCACCTGGACGCAATGGATCGCCCTCGCCCTCTGCGCCGCCGGCGTCACGCTCCTCGCGCGCCGCCGCCCTCAGCGCAGCGAAGCCGCCAGCGCGTAAAGCCGGTCCGCCTCCTCCCGCGTCTTCGCTTCAGCGCTCACCCGCACCAGCGGCTCGGTGTTCGAGGCGCGCACGTGCACCCATCCGTGCTCCAGCATCAGCTTCAGCCCGTCCGTCCGGTCTGCGCGCGCCCCCGGCAGCGCCGCCTCCAGCGCCTGCATCATCTGCCCCAGCCGCCCGTGCTCGAACGAAAATTTCCCCGAGCGCCGCCAGTAGCGCGGCAGCGCCGCCGCCAGCGCGTTCAGCGTCTCGCCCGTCTCCGCCAGCCGCTCCAGCAGCAGCGCCATCCCCAGATACGAATCCCGGCAGTAGTGCACCGCCGGATAGATGATCCCCCCGTTGGCGCCTTCTCCCCCGATCACCGCCTGCACGCGCCGCATCCGCTCCACCACGTTCGCCTCGCCCACGGGCGTCCTGTACACCGGGCACCCGTGCCGCGCGGCGATGTCGTCGATTACCGAGGACGTCGTCAGATTCACCACTACCGGCCCCTTCTTCTTCCGCAGCGCGCAGTCCACCGCCAGCGCCAGCACGTCGTCGTTGTCCAGCACGCGCCCCGTCTCGCCCGCCACCGCCAGCCGGTCGCCGTCCGGATCCTGCGCGAACCCGACATGCGCGCGCACCCGCGTCACCAGCTCGCTCAGCTCTCCCAGCGTCTCCGCCCGCGGCTCCGGATCGCGCGGGAACGGCTTCTCCGGATCCACGTGAATCGCATGCAGCTCGCACCCGAGAACATCCCGCAAAAACCGCACGCTCATCCGCGAACCCGCCCCGTTCACTCCATCCAGCGCCACCCGGAACCGCCGCCGCCGGATCTTCTCCGCATCCACCTGCCGCAGAATCCGCGCCATGTGCCGCTCCGGCGCCGTCTCCGCATCGACCACCACCCGCCGCATGTCCTCGTTCGCCGCATGCCGGAACTCGCTCTGGTGATACACGTCCAGCAGCTCCGCCCGCTCGTAGCGGTTGAAGAACAGCCCGTCGCTGTTGAACAGCTTCAGCGCGTTGTACTCCGGCGGATTGTGCGACGCCGTCACCGCAATGCCGCCCGCCGCGCGGATGTCGGCCACATAGATCTGCGCCGTCGGCGTCGGCACGATCCCGATCCGGATCACCTCGCACCCCGCCGCCAGCAGCCCGCAGCTCACCGCATGCACGAACATCTCGCCCGAAGCGCGCGTATCCCGCGCCACCACCACCGGTCCGGGTCCCACGTACGTCCCGAACGCCTGCGCAAACGCGCACGCCAGGTTCGGCGTCAGAAACTCGCCCACCACGCCCCGCACTCCGGCGACGCTGATCTTCAGCTGATGCGCCCGGCTCATTCCGAGTAGCTCCTCACCAGGTCCATCACGGCATCGAACAGCCGCCGAGGCGTCCCGCCCCGCTGCTCGCAGATCACGCGGATCACCGGCTCCGTCTGCGACACCCGCACGTGCACCCACCTGTCTTCCCAGTCCAGCCTCAGTCCGTCGCGCCGGTTCGCCCGCGCCTCCGGCCACCGCTGCTCCAGCTCGTCGAACAGTTCCGGCACGAACCGCGTCCGCACGGGGATCTTCCCCTTCAAGATCGAGTACGCCGGATAGTCCGCGATCAGCTCCGACATCGCCTGCCCCCGCCGCTCCATCCGCTCCAGCATCCGCAGCATCGCCGCGATTCCGTCGTACACATACGGAAACTGCGGCATCATCACCGCCCCGGTGCCTTCGCCCGCCACAGCCACCTGTTCCATCGGATATCCCGCCAGCGCATCGGTCACCGCCTGCCGTCCCACCGGCAGCCGCACCACCTTTCCGCCGTGCCGCGCCGCCACTTCCTCGAGCAGCGCCGTCGACGACAGGTTCGTCAGCACCATCCGCCCGCAGCCGCGCTCCAGCATCTCGTCGGCGATCACCACCTGCACCAGCTCTTCGCTCGCCGCCTCGCCCTGCTCCGTTGCGAACGTCACCCGGTCGCTGTCGATGTCGAACAGGAACCCCGCATCCGCCCCCACTGTCTTCACCAGCGGCGCCAGCTGCAGCTCCGCCATCTTCTTCGTCGTCGACGGCTCGTGCACGAACGCCCGCCCCTCCAGCGCCTCGTTGATCAGAATCAGTTGCAGCCCGAACCGTTCGATCATCCGCCTCAGAATCAGCCCCGACGTCCCGTTCGTGCAGTCGACGAGCACCCGGAACCGCCGCAGCTTCTCCAGCGGAAACTCCGCCGCCAGCGCATCCAGATACGCCTCGATCGCCCCCTCTTCCTCCTTCCGCCGACCCGTGCCGTCATGCCCTGCAAAACGGAACTTCCGCAGGTGATAGATGTCGAGCAGTTCCTCGCTCTGCGCGCTGGAAAGATAACGCCCTTCGCGCGTGAAAAACTTCAGCGCATTCCACTCCGCCGGATTGTGGCTCGCCCCGATCGAAACGCCCCCTTCCGCATCCAGCCGCCGGATCGCATGCTGGATCACCGGCGTCGGCACAATCCCAAGGTCGATCACTTCATGCCCCGCCGCCAGCAGCGCGCTGGTCACCCCCTCCCGCATCATCACGCTCGACACCCGCGGGTCCCGCCCGATCACCACCTGCCCCGGCCCTTCCAGAAACGTCGCGAACGCCGCCGCAAAATCCAGCACGTGCGACGCCGTCAGCCCGTGGCCCACGATGCCCCGCAGCCCCGCCGGCGAAATCCGCAACGTCGCCCCCGGCCGCGCCATCACTCCTCCAGCCGCAGAATCCCGAACGCTTCGGGAATATGGTGGTTCCCCGTCGGCCCGGTCGCCCGCCACGCGATGCTCTTCCGCGGCGGCGGCCCCTGCAGCCGGTAAAAGTTCACCCGGAACTCAAACCCCGGCCCCACGCGCTTCTCCGTGATCGACCGCACCGGAATCTTGAACGCCCCGTACCAGACCTTCCGCGCTGCGTCCACGCGCGCCGCCACCTGAAAGCCGGAATCCCACCGCCATCCGCCCTCCGGCTTCGGCTCCTTCCGGTCGATATCCAGGTCCACCCACTCGCCCAGCGGCGACACCTGATACTCGCGGTATTGCCAGATCTTCTCGAAATCCGCCCCGATGAAAATCTCCGCCACGTCGCGCTCCCACAGCCGGTTCGTCTCCCGGTCGGTCGCAGGATTCTCGTTGACGTACAGCTCCTCGTACGGGCAGATGAACAGGAAGTACAGGTGCGTGTCCGTCCACCGCGAACGGATCTCAGTCCGGTGCCGTGGCGTCTCCTCCCCTTTGGCGCTGTGCGTGGCGATCACCGCCCGCGCGCCGAACCACAATCCCGAATCCGGATCCGTGTTCAGCACCACGTTCCCCTGCAGCCGGCTGCTCCGCGCCGTTTCCGGCATCGCCGCCGGCGCCGCCAGCATCCATAAGATGAAGCCTGCTGTCCACCGCATGGCAGCCTTTATCATACCCGCGCATGAACCCGCCATCCGCATTCACCGATTTCAGGGATGAACTCGAACGCCACGAGTTCCAGATGGGCGCCGAAGCCGGCCGCCTCGCCGTCACGCTCGACATCCTCACCGACGCGCTGATCCTCGTCGGCCAGCACGGCGTCTATTGCCAGAGCGCGCGGCAGCCCGGCAAGCCCGCCATGGATGTCCAGATCATCTCGCAGAACATCCTGCAGGCCAAGGAGCTCGTCTCGAGCGTCATCGAGCTGCTGCGCGCCCGCAAACGCGAATCGCAGGGCTGACGCGGATCAGTTCAGCTCCAGCCGCGCCGACACCACCGGCTCGTCCACTTCGCGCTGAATCCTGAATCCCAGCTTCTCCGCCACAAACTGCATCGCCGTGTTCTCGGCCAGAATGTCGGCGACGATCGCCTTCACGCCTTCTTTCCGCCCGATGTCGATCAGCCGCTTCAGCAGCTCCGTGCCGAGACCCTGGTTCTGGTAGTCGTCCGTCACCACGATCGAGAACTCGGCCTCGGGCTGCCCCAGCCCCTGCAGGCGTCCCACGGCGATGATCTGCTTCTGGCCCGTCGCCGGGTCGGTGCGTTCCGCCACCAGCGCCATTTGCTGCGCGTAATCAATGAAGCAGATCCGGATCAGCCGCTCGTGCGCCACCCGCTGGCTCAGGTTCAGCACCTGGAGATACCGGTGGTACACCGTGCGCTCTGACAGCGACTCGTGGAACCGCACCATCGCCGGCTCGTCTTCCGGACGGATGGGCCGGATTGTCACCCGCTCGCCGTTCCGCATCGTCCACTCGCCAGCGTACTCGGCCGGATACGGACGGATCGCCGGCCGCGGCAGGTCCTGCTCCCGCATCTGCGGATCGTGCAGCACCACGCGCGCATCCAGCGCCAGCAGCCGCTCCGGCGACGCCAGCAGCGGGTTGATGTCCAGCTCCTTGATCCACGGCTGCTCCACCACCAGCCGCGAGAACCGCACCAGCAGCTGCTCCAGCCCCGCGATGTCCACGGGCTTGCGCCCGCGCACTCCTTTCAGCGCCGTGAAGATCTTCGTCCGCTCCATCATCCGCCGCGCCAGCGTCGTGTTCAGCGGAGGCAGCGCCAGTGCGCGGTCCTTGAACACCTCCACCAGCTGCCCGCCCATGCCGAACAGGATCACCGGTCCGAATTGCGGGTCGATCGTCGAGCCCAGGATCACCTCGTAGCCGTCCAGCTTCGCAAACGGCTGCACGTTCACGCCCTGGAAATGTTCCGCGCCCGCCTTCTCTTCCACGCTCGCACGGATCGCCTGGAACGCCCGCCGCACGGCCTCTGCATCGCCCAGGTTCAGCTGCACGCCGCCCACGTCCGTCTTGTGCGTGATCGTCAGCGAGTGCAGCTTCAGCACCACCGGATACCCCATCTGCTCCGCCGCCGCCACGGCTTCGTCCTCCGTGGCCGCGATGATCGACGGCAGCACCGGAATCCCGTACGCCGCCAGCACCTGCTTCGATTCGTGCTCGGTCAGGATCGTGCGCCCTTCGCCGCGCACGCGGTCCAGAATCTCGCGCGCTTTCTGCGCCGCGCCGCCCTCGTCATCGCCTGCGTAGCTCGGCGTCTCGTACAGCCCCCGCAGATTGTACGTGTAGCGCCACATGTAATTGAACATGCGCGCCGCCGTGTCCGGATACGGGAACGTCGGAATGCCCGCCTGGTTCAGGATCTGCTCGCCCGCGGCCACTTCCACGCCCCCCATCCACGACGCCAGCACCGGACGGTCCCCCAGCTTCGCCAGCGGCCGCAGCAGTTGCGCCGTCTGCGTCGCGTCGGTCATCGCCTGCGGCGTCAGGATCACCAGCATCCCGTCCGTGTTCTCGTCCTTCGACACCACTTCCAGAGCCTTCGCATAGCGGTCCGGCCCCGCGTCGCCGATGATGTCCACCGGATTGCGGTGGCTCCAGGTCGGAGGCAGAAACTGGTTCAGCTCCTCGATCGTCTTCTGCGAAATCTCGGCCAGCTCCCCGCCGCCCAGCAGCAGCGCGTCCGCCGCCAGCACGCCCGGTCCGCCCGCGTTGGTCAGGATCGTCAGCCTCGGTCCCTTCGGCCGCGGCTGCTTCGACAGAACCTCCGCCATGTAGAACAGCTCGGCGATCGTCATCACCCGCAGCACGCCGCTGCGCCGGAACGCCGTATCGAGCACGTCGTCCGAGCCCGTCATCGCCCCCGTGTGCGACGCCGCTGCGGCCGATCCAGCCGCCGTCCTTCCCGCCTTGATCACGATGATCGGCTTCGTATACGCCACCTCGCGCGCCGCAGACAGGAAGCTCCGCGCGTCGCCCACGCTCTCCATGTAGATCAGAATCGCCCGCGTCTTCGGATCATCGCCCAGGTAGTAAATCAGGTCGCCCCAGCCCACGTCCGCCATCGCCCCGATCGACATGAATGCGCTGAACCCCACGTTCTCCTTCAGGCTCCAGTCCAGCACCGCCGTGCACAGCGCGCCGCTCTGGCTCAGGAACGCGATGTTGCCCGTCCGCGCCATCGCCGCCGCGAACGTCGCATTCACGCCCGTCGGCGGAATCATGATCCCCAGGCAGTTCGGCCCGATGATCCGCATCCCCGCCGCGCGCGCGTTCTCCACCAGCTGCCGCTCAAGTTCCGCGCCCTCCGGCCCCACCTCCTTGAACCCCGCCGAGATCACCACCGCCGCCTTGATCCCCGCCTCCCCGCACTCCTTGATGATCCCGGGGATCAGCCGCGACGGCGTCACCACCACCGCCAGGTCCACCTCCGCCGGAATCTCTTTCACGTTCTTGTAGGCCTTGATGCCCAGCACGCTCGGCCGGTTCGGATTCACCGGAAATACCGCTCCGCCAAACGGCGAGCTGATCAGGTTCCACAGCGTCGTGCGGCCCACTGACCCCGGATTCTCTGTCGCGCCGATCACCGCCACGTTCTTCGGCTTGAAGAACGGATCCAGCGGATGCTCTTTTTCTCCAAAAATGTTGTGCGCCTTCTTCAGGGATTTTCCGCTTCCAGGTTTCATTGCAGCCTTTCCGGTCTGAAACGTTGATTTGAAACTGCGCATTCCCATCATCCCGCCCCGCACCGCCCGGGGCAAGTGCGGGACGGATGACGGAATCGCCTCACTGATAGCGGCCCTGCGTGTACGGCACGCCGGCTGCGTCCAGCGCCTGCTCGAACTTCTTCAGCTCCTCGAGCAGGGTTTTCAGTTTCGCCCACTCTTCCGCCAGCTCCTCGCCTGCGATGCGCAGGTTGGTCTGCATCGTTCCCGTCGGCGGGCTCGTCATCCCGCGCGTCACCGCCACGGCGTTCGCCGCCCGCGCCTGAATCGACGTCGGCGCGCCGGACTCCAGCCCCCGCAGCGTTTCATCGCCGCGCAGCTTTCTCAGAATCGCCGTCACGCGCGCGTCCAGCTTCGACGCAGTTTCGATCATCGCCGGCTGCGCCGGTCCGTCCAGCAGCGCACGCCGGATCGCCGTCAGCTTCGCCTTCGCCTGATTGGCCGAATCCAGCGTCCCCAGCACCTGCCGCTGCACGCGCAGAGCCCGCTCGATGAATTCATCCCGCGCCTTCCGTTCCGCTTCCGTCAGCGCCCCGGCCGCGTCCGCTTCCACCGTGATCGTCTCTTCCGCGTTCAGCGGAGTCACCACTCCTCCGGCCTTGCGCGCCAGCGAAACCTTGTATACGCCCGGCGCTGCCAGCGCTCCGCCCGCCGGCTGCTGCCGCTGCCCGCCCTCGTCATCTCCGCCCTGCTGCTGCCCCTGTGGTCCCGCGCTGATCGCCGGTCCGCGCAGATTCCACGTCACGCGGTGCAGCCCGCGCGTGGCAGGTCCCGTCAGGTGCCGCACCACACGGCCCTTCGCATCGGTGATCGTCAGCAGGATCTGCGGCGGCTCTTCGTCGTCTTCCGCCGTCAGCTCCGCCTGCGACGGATACAGCGCCGGATCTTTCTTCGCCTGCTCCTGCCGCTGCTGCCGCTTCGTCCGCACCGTCTCCTTCAGCCAGTACGTGATCGTCGCCCCGTACGGCGGATTCTCCGCCATCCACAGCTGCTCGCCCTGCGAACCCCGGCTCTTGCCCGTGTCCTGCACGAACACCACCGCCTTCTTCACCGGAAACACGTGCGCCGCTTTCTCGAACACCTCCTGCTTCACTTGCCGCAGCGGCGAGTAATCGTCCAGCACGTAGAAGCCGCGCCCGAACGTCGCCAGCACCAGGTCTCCTTCGCGCTCCTGAATCGCCAGGTCCCGCACCGGGATCGTCGGCAGGTTGTTCCGCAGCCGGATCCACTTCTTCCCGCCGTCTGCCGTGAAGAACAGCCCGAACTCCGTGCCGCAGAACAGCAGGTTCGGATTCACCGGATCTTCCGCCAGCGACAGCGCCGGTCCGTTCTCCGGCAGGTTGCCCGAAATCGAAGTCCAGGTCGCTCCCTTGTCCGTCGACTTCATCACATACGGCTTGAAATCCCCGTTCTTGTGGTTGTCGAACAGCGCGTACACCGTGTTCACGTCATGCCGCGACGCCACCAGCCGCTGCACGTACACTCCGATCGGTCCGATCGAAGACAGGTCCGGCAGCCCCTCGATCTTCTCGATCTTCCGCCACGTCTTGCCCCCGTCTTCCGTCACATGAATCAGTCCGTCGTCGCTGCCCGTGTAGATCAGCCCTTCCTTCTTCGGCGATTCGCTCACCGCCGTCAGGTTGCCGAACGTCGACGTCGACTGGTGTTTCGCAATCGCCTCCGGCGGCCAGATCTTCCCCATCACCGGCAGCCGGTTGCGGTCCGTCTGCCGCGTCAGGTCGCCGCTCACCGGCGTCCACGTGCTGCCCCGGTCATCGGACCGGAACAGCCGGTTCGCCCCGAAATAGAGCCGCGACGGATTGTGCGGGCTGATGATGTAGGGCGACTCCCAGTTGAACCGCAGCGGCGGCTCGCCTTTGCCCTCCACTGGACGGATCGGCACGCGCTCTCCCGTCCGCCGGTTCAGCCGCACCAGTCCGCCGTACTGCGACTCCGCGTACACGATGTTCGGGTCCGTCGGATCGATCCGCACCACGAACCCGTCGCCGCCCGTCACCACGAACCAGTCGTTGTTCGTCGCCCCGTCCACCCCGCGCGTCGCCGACGGTCCGCAAACTGTGTTGTTGTCCTGCGTCCCGCCGCAGACGTTGTAAACAGGCGCGGCGTTGTCGGCGGCCACATTGTAAAACTGCATCACCGGCAGGTTCGTGATGTGCCGCCACAGCCGCCCGCCGTCCCACGTCTCGTAAATCCCTCCGTCGCAGCCCGCCAGTATATGGTTGCTGTCCTTCGGAT
Source organism: Bryobacteraceae bacterium (assembly GCA_026002875.1). Taxonomy (NCBI): domain Bacteria; kingdom Pseudomonadati; phylum Acidobacteriota; class Terriglobia; order Bryobacterales; family Bryobacteraceae; species Bryobacteraceae bacterium. The sequence goes on from BPGE01000001.1 coordinate 3,671,302, forward strand.
CGATCCACCAGGCGTGCGTGTCCACGTGCTTGGCGCGCTCGCCCACCACGCGCCACGTCGCGCCGCCGTCGTCGGAGACGCGCACGATCACGTCCATCATGTAGAGCCGCCCCGCCAGTTGCGGGTCCGCGTACACGCGCCCGTAGTACATCGGCAGCCCGGCGAGACTCGAACGCCGCTCCCAGCTCTCCCCCGAATCGAGCGAACGGTACGTCCCCGTGCTCTCTCTCGTTGCTTCCACCACCGCATACACCAGCCCTCGCTGCGCCCGCGAAAACTCCAGCCCGATCCGCCCCATTTCGCCGCCCGGCAGCCCTGTCGTGATCTTGCGCCACGTCTTGCCGCCGTCGTTCGACTTGTAGAGCGCCGACTCCGGTCCGCCGTGGATCAGCGTCCATACATGACGCCGCCGCTGATGCGCCGCCGCCAGCACGACATCGGGATTGAAAGGATCAATGGCGACATCCGTCACGCCCGTGTTTTCGCTGATCTTCAGCACCTGCGTCCACGTCTGTCCGCCGTCCGTCGTCTTGAACAACCCCCGGTCCCCGCCCGGCGACCACAGCGGACCCTGCGCCGCCACGTACACCACGTTCGAATCGCGCGGGTCGATCACGATGCGTCCGATGTTGCCCGAGTTCCTCAGCCCCATGTTCTTCCACGTCCGCCCGCCGTCGGCGGACCGGTACACGCCGTCCCCGTAACCGACGCTGCGCTGCGCGTTGCGCTCGCCCGTGCCCACCCACAGCACGTTCGGATCGCGCGGGTCCATCGCCACGTCGCCGATCGAATAGCTCCCTTCGTTCTGGAAAATCGGCGTCCACGTCGTCCCCGCGTTCGTCGTCTTCCACACGCCCCCGGAAGCCACGCCCGCAATCCACGTCGCCGGATGCGACGGATGCGCCACCAGCACCGTCACCCGTCCGGACAGCAGCGCCGGTCCGATCGAGCGCAGCCGGAACGCCCGGAACGTGGACTCCTGCCACGGGTCATTGGCATCAGGCTTCGACGGCGCCGGCTTCGGCGCCTCCTGCGCCGCCAGCACGCAGCAGCCGAGAAGAACAGCAAGACTCGTCGTGAACCGCATACGCGGCTCAGTCTATCGCAGCGGCCGGGATCCTGAAGTTGCCTGCACTGGCCCCCTCTCCGGCGGCATCTAACACCATGAAGTGCAAACCATCGCCGTCACCGGCGCCACCGGCTACATCGGCGGCCGCCTCGTCCCGCGCCTCGTCGAGGCGGGCTATCGCGTCCGCTGCCTCGTGCGTTCCCCAATGAAACTGCGCGACCGCACGTGGGCGTCCTCCCCGCAGGTCGAAATCATTGCGGCGGACCTCTCAGATGAAAACGCCGTCCGTTCCGCCCTGCAGGACTGCACCGCCGCGTATTATCTCGTTCACTCCATGATCAGCGCCGGCAAAGACTACGCCGCGCAGGATCTCCATCTCGCCCGCACGTTCGCCTCGGCAGCCGCGCAGGCGGGCGTCGGCCGCATCCTCTATCTCGGAGGACTGGGCGAAACCGGTCCCGGGCTCAGCCAGCACCTGGCCTCCCGCCGGGAAGTCGAAGCAGCCCTGCAGTCCGACGGCGTGCCCGTCACCGTCTTCCGCGCCGCCATGATCATCGGCAGCGGCTCGGCCTCGTTCGAGATTCTCCGCTATCTCGTCGAACGCCTCCCCGTCATGGTCACGCCCCGCTGGGTCCATACGCCCTGCCAGCCCATCGCCGTGCGCAACGTCATCCACTATCTCGCCGCGGCGCTGGACTCTCCGGAAACCGCCGCCCAGACGTTCGACATCGGCGGTCCCGAGGTGCTCACCTACCGCCAGATCATGGACATCATGGGCGAAGAGCTCGGCGTCGGCCGCCGCCTCATCCTCCCCGTCCCTGTTCTCACGCCCCGCCTCAGCTCCTATTGGATCCACCTCGTCACCCCGCTCCATCACTCCATCGCCCGCCCGCTCGCCGAAGGATTGCGCAATCCCGTCGTCTGCCGCGAAACACGCATCCGCGAGCTCATTCCCCAGCCTCTGCTGACCGTCCGCGAAGCCATCCGCGCCGCTCTTCAGAAAACAGGCAGCGGCGAAGCGGAAACCACCTGGACCATGGCCGGCCCCGTACCCGGCGACCCCGATTGGGCCGGCGGAAAAGTCTTCGTCGACTCGCGCGCCACCCTCGTGCGCGCGCCCGCTGCGGAAGTGTTCCGCACCGTCTGCCGCCTCGGCGGCCGCCACGGCTGGTACGCCAACTGGCTCTGGGAGATCCGCGGCTTCCTCGACCGCCTCGTCGGCGGCCCCGGACTCCGCCGCGGGCGCCGTCATCCGGATTCCATCGAACTCGGCGAGGCGCTCGACTTCTGGCGCGTCGTCGGTCTCGAGCCGCCCCGCCTGCTCCGCCTTCGCGCCGAGATGAAACTGCCCGGCGAGGCGCTGCTCGAATTCCGCGTCGAGACTCTCGGTCCAGACGCCAGCCAGCTTGTTCAGGAAGCGCGCTTCCACCCCCGCGGACTTCTCGGGCTGCTCTACTGGTTCGCCGTCACCCCGTTTCACGCCTTCGTCTTCCAGGGCATGCTCGACGCATTGCGCCGGGAAGCCGGACGCGCCGCCTCTAGCGGAAGCTCTTCAGCGCTTCCTCATAGCTCTCCCGCACGTCGAACACCGTATCCAGGCGCGTGATCCGCAGCAGCTCGCGGATCTTCGGCGGCATTGCGGCGAGCTTCAGCTCCGCGCCTTTCTCATTGGCCAGCGACAGCGCGCCCACCAGTTCCCCGATCCCTGTCGAATCCAGCTGCGTCGCGCCGCTGAAGTCCACCAGCAGCTTCTTCGCGCCGCCGTCCAGAGCCTCGCGCATCAGGTTCCGCAGCGTGTTCGTCGCCAGCCCCAGCGTGATGCGCCCCTGGCACCGGATCACGGTCACGTCGCCTTCCTGGCGGCTCTCGATGCGGTGTGCGGACGGCTGTGTCATGGCGGTCTTCGTATCCTAGCACCGCCTCACTGCCGCGGCAGCGCGGCGGCGATCGCCTCCAGCGCGCGCACGCAGTCGGCGCGGCTCGCGTCGTAGTGCGTCACCGCCCGCAGCGTGGAAGGTCCGATCGGATTGATCAGCACGCCCTGCTCGCGCAGCCGCGCGCTCAGCTCCGCCGCCGCCATCCCCGTGCCGCGGATGTCGAAGATCACGATGTTCGTCTGCGGCACGGCGGGCTCTACGCGCACGCCGCGCAGGTTCGCCAGCCCTTCCGCCAGCAGGCGCGCGTTCGCGTGGTCCTCGTGCAGCTTGGGCGGCGTCTCTTCCAGCGCCACCAGCCCCGCCGCCGCCAGCACCCCCGCCTGCCGCATCCCCCCGCCCAGCCGCTTCCGGTACAGCCGCCCCTGCGCGATCACGTCCCGCGGTCCCGCCAGAATCGAGCCCACCGGCGCGCCCAGCGCCTTCGACAGGCAGAACATCACCGTATCGCCCGGCTCGCACAGCTCGCGCACGCTCGTCCCGCACGCCGCGGCCGCGTTGAAGATCCGCGCCCCGTCGATGTGGACCCGCAGCCCCAGCCCGTGCGCCCGCGCGCACACGTCGCGCAGCACCTCCACCGGATACACCGTCCCGCCCGCCATGTTGTGCGTGTTTTCCAGCTCGATGCAGCCCGTGTCCGCCGCATGCGGCCCCAGCGGCCGGATCGCCGGCTCGATCCTCTCCCACGTCAGAATCCCGTCCGGCGTGTCCAACGGCCGGATCAGGCAGCCCGAAAACCACGCCGTCATCGACAGCTCGTAGTTCAGCAGGTGACCGCGCGAGTCGCAGATCACCTCCTGCCCGTGCCGCGTCAGGCACTTGATCGCGATCGTGTTCCCCATCGTCCCCGACGGCACGAACAGCGCCGCTTCCTTCCCCGTGATCTCCGCCGCCCGCTCCTCCAGCCGGTTCACCGTCGGGTCTTCGCCGTACACGTCATCGCCCACCTCCGCCTCCGCCATCGCCCGCCGCATCGCCGCCGTGGGCTTCGTCACCGTATCCGATCGCAGGTCAATCATCACAGGAACGCCTCGAACACTTCATTGGACAACATCACGCCGCGCCGCGTCAGCCGCAGCCGCGCGCCCGCCCGCTCCAGCAGCCCCTCGCGCACGAACCGCTCCACCGCCTCCCCGAACCGCGCCTCGTCCTCCGGTCTGAGATCCACGCCCTCCATCAGCCGCAGCCCGGTCAGATACCGCTCGGAAGCAACGTCCGCCCGCGTGCGTTGCGTCTGCGGTCCCCGCTCCGCGTATCCGCGCACATCGTCGGTGTTCGCCCAGCGCCACTCTCCGTCGAAAGAGTGCGCGTCCGCCCCGAATCCCGCGTACTCCTCCATCCGCCAGTACTTCAGGTTGTGCAGCGACTCATGCCCCGGCCGCGCAAAGTTGGAAATTTCATACCTCCGCCACCCGCGTTTTTCCAGAAATTCCACCGCCATTTCGTAAAAATCCGCGATCTTTTCCTCCGCCGGCACCGCCCCCGCGGCGAACCGCCCGCCCCCGCTCAGCAGCTCCCGCCCCAGCCGCGAGTCCTCGTCCACCTCCAGCATGTACACCGAAACGTGCGGCGGCTCGAGCCGTTCGATCCACTCAAGCGACGTCCGCCACCCCGCTTCCGTCTGCGCCGGCAGCCCCGCGATCAGATCCAGGTTGATGTTCGTGAGCCCCGCCCCGCGCAGCAGCGCCACGTCCCGCTCCACTCCCTCCGCCGTGTGCTTCCGCCCCGTGCGCCGCAGCTCTTCTTCCACGAAACTCTGCACGCCCAGGCTCGCGCGGTTGATCCCGCAGTCCGTCCACGCCCGCACGGCATCCGCGTCCACCGCCCCCGGCGCCGCCTCCAGCGTCGCCTCCTTCCACGGCCGTCCCGGCGCCAGCGCGAGCACTGCCCGCAGCGCCTCCGCGGGCATCGACCCCGGCGTCCCCCCGCCCAGGTACACCGTCTCTGGCGTCCACCGCCACTCGTGCCCGCCGATCTCTTCCAGCAGCCGCTCCAGATACCGCGCCTGCAGTTCAGCCGGAAACACGCCCGACGCGAAGTTGCAGTACGTGCACTTCTGCGAACAGAACGGCCAGGAAATGTAGACGCCCGGCACCTACAGCGTAAACTCGGGAATCCGCACGCGGATCGCGTCCGCGATCAGCTCTTCCAGCGTCCGCCCGTCGTCGAGCGCGAACGCCGAACCGTTCCAGTCCAGCTTGTAGCTCTTCACGTGCGCCGACACCCAGATCTGGCGCACCGGCGAGTTCGGGCTCACCACGAACCGCTCGCGCGGCTCTTCAAACTCGATCGTCAGCGCGCCCGCGTTCATGTCCACGTCGAACTCGTATTCATCGCTGGCTGCGGCGAGCTTGCGGTACAGGCTCTCGATGGCGTCGCCCGCCGCCTGGGCAAACTCCTGTTCCGTGAGCATCTCTTTCAGTGTAGCGGGGCGCGCCGCAGTCCAGCCGATACAATGGAAGCGTGAGCTGGGCCCTCCCTCTGCTGGCATGGCTCGTGCTGCAGGCGCCCGCCGCGCCGCCCGCCGAGGCTCTGCGCCTCATTGAGGAAGGCCGCGCCCGCGAAGCCGTCCCCCTGCTCGAAGAAGCAGCCCGCACCCATCCAGACTCCGCCGCCATTCATTTCCAGCTCGGCTTCGCGCTCTCCGAAATCGGCGAAACGCAGCGCGCCATCGCCGCTTTCCGCCGAGTGCTCGAAATCGACCCGGAAATCCGCCCCGCCCGGCTCAATCTTGCGCACCTGTTCATCCGTGCTCAGCAGCCCTCGGAAGCCATCCCGCTGCTCGAACAGTGCCTCGAAGAACAGCCCGATGACGCCAGGGCCGCGTTCCTCCTCGGCCGCGCCCGCGCCGAAACCGGCCAGTGGCGCGCCGCCGCCGAAGCGTTCGAAAAGGCCGCCGAAAAGCAGCCCGGCGATGCGCAGACCGCCCTCGCTCTCGCCGAAGCCTGGGAGCGCGCCGGCGAAAAACAGAAAGCCGCCGCCATCTACGCGCGCTTCGCGGACGACCCCGCCGTGCTCGAGCGCCTCGGCGTCCTCGCGCTCGAATCGGGCGACGCGGAAGCCGCCATCCGCCACCTCGAGGCCGCCCGCGCAAAGAGCCCCACCACCGCCGTCCTCTATGCGCTCGCCACCGCCTATCTCCGCAACCGGCAGCTCGAACAGAGCGCCTCGGTCGCCGCCTCGCTCGTCCAGCTCGAGCCGTCCAACCCCGATCTCCGCCTCTTCTACGGACGCCTCCTCCGCGATCAGAAAAAGTACGCCGAAGCCGCGCCCCAGTTCCAGCAAGCCGCCCGCCTCGCCCCGCGCTCCGGCGAAGCCTGGAACGAACTCACCGCCATTCTCATGCTTCTCAAACAGTACGAGCCCGCCCTCGCCGCCCTCGAGCGCGCCCGCGAACTCAACGGCCCCAGCCCCGCCTACGACTACTTCCGCGCTGCCATGCTTGACGCCATGAACCAGCCGAAAGCTGCGCTCGAAAGCTACCGCCGCTTCCTCGCCTCCAGCAACGGCGCCCACCCCGACGAAGAATTCAAGGCGCGCCAGCGCGTCAGAATCCTCGAAAAGGCGGTGCAGCGATGAAGCTGGTCCTTGTCCTCTTCGCCCTGTCTGCCGTCTGCGCCGCTCAGCGGCAGCCCGCGGTGCTCACGCTCGATGCCGTGCGCTCGGAAGTCGATCCTCTCCGCCGCTTCGACCGCGCCCTCCAGTTCGCCGATTCTCGCCTGAATACCGCCTGGAAGCTCGTCCGCGAAGGCGGCTCCCGCACCGAACTCGAATCCGCCATCAGCGACCTCATCGCCGCCTCCGAGCTGTCCCTCGAATCCCTCCGCTCCACCGGACGCCGCCCCGGCAAGCTCAGCCGCCAGTACAAGCGCGGCGAACTCCGCCTGCGCAGCTTCGAAAAAGGACTCAAGGAACTCTCCCTCGCCGTCGGCTTCGACGAGCGTGAGAAGATCGAACAGGCGCGCCAGCGCATGGCCGAAATCCATGAAAAATTCCTGCTCGCCGTCATGACCGGAAAATGAAGGAGGCCGTCATGCGTTGGTTCCTGCCGCTCCTGCTCGCCTGCGCTCCCGCCATCGCGCAGCGCGACTTTCTCACGCCCGACGAAGTCGAACAGCTCCGCCTCGTCCAGGACCCCGAGCCCCGCCTCCAGCTCTATCTCAAATTCGCCCGCCAGCGCGTCGACATGCTCGAGCAGCTCTTCGCCAAACGTCAGACCGGCCGCAGCGGCCTCATCCACGACACTCTCGAGCAGGTCACCCAGATCATCGAGGCGATGGACATGAACATCGACGATGCCATCCGCCGCCAGAAGCCGCTCGAAAAACTCGATGGCATCGTCAAAGGCCAGAAGGAACTCCTCGAGAAACTCGAGGCGATGGCCGCCAGGGAAGAGCCCGACCGCGCCCGCTACCAGTTCGCCCTCGAGCAGGCGCTCGAAACCCTCCGCGACAGCATCGACATGAACGAGCAGGACATGAAAGAGCGCACGCTCTCCGTCGCCGATAAGGAAAAGGCCCTGCGCGAAGAGCGCGACGAACTGCTCGCCCCGGAGCGCAAAGAGGAGCTCGAAAAAGAGCGCAAGCGCATCGAGTCGGAAAAAGAAGGCGTCGCCCCAGGAAAAAAGCGGCCCACTCTTCTCAAGCCGGGGGAGAAACCGGGCCGTGTGGGCCAGCCTCCGCCCCCGCCGAAGAAATGACCGCCGGCGGCGCCGCGTACAGTTCCCGCAGCATCCGGAACACCGCCGCCGCCGCCGAGATGATCACCGGCCCCGCGAACAATCCGATCGCCCCGAACACCTGCATCCCGCCCATCAGCGCAAAGAAAATCACCAGCCCGTTCATCCCCGTGCGCCCGCTCAGCACCCACGGCCGCACGAAATTGTCCGACATCCCCACCACCAGCCCGCCCCACACCGCAAGAAACAGCGCCTTGCCCCAGGCCCCCTGCAGGAACAGGATCGCCGCCGCCGGCCCCCACACCAGCGCCGTCCCCACCACCGGTATCAGCGAACACACCGCCGCCGCCGCCCCCGCAAATACCGGCCCCGGCACCCCCGCCATCAGAAATCCCAGCGACGTCAGCGCCCCCTGCGACACCGCCACCGCCGCCATCCCGTGAAAGTTCGCCACAATCGAATCGCGGATCGCCGCCAGCAGCCTCGCCGTCTTGTCCTGTTCCAGCGGCGACCACGCATAGAACCCGTCCCGGATCTTCGGCCCTTCCAGAAACAGGAAGAACAGGATGAACACCGACAGCAGCGCGTTGCCCAGCGTCGCCGTCACGTTCGCCAGCAGCGCCGCCCCCCAGCTCCCCAGCAGCTTCACCGCCTCCTGCGCCTGATCCAGCAGCGCCGCTTTCACGTCCGGCGCCGGCAGCCCGGTCTTCTGCGCCGTCCATTGCACCGGCTGCTCCACCAGCGATGCCAGCCACGCCGCCCATCCGCCCTGTTCCGAAGTATGCCGCGCCAGGCTCTGATACAGCCCGCCCGCCTCCTGAATCACGTTCACCCCGATCAGAGCCAGCGGCCCCAGCACCAGCACCACGATGATCAGCGTCGCCGCCAGCGCCGCCGCCGCCGAAGACCGCAGCCACCGCAGCAGCCTCTCGTACAGCGGCTCGAACGCCACCGCCAGCACCACGGCAAACGTAATCGGACGCACGAACGGCGCCAGCAGCATCAGCACCAGCACTGCGCTCGCCAGCGCCAGCGCGATCAGCGCATACAGTCCCGTCCGGCTCTTCGGCTCCCCGCTCAAGGCAGCTCCTTCACTTCAATCCAACGCGTTTCATCCCCCCGCGGTTCGATCCGCACCTCCACTCTCTCTTCCGGCAGCAGCCGCGGAAACCGCTCCGCCCACTCCAGCAGCACCACCGCCTGCCGCGTCAGAATCTCGTCCAGCCCCAGCGAAGCCGCCTCCTGCTCCGTGTCCAGCCGGTACAGATCCACGTGATACAGCAGCCCGCCGCCGTGCTCGTGGATCAGCGCGAACGTCGGGCTCGAGATCTCGTCCCGCGGCGCCGCGCCCAGCCCTTCCGCCACGCCTTTGGCGAACGTCGTCTTGCCCGCACCCAGATTCCCGATCAGCAGCACGCACCGCGGCGGCGTCCACTCCCGCGCCAGCTCCGCCGCCAGCGCGATCGTCTCCTCCTCGTTCTGCGTCGTGAACGTGCGCGTCCTCATGCCGCCGCTTCCCGGATCGCCTCCGGCAGGAACCGCACCAGGTCCGTCGCCGTCACGCACCACTCTGTCGACGCCTCCGCCGCCAGCTCGCCCGCGCGCCCGTGCAGCCACACCGCCGCCATCAGCGCCTCTTCCCGCCGGTCCGGCCACTGCGCCAGCAGCCCGGCAATCAGCCCCGTCAGAATGTCACCAGCCCCCGCCGTCGCCATCGCCGGCGTCCCTGTCGGATTCACGAACACGCGCCCGTCCGGAAACGCGATCAGCGTGCGCTGCCCCTTCAGCACCAGCACCACATGCCGCTCCATCGCAAACCGCCGCGCCACGCCCACGCGGTCCGCCTGAATGTCCACGCTCGTGCACCCCGCCAGCCGCGCCATCTCGCCCGGATGCGGCGTCAGCACCCGCCACGGCCCCGGCCCCCGGAACGACGTCCGCGCCAGCGCGTTCAGCCCGTCGGCATCCACCACCATCGGCAGCGCCGATTGCAGAAACAGCCGCTGCGCCAGCGACACCATCTCCGGGTCCCTTCCCAGGCCCGGCCCCAGCGCGATCACGTCCTTGTCTCCCGGATCCTCGCTCAGCCCCTGCGTCATCAGCTCCGGCGCCAGCGACGTCACCGTCCGCCTCTCCGCCTCCGCGCACGCCACCGTCACCAGCCCCGCCCCCGCTTTCAGCGCCGCCCAGCCCGCCATCGCCGCCGCGCCGCCCTTGCCTTCCCATCCTCCGATCACCAGCACATGCCCGAAGTCGCCTTTGTGCGAGCCCCTCGGCCGCGGCTCGAACAGCCGCCGGAAATGCCGCGTCTCGATCAGCTCCAGCCACAGCGACGCATCCCGCTCCAGCATCTCGTCCGGCGTTCCAATCGGAACCACGTGCAGCCGCCCCACCCGGTCGCACAGCGGCGGCAGCACCTGCTCCACTTTCGGCGCAGTGAAAGTCACCGTATGCGCCGGCAGCACGCTCTCGCCGTCCTCGCACAACCCCGACGGCATGTCCACGCTCACCACCGAGTCCCGCGCGCGCGGAAATCCGCTGTTCATCTCGCGGATGAAATCCAGCGCCACGCCCCGCGCCGGTCCGCTCAACCCCGTCCCCAGCAGCGCATCGATCACCAGCGTCGCAGCCCGCATCACGGGTGTGATCTCGCGGTGGACGCGCACGCCCAGCGCCTGCAGCATCCGGTAGTTGATCTCCGCGTCGCCCCGCAGCTCCTCCGGCGGCCACGCCAGCACCACGTCCAGCGACCTCGGACGGAAGCGCAGATGCAGCTGCCGCGCGATCGCCATGCCGTCGCCCCCGTTGTTCCCCTTGCCGCAGATCACCACAATCCGCTGATGCTTCAGCGGCTCGTATTCGCGGTCCAGAAACTCCACAAACCGGCACGCCGCATTCTCCATCAGCACGATCGACGGCACCCCCGCCTCGATCGTCTTCCGGTCGATCTCACGCATCTGTTCCGCTGTCAGGATCTTCATCGCTCGCCGCCTCCCGTGGCGCGCGCCTCGAACCGCCGCAGCGGCTCGGCCTCGCCCATCACCACCAGGCAGTCGCCAGGCTCGATCACCGCCGCCGCCGGCGGATTGAACTCCATGCCGCCGCCCGCTCGGCGGATGGCCGGCACAACCACCTGCATCTCGCCCCGGATACGCGCCTCCGCCAGCGATTTTCCCACCAGGTCGCTGGCCCTATCCACTTCCACTTGCTCGATGCGCACGTTCCATTCAGGCGTCGCCAGCGCGAATTCCAGAAACTGCCGCACATGCGGCTTCAGCAGCGACAGCGCCAGTTGCGCCCCGGCCGTCTTGTACGGCGCCAGCACCGTGTCCGCTCCCGCCCGCACCAGCTTCCTCTCTGTCGGTTCGTCCGAAGCGCGCGCCGCCACGCGCAGCCCTCCATTCAGCGCCTTCGCCGACATCACCACGAACAGGTTGTCCGCGTCCGTGCTCAGCGCCGCCACCAGCCCCGCCGCCCGTTCAATGCCCGCCTCGCGAAGGGAATCATCCGACGTCGCGTCCCCGTTCAGCGCCACGCACCCCTGCCTCCGCGCCTGCTCCAGCCGCTTCTCGTCGCGGTCCACCACCACCACGTTCTCCCCGTTCTTGCGCAGCTCCGCCGCCGCTCCGCGCCCCACCCGCCCGAACCCGCACACAATGGAATGCCCCCGCAGCGATTCGATCATCTTCCTTACCCTTCTCCTGCCGAACACATCGCGGAACTGCGCCTCCAGGATCGCCTGCGTCATCACGCCGATCACCAGCAGCATCGTGCTGACGCTGATCACCATGTAAAACGAGTTGAACACCCGCCCCGCGCGCCCCAGCGGATGGATCTCCCCGTAGCCCACCGTCGTCATCGTCATGATGGCCATGTACAGCGCGTCCACCGGCGGATAATCCGCAATCAGCGCGAACCCCGCCGTCCCCAGGCTCAGCGTGGCCAGCACCGCCGCAGCCAGAATCTTCACCCTGCGCCCGTGCGTCAGCATCCCCTTTCACCCGGTCTTGCGCACCAGCAGCAGCGTCAGGTCGTCCTGCAGCTCGCTCGACTCCGTCCACCGCGCCACTTCCTCCGCAATCAGCGCCCCCAGCTGTTCGACATCCAGCGCCGCGTGCTCCGTCAGCAGCTCGCACAGCCGCGCCTCTCCGAACATCTCTCCGTACGCGTTCTCCGGCTCCGTCACCCCGTCCGTGTAGCACACCAGCAGATCGCCCGGCGCCAGCCGGATCCGGCTCTCTCCGTACTTCGCCCCGGCGAAGCAGCCCACCACCATGCCGTTCGTGTCCAGCCGCTCCACTCGCCCGTCCCGCACCAGCAGCGGCGGCAGATGACCCGCGTTCGTGTACACCAGTTCGGAAGTCCCCTCGTCGTACACGCTGAAGAAGAACGTCGCGTACTTCTCCGGCGCCGTTGAAGCGTAGATCTGCTGATTGAGGTTCGACACCAGCCGCGCCGTCGAAATCGCCGGCGGTCCGTATCCCGCGCCCTGCCCCGCAGCCGCCGCCTCCGCCGCCTCAACGCATTGCCGCAATTGGCTCCGCATCGCCGATTGCAGCGTCGCCATCAGCAGCGCCGCCGAAATCCCCTTCCCCGCCACGTCCCCCAGCGCCAGCGCCAGCCGCCCGTCGCTCACCGGCTGGTAATCGAAGTAATCGCCCGACACCATCCGCGCCGCGTTGCACACGCACGCCAGCCGCAGCGATCCGAAGCTCGTGATCGGCTTCGGCAGCAGCTGCGACTGCACCTCCCGCGCGATCTCCAGCTCCGCCTGCAGCCGCTGCCGCTCCTTCTCCGCCTGCAGCAGCCTCTCCAGGTTCCCCGCCATGATGTTGAACGACGTCCCCAGCTCCGCCAGCTGATCGTTCCCCGTCACCTGAATCCGGTGGCTCAGGTCTCCCCCGCGGATCCGCACCGTCGCTTCATACAGGTCGTTCACCGCCGACGTGATCGTCCGCGACAGCGACACGCCGATCCAGATCGAGCTCACCTCCACGATGAAGAACACGATCAGCGCCGTCGAAAACAGCACCAGCATCGTCGGTCCGCTGCTGCTCGTATCGACGCTGAACATGATCCGCAGCGGTCCGCTGATCCGCGTCGCCGCCCCCAGAAACACCGTCGCCTCCCGCCCCGGCTCTTCCCAGATCGCCGCCGGAACCGACACGCCCCACTTCAGCGGCAGGTCCAGCACGTTCGCCGGCTCCGGAATCACGCCCGCCACGGGCGTCTCTTCCGGCAGCGGCGGATGCAGCGAAACCTCCATCGCCCGCACGCCCCCCGGGCCGATCGAAAACGGCGTCAGCTGAATCACGCCCAGCCCTGGCGCCAGCCCCTGCAGAAACGCCTGCGTCACCGGCACCCGGATCACCACCTCGGACCGCGCCCCGCCCGCGTGCGCCCACAGATGGAACCGTCCTTCGTGAATCAGCAGCCCCGCTGCGTCCCCGTGACCCTCCGGCGGATGCGGCAGCCGCGCATCCTCGGGGTACCGCACCTCGCGCCCCTGCTCGTCCTTCAGCAGAATCTCCGCCCCCGGAAAACGGTCCCGGATGAAGAATCCCGCCCGCTTCACCGCCTCCACCCGCACCTGCGGCGCCGCCCGCTGCAGCGACTGCGCCGTCATCTCCAGCGAGTTCACCCGCCGCCCCATCTCCACGCTCAGCAGGTACGCCGCAATCTGCCCCGAAACCACCCACGCCCCCGCCAGCGTCAGCACCGCCAGCATCAGCATCGGCACGGCGGCGATGAACACGTACGCCACGATCAACCGGTTCCGCAGCCGCCAGATCAGCCGCCGCACCGCCCGCAGCCCGTGCCGCCACGCCAGCAGAAATCCCAGCCCGAACGCCGCCAGCTGCACCAGCACCGTCTCGAGCCGCCCCGGCGCCGCCCACTGCGCCCCGAGGCTCGCCAGCACCGCCGCCAGAAAAAGCTGTTCCACCCGGCCCGCGGAGCGCAACCTGTTCAGCCAGCCAGACGGAGACATTCCGCTTCAGCGTACCCGCTTCCAGGCCGCTGCCGCCACTGTCACAGCCGCGATTTCGCGATGTCCGGCATCTCTTCCGCCGCCCGGATCTGCTGCGGCTGCAGGTAATTCTCCGTCAGGAATTTCTTCAGATGGTCCAGCGCCGTGTGCACGTCGTCGACGAATTCCATCAGCTCCAGATCCTCCGGGCTGATCATCCCGTGCCGCGCCAGCGCGTCGAAATTGATGATCTCCCGCCAGTACTCCCGCCCGTACAGCATGATCATGATCTTCTTCTCGAGCTTCTGCGTCTGCGCCAGCGTCAGCAGCTCCGTCAGCTCGTCCAGCGTCCCGAATCCTCCCGGAAAAACGATCAGCGCCTTCGCCAGATACGCGAACCAGAATTTCCGCATGAAAAAGTAGTTGAATTCGAAATTCAGCTCCGGCGTGATATACGGATTCGGATACTGCTCGTGCGGCAGCGCGATGTTCAGCCCGATCGACTTCCCGCCCGCGTCCCGCGCCCCCCGGTTGGCCGCCTCCATGATCCCCGGTCCTCCGCCCGTGCACACCACGAACCGCCTCGTCGGCGGCTCCAGCGCGTTCGACCACTGCGTGATCAGCCGCGCGAACTCCCGCGCCTCGTGATAATACCGCGCCAGCGGTCCGTCCTCCGTGATCCGCGCCGACCCGAAAAACACCACCGTGTCCCGGATCTTTTCCCGGCTGAACCGGTCCAGCGGCTCCAGATATTCCGCCAGAATCCGGATCGCCCTTCCGTTCCAGCTGTCCAGAAACGCCTCGTTCTTGTACGCCAGCGGCGCGCGGTTCATGTGGCGGCTTTTCTTCATTCCGGTCTTTCTCCTGTTCCTTTTTCCAGTGCTGCGACGCGCTTTTCCAATTCTCTCACCGTCTTCATCAGCTCTGGCAGCCGCGGGAATGCGGTCACCGCCCTCCGCCACAGCGCCGCGTCGAACGCCGGCGAGCCCGACACCACGCTCCCCGCCTCCACGTCCCCCCCGATCCCGCTCTGCGCGTACACCACCACGTTGTCATGGATCGTCAGGTGCCCCGACACCCCCACCTGCCCCGCCAGCAGCACGTTCTTCCCCAGCACGCTCGACCCGGCGAGCCCCGTCTGCGCGCAGATGATGTTGTCCTCCCCCACCACGCACGCATGCCCCACCTGCACCAGCGAATCGATCTTCGCCCCGCGCTTCACCCGCGTCTCCCCCACCGTCGCCCGGTCCACCGAGCTCAGCGTCTGCACCTCCACGTCGTCCTCCAGCACCGCCGGTCCGGACTGCACGATCTTGTAGTGCGTCCCGTCCTTCTTCTTCGCAAATCCGAACCCGTCGCCCCCGATCACCACCCCGTTCTGCAGCACCACCCGGTTGCCCAGCCGGCAGTGCTCCCTCACCGAGCTGTGCGCATGCAGCACGCAGTCTTCCCCGATCTCCGCCCCTTCGTAAATCACCACATGCGGATGGATCACCGTCCCCCGCCCGATCTTCACCCGCTCCCCGATCACCGCATACGCGCCGATCGACACCCCTTCCCCCACCGCCGCCGACGCCGCAATCACCGCCGTCGGATGAATCCCCGGCTGCGGCTTCGGCGGCTGATAGAACAGCTCCAGCGCCCGCGCGAAGTCCAGATACGGGTTCTCGCTCACAAGCGCCGGAATGTGCAGCCCGCCCGCCGCCGCCGACACGATGATCGCCCCCGCGCGCGTCCCCTTCACCTTGTGCGCGTACTTCGGATTCGCCAGAAACGTGATCTCCGACGGTCCCGCATGCTCCATCCCCGCCACGCCCGTGATCTCTTTTTCCCCGTCGCCGGGCTGCGCCGCGCGCAGTTCGCAGCCCAGCCTCTCAGCCAGTTCCTTCAGCCGCATTTGCGGCCAGCATAGCGCACTCCTACGCCAGCGCGTCGCCGCTCCGCACCGGACGGTTACACTAGAAGCAGAGCGGATGCGGACCACTCTTCTCGCCCTGATCCTCGCCTCCGCCCTCGCGCGCGCACAGGCGCCCGGGCCTCCTCCGCTCGAACAGGCGGCCGAGGAATTCCGCCGCCTCACCCGCGAGATGGGCCTCCGCCCAGACAGCCCGCGCCGCGTCGCACGCGCGCCCGGCGCCAGCCGCAGCGCCTACCACGGCCGCCTCTACCACAACCTCCGCAACGACATCCTCGACGCCATCCCTCACGAAATCCGCCAGCGCGGCGGCCAGAAGAACCTCCTCCGCCGAAACCAGTTCGGCTTCAGCGTCTCCGGCCCTGTCCAGATCCCCAAAGTGTACGACGGCGGCCGCAAGACCTTTTTCTCCCTGAACTACGAAGGCGTCCGCGAGCGCATCGCCCGCAGCTATCTCCGCACCGTCGCCATCGAGCCCGAACGCCGCGGCGATTTCAGCCTCACCGTCGATCCTTCCGGCGCGCCGCTGCCCATCTACGACCCCGCCACCGTCCGGCCCAATCCCCTCTACAACCCCGCCCAGCCCGTCTCCCGCGACAACCTCGAATTCTTCAAGGACCCCTTCCCCGCCAACCGCATCCCCGATGCCCGCATCGACCCCGTCGCACGCAACGCCGTCCAGTATTACCCCCTGCCCAACACCGACGCCGGTCCTTTCTTCCGCAACAACTACTTCATCGTCTCCCCCGAAACCAACGTCGCCGACGGCATGATCGCCCGCGTCGATCACACCTTCCTCGAAAAGCACCGCCTCTCCGTCTCCTGGTCCTTCACCAACGGCCTCAGCGGCGCCGCCCGCCTCATCGACAGCCCCGCCGACTCCGCTCCCCCGGACCGCGAATTCTCCAACCGCCGCGGCGCCCTCGAGCACGTCCTCACCCTCTCCCCGCAGACCGTCAACACCGCCTCCGTCGAAGCGCAAACAAATATCTCCGAAAATGTTTCTGGCCAGTCCGGCTGGCCCTCCCGCCTCGGCCTCTCCGGCGTCGAGGATTCCAGCTTCCCCGCCTTCGACCTCGCCAACTACCTCGACATGGGCCGTGTCACCCCCGCCGGCCGCACCGCCCGCAACGCCTTCGTCTTCACCGAGGCCCTCTCCCACAAGCGCGGCCGCCACAGCCTCCGCCTCGTCAGCCAGTTCTCCCGCGCCCAGGTCAACACCTTCCTCCCCTTCGCTCCCTCCGGCGCCTACAACTTCCGCTGGCGCTACACCAGCCTGCCGGGCATCGTCAACACCGGCCTCGCCTTCGCTTCCTTCCTCCTCGGCGGCCCCGAGCAGGCCGATATCGCGCTCGTCCCCTTCCCCTCTTACTTCCGCAACTGGACCTGGACCAACTCCGCCCAGGACGTCTGGGAACTCCGCCCCAACCTCACCCTCTCTTTCGGCCTCAGCTTCCTGGCCGCCTCCCCGCGCGTCGAACGCTACAACCGCCAGAGCATCGTCGATCTGCGCGTCACCAATCCTTCCAACGGCCGTCCCGGCGCCCTCGTCTTCGCCGGCCGCAATGGCTACGGCCGCGCCTTCCAGCCCACCGTCGTCAAGCCCCAGCCCAACTTCTCTCTCGCCTGGAACCCCCGCGGCAACCGCCAGTCCGTCCTCCGCCTCTCCTGGGCCATGAGCTACCAGGCCTACCCCATCTACAACGGCCAATGGGGCACCCGCGGCTACACCGGCCACCCCTATTTCTACGCCTCCAACCCCTTCCTCGAACCCGCCTTCCATCTCCGCAACGGCATGCCCCCGCCCCCGCGCCCCGTCCCCGATCTCGCCCCCGACGCCGCCGACGATACCGACGCCAACGTCCTCGACAACTCCGGCCGCCTCCCCCGCTACCAGTCTGCGGGCGTCAGCTACGAGCGCCAGGTCAAAGGCGGCATCGTGCTCACCGGGGCCGTCGGCCTCTCCTGGGGCCGCGACGTCTTCATCGGGAACAGCGCCGTCCGCCTCAACGCCGTCCACCCGGATTTCCTCGACCTGCGCGAGCAGCTCAACGATCTTGCCCTGAACCGCGCCCTCCGCCCCTACCCCCAGTTCTTCGAAATCGACGTCTATTCCCAGTGGCCCGATGGCCGCTACCGCCGCGAGGCCGTCTCCCTCCGCGCCGAAAAACGCACCGGCCAGGGCCTCTCCATGAACGTCTCCTACGAATACTCCCGCCAGTTCGACGACTATTCCGGCCCCTACGGCCGCCAGGATCAGTTCAACCGCAAAAACGAGTGGGCCCTCACCTCCTGGAACAACCCGCACCGCCTCTCCTTCTCCTGCATGTACGAGCTCCCCCTCGGCTCCGGCAAGCCTCTGCTCAATTACTCCGATTGGCGCGGCTACCTCGCTGGCAACTGGTCCATCTCCGCCATCTCCACTCTCGCCTCCGGCGAACCCCTCGCCCTCCGCGCCCAGTTCAACAACACCGGCGGCGTCCTTCAGACCGTCCGCGTCAACCCCGTCCCCGGCCGCGATCCCCGCGTCCCCAACCGCGGCCCCGAGCTCTGGTTCAACCCCGAGGCCTTCGCCCACCCCCCGGACTTTGAAATGGGAGCCGGCCCCCGCACCCATCCCTTCCTCCGCGGCCCCATCTCCCAGAATCACGACCTCTCCGTCTCCAAGCGCTTCCCGATCGACCGCGAACGCTCCCTCGAATTCACCGCCTCCGGCTTCAACTGGGTCAACCACGCCAACTGGACCGATCCCGACGTCGTCATCGGCCCCCCTTCCGCTCCCAACGCCAACGCCGGCCGCATCATCGCCTCCCGCGGCGGCCGCGTCGTCCAGCTTGGCCTGAGGTTCACCTTCTGATGACCCGCCGCCTCTGTCTCGTCCTGCTCGCCGCCGCTGCCGCCGCAGCCCCCCAGCCGCCAGCGCATCCCCGCGGCCGCCGCCGCCGCATCCCCGCCTGGCTCGCCTCCGGATCCGCCGAAGGCCTCAAAGCCACCGTTGAAGGCCGCCAGGCTCCCATCGAGCGCGTCCTCTCCCCTCAGGACGACCTCCTCCTGCT
The DNA here is from genome assembly GCA_026002875.1 of Bryobacteraceae bacterium. Lineage (NCBI taxonomy): Bacteria > Pseudomonadati > Acidobacteriota > Terriglobia > Bryobacterales > Bryobacteraceae > Bryobacteraceae bacterium. Next base: position 3,689,922 of record BPGE01000001.1, read on the forward strand.
CCTCGTCCTCGACATGACCGACGACATCGCTCGCATCGACGCCGCCCGCCAGGCCGCCATCTCCGCCATCGAACAGCTCCCCCCGAACGCCTGGCTCGGCGTCTTCAGCGCCCAGGACGGCCTCCGCGTCCTCGCCGACCCCTCCCCGGACCGCTCCTCCGCCATCAGCGCGATTCAGAGCGCCCCCACCACCGGCCGCGCCGGCTTCCTCGAAACCGTCGACCCCGCCGCACGCCTCGCCGCCTCCCTCGCCCACAAGGCCCCCGTGCGCACCGCCGTCCTCTTTCTCACCGACTCCGAAATCAGCAACTACCGCGAGGACTTCACCAACCCCGTCATCAACTACAGCGACACCCGCGACCTCTCCCGCCGCTTCCCCGACGCCCTCGTCCGCGAGAAATCCGCCCGCCTTGCCGCCACCCTCGCCCCCAGCGATGCGCCCGTCTTCGCCGTTCACCTCGCCTTCCGCCGCGACCGCCTCAACGAGGCCTACCAGACCGGCATCCAGCAGATCGTCGAAGCCACCGGCGGCCAGGCCTGGTTCTGCCGCAACCTCACCGAAATCCCCGAAGCCGTCGCCGCCGCCTTCGACCGCATCCGCTCCATGTTCGCCATCGACATCCGCCTCCCCGACGGCCTTCCGAAAAACGTCACCCTCCAGCTCTCCGGCCCCGACGCCGGCCTGCAGTACCGCAACCGTCTCACGGCTCAGTTCTGGAGTCACGACTGATGCCCGCCCCCCGCCGCTCCGCCGGAGCCTCGCAGTTCAGTTACGATTGAGCGTATGCGAAACCCCGTCCAGGTCGCGCTCTCCGTCCTGCTGGGGCTTTCGCTCGCCGCCGGCGCCTGGCTCCTCCACACCCGCATGCATGTCCGCTCCCAGATGCAGCAGGAAATCGACAAAGCCGCCGCCGAGGCTGCGAAAGAGCGCGAGCGCGCCGACGCCCTCCTCCTCGAAAACGAGTCTCTCCGCCGCCAGCTCGCCGAACGCGGCATCCCCGCTCCCCTACCGGCCGCTGCTTCCCGCGCGGCCGAGGACGCCCGCCGCCTCGCCGCCATCCGCGAACTCAGCTCCGCCCAGTCCCGCCTCGCCGAAACCCAATCCGCCCTCGCCGAAGCCCGCAACCGCATCGCCGAGCTCGAAGCCTCCCTCGATCGCATCACGATCGAGAACAAACGCCTCGCCGCCGCCGAAGCCGCTCTCAACGAAGACCTCGATCACACGCGCCGCATCGTCCAGGCCATGGAAGCCGAAATCAGGGCCAAAAACGACCGCATCGCCCAGCTCGAAGCCTCCCTTCGCAAGGCGCGCGACGAGCTCCAGTCCCTCAGCCAGCGCGCCGGCGCCTTCGCCCCCGTCGTGGCCGATCTGATCGAACTCAACCGCCGCCGCGACATCACTCTCACCTCCCTCCAGCGCCGCTACCGCGACATCACCGACCAGCTCCGCGCCCTCTCCGTCCGCCTCGACACCCAGCGCGACAACCCCGCCGCCGCCATCGCCGACATCTCCCGCATCCAGACCGCCGTCCTCGCCGCCGAAGAGGACCTCCGCCAGCTCAACACCCTCAACTCCCAGAGCCAGCAACTCATGCAGAAACTCGCCGCCCGCTGACCGCAACAACGCCTCGCCAGCGCGCGCCCCCCAACGGGCTTCCCCTCGCCCCTGCCCCCGGATTTCCCCTCGGCCTTGGCCGAGGGCTGCATCCCAACCGTGCCCCCCTCGGCCTTGCTCCCGGATTTCCCCTCGGCCTTGCCCCCGGATTTCCCCTCGGCCTTGGCCGAGGGCTGCATCCCAACCATGCCCCCCTCGGCCTTGCTCCCGGTTTTCCCCTCGGCCTTGGCCGAGGGCATCATCCCACCCGTGTCCCCCGGCGCACTCTCCAGCGGGTTTCCCCTCGGCCTTGGCCGAGGGCTGCATCCCAACCATGCCCCCTCGGCCTTGCTCCCGGATTTCCCCTCGGCCTTGGGCCGAGGGCTGCATCCCAACCGTGCCCCCCTCGCCCTTGCCCCGAGTTTCCCCTCGGCCTTGGCCGAGGGCTGCATCCCAACCGTGCCCCCCTCGCCCTTGCCCCCGGTTTTCCCCTCGGCCTTGGCCGAGGGCTGCATCCCAACCGTGCCCCCCTCGCCCTAACCCCCGGCTTTCCCCTCGGCCTTGGCCGAGGGCTGCATCCCAACCGTGCCCCCCTGAGCCGTAGGCGCAGTCGCCGTGCAGCTCCGCACCTGCGCATTCCCGTCCACCCCAAATCCCCTCCTTTTTGGTTGTTTTTTTTCAACCGGTTCTGCCCCAGCCTGTGGCCCGCCCGCCGCCTCCATGGTCTCGTGACCGCAGCCCGGCATGGATTCCCCGCTCTCCTTCCCCCGTCCCGCTCGACGGCAGCCTCCCGGTGCCCGTGCGCGCAACTGCATTTTTACGAAACGAACCGAAAAACAAATAACTCAGATCAAATCAACAATTTACATATACACCTCGCAGAGCCGGCCGCAGAACGCTTCCAACACCCGGCGCCCGACTCTTCTCCCGCCGCCCGCGAACCGTGTCTGAACCCCTGCCTGTCTCCGTGGCCGCTCTTGTCCCGCCCCGCCCCGCAGTGATAGATTTGCGCCTGACCCGTTTCATCCCATGCGCCTCAACGCCACGCTCATCAAGTCCACCGTCGTCGCCGCCCTCGGCGGGCTGCTGTTCGGCTTCGACACCGCTGTCATCGCCGGAGCGACCAGCGCTCTCGAAAGGCTGTTCTCCCTTTCTCCCGCCATGCTCGGCTTCACGGTCGCCAGCGCCCTCTACGGCACCATCATCGGCGCCATGTTCGCCGGCATCCCCGGCGACCGCTACGGGCGCCGCGCCAGCCTGCGCCTGCTCGCCGTCTTCTACTTCGTCTCCGCGCTCGGCTGCGCGCTCGCCTGGGACTGGACCTCCTTCGTCGTCTCGCGCTTCCTCGCCGGTCTCGCCATCGGCGGTTCCTCCGTCCTCGGCCCCATGTACATCGCCGAAATCGCCCCCGCCCGCTGGCGCGGCCGCCTCGTCGGCTTCTTCCAGTTCAATATCGTCTTCGGCATCCTGCTCGCCTACTTCTCCAACTACCTGATCGGGCTCGCCGGCTTCGGCGGCGCCGAATGGCGCTGGAAACTCGGCGTCGCCGCCGCGCCCGCCGCCCTCTTCCTGTTCATGCTCTACACGATCCCCGAAAGCCCCCGCTGGCTCGTCAAGAGGCGGCGCGTCTCCGAAGCCGGCGAAGTCCTCCGCCTCAACGGCGAGCCCGACTGGGAAAAAGAACTGGCCGACATTGTCGCCTCCGTCGACGCCGAACACGGCCACGCCGACGAGCCGCTCTTCCAGCGCAAATACCGCCTTCCCGTCTTCCTCGCCATCGCCATCGGCATGTTCAACCAGCTGAGCGGCATCAACGCCATCCTGTATTACCTCAACGACATCTTCGCCCGCGCCGGCTTCGACAAGGTCTCCGGCGACCTGCAGGCTGTCGCCGTCGGCTTCACCAACCTCGTGGCCACCATCATCGCCATGAGCGTCATCGACAGAATCGGACGCAAGAGCATGCTGCTCGTCGGCAGCGTCGGCTGCGCCGCCAGCCTCGCCGGCGTTGCATGGATCTTCTCCACCCAGGCGCACCAGCATCTGCTCGTCTGGCTGCTCGTCTCCTTCATCGCCTTCTTCGCCTTCTCGCAGGGCGCCGTGATCTGGGTCTACCTCAGCGAAATCTTCCCCACGCGCGTCCGCGCCAAAGGCCAAAGCCTCGGCAGCTTCACCCACTGGGCCATGAACGCCATCATCAGCGGCATCTTCCCCGTCATCGCCGCCTCGTCCGGCGCCGCGCCCTTCGTCCTGTTCGCCGCCATGATGGCCGTGCAGTTCTTCGTCGTGCTCTTCCTGTTCCCCGAAACCAAAGGCCACACGCTCGAGGAAATGCAGCACCGCCTCGGCATCGAGTGAACCCGCCGCGGGCTGTGTTAGAGTGCCCCTGTCATGCTGTTCCGCAACCTGCTTCTCTGCGCCCTGATCTGCGCCGCCGCCTGCGCCGCCGACTGGATCGACCTGACCCCGCCCGACACGCCGCTCGGCAAGGAAGTCCCCGGTTGGACGCGCATCCCCATTCCGCCCGTCGGACCCGTCAACTCCGCTCTGCAGTGGAAAGTCGACGCCGCCTCGAAGACCATCCTCTGCACCGGACAGGGCGGCCACGAGTGGCTCCGCTTTGACAAAGAATTCGGCGACTTCGTCCTCGAACTCGAGTGGCGCTTCACGCCGCGCGAGGGCGAAACGAAGTACAACTCCGGCATCGGCGTCCGCCTGTCCCGCTACGGCGAACTCTGGACGCAGGCGCAGACCGGACTCGCCGGCGGCTGGCTGTTCGGCGTCAACCTCGTCAATGGCGAGATGACCCGCATCAACCTGCGCGACCAGATGACCCAAAACCGCGTCAAGCCTGCCGGCGAGTGGAACCGGTATGAAATCCGCGCCGAGGGCGGAACCATCACTCTCTCGGTCAACGGCGCTGTGGTCAGCACGATGACCGGCGTCGCCCTGCGCAAAGGCTACATCGGACTGGAAGCGGAAGGCTTCGAAATCGCCTTCCGCAATCTCCGCATCCGCCCGCTGTAGCCCCCCGGCGGATCCCCGCTCTGCCGCCGCGCGGGACGCCGGCCGCTCCCGCTAGCACCAGACCAGGGCGCAGGCCTGGATCTGAATGCCGGTCTTCTGCGGCTTGAGCCGGACGGTTTCGAACGCGTCTTCGCCGTACGCGGGCAGCGATGCGATTTCCCGCTGACATTGCGCGGAGAGTTCGTCGAAATCGGCCTGGAGTTTTTCGACCTTTTCGGCGGCCATGGCGACGTCGCTGCGCTCTTTTCCGAGACGCGTGGCCGCCCGGGCGGCGGTGCCGAGCCTGCCGACGCTGGAAGCGCTGATGGTCCTGCGGCCGGCGAACATGCCCAGCAGCGACGCGCCGACCGAGATCATCGTCTGCATGGTCTGCGCCGAGGCCTGCTGCTTCTCCTGCGCCAATTTCAATTCTTCGGAGCGTATTTTCTCAAGGAGAGCTTTGCGCCTCGACTCGTATTTGTCCGTGATTTTCGCCATCTCCCGGTCGCGCATCTCGCGCGCAGCCTGCTGAACGCGGATGCGGAAGTCGCGCTCGCTCTCGCCGGGGCGGGCGACCAGGCCGGTGGATGGGCTGCGCAGCAGCTCGAGCGCGCGGTTCTGATACAGCCAGAGCGCGAAGTCTTTCTGCCACTGCGCGTAGTTCTTCGGCTGCGCCGCGGCTGGTGGAAGCGGGGCGAATTCGGCGCCCTCGACAGGCCGCTGCAGCAGGTCTTCCAGCCGCAGATCGGACTCTTCGGCTTTCGACCAGTCGACGGGAACCGGACCCTCCGTGATCGGACACGTGAAAGCCGCCTTTTCGACGAAATCGATGCCGAGCTTCTTGTCCGTGTACTGAAGCTGAGCCACGCCGAACAGGCGCGGTTCGTACTGGAGAACGCCGCCGCTCAATCGCGCGAAGTATTGCGGCACGCCCGGCGGAACAACCGGCGGAGCGGAGGACTGCGGCATCGCGCGCGCAGTCACGGTGACGCTTGCGGCGGCCATGGGACGCATCATCGAAGGCGTCTCCGCCGCCGGCGCGGCCTGCTGCTTCAGGCGGCGCAGTTCGGCGCGCGACATCGGACCGCGGAGATAGCTGAGCGTCCAGCGGGTCTGGAACAGCACCGGCTGATCGAGATGGACGTTGTTCATCAGGAACACGCGGCTGCCCAGGCTGGCCAGCAGCCTCTCCATCTCCTGCCGGTTGAAGCTCGCGCCGGAAGCGGCGGAAGCGCCTTCGAGACCTTCGAGCACGCGCGCCTTGTCGCGCTCGGTCTGCAGGCGGCCGATGAACCAGGTGCCCGTGTTGGCGAGGCCCTTGTAATCGAGATCGACGGGATTCTGCGTGGCCAGCACGACGCCGAGACCGAACGCGCGCGCCTGCTTGAGCAGCGTCAGCAGCGGCTGTTTGGATGGCGGGTTGGCCACCGGCGGGAAGTAGCCGAAGATCTCGTCCATGTAGAACAGCGCGCGCAGGCTGGACGTGCCGCTCTGCCGCCGCACCCAGGCCAGAACCTGATTGAGCAGCAGCGAGACGAAGAACATGCGCTCGGCGTCGTTCAGGTGCGCGATCGAGAAGATGCAGATGCGCGGCTTGCCGGCGGGCGTCCACAGCAGCGAATCGATGTCGAGCGGCACGCCTTCGCGCCACGCTTCGAAGCCCGGCGCCGCAAGCAGGTTGTTGAGCGCCATGGCGAGTGCGAAGCGCTCTCTGGACGGATAGAACGATTCGAGATCGAGCACGCCAAGCCGCGCGAACGGCGGCTGCTGGACCTGCTGGATGAGCGCGCCGAGATCGAGGCTGCGGCCCTCGCGCCACGCGGCGTCGAGAATGGCGGACAGCAGGACGTGCTCGCGCGACTGCACCGGATCGGCATTGACGCCCGCGAGCGCGAGCAGCGAAGTGGCCGTTCCGGATACGCGGTCCCGCAGGGCTTCGCGGTCGCCGGGTTCTTCCTCTGAAGGAGCGTCGAATGACCGGAGCACGGAGACCGGAATGCCGGCGTCGGAGCCGGGCGTGTAGACGGCGAACTCGCAGGCTTCGCGGAGGCGGCGGATGCGCTCCGGCCCCTGATCCCACTGTTCGAGCCCCGTGCGCCATTTCCCCGCCTCGGCGGCGGCGAAGGCGGCCGGGTCCATGCCTTTCGCGCGCGCTTCATCGGCGTTGATCCACGGAGCGAATTCCTCGGGAGAAAGATTGGGGAACGTGAGCAGGAGATTCGAAAGGTCGCCCTTGGGATCGACGACGATGGCAGGAATGGAATCGATGGCGGCCTCTTCAAGCAGCCCGATGCAGAGGCCTGTTTTGCCGGAGCCGGTCATGCCGACGCAGACGGCGTGGGTGACGAGATCTTTGCTGCGGTAAAGAAAGATTTCTCCTCCGGGATGGAGCCGACCGAGATAGAAGGCGCCAAGCTTTTCGTAGTCGGGAAGCATGAGCGCTATTCTAGGACGATTTCTCGCCGCGGGGCTTCTCGTCCTTGAGGCGGCGCTGCTCGCGCAGAGCCTTGCGGAGGAGGAATTCGATCTGGGCGTTGAGGGAGCGCAGGTCGTCGTCGGCCCATTTCTTCAGCGCATCGAGCACGTCGGCGTCGATCCGCAACAGGAATGACTTGCGCTCCCCCATCGATGACAGTTCCGCTTACTGGTAGATGGTGCCGGTGTTCAGGACCGGCTGCGCGGCGGCTTCTCCGCAGAGGACGACGAGGAGATTCTGCACCATGGCGGCGCGCTGTTCGCCGTCAAGCTGGATGACATTCTTGCTGGCGAGCATCTCGAGCGCCATCTCCACCATGCCCACGGCGCCCTCGACGATCTTCTGCCGCGCGGCGATGACAGCGGACGCCTGCTGACGGCGCAGCATGGCGGCGGCGATTTCTGGCGCATAGGCGAGATAGCTGATCCGCGCTTCGACGACTTCGACGCCCGCGACCGCGAGCCGCTCCTGGATTTCGTCTTTCAGGCGCGAGGCGACCTCCGCGGTGCTGCCGCGCAGAGAGACCTGATGATCGTCGTGGGCGTCGTACGGATAAGCGGAGGCCAGGTTGCGCACGGCGGCTTCGCTCTGCACGTGCACGTAGTTCTCGTAGTTGTCCACCTGGAAGATCGCTTCCGCCGTGTCGACGACTTTCCAGACGACGACGGCGGCGATCTCGATGGGGTTGCCGTCCTGGTCGTTGACCTTCATCTTCGAGGTCTCGAAGTTCCGGACGCGCAGCGAGACGTGCTTCTTTCCGTAGAAGGGGTTCGCAAAGCGCAGGCCCGGAGCGTTCACCGTGCCGACGTACTTGCCGAACAGCGTCAGCACGACGCCCTGGTTGGGCTGCACGGTGAAGAAGCCCGCCCAGCAGATCATGTCGGCCAGCAGCACGACGATGCAGACGAAGATCACGGGGCCGCGCATTTCCGCCGGGGCGTGCTTGGCCGCCCAGATGATGCCGCCGATGGCGGCGGCGAAGATGACAAGCACGAGCAGGAGAACGGGGATGCCGTTCCACGCTTCGATGACGCGCTCTTTCAGCATGGGGTTGGTCCTCCAGTTTTCGGGCGAGTCCTGCGGGCCTCGCTACCAAAATGATATCACTTTGGTAGCCTGTGTCAAGAGAAAAGCGCATTCCTCCCGGTGCAATGTGACTGGAGTCATGGAGCGCGGGCGGGCCTGAGGCTACAACTGGGACTGGCAGAGCCAGAGGAAAGGAGCAGTGCGATGAAGCGGTTGTGGCTGGCTTTCGGGGCCGTGATCGTGATTTCGTTCTCGATTCTGGGATGGATCGGGACGCGGATCTATCAGGAGATGCCGCCGATTCCGGACCGTGTGGTGACGCGTGACGGGCGGGTCGTGATCGGGAGCGGGGAGATCGGGCAGGGGCAGAACATCTGGCAGACGATGGGCGGGATGGAAGTGGGGTCGGTGTGGGGGCACGGCAGTTACGTGGCGCCGGACTGGACGGCGGACTCGCTGCGGCGCGAGCTCGAGTTCGTATTGAACGAGTGGGCGCAGAGCGAGCACGGGAAGGCGTACAGGGAGCTGGACGCGGAGCGGCAGGCGGCGCTGCGGGGGCGGCTGGAACAGATGTTCCGGACAAATACGTACGACGCGGCTTCGCGCACGATCGTGATAGACGAAGTGCGGGCGCGGGCGTTCGAGTCGAATGTGGCGCACTACCGGAAGCTGTTCGCGGAGGGCGAGCCGGCGTACGCGATTCCGAAGGGCGCGGTGCCGGACGCGGAGCGGGCGCGGAAGCTGGCGGCGTTTTTCTGGTGGACGGCGTGGTCGGCTTCGACGAACCGCCCTGGGGACACGATCAGCTACACGCACAACTGGCCGCACGAGCCGCTGGTGGGCAACCGCCCGACGGGCGAGAGCGTGATGTGGACGGGCGTGAGCATACTGATGCTGCTGGGCGGGATCTGCGCGATGGTGTGGTGGTATGCGTCGCAGCCGAAGGAGGCGCCGATCGAGCGGCCGGCGGCGGATCCGCTGCTGCCGCTGCAGGCGACGCCGTCGCAGCGGGCGACACTCAAATACTTCTGGGTGGTGGCGCTGCTGATCCTGGCGCAGATCGTGCTGGGCGTGGTGACGGCGCACTACGGGGTGGAAGGGGACGGATTTTACGGGATTCCGCTTTCGAAGTGGCTGCCATACAGCGTGACGCGGACGTGGCATGTTCAGCTTGGGATTTTCTGGATCGCGACGTCGTGGCTGGCGGCGGGGCTGTATATCGGCCCGCTGGTTTCAGGCCACGAGCCGAAGCATCAGGCGCTGGGCGTGAATGTGCTGTTCGCGGCGCTGCTGGTGATTGTCGTGGGATCGCTGGCAGGCGAGTGGATGAGCGTGCACAACCGGCTGACGGACGATCAGGCGTTCCTGTGGGGCCATCAGGGCTACGAGTATGTGGACCTGGGGCGGGTGTGGCAGATTCTGCTGCTGGTGGGCCTTTTCATCTGGCTGTTTCTGGTCATCCGCGCGGTGAAGCCGGCGTTCAGGAATGCGGGCGAGCAGAAGCCGCTGCTGATGATCTTCCTGATGAGCGCCGGGGCGATCGGGCTGTTTTACGGGGCGGGAATCATGTGGGGGCAGCACTCGCACCTGTCGATGGTGGAGTACTGGCGGTGGTGGGTCGTGCACCTGTGGGTGGAAGGGTTCTTTGAAGTGTTTGCGACGGCGGTGATCGCGTTCTTCTTCGCGCGGCTGGGGCTTGTGAGGCCGAAGCTGGCGGCGGAGGCGGCGCTGCTGTCGGCGACAATTTATCTGGCGGGCGGGATCATCGGGACGTGCCATCACCTGTACTTCTCGGGGACGCCGACGGTGGCGCTGGCATGGGGCTCGGTGTTCAGCGCGCTGGAGGTGGTGCCGCTGACGATGGTGGCCTACGGAGCGCTGGACGATCTGCGGCGCGGGCAGGCGACCGAGTGGGCGCGGCGGTACCGCTGGCCGATTTACTATTTCGTGGCGGTGGCGTTCTGGAACATGCTGGGGGCGGGATTGTTCGGATTCATGATCAATCCGCCGATCGCCCTGTACTTCATGCAGGGGCTGAACACGACGCCGGTGCACGGGCATGCGGCGCTGTTCGGCGTGTACGGGATGCTGGGCATCGGCCTTATGCTCGTCTGCCTGCGGGCGATGGGGCAGAAGGAAGAGTGGAACGACCGCGTGATGAAGTTCGCCTTCTGGGCGATGAACGGCGGGCTGTTCGCGATGACGGTGTTCAGCCTGCTCCCGGTGGGGCTGCTGCAGACGTGGGCGAGCGTGAGCCAGAGCTACTGGTACGCGCGCAGCATGGAGTTCCTGCAGACGCCGCTGATGCAGGCGCTGAGATGGATGCGGGCGCCGGGCGACACGGTGTTCGCGATCGGCGCCGTGGCGCTGGTGTGGTTCGTGCTGAAGATCCGGCCGGCGGAGCAGGGCTGAGAGCGCGGGCGGTTATACGTCTTCGCCGCCGGCTGCGGCGACTGATGCCGCAGCCTCCTGCTGCCAGCGGCAGGCGTCGCGGAATTCGCAGTAGCCGCAAAGATCCTTCACCGCCGGGCTGACTTCGATGCGTCCGGACTGGAAGTTCTCGATGGCGGCGCGGGTTTTTTCGAGGGCGGCGGCGATGCTGTCCCGCACCGCTTCAGGATCGGCGGGGCCGATGAGCTTCGACTGGTCTTTGAGGGCGATGTAATGAAGCGCCGCGGGCTGAAGCCCTTCGTTGTGGGAGAGCGCCTCGGCGTAGAGTTCGAGCTGGACGGAAACGGCCTTCCTGTCATTGATGTTTTTTTCGCCCGAGTACTTGAAATCGTAGACCTTGCAGGCACCCTCGGGGGAGGCGTCGATGCGGTCGGCGCGGCCGCGGATCTCGACACCTGAAACGAAAAGAGACAAATCTGTTTCGAGCCGGACCTCCCAGTCCGTGCTGGCGAGAGGGCTGGCCGCGTAGGCGGCCAGAGAGCGTTTCATCGCGGCCCGGTCGAGGACGGTCTGGTGGGTCTCGGACAGGCCGTTGCGGCGCAACTCGCGGTCCCACATCTCGTCCGTGATGGTTTCGATCGAGCCGCCGCGGCGATGCCATTCGGCGAGGATCTGATGAGCAAGACTGCCAAGGAAGGACGCATCGAGCCTTTCCGAAGGCAGGGGCGGGAGGGACTGCAGCCCGAGAATCGACCGGGCGAAGAACTGGAAGGGGCACTGGAGGTAGGACTCGACGGAGGTGGCGCGCAAAGAGGAGCGGATGGCGCGCACCGCCTGCAACGCTTCGTCGGATTGCAGGGCGGGGCGTGGCGCAGGCGCGCCGGGGCGCGAGGGGCGGATGACGAAGCGGCGGGCGGCGAGTTTCGGGGCGCGCTCAAGATCAAAGGCGTCGAGGAGGAAAGAGCGGAGGTTGGCTTCGCCTTTCTCGTTGCGCTCGGGCCAGGACAGGATAAGCTGTTCGGTAGCGCGGGAGCGGGCGATGTCGAAGTGGAAGCGCTCGAGAAGCTCGTAATCGGCGCGGGAGCGGACAGGAAAACCGTTCTGCCGGAGGGCGAGGCGGATTTCATCCGGGAGAACAGGGTCGGGCGAAGAGCGGCGGGGAAATTCGCCTTCGAGCAGGCCGCAGACGAAGACGACGGGCAGTTCCCACTGGCGGGCTTCCTCGACGTCGAGGACGTGGACGACATCCCGGCGGAGTTCCTCCGGGTAGACGCGCGATTCCTCGAGTGCGTCTTTGAGAGCGGACCAGAAATCGCCGAAGGAGACCGGCTCGTCCGGCAGCAGCTTCGCGAGCGGCCGGGCGGCGTCCTTGATGGCGCGGAAGACGGAAGCGTGAAGGCGGAGACCGGCGAGCTGCTCTTCCGGCAGCGGCCCGTCCGCGAAAGGCGGCTTGAGAAGAGAAGCCGTGAGAGGAAGGCGGCGGGCCCACTCGGCCGGGGTGCAGTGGTCGAACGGCCAGGATTCGAAGGGCGCGAGAACATCCGCGGCGGCGCCGGTGTTCTGGCGAAGCGCCTTCAGGCCCCGGAACGGGAGATTTTCAAGAGCATCGAGCCACGTCTGGCCCTGGACGGCGGAGGCGGAGCGGCAGAGGGGATGGCGCAGGAATCCGAGCGTGGTTTCGCCGTCCCATTTGCTGATGACGGCATCGGCGAAGCGCTGGAAGAAGATGCCTGCAGGCTCGCGGAGGACCGCGCGGCCGAAGTAGGCATGGAAGGGGATGCGGAGGCGGCCGAGGGTGCGCTCAAGGAGCGCGAGATATGGATCCTCGCTGCGGATGACGACGCCCATTTCGCGCCACGGGCGGCCGCGGCGGTGTTCTTCCAGCAACTGCAGGGCGATTTCTTCGCACTCGCGCTCGCGGGAGAGGGCAGGAATCAGGGAAATGCGCGGAGCGGGACGGCGGGATTGGAGGCGCTCGATGCGGGCGCCGGCGCGTCTGAAGTGTTCCACGACTGAGGCGGCGCCTTCCCATTCGGGCAGCGAGAGAACGAGCTGCGTGTTTTCGCGAAGGGCGTCGATGAAGGCGAGTTCGGCGTTGGAAAACTGCGTAAAGCCGTCGAACCAGAGGCGCGGGAGGCTTTCGCCGCCGGAGCGGACGCGGCGCGCGGCTTCCTGAAGCAGCTGGGCGCGGAGGCGAAGACCGGCTCCGGCGAGAGCCTGCTCGATGGCGCCGCAGATCTCGCCGAACTGAGGATCGAACTTCCGGTCAAAGTTCGCAAGAGAGGTCCACTGGAGAGAGCCGCAGCCGGAGTTGGCGAGTTCCTCGACGGCGGCGGCGATGGCGGCGGGCAGACCGGGCGCGTCGCGCAGCTGGGAGTAGAGGTCCGGGCGCTGTTCGAGTTCACGGGAGGCGAGAAGGGCGAGTTCGCTGGGGCCGGCGGTTTCGAGGCCCGGGGCGAGCGAGGAGGCGAAGCGGGAAAAGGTGGTGATCCAGGAGGGCGGGATCGGCTCGGCGCGGCGGGCGAGCTCGTGCTGGAGATGGAGGGCCATGGTGGAGGAGGGCACGACGAGCCGCGCCGGACCGGAGCGGGCGGCGGAACAGAATTCCCTGAGAATGTTTGTGGTTTTTCCGCTGCCGGGCGGGCCGAGAAGAAGCCTCATGCGGGAAGTGTACATCGGCGGCGGCCGCAGCGGGCGTCCAGTTGCGCGCGTGAAGCGGTTCCGGGACCAGCTCCCGGGCGGCGCGGAGCGGGAGAGAGTGGATCAGGGGAGTTTGTGGAGCCCTTCCCAACGGACGGTCCATCTGCCGTCGTTGGGAAAGCCGGGGGCGTGGCGCGCAGGGGCGCCGTCCCAGCCGGCGGCCATCATGGCGGCGGCGGCGAGCAGCCCGCCGTTGCCGGGCAGGTAGATGGTCAGGCCGGGGCGCTGGTAGTTGTGGCCATTCGGGTGATAGCGGTTTTTCGGGGTGTCCATCAGGAGAAACTCGATGGCGAGGGCGGGTTCGCCGACGCGGGCGGCAGTCATGGCGGCGAGAGGGTAGTCCCAACCCCAGGTGTGCTCCCACTGCCAGGTTTCGCGGACTTTGAGCAGAGTCCGGCGCATGGTTTCGGAGTCGGCCATGCCGCCAGGCAGGAGGCCGAGGGCGCCGAGGAGGCTGGGATGGTCGCGGCGTTTGGAGGGGTCGCGGAACGTCTCCGGGTCTGATTCGGCGTTGACGTAGAGCCCGCCGACAACGGGGAGAGGAGAGAGCCGGCTGAGAACGTCGTCCCAGTCTCTGCGGCGGGTCAGACCGAGGCGCTCGCGCCAGATCTGGGCGGTGGCGAGCCCCCAGCGCCAGTATTCGAGTTCAAAAGCGGGATTGAAGGTCGTGCGGGGCGGATGGAGTTCCTGGGCGGGGATGAGCGGGGGGCCGAGGACGTAACGGTTCTTTCCGGGGTCGAGGCGCGCAAAGGAGGCCATGAAATCGGCCGTTTCAGCGACGAGATCGATCCACTGGCGGAGGAGGCGATCGTCTTTGCGGACGCGGTAGACGAGTTCGAGCAGATGGATCAGGTGGGGCTGCTGCCAGACAAGCAGGGGGCCGATGGCCGACGGGCTTTCGCGGCCATCGGGGCCGACCATCTTGGGCCAGCGGAGGCCGCGGTAGCCCTGGCGTGCGGCGGTCTCGCGAGCGAGCGGAGCGATGCGGCGGTACCAGGGGAGGCTTTTTTCGAGAAGTTCCGGGCGTCCCCATAGAGGGAAATGGGCGGCGTGCCACCAGTGCATTTCGAGGTGGAATTTACCGAACCAGCTGTTGAATGCGAGGCCGGTTTCCTGCGGCGGCATGGAACCGGAACACTGGATGGCGGCCAGGTATTGCGAGAGAACGATGCGCCGTTCGAGCTCTTTTGCGCGGGGATCGGCGGACTGAGAGAGGTCGATGGCGCCGCCGCTCCGCCAGAATCGAGCCCAGTACCGCCGGGAAGCAGCTGCGGTTTCCTCGACCGATGGTGTCGCAGCGGCAGGCGGATTCAGGGAGAATTCCGCAGTGAATTCAGCCCTGTTTCCGCTGAATTCAAGGACAAAAGCATGATCCGCATCGCGGCGGAGGGTGCCGCTGCCGGACCAGCGGAGGCGCGTGAAATACCGGGTTTCGTCGAGGGACCGCTCGAGCAGGGCATCCGAGCGCGAGGACGCGCGGATCCGGGTGGCGTGCCTGCCGGGGCTGGTCCAATCGGCGGGCTCGCCGGTATGGACGCCGCTGCCGTAGGGGAATTCGATTCTGATCCTGACGGGCGGGGAGGCGGCGCCGGTGCGCATGATGCGGACGGCGAGCAGATCCCGGACGGGGTGGACCCAGGTGCGCACCTCGAACGGCTGACCGGCGAAGGTGAAGCGGCTTTCGAGCGTTCCGGTCCAGAGATCGAGGCGCTGTTCGATGGCCTGGAGGTCCTTGATCGCTGCGGGGCGGCTGTCCATTTCCAAGTCGAAGCCGATGCGGGCGAGACCAAGGCGGTGAGGATTCTGGCGGAGCCATTCGGCGGCAGGCGTGCGAATGTTGGTGGGGTATTGCACGGGGCGCCCGGCGGTGTCATAGGGTTCGAAGGTCTGCTCGAGGCGGTAGCCGGCGGGATTCGGGAAAGAGTGCCAGCCCCACTGAGAGAGGGTGGAGAGAGGAATGAAATCACGGTAAAAGTCGGGGAAGGACTGCAGGCCGGTGACGTCGGCGGTGAAGGCGAATTCGCCGTTGCCGACGGAGAGCGGGGCCCAGGGATCGGCTGCGCGGAGGACGGGGTTGTGGCGGCGGACAAGGGCCTGCCGGTCGATGGGCTGAGCCGATAGAGGGCTGAGCAGGATGATCAGCGGGGAAACGAAGAGCCGGAGGAGCTGTGGCGGCATTCCGTGACCATGATGCCATGCGCGGGACCGCACCCACGAAAATCTCTATCCGGACCGGGCACCGCGAGGGGGCCGCTCGCTTCGGTGGTCCCTGCGAACACGGTTGGGATGCAGCCCTCGGCCAAGGCCGAGGGGAAATCCGGGGGCAAGGCCGAGGGGAGGCCCTCAGGAGAGGGCGCTGCGGGGCACGGCTTGGGGCCGCTCGCTTCGGTGGTCCCTGCGAACACGGTTGGGATGCAGCCCTCGGCCAAGGCCGAGGGGAAATCCGGGGGCAAGGCCGAGGGGAGACGCGCAGGAGAGGGCGCTGCGGGGCACGGCTCGGGGCCGCTCGCTTCGGTGGTCCCTGCGAACACGGTTGGGATGCAGCCCTCGGCCAAGGCCGAGGGGAAGTCCGGGGGCAAGGCCGAGGGGAAACCCGCAGGAGAGGGCGCTGCGGGGCACGGCTCGGGGCCGCTCGCTTCCGTGGTCCATGCGAACACGGTTGGGATGCAGCCCTCGGCCAAGGCCGAGGGGAAGCCCGTTGGGAGGGCGCGGGAAACACGGTTGGGATGCAGCCCTCGGCCAAGGCCGAGGGGAAATCCGGGGGCAAGGCCGAGGGGAAATCCGGGGGCAAGGCCAAGGGGAAACCCGCAGGAGACAGCGCTGCGGGGCAGGGCTGGCATCCGCTGCCGCGGTTTTCATCCATGCCGATGATTCGCGGGGTGATGGGCGTTCTCTGGCGCGGGGAGGCGCTTGAAAAGGGGTGCAGAAATGCCAATGCCGCCCCCGGGAGGGGGCGGCATTGGGGAACCGGATCCGGGCCCGTTTTACTGAGCCTGGCCGATGGGGATGACGGAGGGCTGGCCGTAGAAGGCCGTTCCGCCGGGAGGCGCCGCCACGAGACCGAGAGGACGGTCGCCGAGCTGGGCATTTTCGGGGATCTTGAAGAAGACCTCGTAGATGCCGATCAGGTTTTCAGCGAGCTTGGCCTCGATGACTTCGACGCCGGCGTTGTCGATACCGACGGCGACAGTGGCGGTGACCTTCTGGTCAGGACGCCCGACGCGGTTGGTTTCGGCCAGAGGCGTGGCCTGGCCGAGGCCGATGGCGTACATGCGGACGATCTCGCCGCGGCGCGCCGGCGTGGCCTTGGTGACGACCAGACCGTCGGAGCGGATGACGACGGCGGCGCGGCGTCCGTCGATGGTGTCTTCGATGATGCCGGGGGAGAGCGCCGTGACGGGCAGGGTCACCGAGGTGACGATTCCGTCGACGGAGACCCGGGCTTCGACCGTCGTGCCGCTGATCTCGTACGGCACCTGGATGAGAGCCGACTCGGTCTGCCCTTCCTTCGCAATCCAGTAAATGGGCGCGAAGAAGGAAGCAGAGCCGGAGCGGAACTCGACGACGAGTCCGCGGAAGGTCTGCGGGAGCCGTCCGGCGAAGATGTTGGCGACGGCGACGTCAGTCACGTTCTTGGCGATGCCGCCGCCGGTGAGAAGGACGAGCGCGCCGGGGGCGACAGAACCGGGAGCGCCGGTGGCGTAGTTCCGGAAGCTGGAGGCCGTGATGGCCGGCCCCGGAACAATGGACTGAAGAGTGAAGCTGACCGGCGTAAGACCGGCAACGGACGCCGTCACAGTGATTGTGCCGGCACTCGCCCCGGCGGTGACGGTGACCTGAGCGCGGCCGTCGGCGCCAGTGGGTGTCGAGCTGGCGCTGAGGGTGCCGGGACCGGAGATGCTCCAGGTGACGGGGACGCCGGCAAGCGGCGCATTCTGGGCATCGACAACCTGGACGACGAGCGGCGCAGGAAAGACGGAATTGATGGGGATGCCCGTCTGCCCGTCGCCGGAGATTTTCTGGAGCGAGGTGGCTGTGGACTCGACGGTCACGGTAAAGGTAGCGGCGAGGTCGCCCGCACGCACGGTGACCTGGAACGTGCCCGCGATGTTGCCAAGGCGGACGCGGGTGGAGACGCGGCCATTCGAGTCCGCCGTGGAGACAGTCTCAATGAGAGACAGAGCGGAGGGGTTGGAGACGCTCCAGACGACCGATGTGCCGGGGAGAGGATTGCCGCCGGCGTCGACGATGCGGGCGACGAGAGGCAGCGAGAGGGTGGTCCCCGTTTTTCCGGACTGGTTGTTGCCGGAGACGATGACAGGCGGCACGGGGTCGCCGGGGAGGACAATCAGCGTGATGCCCGGGAAGTCGAATCCGCCGCCGACGGTAGCCGTCAGGAACGTGGTTCCGATCTTTCCGGACGCGACGAGCGTGCAGGAGACGATCCCGTCGTCTCCCGAGAGTGAGGTGCCCTCCTGGCAGGTGGCCACAGGACCTGCGGCGGGATCCTGGTTCTCGGTCACCGCGGTGAGGCCGACTTTCGGGATGGGCATGCCAGCCATGCCGCCCTGGCCAAAGCCGGAGAGAATCCTGAAGCGGAGCGCATCTGGCGCCGGCTGGCCCAACTTGACCTCGATGATCCTGTCGGAAGGCTCCGGGGTCAGCATCTGGACGGACGGGAAGCCGAGATCGTTGGCGGGGAACTGGTTGATGAAGAAGGTGACGTTGCCGATGTCGCTGACAGCCTCGACCGTCCCCTGGACGAAGGACTGTCCGAGCGGGAAGCTGCCGAGGAAGAAGAAGTTGACCTGCGCCTTGCCGTCGGAATCGGTGATGGTCTGGGTGGGCGAGGTGAAGTTGAGGTTGGTCGTGGTCGTCTGCCAGATCACCTGTTTGCCGGCCATGGGCTTTCCGTCGGCGTCGAGCGCCTGGACGACGAGCGGGATGTTGATGGTGCCGTAACGGGTGAGCTGGCCGTCGCCGGCGAGCTTGACGAGCCGCGCCCTGTCCGGGGTTCCGCCGCCGCCGCCCCCGCCGCCGCTCTGGCCGACGACCGTGGAGGTGAACTGGATGGGAGGCAGATTGCCGAGAGTGGCTTCGACGGTGAAGGGACCAGCGGCTTCAGGCGCGACCACGTCGACGTAAGTCCAGCCGTAACGGTTGGTGGCGTTGGCAGGCTGAAGGATCTGGACGCCGGAGGTGAGGGCGCGGAAATTCACCGTGCGGCCCTTGACGGGACGGCCGGCGGAATCGATCACCCGCAGGTAATACCGGATAGTCGAAGAGGGGCTGACGTTGGCCTGACCGCCCCCGAAGCCATACAGGTTGCCAGCGATGGCCGTGGAGGGGGCGCTGGCCCACTGGATTTTCCCGGGCGTGATGATGCGGGAGGGCGTGGCGCCGATGCCAGCGAGGGGGAAGCGGGAGAGGGTGCCGCCGGAGTCGATGTAGAAGAGATACAGGGCGTTGGGGTACTCGTCCGAGGTAGCGATGCTTTCGATATTGGTGAGAGGAATCTGGTTGACGCGGAAGTCATTCACCGTGATTCCGGCACCAAGGACGAAGTTGAAATCAAAGACCTGCTGAATGGCCGCGGAGTAGCCGATGGCGCGGGTCTCGCGGACCGGAATGAGGCGGTCAAGCAGCTGGATGGCGTTGCCGAAGGGGTTGCTGACGGTGGCAACCACCGGCGCACCGCCGACGAACGCCCCGGCGGGACTGTTCTGACTGCGCAACTGAAAGTCGAAGATGCCGATGGAATGGGCTCCCTGAACGCGGTTGGCGGCGAAGGCGCGGGTTCCGGAGCCGGGGGAGAAGTAGAGCTTGCCCGGGTGAGTGAACGTGCCTCCGGCGAGGGAGGTGCGAGCCACTTCATCGAAGGGCGGGAGGGCGCGGAGTTCAATGAGGTTATTGAGAGCGGTGACGAAGACTCTGCCGAAAGGAGCGACGCTGAGGGCGAGCCGGGTGTCGCTGAACGTGCCGGCGATGACGCTCGCGTTGAGCCCCTGCCAGTTGCTGGTCTGGATGGGCATCAGGAGATTCGGAGCGCAGAGGACGAGGAGGTACTGACCGTCGAGGGTCAACTCGGCATCGATCGGGTCGCCGGGCAGGGGGATGGCGGCGTTGACCACCTGCTCGGACTCGATGCGGACCATGTAGACGAGCGACGGGTTGCGGGTGACGACGTAGAGATGGGCGCCGTCAGGAGAGAGAATTCCCTGGACAGGGGTGCCAGCCCCGAGACCGATGGTCCGCGGTTGCGAGAGGGCGCCGCCGCTGATGGTGACAAAGGTGACGGAGGACTGGGAGCTTTCGGAGACCACCATCAACTTTGCGCCGTCATCGCTGAGGAGAACCTGGGCGGCTTCCTGGGGAACAGGGACGGATCCCACGGGGCGCAGTTCTTCATCGAGCACCGTCAGAGCAGGCGCCGCAGGAGTGGAGGACAGGCTGGTGATGTAGCGGCCCTGCGCAGTGGCAGCCAGGGTCAACGTCACCATCGCCGCAGTGAGAAGACTCAAACGGAACCAGGACATTGTTGCCTCTTTCAGGGAGATCTGGAAGGCAGCTTCTGCTTTGGAAGCGAGGAAGGGAACTAGGCACATTGTAGCACCACTTCCGCTGTTCGACAAAAAGGCCGGGGGGCCGATGGGCCCCCCGGCCTTTCACCTGCAGAAAGTTTCTGCGGGGGTTACTGGTCCAACGCCTCCGAAGCGTTCCCGGCGTAGCGGGTGGTGAGACCGCCGCCGAGGATCAGAGCGATGTAGCCCTGGGCGAACTTGTTCGCGCCAAGGTCGCTGATGAAGGCGTAGCCGTGAGCGTACTGGAAGTTGCACCGGGCGATCATGTAGCCGGTGAACCCAGGCACGGGGTTGAGGTTCTGGGCGCTGTTGCCGCCGGACAACGTCATCAGCAGCTGACCGCCGGCCGGGATGGTGGCGGACGTCTGCGAGGTGTTACCCGGCGTGCCGTAGAAGAACAGCGTGCAGGTGCCGGTCTGGGCGGCCGTGTTGAACGGATCCACGGTCGTGTTGGAGATGGCGATGCCGGTGTCCCAGCCAGGGATGCTGGTCAGGAACGGGAACAGCAGCCGGGTCTCGCAAGCAACGATCGTGAAGGCCGTCGTCGCGGTCGGGTTCTGGTAGAAGCGCGGCACCGGAGCCGTGGACGAAGCCACGTCAACAGTGCTCAGAGGCGCGTAGCTGCCAGACACCGTGCCGGAACCCAGGGAGGGCAGACCGGAGTACCAGATGACCACCGGAACGTTCAGCGTCTCGGTGACGCCAGGGTTGGCGGCGGTGACTTCGTAGACCGCCGCGCCAGCGCCGCCCGTCAGAGAGACGAGGCCGTTGGCGGAGGCGGTGCTGCCGTCCACCGGCGAAGCCAGCAGCGTCAGCGTGGTGCCGGAACCGCTGGTGACCACCTGCGGCACGGCGACGTTGACGCCGGACGGGATGCCGGAGAACGTCAGGCGGAGACGGGTGGCCTGGGTGGCCTGGCCGGCGCCGCTGTTCAGGTAAGCCGCGCTGCCGGGCACGCCGCCCCAGAACATCGACTCAGTGTTGTAGATCTGGGTGAGGTCGTTCTGGTAAGGCGGGCCGTACGGAATGGTGGAGCCGGTACCGCCGCGGATACGGAAGGCGTTCGGGAACAGCTCAATAAAGCTGGCCGTGAAGAACGCCGTACCGGGAGGCAGGGTTCCGGGCAGAGGCAGCGGATTGGAGGAGGTGTTCCAAGCCAGCGGGCTGGCGCACTGGTTGAAGTTGGCCGCGGTCGCGGAGAAGCGCAGACCGTTCTGGATGTAGCCGACAGCCAGGAACGGGCTGGTGATGGGCAGCGTCAGGGTGCCAGTGATGGACACGAAGATGTTCACCGGCGGGGGAATGAGGGAGGTGACGTTGCCACCGGTCGCCAGAGCCGCATTGACGCGGATGTTGACGAAGCGGAGCGTACGGACCGTGGTGGTGCCCGGCGGATCGAACGGGATGTCGCGCCACTCAATGGCCTGGGCGTTGCCCGAGACCTGGTGAGCGAAGAACATGTTGCCGCAGGCGGCACCCGTGTAGGGAGCGACGCAGCCCGGAGCCTGGGGCGGAACGGGGAAGGTCGCCCAGACCTGGGCAGCCGGCGCCGGGTCGTCGATCAGCAGGGTCGCTTCAGAAGCGGTGGCCGAGCCGACCGCGATCAGCTTGCTCGTGATGTTGTAGCCGTTGGTGAACAGACGCACGTTGATGCGGGGCAGAGCCTGACCGGCAACAGTCGGCGTACCACCCTGGCAGGTGATGAACGCCTGACCGACTTCTTCAGCCACGCCTTCCGCACGCAGCAGCGGCGGAGCGCCGCCGTTCAACGTGCAGTTCAAAGCCTGCGCACTGGCGATGCCGGACACGAAGACCAACACAGCCAGGAGCAGGAGAGCTTTGCGAAAATCAACCATTTCCTTCTCCTTGTGAACTGTCGAATTTGAATTGATGAAGGGTCTCTTCAACCTGAGCCTCAGCGGAAGGGGAGATAGGAACCCATGCCCCCGGCAATTCCGGAAAAGTGCGGAGCGGAAAACCGTGATTTTCCGTTCTGCCTCCTCCGGTTCCTGCCGGTCTTCCTTGGTGGATTCCCATGTGCAATCGAAAATCTCTTGTTCTGTGCCTGCGGGATCCTGACCGAACTTTGAGTGCCGGGCCCTTCCGGGCACAGTCAGCACCTTCATATCACCCTGCCAGACTCCCTGTCAAGCGGCTACTTTTGCCGACGTGAAGCTGGCAGAGCGATGCCAGTACTCCCTACCCCCGCTATTTAAGCATGAAGCGTCCTGATTCGTCAAGACTTTCTCTTGGTTTGACCGATATTTGCGGCAGCCCAGAGGGCCGCGGGCGCGCCGGGCGGGCGGCGGGGCCGGCGAGGGGGACGCGGATCGCACGCGGTCATGCGGGGGTTTTCCGCTGTGGCGAGGGGGCCGGGAAGGGCGAATGCGCTGCCGGGAGAGCGACGGAACTTGAGGGGCTGAGCGTCCCGGGGCCGGGGCACGGGCGGGATGCAGCCCTCGCGCAAGCGCGAGGGGAAGCCCGTTGGGAGGACGGGGGAAACACGGTTGGGATGGAGCCCTCGGCCAAGGCCGAGGGGAAGCCCGCAGGAGAGTGCGCAGGGGGGGGCACGGGTGGGATGCAGCCCTCGCGCAAGCGCGAGGGAAGGCCCGCAGGAGAGGGCGCGGGGACACGGGCAGGATGCAGCCCTCGCGCAAGCGCGGTGGGAAGCCCGTTGGGAGGACGGGGGAAACACGGTTGGGATGGAGCCCTCGGCCAAGGCCGAGGGGAAGCCCGCAGGAGAGTGCGCAGGGGGGGCACGGGTGGGATGCAGCCCTCGCGCAAGCGCGAGGGGAGGCCCGCAGGAGAGGGCGCGGGGACACGGGCAGGATGCAGCCCTCGCGCAAGCGCGAGGGGAAGCCCGCAGGAGAGTGCGCAGGGGGGGCACGGGTGGGATGCAGCCCTCGCGCAAGCGCGAGGGGAAGCCCGTTGGGAGGACGGGGGAAACACGGTTGGGATGGAGCCCTCGGCCAAGGCCGAGGGGAAGCCCGCAGGAGAGTGCGCAGGGGGGGCACGGGTGGGATGCAGCCCTCGCGCAAGCGCGAGGGGAAGCCCGCAGGAGAGGGCGCGGGGACACGGGCAGGATGCAGCCCTCGCGCAAGCGCGAGGGGAAGCCCGGGGCGGGCGCCGGAGGAGCGGCGCCCGCGGGCGGAAGGCGGTCATGAAGTGCTGCTGCGGACGGGCTGGAGGCTGCCGGGACTTCAGCGCATCATTTTCTGCAGGCGGCGCATCTGCTGGACGAGCTCGTCGCTGGCGTCGGTGACCTCGTTGGTGTCGTAGACGACCCTTGGGGTGATGAAGACGAGCAGCTCGGTGCGCTCGCGGGAGAACGATTTGTTGCCGAAGGCGGCGCCGAGGACGGGGATGCGGTGCAGGAAGGGCACGCCGCCGCTGGACTGGGAGTTGGACTCGCTGATGATGCCGCCGATGGCGATGGTGTCGCCATCCTGAACGGTGACCTGGGTGGTGACGTTGCGGTTGGAGAAACTGGGCGACTGGATGCCGCCGACGGGAGGGGGACCGGGGCTGCTGACCTCCTGGTTGATGACGAGGGTGACGACGCCGGAGGGGTTGACGTTGGCGGTGATGCTGAGATTGACGCCGGTCTTGCGGTTGGTGATGGTGTTGGCGAACAGCGAGCTGCCGCCCTGCTGGACGCCGGTGACCGCCTGGGCGGTGAGCATGGGGACTTCGACGCCGACGTTGATGGAGGCGGGGATGGAGTCAGTGGCGAGGACGGAGGGGGTGCTGATGACGCGGGTGCGGGTGGCGAGTTCGGAGGTGGAGAGGGCGGCCAGAAGCTCCTTACTCTGGCGGAGGAGCCAGCCGGTGGAGAGATTGAGCGAGGAACGGGTGAATTCCGCGGTCAGCGAGTGGGAGCTGGGCGTGCCGGAGGCGTTGCGGTTTTTGAGGAACCAGTCGAGGCCCCAGCTGAGGGCGCCGGTGAGCTGCAGCTCGAAGATCTTCGCCTCGATGAGGACCTGGCGGGGCGGGATGTCGAGCTCGCGCAGAAGGCGGAGGATGCTGTCGTATTCTTCGGGGGTGGCGAGGATGAGGAGGGAGTTGTCGGTGAGGTTGGGGACGACGCGCGGGCTGCGAGCTCCCCAGAAGTCCATGCCGCCCATGCCGAGATAGGCGCCGGTGAGATCCATGCCGGCGGCTCCCGCCTGGAGGTTGGCAGCACCGGCGGCGCCCTGAGCGCCCTGGGCTCCGGCGGCTGCGCCAGCCGTTCCGGCGCCGCCCGGACCGAATCCGCCCATGCCTGGGTACATACCCATCCCGGGCATGCCCATGCCCCAGCCGCCCATGCCCGGCATGCCCATGCCCATTCCACCCATGCCCGGCATGCCCATGCCCATTCCACCCATGCCCATGCCGCCCATGCCCATCCCCCAGCCGCCCATGCCCATGCCCCAGCCGGGGAACATCTGGGAGTAAAGCATCGTGATGGAGGCAGCGAGCATGGGGGCCTTGCCGTACTTGACGCGGTAGACGTAGGTGTCGATCTTGCCGGCGGCGCTCTTGACCTTGACATCGAGCCGCTCGATCCAGGTCTGGATCTGATCGAAGACGCCGGGATTGGGGGCGACGGCGATGAGGGTGTTGATGCGGTCGACGGGGACGAACTTGACGGAGGCGAGCTCCTTGCTGAGGGACATGGACTTCATGAGGCCCTCGAGTTCCTTGGCCAGGTCGGAAGGGCGGCTGTGGCGCAGGTCGAAGAGGCGGACGCGCTGCTTGGCGAGGACGTCGGAGTCGAACAGGGAGATCATCTCCATAGTGCGCTTCATGCTGCGGCGGCTGTCGAGGACGAGCAGGAGGTTGGCGGGGGGATAGGCCCAGGCGCGGCCCTGGGGGCCGAGGAACTCGCCGATGAGCTTGGCGAGTTCCTCGACGTTGGCGTATTTGAGGAAGACGAGATTGAGGATGGGGCGGTCGTCCTCGGGGATGTCTTTGACATCGACCTCCGGCGGAAGGGGCATGCGGGCGACGTCGGCGAGGGGGACGATGCGGTAGATGCTGCCGGTCTGGACCATGGCGGCGCCGTTGATGCGGAGGATGGTGTCGAGCAGCTCGCGGGGGTCGATGTCGCGAAGTTCGCCGTAGGTGTTGAGCGTGACGGCGCCGCTGACGCCCTTGTCGACGACGTAGTTGATCTTGAGCTGGCGGGCGAGGAAGTCGACGACCTCGAGGAGGTTGACGTTTTGCAGGGAGAGCCCGGCGATGAGGCCGGCGGGGGGCTGGGCGGGCAGAGCGGGCTTGGTCTCCTGCGGGGCGGGGGGCTGCTGCGGAGCCGCGCCCGCGGGGAGGAGGAGCGCCGGATGGACGACGAGCAGAGCCATCGCGAGCGCGACTTCAGGACTGCGGAACCGCACGATGCGCATCGGCTGCCTCCTTGCTGCCCTCATTTGCGGGGAGACTTGCGCCACTCGTCGAAGGCGCGCTTTTCCTCGCCGTCGAGATCGTCCTGCTTTTTCGTCCAGGACTTCGCTCCGAAGGGGGTGCGGCGCTGGAAGACGACTTCGCCGCCGCGCGACTCGACGACGCGGAGTTCTGAGGCGCTGGCGGAGGGATCCTGGGCGGGGGCGTCCTCTTCGTAGCGGACGAGCCCGAAGGGGGTGCGCTTGTAGATCCACGATTTGCCCTGGGGGTCTCTGGCGCGCCAGACGCCATCGCTGACGCGCTCGGCGCCGGGGGGCAGGGCGGTGGCGGGCTGGGCGGCAGGCTGGGCTTTCGCCGGAGCCTTGCGGGGCGCCGCGGAAGAGCGGTCCGCCTGCGCGGCGGCGGGCAGGGAAAGCAGAAACAGAAAGAGGAGAAATTGTTTCATAGGGAGATCCTTTCTTCCGGGCTGGTCATTGCACTTTTTCCCACAGGCACTGCTGGCCGAAGGGGGAGCGTTTCAACACCTTCCGGTAGCCGTCGACGACGGTGCCGGGGGGCGAAGAGTCGCCGGGCTGGCAGTAGCGGTAGTTTTCGCCGGCCTCGTCGCCGGGGCCTTTGCGCTCCTCGATGGTGCTGACGGAGGCGACATTGCTGACGCCCTGCTGGGGTGTCATCTGCGCCGAAGCAGAGGACTGGGCCTGCTGGGCGGGGTCCGGGGCGCCGCTGCTGTCGCGGAGCTCGTCGAAGCGTTTTCTGATCTCGCGGTCTTCCCAGCGGAAGACGAGTCCGGAGGGTTCGATGGCGGCGAGGAGGAACTCGCCCACCTTGTCGCCGGCGACGTAGGTTTTCTGCCGCTGTCCGGGCAGGGCGAGGATGACGCGCGGGCCGTCGCCGAAGTTCATGGCGCCATAAAAATGCGGGAGCGGGGGCAGAGGCTTGGGCTGGGCGACCTCGATGACGATGTTGGGATTGCGGTCCGGGGTGAACAGCATCTTCGAGGCGACGGGCAGATAGGAGGCGGCCGAGATCTGCGGCGGCGGCGTAGGCAGGGCGACGGCGGGAGGGGGCGGGGTCTGGACGGAGGCGCGGAGGAACTCCGCGCGGCGGCGTTCGTGCTGTTCGTGCTGCACGCGCAGGCGCCACGCGGCGCCGGCGCAGGCGGCAAGGAGCAGGAGGTTGATGAGAAGCAGCCGTCCTCTCAAAAGCCGGGCCCTCCTTTCTTCTCGGGCACGAGGCTGGGATCGACGAGGCCGGTGATGGTGAGGCGGGCGGGAATGACCTTGCGGTTGCCGACCGTCTGGGAGAGGTTCACGTCGCTGACGGAGATCAACTCGGGCTGATTGCTCATGTCGGCGAGGAAGGAGACGAGCTGCTCGATCTGGGACTCGACGAGGACGGTGAGGACGATCTCGCCGTAGAGGCCGGCGAGGCGCCTGGGGGCGCCGAACTCGGTGCCGCGGAGGTTGAACCCTTCGGGCTGGTTTCTGGCGACGCGGCGGACGATCTCGAGCATTTCGGCCTGAGCCTGGGCGACAGTGCCGGCTTTGAGCATGCCGGCTTCGCGCTTGCCGAGCTCTTCGCGCACGCGTTTGAGGGCTTCTTCGCGGCCGGGGGCGGCGGCGGCCATGCGGCGCAGTTTCGTGACGCGCTGTTCCATCTGATCGACGGTCATGGCGACGCCGACCACGTCGGCGCCCTGTTCGGGCCAGAAGTAGACGGCGGAGAACACGACGGCGCAGAGCGCGAGCAGGGCGAGGGCGCGGCGGTCGCGCGGGGTGAGCGCCGGCATCCTCATGGCGCGACTCCTTCGCGTCTGGCGCGGATGCGGAAGACATCGCCCGAGCCGCCGCGGGTGAGCGGAGCGGAGAACTCGACGCCCGTGAAGCGCGGGGAAGCCTCAAGCTTCTTGAGCAGCTCGTCGGCTTTTTCGCTTTCGCCCCAGAGGGAGACGGTGTCGGGAGTGATCTGGAGCGAGTTGAGCATGCCGGGGGGCTCGATCATTTCCGTGAGTTCGAGGAGGATGTCGAGGTGGCCGCGGGTGCGGCGGCGGAAGTTGTCGAGCAGTTCGATGCGCTGGACGGAGGCGGCGAGCTCGCGGTCGAACTTTTCGACCTGCTGAGCCTGGGGCGCGAGGCGGGCGGCTTCGGCTTCAAGATCTTTCAGATACCGGCGCTCAGCCCAGGCGCTTTCGGCGACGAGGGCGCCGCCGAGCAGGAGGAGCGAGGCGGCGAGGACGACGGTGGGGACGAACTGGGCGCGGGAGCTGGAGGCGCGGAGGTGCTCGGGAAGCAGGTTCAGGGGCGCGCCGAGGTGGGGGCAGGCGGCGGCGAGAGCGGCAGCCCATGCGGTGTCCGGCGGCGGCGCGGTTGCGGCGCCGGCGGGCGCGGGGAGGAGGTCCGGCCAGGAGAGGCGCGGGGCATCGGGCTCGAGGCGGAGCTCGGCGGCGGCGAGGCTGGCGGCGCGCTCGAGGGGCAGGTCGAAGAGGGCGGAGAAGAGCGGGCAGGCGGGGCTTTCGCCGTAGATTTCGACGAGCGGCTCGGGCTCATCGGAGAGGGTACGGGCGGCGAGGAAGCCGCCCGCGGGCGGAGGCTGAAAGAGCCGGGAGGAGACGAAGACGGCGCTGCCGGAGAAGGTGAGCCCGGCCAGGCGGACGCCGGCCTCGGCAAACAGCGCCGTGTAGAAATCGATCACGCGCCGCTGGGCGATGGCGACGGCGAAGGAAGGGGAGCGGGCGATGCGGCGGGCATCGTGGGCGATGTCCTCGTCGCCGAACGGGTGGAGGGCGTCGAGCTGGAAGGCGATGGCGGCGGGCGCATCCTGGTCGGAGACTCCCGGCAGGCGCAGATGGCGGACGATGACTTCGTGCCTGGGAAGGACGAGCCAGCCGGCCAGATGAGAGGCGTGGAGGGAGGCGAGGAGGGCGGCGATTTCCCTGCCCCACTCGGAGGCGGGCCTTTCGCGGAAGCGCTCGACGGTGATGCGCCCGAGGAGGCGGACGTCGCGGGGCCGGACGCGGGCGACGCAGACCTCGAGGTTGGGGCCTTCGACGGCGATGCCGACGCCGGTGCCGAACCGGGCCAGCGGGCGCACGGAGGGCGACTCGAGGAGACCGGCGATCACTGCCATGCCTCGATCTCCGGGGAGGGCGGGACGGAGTCTTCCCAGCCCAGGATGCGGAAGCCTTCGGGGGCGACGGTGGAGTTGAGCTGGAGAGTCATGGCGGCGGTGCGGCGGACCTCGCTGAGGCGGCCGTCCGGGAGGCGGAGGCGGGCCGTGGCGCGCAGGGTGAAGATGTTGTCGCCGCCCATGCGGAAACGGCCCGCGGCCGGGCCGAGCAGGGGAACGACAATCCGCATGTCGAAGGAGGGCTGCTGCTGCCGGAGGCTGACGATCGCCTCGACGGCAGGAGCGGGCACGCCGAGGGCGAGCATGACGGCCGGGTGGACGGTGCGGATGTCGAGGCCGCGGCCGGAGCTGTAGACGGAGAGGCAGTCGCGGAGGCCGGGGCGGCGCACGACGGCGCCCTCCGGCGTGCGGGTGTAGCCGCCGTAGAAGAGGTCTGGGGTGATGCCGGCTACCGACATGAGCTCTTCAATCTGACTCAATGACGTTCTGGGCGCGCGGAAAGACGGCGCGGAGGACAAATAAAGGGTGTCGAGGCCGCTGATTTCGCTGCCGCGCCAGTGGAGGATGGCCTGCGTGATGAACTGGGCGGCGTCGGGCGCCACGCCAAGCACGAGGAGGAGGCGCTGGAGGTCCTCGCGAGAAGCGTGGTTGACGTTGAGTTTGGAGGACTCGGGGATGATCTCGACGATGGCATCGCCTTCAGGGAAGCGGAGGGGGAGGCGGGTGACGCGCCAGTCCCACCAGCGGGGCCAGCCGGCGGTGTTCAGGGGACCCGGGCCGTACTTCATGTAGTTCATGGCGCGATAGAGGGCGCCGGTGGCGAGGTAATAGGCGCGGAGCCCCTGCTGGCCGGCCTCGGCGCGCTCGAGTTCGGTGCGGACGCGGAGGGCGACGGAGAACGCGATGGCGGAGAGTGCGGCGCTGAGCCAGAGCACCATGAGGAGGGCGCCGCCGCGGGAGGGTTTACCACTCATATTGTTCCCCCGGGAGGCGGTTCTGGCGGAAGGGGCCGGTGAAGGTCAGCGGTGGAAGGGCGGAGCCGGCGGGGTCGAGGCCGGCCATTTCGATGCGGATGGCGGCAGGCCAGAGATCCATGCGGTTCCAGAGGGGCAGCCAGAGCTGCTGGGGGCCGCCGGTGTCGAGCAGATAGAGGAAGCGGCAGTACGCGAGACGGTCGGCGAGCACGAACGAGCCGGGCGAAGGCTGTGGCGGAGGGAAGACGGGCAGGACGGCGCCGGTCTCGGGATCGCGCTGGGGCGGGAGGCAGAAGAACCCTGCGCCGTCGGGACCGGTGTAGGGAATTTCGTTGGCCACGAGCCGAACGCCGCCTTCGGGGCGCGGAACGACGAAGAGTTCGACGATCTGGGGACGGCCGCGGTTGCCCTCGCGGATGGAGTAGGTGGTGACGAAGCGCGCCACGGAGGGCAGTCCCTGGAAGAACATGACGGGCGGTCCGCCGAGCTGCACGGGAGAGCCGCCGCAGCGGGCCATCACAGGAAGGAAGCCGGCGACCTGCTGCTGGAGGATGCGCTGAGCGCCGGAGGCTCGGCGGAGGGATTCGATGCGGCGGGAGCTGGATTCGAGGGCGGCGGCGCCGGCGCGCATGGCGGCGAGCATTCCGGCGGCGAGGAGGGAGACAAGAGTGATGGCGACGAGGACCTCGACGAGGGTCATGCCGGCGCGCGGGCGGCATTTCATGGCCGGGCCTCCGGCAGCGCCTGCATGGCCTCGAAGAACGGCACGTCGGCGGCGTCGAAGCGGATGCTGCGGTAGGCCGAGAGGGTAAGGGACCGGCGCGCGCCGGCGCTGCGCCACCAGACTTCGAGTTCGATGCGGTCGAGGATGCGGGTGCCGGGCGGAGGGACGGCGCCGGGCAGGACGACCATGCCCTCGAAGGGACGGACCACGGCGCGCCAGCCAGCCTCGATACCGCCCGTTTCTTCTGGAGAGAACATGCCTTCGAGAGGGACGCCTTTGGGCAGGTCGCGGCGCAGGAGGAGCTCGTCCATCTGCCGTCGGGCGAGCGCGGTGGCGCGCTCGCTTTCCACCATGCGGGAGGCGTTGGAGAGAGAGGCGCGCAGCGCGCCGAGCAGGCCGACGACGGCCACGCCCATGAGCAGAGTGGCGACGAGGACTTCGAGCAGCGTGAATCCGCGTCTGTTGGCGATCATCCGTTAGCGCGTCTCCTCTTGAGAGACGCGATCGGCGGGCGTTTCGACGACGGCCATGGCGGTCAAAGGATCGATGCGGACGAGGCGGCGCTGCCCGCGGCTGTTGGCGAAGACGAGGCCGACGGCGGGGAAGGGCTCGCCGGGGGCGAGCAGAACGATGCGGGAGGTTTCCTCGCCGGCGGCGGGCAGAGGGGGCAGGATGGCGGCGATGCGGACGCCGGACTCGAGTTTCTGTTCGCGGACGAAGCGCCCGGGAAAATCGCGCAGCACGATGCGGCCGGCGGCGCGGTCGGCGAGGAGTTCGAGGGGCGTCTGGGTGCGCTCGACGCGGGTGATGCCCTGGGTGAGGAGCGCGGCGGCGCGGTCGGCTTCGGCGCGGAGCCGGAGCGAGTCCATGCCGGCGCTGACGCTCGGGTAGGTGATGCCGACCATGAGGCTGACGACCATGAGAACGATCATCAGCTCGAGCAGTGTGATGCCGCGCTGGGGGGAACGGCGGCGGGCGGCGGGGCGCTGTGCCGGGCAGTGCGGGCGGCGGCCCGCTTGAAAATCGCCCGCTGCGGGGCCGTGCAGGGGACCGCCCGCATTCGCGGCCTGCGGTCGCTTCGCGCGCGCCTCTGAGCCCGCTCTGAACCCGCGGGGATTTTCGATGCTGATGTCCCGGAGGGTCATCGCGGCTCGCTGCGCGTGGCGCTATTGCGCCTTCCAGCTGACGATGTCGGCGTTGATGCCTTCGCCGCCGGGCTGGCCGTCTGCGCCGAGGCAGATGATTTCGGGCTCGTCGCCCTGTTCGCCGGGATAGCGGTAGATGTAGGGCCTGCCCCACGGGTCGACGGGGATGTCCTGGGGCAGATAGGGCCCCTGCCACTGCGGCACGTTCTGCGGGCGGCGGCGGAGTGCCTGAAGGCCCATTTCGGTGGTGGGATAGGTGCCCGTGTCGAGCTTGTAGGCGCCGAGGGCGGTCATGAACGCGTTGATCTGGGCGCGGGCGGCGGTGACGCGCGCCGTGTCGCTGCGGCTGAGGAGGCGCGGCGCCACGAGCGCGGCGAACAGCGCGATGATCGTCAGGACGACGAGCATCTCGATGAGGGTGATGCCGCGGCGGCCGCGGTTTGCTTGCCTGGTGCGGTTCTGCATCTCCGGTAGTTCCCTTCTCTATTACATCGCCAATTCGTTGATGCCGCTGATGGCCATGAGCATGGAGAGGATGAGCGCGCCGACGGCGACGCCCATGACGAGGATGACGAGCGGCTCGAAGAGAGAGGTGAAACGCTTGATGGCCGCGCGGGTGTCGGCCTCGTAGATTTCGGCGGCGCGGAGGAACATGGTGTCGAGGCGTCCGGTCTCCTCGCCGATCGTGAGGAGGTGGGCGGTGAGGGGCGGGAACGCGCCGGTGGCGGCGAGCGGCGCGCTGATGCCTTCGCCGCGCTTGACGCCCTGTGCGACAAGCTCGAGGGCGTCGGCCATGCGGCGGTTGGTCATGATGGCACGGGCGATCTGGATGGACTGGATGAGGGGGACGCCGTTGGCGACGAGCGTGCCCATGGCGCGGGCGAACTGCGCGGTCTGCGCCTTGCGGAGGGCGTCGCCGAGCAGAGGGAGCCGGAGGCGGAAGCCATCCCACCAGTAACGTCCGGCGGGCGAGCCGATGTAAACGCGGAAGGCGGCCAGAGCGGCCGCGAGGGCGCCGACGACCCAGAGGCCGTAAGTCTGCACCCAGCGGCTGACGTCGAGGAGAGCCTGGGTCATGGCGGGCACGCGGATGCCGGAGCTTGCGAAAGCGGAGGCGAAGCGCGGCACCACGTAATACATGAGCACGAAGATGGAGCCCGTGCCGACGAGCACGAGCAGCGCGGGGTAGACGAGCGAGCTGATGATGTAGCCGCGGAGCTCGTCGCGGGTCTTTTCGTATTCGGCGAGGCGCTCGAAGATGGCGGCGAGGGAGCCGGAAGCTTCGCCGGCGCGGACCATGTTGACGTAGATTTCAGGGAAGTAAGCGGGGCGGGTGGCGAGGGCGTCCGCGAGGGTCTTGCCCCCTTTGAGCGCGCGCAGGACGTCCTGGACGACCTCGCGGAATTCGGCGCGCTCGGCGAGTTCGGCGACGATGGAGAGGGCGCGGTCGAGGGGCACGCCGGCGTTGAGAAGGGTGGAGAGCTCCTGGGTGAAGAAGAGGACGTCGCGGCGGCGTCCGGGGCGGAGAGCGGGGAGGCGGACTTCTCCCTTGTCCTGGGGCGCGATGCCGACATAGAGCGGGATGAGGCCCTGGCGGCGCAGTTCGCGGGCGGCGGTTTTCTCGTCCGGGGCGGAGAGCACCCCGGTGCGCTTCTTGCCGTCCGGGGTGACCGCGCGGAAATGGAGCTGCATCAGGGGCACGTCAGAACTCCTGGGTGACGCGGAGGACCTCTTCGGCGGTAGTGACGCCCTGGCGGACCTTCAGCCAGCCATCTTCGCGCAGGGAGCGCATGCCGTGGCGGCGGGCGGCTTCGGTGAGCACGGAAGCATCGGCGCCGGCCATGACGAGGCGGCGCAATTCGTCGTTCATCTCCATCATCTCGAAGATGCCGACGCGGCCCAGATAACCGGTGCCGAAGCACTTCTCGCATCCCTGGCCGCGCCAGACGGGGATCATCTCGCCGGAAGGGGCGAGACGCTCGCCGGCGGGCGCCTTGCAATTCGGGCAGATGACGCGCACGAGGCGCTGGGCGAGGACGGCGACGAGCGACGAACAGATCAGATAGTTCTCGACGCCCATGTCGGTGAGGCGGGTGATGGCGCTGGGGGCGTCGTTGGTGTGGAGGGTGGAGTAGACGAAGTGGCCGGTGAGGGCGGCGCGGATGGCGACTTCGGCGGTTTCGTAGTCGCGGATTTCGCCGACCATGATGACGTCGGGGTCCTGGCGGACGATGTGGCGGAGCCCGGCGGCGAAGGTGAGGCCGATCTGGGGATTGACGTGGATCTGATTGATCCCGTCCATCTGGTATTCGACCGGGTCTTCGATGGTGATGATTTTCTTGTCGCTCTGGTTGATGCGCTTGAGGGCGGAGTAGAGCGTGGTGGACTTGCCGCTGCCGGTGGGACCGGTGACGAGGAAGATGCCATGGGGCAGCGAGGTGAAATGCTCCATGCGGGCGAGCATGTGCTCGTCGAAGCCGAGGTTGCGCAGGTCGTAGAAGTCGCCGGCGCTGCGGTCGAGCAGGCGCATGACGACGCTTTCGCCGTAGAGGGTGGGGAGAGTGGAGACGCGGAGGTCGACTTCGCGGCCGAGGGTTTTCATCTTGATGCGGCCGTCCTGGGGGAGGCGGCGCTCGGCGATGTTGAGCCTGGCCATGAGCTTGATGCGGCTGATGACGGCGGCTTTGAGCTCGCGCGGGGGAGGCTCCTGTTCCTGGAGGACGCCGTCGATGCGGAAGCGGACCTTGACTTCTTTTTCGAAGGGCTCGATGTGGATGTCGCTGGAGCGTTTCTCGACGGCCTGGGCGATCATGGCGTTGACGAGGCGGATGACGGGGGCCTCGCTGGCCATGTCGCGGAGCTGTTCGAGTTCGGCGGCGGATTCGGAATCTTCGGCGGAGAGAGCGGCGGGCTCGTTTTCTTCCTCGCCGTAATAGCGCTCGAGGGCGTCGGCGATTTCGGTTTCGGCGGCGATCTCGGCGCGGACGCGGAGGCCGGTGGCGGAGCGCACGGCGGCGAGGGTTTCGAAATCGAGCGGATCGGCCATGGCCAGCACGAGGGCGCCGCCTTCCATGCGGAGCGGGAAGATGCGGGCCTGGCGGAGGAAGCGGGCGGGGAGTTTTTCGGTTTCGGGCGTGACGAGGGGCGGGCCGTCGAGCTTCGCGACGGGGATGTCGAGCTGTTCGGCCAGAGCCTGCACGATGTCGCGCTGGGAGGCGAAGCCGAGGTCGACGAGGATGCGGCCCAGCTTGTCGCCGCGTTCGCGCTGGAGCTCGAGGGCGCGCTCGAGGTCTTCGCTGTTCAGCAGCCCTTTGCGGGCGAGGATTTCGCCGAGCCGCATCGCTCTACTCTTCCCTGACACGCACGATCTGAGGCAGCACGCTGCGCGGCTGGCGCTCGAGCGCAACGGCGAGGAGGGCGTCCTTGCGGCCCTGCATCTGGATGAGGCGGGGCAGTCCGGCGGTGTCTTCCCAGGGATGGGACCAGAGAAGCAGGCCGAGCACGATCTGCTCGCCCGGGGGCAGGCGGTCGAGCGACTGGGCGGCGGCGAGGAGGATGTCCTGCATGAGGCTGCGGAGTTGCGGCAGGCGGCGGAGCTTCTGGTCGCGGACGCGCGCCACGTCTTCCTTCGAAAGGGCGGGGCGGAACGGGGAGACTCCCATGGCCGGCAGGAGATTGACTTCGGCGGTGAAGACGGCGCCGAAGCCGTCGATGTAGAGGCCGCGGGAGAGGCCGAGCACTTCAACCGGGCGCTCGAGATCCATGCGCGCAAGGCGCTGGTCGATGGCCTTCTCCATGGCGGCGATGTCGGAGCGCGCGGGGCGGGCGTTCTGCGCGGGGAGCGCGGAGGCCAGCAGCAGGGCGAGGGCGAGAGTGCGCATCAGTCTCCTCCGTACTGGGCGCTGGCGAGATAGACGTTGTTGACGCGTTTCTGGAGCAGTTCGAAGGCGGCCGTGACGTCGCGCAGGTCGGCGCGGCGCTCGGTTTCGACGCGCTGCTCGAAGGCGGCGAGCCGCGTTTCGAGCTGCGTCACCGCCGGAGCGAGCTGCGTGCGGACGGCGGCCTCGACGCGGGCGGGGAGCTGCTTTTCGAGCTCCGCCTGAACGGCCTTTTCCAGCGCCGCGGGGTCGAGCTGCGCAACGGCGGGCGCGGGCGGAGCGAGAAGGCCGTGGGCGAAGATGGCGGCGGCGACCAGGCAGGCGGCGGCGAACCCCCACACGGGAGCGGGCATGCGCCAGAGGCGCTTCCACCACGGCAGCTCGAAGACGGGGTCGGAGACGAAGGCGAGCCGCCGCGGGATGGGCTGCTGCGGCAGCTGCCGCACGGCCACAATGGTGAGGCCGAGCGCCTCGACCTCCTGCCGGCAGGCGGCGCAGGTCTTCAGATGCTCTTCCATCCGGCGCCGTTCGGCGGGCGGGATTTCCTGAAGAACAAAACCTTTCCAGTCGAAATCAGCGCAGGGCATGGCATGCCTCCTCGCAGCGGTTCATGGTTCCTCCTGCGGCCGGGCCGGGCGTACGGCCGGCGCCAGCATTTCCTTGAGCAGTTCGAGCCCGGTGTAGACGCGGCTTTTGATGGTGGAAGCGGGACAGTTGAGGATCTGGGCGATTTCCTCGAACTTGAAGCCCTCGTAGACCTTGAGGATGACGGCCTCGCGCTGGTCGGGGCTGAGGCGCGCGAGGGCGGCTTCAACGGCGAGGGAAGCCTCGACGGGGGCGAGGGACGGGCCGCGGAGCGAGGCGGCGGTGGCCTCGTCGAGCTCCGATTCGCGCTGCGGCCGGCGGAGGTGGCTCATGGCCTCGTTGTGGGCGATGCGGTAGAGCCACGGGCCGAAGCGGGCGGCGTCCTCGAGGCGCGCCAGGTTCTGGTAGGCCTTGATGAAGGTGTCCTGGCAGAGGTCCATGGCATCCTCGGGGTGGCCGGTGATGCGCAGCAGATAGTTGTAGATGCGGCCTTCCCACCGGGAGACAAGCGCATTGAAGGCGTCGAGATCGCCCTTGCGGGCGCGCCCGGCAAGCTCCCGGTCTTCGGCTTCGCGGAATATCAACTGCGCGGCTCCCTGGCCATCGTTTCTGATCCGGCCGCCTGATTTTCAGACGCGCGGCGGGGCGGAAAAGACGAACCGCCCGGACAGAATCTCCGCTTTGGCTACCATGGCTATTTTGAGGGAAACACGCTGAGCACGCCATACCCAGATTCGGTCCGCTTCCTGTACGCGCTGGGCAACGAGCACCGCACGATCAAACTGGGGCTGGAGCGGATCCGCACGGTTCTCGAGTTTCTGGACAGCCCGCACCGCGCCTGCCGCTTTGTCCATGTGGCGGGGACGAACGGGAAGGGGTCGACGTGCGCGATGATCGAGCGGGCGCTGCGGGAATCGGGGGTGTTGACGGGGCTGTACACGTCGCCGCATCTGGCGGAGCCGGTGGAGCGGGTGCGGGTGCTGGGGCGCCCGGTGCCGTTTGCGGATTTCTCGCGCGCGTTCGACATCGTGCACGAGGCGGCGGAACGGCTGATCGCGCAGGGGCGGATCGACATGCACCCGACGTACTTCGAGACGATGACGGCGATGGCGTTCGTGCTGTTCCGCGAGTACCGGACGGAAGTGGTGGTGCTGGAGACAGGCATGGGCGGGCGGCTGGACGCGACCAACGTGGTGGATCCGGAAGCGGCGGTGATCACGCCGATCGATTTCGACCACGAGAAGTTTCTGGGCGACACGATCGCGAAGATCGCGGGCGAGAAGGCGGGCATCATCAAGCCGGGGCGGCCGGTGGTGACGGCGCGGCAGCATCCGGAGGCGATGCGGGTGCTGGAGCAGACGGCGCGGGAGCGGGGGGCGCGGCTGGTGAGGGCGTCGGAGTGGCGGACATCGCAGCTCGAACTGCACGCGTACGGGAGCCGGTTTGTGGTGCACGGACCGGACGGGACGGAGTTCCGGATCGAGCAGCCGCTGATCGGCGCGCATCAGGTGGAGAACGCGCTGACGGCGGTGGCGGCGCTGCGGGAGCTGGGGCTGACGCCGGCGCAGATCCAGAAAGGAATCGCGGCGGCGGACTGGCCGGGGCGGCTGGAGCCGGTGCGGCGCGCGCCGGACATTTTTCTGGATGGCGCGCACAATCCGGCGGGGGCGCGGGCGCTGGCGGGCTACCTGCGGCGGTTCCACCACGGGCGGAAGAAGTGGCTGATCTTCGGGGCGATGAGCGACAAGAACCTGCAGGCGATCGGAGGACCGCTGTTCCATCTGGCCGATGAGCTGATTTTTACGGCGCCCGGGCAGGCGCGGGCGTTCCGTCCGGAGGAGATTCTGGAGCGGACGGGCGAGCGGCGGGCGCGGCTGGCGCCGGACGTTCGGGCGGCGCTGGAGATGGCGTCGGGGGCGGCGAAGGAGGACCTGATCGTGGTGACAGGGTCGCTGTACCTGGTGGGCGAGGCGCGCGCCCTGCTCGTGGGATAATCGGGGGTTTCCGCGTCACGATGACGTCGAGCTACTGGTTCTCTCTGCTGGTGCGGGCGCCGCTGGTGGTGCTGTTCACAGCCGTGATGGGGACGCTGAGCCTGATCGCGTCGCTGTGGGACAAAGACGGGCGGCAGCAGCTGGCGATTGCGCGCGTGTGGGCGCGGCTGCTGCTGTGGGCTGCCGGGGCGCGGGTGACGGTGGTGGGGCTCGAGAAGATCGATCCGCGCGGGACGTATGTGGTGTGCCCGAACCATGTGAGCTACATGGACACGCCGGTGCTGCTGACGTACATTCCCGTGAACTTCCGTTTTCTGGCCAAGGAGGAGCTGCTGGCGATTCCCTTCATCGGCGGGCATCTGAAGCGGGCGGGCAACATCAGCGTGCCGCTGGACGATCCGCGGGCGGCGCTGCGGGTGCTGAGCGCGGCGGGCAAGGCGATGCACGAGAACGGCGTGTCGATGCTCGTGTTTCCCGAAGGCGGGCGGTCGGAGACGGGCGAGCTGCGGGAGTTCAAGGACGGGGCGGCCTATCTGGCGATCAAGGCGCAGGCGCCGCTGGTGCCTGTGGCGCTGATCGGGGTGCGCGACATTCTGCCGATGCACTCGCACTATCTGAAACCCGGGAAGGTGACGCTGCGGATCGGGGACCCGATTCCGACGGAGGGGTGCAAGCCGTCGGACCGGACGGAGCTGACGGCGCGGCTGCACGCGGCGGTGCGGGAGCTGATCGCGCAGGGGCAGGCGTAAGGGCTGGAATTCCGGTTGGAGCCGGATGGCTGCGCACAGGCAGGCTGGTTTTCGTCCTCCGCCCCTTTCTTGGGCGGCTCATCGCCTCATGGCAGATGCTCTTCATGTTCCGATTGACTCGATCACGGTCCTCACTTATTCTTGAGTAGCCGTGCATCTGAGGCGGGCTCGGGGATGCAGAATATGAGCTCGACAGAATGGTTCGGGCGATTCCCGCGCATTGTCCTTGTCCTGATTGCCCTGATGTGCGCCGCCGGAGGACTGTGGCGGATCTACGTTCAGAAAGCGCCTGACAGGGATGCTCTCTACTTCTTTATCGCCGCTGCAGCCATCGCTCTAGCGGAAAGCATCCGGAAATTCAAGTTTGGAGACATGGAGATAGAGCGGGAGATCGAAACCGTCAAAGCCCAGTTGAAAGAGCTGGCGGAAGTTTCCCGCGAAGAAGCAGCGTTGCCCGTCGCACCACCAATGCCGACGAGGGCCGGCGCGGCCGGACCGGGCGCCGCCGACCCGCAGGAACTGCAAAGCGCGACTCTGGAGGGAATGGCCGAGCAACTGAAGCAGGAGATTTACCGGGATAACCTGTCGTATTGGAATGACCCGGTTCTGGAGTCCGAGCCGTTCCGCTCTGCGCCTGCGTCAGACGAGAAGGGGAACAGGATTTCGGCCAGAGTCGAGCGCTCGAAAGTTTACCCGGACATCTTCCTCGTTTCGATCCGCGTCAAGGTGTCGGACGCTGCTTCGTTCGGAGCAGAACGAAGGGTTGCGGTCTTCCTGCATCACACGTTCCGGAATTGCGTTCGGTTCGTTCCCCTGATCGGAGGGATCGCAAATCTGGAATTGCATTCTTTGGGGTGCTTCACTGTCGGTGTTCTTTTGCCCGACGGAACGAAGCTGGCGCTGAATCTTGCAGATGCCGATCTGGAAGCTTTGCCGGATGCTGACAGGAGACGCTTTCTGGCGAGCTGAACGCAAACTTCAAACTGACGGTTATACTCGGGGGATATGCGCGGGCTGATCGTGTGGCTGGGCGTGGTTTCGATGCAGGCGCAGGCGCCGCCGGGCGGGCTGGACGTGCGGGAGTACGAGCCGCGGTCGTCGCTGGTTGCGCCTGAGAATCCGCGGACGCGGGCGAAGTTTCCCTTCATCGACGTGCACAACCATCCGCGGTTTCCGATGCCGGCGGAACAGGCGCGGAAGATGGTGGCGGAGATGGACGCGCTGAATATGCGGATGATGGGGAGCCTGTTCGTGCGCGGAGGCAACGGGGAGCGGCTGCGGCAGGCGGTGGAGAGCGCGCAGCAGGTGGCGCCGGGGCGGTTTTTCTTCTTTGCAAGCCCGGACTACTCCAACCTCGATGATCCGGACTACGGGAAGCGGGCGGCGGCGCAGTTCGAACAGGACGTGAAGCTGGGCGCGCGCGGGCTGAAGGTGTGGAAGGATCTGGGGCTGACGTTGCGCGACGGGCAGGGGCGGCGGATCCGGGTGGACGATCCACGGTTTGATCCGCTGTGGGAGGCGTGCGCGCGGCTGAAGACGCCGGTGTTCATCCACACGGCGGACCCGCGGCAGTTCTGGGAGCCGGTGGACCGGTTCAACGAGCGGTGGCTCGAGCTGATGGAAGTGCCCGGGCGGCGGCGCGATCCGCAGAAAGATCCCTCATGGGAGCAGCTGATCGAGGAGCAGCACAACCTGTTCCGGCGGCATCCGAAGACCGTGTTCATCAACGCCCACCTGGGCTGGCTGGGAGGCGATCTGGCGAGGCTCGGAAAACTGATGGACGAGTGCCCGAACGTGCACACGGAGATCGGAGCCGTGCTGGCGGAACTGGGGCGGCAGCCGCGGTTTGCGCGGGCATGGTTCCTGCGGTATCAGGACCGGGTGGTGTTTGGAAAAGACTCGTGGAATCCGGCGGAATATCACACATATTTCCGGGTGCTGGAAACGGCGGACGAATATTTTCCGTATTACCGCCGGCGTCACGCGTTCTGGGCGATGTACGGACTGGAACTGCCGGACGAAGTGCTGAAGAAGCTGTACTACAAAAATGCGCTGCGGCTGATACCCGGGCTGGACGCGGCGGGTTTTCCGAAGTAGGGAGCAAGGCAGGCAGCGGCGGGTTCCGCGTTGGGATGCAGCCGCCGCCCAAGGGCGGCGGGAAATCCGGGCGGAGAGGACGGCGGGGCTGCGCCGGACGGGTTGCAGTGGCGGTTCTGTTGCGGTGATGCGTGACATATGATGATCCCGAGCCGCGCCATGGCGCGGCGGAAGGAGGCGCGATGGAGACGACACGGCGGGCTTTTGTAGCCACGGCGGCATCAGCGGCGCGGGTGCTGGGGGCGAACGACCGCGTGCGGCTGGGCGTGATCGGCACGGGCGGACGGGGGCGGCATCTGATCCGGATGGCGAAGCTCGCCGGCGGCTGCGAGGTCGCCGCAGTATGCGACGCCTGGGACGTGCGCACGCAGGAGGGCGCGGCGGAGGTCGCGAAGCAGTTCGACGGCGCGAAGGCGGCGCAATACGGCGACTACCGGAAGCTGCTCGAGCGGAAAGATCTGGACGGCGTCATCATCGCGACGCTCGACCACTGGCACTCGCGGCAGACGGTGGATGCGCTGCGCGCGGGCAAGGACGTGTTCGTGGAGAAACCGATGACGTCGCTGCCCGAGCAGGGGCACGACATTGTGCGGGCGGTGCGCGAGACGGGAAAGCTGGTGCAGGTGGGCGTGCAGCAGCGCTCGATCGAGCATTTCATCGAGGCGAAGCAGAAGTACTTCGACACCGGGCGCATCGGGCGCGTGCATCTGGTGCGGACTTACTGGAACGCGAACACGGGCTATCTGACGCCGGTGCCGCCCGGCATGGAGACCAAGCCGCCGGGGCTCGACTGGGACGCAGTGCTCGGGTGGCTGCCGAAACGCCCGTGGAATCCGAGGATGTATTTCAACCGGTTCGCGTATTGGGAATTCTCGACCGGCGGGCAGACGGGCGGGCTGTTCGTGCATCTGGTGGACGTCGTGCACTGGTATCTGGGACTGCAGAAGCCGCTGTCGGCGGTGGCGCTGGGCGGGATTTACCAATACGACGACGGACGCGACACTCCGGACAACATCAACTTCATCCTGGATTATCCGCAGCGGGTGAACGTGACGTTCGAGGCGACGATCAGCGATCTGAACCCGCGCGAGTCGGTGGACATCGTGTTTCTGGGCACGGAAGGGCGGCTGCACATTTTCCGCGCCGGCTACCGGTACCTGCCGAAAGAGGGCGAGCCGGAGGTGCAGAAAGGCGGACCCGAGCCGGCGCACATGGCGAATTTCCTCGACTGCATCCGCACGCGGAAGCAGCCGAACGCGAACGCGGTGGACGGGCACTATTCGGCGATGGCGTGCCACATCGGCAACATCGCTTACAAAGAAGGGCGGCGCGTGGAGTGGGACGCGAAGTGGGACGTCTGAGCAGGCGCTGAAAGGAGAACGGAGATGACCCCGGGCATCAACATGGAGTTCATCCGGTGCGAGGACAAGCCGTTTGCCGCCGGCGTCGAGCGCGCGGCGCAGATCGGCTACAGGTATATCGAGCCGATGGTGCACAACGGGCGCGAGCTGCTGAGCGAGGCGGGCTATTTTCATTCCGTGTCGATGGATGAAGAGCCGCTGTTCATCCGGGATCTGATCGAAAGCCACGGCCTGAAGTGCAGCGGGCTGTCGGCGCATACGCCGCTGATGAGGCCGGAGATCAGCGTTCCGTATCTCGAAAAAGCCATCCGCTTCGCCCATGCGCTGGGCGCGCCGGTGGTGAACACGGATGAAGGAATCCGCCCGGCGTGGCTCGATGATGAAGAGATCTGGCACGTGATGCGGTACACGCTGAAGAAGGTGCTGCCGGTGGCGGAGCGCTACGGGGTGTTCATCGGGATCGAGCCGCATCAGTCGATTTCGAAGACGACGGAGGGGCTGCTGCGGATTGCGGCGCTGGTGGAATCGCCGATGCTGCGGATCAACTACGACACGGGCAACGCGTACCTGGCGGGAGAAGATCCGTATGCGGGGCTCGATGCAGCGGGCGAACTGATCGTCCACGTCCATGCGAAGGACATTTCGATCCAGCATGCGGAAGCCGAGCAGGGCAAGGTGACGGGAACACCGGTGGGGTGCGCGTGCGGCGACGGGGTGATCGACTGGCGGCGCGTGGTGGCGATCCTGAAGAAGCACGGCTTCGACGGGGTGCTGAGCGTCGAGTGCGGGACGCCGGAGCAGGCGGCGCGGTCGCTTGCGCATCTGAACGAGGTGATCGCCAGTGCGTAG
The DNA here is from genome assembly GCA_026002875.1 of Bryobacteraceae bacterium. Classification (NCBI taxonomy): domain Bacteria; kingdom Pseudomonadati; phylum Acidobacteriota; class Terriglobia; order Bryobacterales; family Bryobacteraceae; species Bryobacteraceae bacterium. The sequence continues at coordinate 3,732,560 of BPGE01000001.1, forward strand.
AGTGCTTGTGCTGCTCGCAGCCGGAGTGATGGCGCAGCCGCCGGCGGAGGTGCCTGACCGGTTCTATTTTGAGGAGGGCAGGATCCGGGTGCTGATCCTGACGGGGCGGAACAACCACGACTGGCGCGCGACAACGCCGGTGCTGCGGACGGCGCTGGAAGCGACAGGTCGGTTCGACGTGCGGGTGGCGGAGGAGCCGGCGGGGCTCGATGAAAAAACATTGCGTCCCTATCATGTTCTGGTGTCGAACTACTGCGGTCCGCGGTGGGGCGCGGCGGCGGAGGCGGCAGTGGCGGGGTTCGTGCGCGAAGGGAAAGGGCTGGTTGTGGTGCACGCGGCGAGCTACCCGTTCGGGGAAACCGAGGTGCTGGGGGAGAAGATGACGCGGACGGGCGTGCATCAGGCGCCCTGGAAAGAGTGGGGCGAGATGGTGGGCGCGGTGTGGTCGGAGAAGGAGCCGCGCACGGGGCACGGGCGGCGGCATGCCTACCGGGTGGAGTGGACGGGCGAGGCGCATCCGGTGGCGGAAGGGATGGCGCCGTTCCTGATCTCCGACGAGCTGTACCATCACTTCCGGCTGAAGCCGGGCAACGTGGTGCTGGCGGAGGCGTTCGACGACGCGGCGCTGGGCGGGACGGGGAAGCGCGAGCCTCTGATCTGGGCGCGCGCGTACGGGAAGGGGCGCGTGTTTCATACGGCGCTGGGGCACGACGTGGACGCGATGATGGCGCCGGGGTTCCTGGCGTCGTATGCGCGCGGGGCGGAGTGGGCCGCGACGGGCAAGGTGGAGTTGCCGGCGCGGATCGACATGAATCCGAAGGACGCGAATGCGGTGCGCGTGCTGCTGGTGACGGGCGGGCACGATCACGAGGCGTCGTTCTATCAGGTGCTGGAAGGGCACCGGGACATCCGGGTGAACGTGGACCCGCACCCGGTGGCGTTCCGGCATGATCTGCGGAAGCTGTACGACGTGCTGGTGCTGTACGACTCGGTTCAGGCGGAGCATCTGCCGGAAAGGCACCGGGAGAACCTGCGGGCGTTCATCGAGTCAGGCAAGGGCGTGGTGCTGCTGCACCATGCGATCGTGGATTTCGCCGACTGGGAGTGGTGGTGGCGCGAGGTGATGGGCGGGCTGTACGTGCTGAAAGCCCGGGAGGGGATGCCGGCGTCGAGCTATCTGCATGATGTCGAGATGGTCGTGGAGCCCGTGGGCGGGCATCCGGTGACGCGCGGGCTGCCGCCGATGCGGCTGTTCGATGAGACCTACAAGAACGTGTGGCGGCGGGAGGATGTGATTCCGCTGCTGAGGACGAGCCATCCGACGAGCGATGCGGTCATCGGATGGGTGAGCCCGTATGCGAAGTCGCGGGTGGTGTTTCTGCAGCCGGGCCACGGGCGGGAGACGCACGAGCTGCCGTGGTACCGGCGGCTGGTGCGGCAGGCGGTGCTGTGGACGGCGGGGCGGTGAGAGCAGGGGGCGGGGGAGCCCTCGACGAAGCGGCGACCTCCGGGGGGACGGCCTAATCCGGTTCCGGGCGGCCGACGAGCAGGGTCAGGCAGCGGGTGCGGGGCCGAGTTCGATGAGGAAGCCGTTCTTGCCGGCGTTGACGGCGCGGGTGGAGCCGAGCTGGGTGACGACGCCGGCAGCCTCGTGGACATGCCCGCAGGCGAACCAGGCGGGCTGCTCGCGTTCGATGAAGTCGCGGATGGCCTGGCTGCCGATATGGCGGTCGAAGTGAGCCTTGTCGAGATCGGTTCCGAACGGCGGGCAGTGGCAGACGAGGACCAGCGGCTTGAGTCCGGCGAAGCGCGCGAGCCGTTCGGCGATCTCTTCTTCGGAGTATTCGCCCGGAGTGTTGAACGGGGTCGGGGGACTGTGACCGAGTCCGGCGATGCGCCAGCCGTCGAGCTCGAGATGCCGCCCGTGGAGCGCATTGAGGCGATGACGGCGGCAGAAGGCTTCGATTTCGGATTCGTGCTCGTGATTGCCGGGCAGGACCCAGACATTGGGCACGCGGCGCTGCAGGGCCGGGGCCATCCTGTCGAGACCGCGGCCCCACGAGACGAGATCCCCGGCCGCGATGTAGAGGTCGGCCTCGCGCTCCATCAGGGCATCGAGCGCATCGCGGTCGCCGTGGATGTCGGAAAAAACCAGGATTCGCATTGCTGCTTCCATTCTAGGAAGCGCGATCCGCGGCGGGGAAGGAATCGGAGCGTCTCTGCTGCGCGTCCAATCAGGTAGCGCCTAACCCGTTGCTACACTGAAGGCAGAAGGGGCGCGGCCCACCCGTTGCAGAAGACAGTCATGGCGATCGAACCCAAGCAGAGACCCACCGTGAATTCGTGGCTCGAGGAAGAGCTATACCAGGAGTTTGTCAACCGGCCCGGCCAGGTGGATGAAAGCTGGCAGCAGCGTTTCACGGCCGAGCCGCCCGTCGAGGTGACGCCGCCGCCGGTGAGCCAGACGGTGGTGCTGCCGGAACCGGAGCCGGCGAAGGCTGCCGCGCCCGTGATGGTTCCTGCGCTGACGCTCAGCCCGAGCGAGCAGCTGGTTCCGCTGAAGGGCGCGCCGGCGCGGATCGCCGAGAACATGACGGCGAGCCTCGCGGTGCCCACGGCGACGAGCCAGCGGGTGATTCCGGTGAAGGTGATCGACGAGAACCGGCGGCTGCTGAACCACTGGCGTTCGCTGCACGGCCAGTCGAAGATCAGCTACACGCACCTGATCGCGTGGGCGGTGGTGCGGGCGATCAGGCACATGCCGGTGATCAACGACGCCTACGCGGAGGTGGACGGGCAGCCGCACCGCATCGTCCGGCGGCAGATCAACCTCGGCATTGCGGTGGACGTCGCCGGCAAGGACGGGCACCGGTCGCTGCTGGTGCCCTCGATCAAGAACGCCGGCGAGATGAGCTTCTACGAGTTCATGCGCGCCTTCGACGACATCGTCGAGCGGGCGCGCAAGGGCAAGCTCACGCCCGATGATTTTCTGGGAACCACGGTGTCGCTGACGAACCCGGGCACCGTGGGCACGGTGGGCAGCGTGCCGCGGCTGATGCCGGGGCAGGGCGCGATCATCGCCACCGGCGCGATCGACTGGCCGGCGGGATTCCAGGGCGTGAGCGAAGAGCTGCGCGCGGCGCTGGGGCTGTGCAAGGTGATGACGATCACCTGCACGTACGATCACCGGATCATCCAGGGGGCGGAGAGCGGGGCGTTCCTCGGCAAGCTGCAGGACCTGCTGGAAGGCGAAGACCGGTTCTACGACGAGATCTTCGAGCAGACGGGCATGCCGTACCAGCCGTTCCGCTGGGAGGTCGACCGCGGGGGCGCCTCGGCGGGCTTCGGAGAGCCACAGCGGATGGGCGAGATCGCCAAGCAGGCAGCCGTGCTGCAGCTGATCAACGCGTACCGGGTCCGGGGCCATCTGATCGCGGATCTGAATCCGCTGGGCGTCAAGCCGTCCTACCATCCCGAGCTCGACCCGGCCAACTACGGGCTGACGATCTGGGACTTCGACCGGCAGTTCATGACGGGGAGCCTGGCGATTCCGGGCGACCTGAAGCTGGCGCGGCTGCGCGACATCATCGAGCAGCTGCGGCAGACCTACTGCGGGCGGCTGGGCTGCGAGTACATGCACATCCAGCACCCGGAGGAGAAGCGGTGGCTGCAGGAGCGCATGGAGCCGCAGGCCAACAACTGGCCGCTGGATGACACGACGCGGCGGCGGATTCTGCTGCGGCTGCTGCAGGCGGAGGGGTTCGAGAACTTCCTCCACACGCGGTTCGTGGGGCAGAAGCGGTTTTCGCTGGAAGGCGGCGAGAGCGCGATGGTGGTGCTGGACGAGTGCCTGGAGCGCGCCGCCGAAGCGGGCGTGCAGGAGATCGTCATCGGCATGGCTCACCGCGGGCGGCTGACGGTGCTCGCCAACCTGATCGGGAAGTCGATGGCGCAGGTGTTCGGCGAGTTCGAGGGCGTGGTGGATCCCGACATGGCGCAGGGGTCGGGCGACGTCAAATACCATCTGGGCGCGAGCGGGGTGCAGCGCACGTCATCGGGGCGCGAGATCAAGGTTTCGCTGTCGCCCAATCCCAGCCATCTGGAAGCCGTGAACCCGGTGGTGGAGGGCATTGTCCGCGCGAAGCAGACGTTCATGGGCGACGAGAAGCGCGAGAAGGTGCTGCCCGTGCTCGTGCATGGAGACGCCGCTTTCGCCGGACAGGGCGTGGTGGCTGAGACGCTGAACCTCTCGCTGCTGAAGGGCTATACGACCGGCGGCACGATCCATCTGGTGATCAACAACCAGATCGGATTCACCGCCACGGCTGAAGAGAGCCGCTCTTCCACCTACTGCACGGACGTGGCGCGGATGGTGCAGGCGCCGATCCTGCACGTCAACGGCGACGATCCGGAAGCGTGCGCGCGGGCGATGCAGATCGCGCTCGACTACCGGATGAAGTTCAAGAAGGACGTGGTCATCGATCTGGTCTGCTACCGCAAGTACGGCCACAACGAAGGCGACGACCCGAGCTACACGCAGCCGGTGATGTACCGGACGATCAAGGCGAAGGATTCTCCGGGCACGCTGTACACGCAACGGCTGCTGCGCGAAGGCGTGGTGACGAAAGACGCGGTGGAGCGGATCAAGAGGCAGATCCAGGACGCGCTGAACGCCGCCCATGAAGAGGCTGTCCGCAAGGGCGAGAAGTGGGAGCTGCAGGAAGTCACCGAGTACGAAGAAGCCACGATTCCGCACATCTGCCCGCGCACGGCGGCAGACGAGGCTCTTCTTGAGAAGGTGATCGAGGGCATCACGACGTTTCCCGAGAGCTTCACGCTGCACCCGAAGCTGAAGCCGTTCATCGAGCGCCGGCGCGAGATTCTGCGGGGCGGTCCGGTGGACTGGGCGGCGGCGGAGACGCTCGCCTTCGGCACGCTGGTGCTGGAAGGCACGCCCGTGCGGCTCAGCGGGCAGGACAGCGGGCGCGGGACGTTCTCGCAGCGCCATCTGGAGTATTTCGACTACAACACGGGCGAGCCGTACACTCCGCTGCAGCATCTGGACCCGCGGCAGGCGCGGTTCGAAGTGTACGACAGCAGCCTGAGCGAATACGCGGTGATGGGGTTCGAATACGGCTACTCGCTGGGGGATCCGCTGACGCTGACGCTGTGGGAGGCGCAGTTCGGCGACTTCGCCAACGGCGCGCAGATCATGATCGACCAGTTCATCGCCGCGGGCGAGGCGAAGTGGGGGCAGCCGTCGGGGCTGGTGCTGCTGCTGCCGCACGGGTATGAAGGGCAGGGACCGGAACACTCGAGCGCGCGCATCGAGCGGTTCCTGCAGCTGGCTGCGGAGAACAACCTGCAGGTTTGCAACGCCACGACGCCGGCGCAGTATTTCCATCTGCTGCGCCGCCAGATGTATGGCGGACACGACCGGCGCGGTCTGCGCAAGCCGCTGGTGCTGTTCACGCCCAAGAGCCTGCTGCGCCATCCGAAGTGCGTCAGCACGCTGGCGGACCTGACGCGCGGCTTCTTCGAGCCGGTGCTTTCGGATCCGGAAGCCGTGCAGCCGGACCGGGTGGTGCAGGTGCTGTTCTGCTCGGGCAAGATCTATTACGAGCTGGCCGCCGAGCGCGAGAAGCGGGGCGCGTGGAACACGGCGATCGTGCGCCTGGAACAGCTCTACCCGTGGCCTGAGCAGGAGGTGGAAGCCGCGCTGTGGCGCTATCCGTCGACTGCCGAGATCGTGTGGGTGCAGGAGGAGCCGCGCAACCAGGGGGCGTTCCTGTATGTGCGCGACCGGCTGGAGCCGATGCTGGCGCAGTCCCGCCGGATTCTGCGGTACGCCGGGCGGCCGGAAGCGGCGGCGCCGAGCACGGGCTCGGCGCGGCGCCATGCGCAGGAGCAGGCGGCCGTGCTTGAGGATGCCTTCAGCGGCGGCAGCCCGATCCGTCCCCGGCGCTATCGCGTTGTGGAGAAACGGCGAAACCTGCCAATAGAAGGGGCCAGACCGGAGGCGTAGCCGCGGCGATTCACGTCTCATCCACAGGGATTTCCACAAGCTGTGGAAATCAGGCGCGGTAGGCAGCCAGCCGCGGCAGCAGAGACGACGGAACCTGGGCCTCGAGCTCGCAGACCTGATCGCCATACTGCTCGGCGGTGACCCGGCCATACTCGTGCACCAGATGCACGACGCCCAGATCGCTGAGGGGCACTCTGAGCCGCACATCGGCGAGGGGGTCGTCGGGCAGGTGGCGGTCGATGGCTTCCAGCAGGCGGTCCAGACCCTCGCCCGTGGCGGCGGAGATGACCACGGCGGGCGCGCCGCCGGCTTCCCCTGACAGCCGGCGCGCCAGGGACTCGCCGTCGATGCCTGCACACGCCAGAAGGTCCGCCTTGTTCAGCACGAGCAGCTGCGGCGTATCGAGAGCGCCGATCTCGCCGAGCACCTGGCGCACGTGCGAACCGTACTCGGCTGCGGCGGGCGCGGAGGCGTCGACGACGTGGAGCAGCAGCGAGGCTTCGGTGACTTCCTCCAGAGTGGCGCGGAAGGCTTCCACGAGAGTCGTGGGCAACTGGCGGATGAACCCGACGGTGTCGGACAGCAGCACGCGGCGGCGGGAGGGCAGCACGAGCTGGCGCACGGTCGGATCGAGGGTGGCGAACATGCGGCTGTCGGCGGTGACGGAGGCGCCGCAGAGACGGTTGAACAGCGTGCTTTTGCCGGCGTTGGTGTAGCCGACAAGGGCCACGGTGGCCAGAGGCACGGCCTGGCGGAGGCGGCGCTGGGTGGCGCGGGAGCGGCGGACGTTTTCCAGCTCTTCCCGGATCTTCTTCATGCGGGCGCGGATGCGGCGGCGATCGGTTTCAAGCTTGGTTTCGCCGGGACCGCGCGTGCCGATGCCGCCGCCGAGGCGGCTGAGCGCCAAGCCGCGTCCGGTCAGACGGGGCAGAAGATAGCCGAGCTGGGCGAGCTCGACCTGCAGCTGGCCTTCGCGGGTGCGGGCGCGGCGGGCGAAGATGTCGAGGATCAGCTGGGTGCGGTCGAGGACCTTGACGCCGAGCCGGTTTTCGAGGTTCCGCTGCATGGTGCCGGAGAGCTCGTGGTCGAAGATGACGAGGTCGGCAGAGAGCGATTCGGCGAGGGTGCGGATTTCCTCGGCCTTGCCGGCGCCCACGAGAGTGGCGGCGTCGAAGGCGGGGCGGGACTGCAGAATTTTCCCGACGACCTCGGCGCCGGCGCTTTCGGCGAGGACGGCGAGCTCCTCGAGAGACTCGGAGGCGGACAGGCCAGCCGCACGGTCCCGGGCCGTTTCGACGGCCACGACGATGGCGCGCTCAGGTGCGGGCTGCGGGCTCAGCGGATTCAGACCTCCTGCGGCTCGGCGGCGGGCTGTCCGGGGGCGGAAGCCGCGGCGTGCGCGCTGGAGACGGGCGCATGGGAGGACCGGGTGACGACGACGGTGGAGATGGCGTGCTTGAAGATGAGCTGCTCCTGGTTGTTCGTCTCAAGCACGACCGAGTACTTGTCGAAACTCTTGATGCGCCCGGAGAGTTTCACGCCGCTCATCAGATAAATGGTCAGGAGAATCTTCTCTTTTCTCGCATTATTCAGGAACGCTTCCTGAATATTCTGCGCCTGCTTTTCCGCGCCGGAGCGCCGCGGCGCCATGGGGGCTTTTCTTGTTTCATCCATCATTGTTTTGCGCCCCTCCTTCCCTCCGCCGGATCATGCATTCCGGACGGGATCCGAGGCCAAACATCAGAGCCGGCGCCCTGGAGCTCAGGGGCGGGCGCCAGAGTTCCGGCCGCCCGGCGCAAAGGCTTTTCAGGGCCAGGCCGAACTGCCTTGAGTGTAAACGGAAATCTCTCAGAGGCGCAAGGGATCGAGGGGGCGGCGCGGGCGGCCGATGCGCTACATTCATCTTGGAGTGGGCAAGGCTGAATCCCAGGGGGCGCGCATCGCCATTGCGAGCATGGCGGTGAGCGGCGTATTGGCGCTGGCCAAACTGATCGCCGGATGGCTGGCCGGTTCTGCGTCGGTGATCGCCGACGGCGTGGAGAGCGCCGGAGACGTGCTGGCCTCGAGCATCGTGCTGCTGGGGCTGACCGTGGCGGCGCGGCCGCCGGATGAAAACCACCCGTACGGGCACGGCCGTTTCGAGACCCTGACGGGGCTGATCACGGGCCTGGGGCTGGCGCTGGTGGGCGCCGGGATCATCTGGAAATCGCTGCAGGACGTGGGCCTGCGCCACCAGCCGCCGGCGGCGTACGCGCTGATTCCCGTCGCCGCCTCGGTGATTCTGAAGGCGGTGATGGCCGGGCTGAAACTGCGCATCGGCCGCCGGATCCGGAGTTCTGCGCTGGTGGCCGACGCCTGGAACGACACGGTGGACATCCTGTCGGGGTCGGTGGCGCTGCTGGCCGTCGGGCTTGCGCTGTACGACCCGGACCGCTTCCTTGCGGCCGACCATTACGGCGGCGCGGCGATCGGCGTGATCGTGATCCTGCTCGGCCTGCGCGTGGTGCATGAGACGTCGCTGACGCTGATGGACACGATGCCGGACGCGCAGATGATGGCGAGCATCCGGGCGTCGGCGCTGAAGGTGCCGGGCGCGCTCGACGTCGAGAAGTGCTACGCCCGCAAGACGGGCCTGCGCTACCATGTAGACCTGCATCTGGAGGTGGACCCGGAGCTGACGGTGCGCCGCAGCCACGCCATCGCCGAGGAGGTGCGCAACCGCGTCAAGGCGGACCTTGCCTGGGTGGAGGACGTGCTGGTGCATGTCGAGCCTTACGGGGAGAGGGCATTCCATGGAGAATCCTGATTTCGCGCGGCTGCTCGCCGAAACCGCGGATCTGATGGAAATCGCCGGAGAGGATCCGTTCCGCATCCGCAGCTACCGCAACGCCGCAGCCGCGATCGAGAACCTGCCGGAACGGCTGGCGGACATCCTGCGCGATCCGCAGCGCGACGTGACGTCGATCCCCGGGATCGGGAAAGGGATCGCGGGCGCGCTGAAGGAAATCGCGGAGCGCGGCAGTTTCGCCCGGCGGGACGAAATGCTGGCGAAGTATCCGCCCACGGCGCTGGAGCTGCTCCGCATCCCGGGCGTGGGGCCGAAGACGGTGCGCACGCTGTGGGAGCACTACCGCGTCAGCACGCTGGAAGACCTGGCGCGGCTGTGCGAGGAGCAGAAGATCCGCGAGCTGAAGGGCATGGGCCCGAAGATGGAGCAGAAGATCCTGGCCGGGATCGCGCACTACCGGCAGGTGGCCGGCCGGTTCCTGCTGAGTCTTGCGGCGGCGGCGGCGGAAGAGCTCGCCGCCACGGTCAACGGCACGCCGGCTGGAAGCCTGCGGCGCGGCAGGGAGACGGTGGGCGATCTGGACATCCTGAGCACGGACCCGGAGGCGATCGAGCGCTTCCTGGCGCATCCGTCGGTGCATGACGTGCTGGCGCACGGCGGAACGAAAGCGAGCGCGCGGTTCGGCAGCGAGGGCCTGCAGGTGGACGTGCGCGTCGTGGCGCAGGAGAGCTTCGGCGCGGCGCTGCAATATTTCACCGGCAGCAAGGAGCATAACGTCGCCCTGCGCCAGCGCGCGCTGAAGATGGGCCTGACGCTGAACGAATACGGCCTGTTCACGCTGGAAGGCGAGCGGCGCGTGGCCGGGGAGACGGAAGAGGGCGTGTATGCAGCGCTGGGGCTGGCCTGGATTCCGCCGGAGCTGCGGGAGAACCAGGGCGAAATCGAGGCTGCCGAGCGCGGCGCACTGCCAGCGCTGATCGAATTGCGCGACCTGCGGGGCGACCTGCACATGCATACGCGTGAAAGCGACGGGCGGGCCACGCTGGAAGAGATGGCGGCGGCGGCGCGCGGGAGGGGCTACGAATACGTGGCCATCACGGACCACTCGAAGGCGCTGGCGATGGCCAACGGGCTGGACGAACAGCGCGCCGTGGCATTCGCCGCGCAGGTGCGCCGGTTCAATGAAACGGCGCCGGGCATCCATGTGTTTTCCGGCATCGAATGCGACATTCTGCGCGACGGGCGGATGGACCTGGCCGAAGACGCGCTGGCGGAGCTGGATTTCGTGGTGGCGAGCGTGCACTCCTACATGAACCTGGAGCCGCAGGAGATGACGGACCGGCTGCTGCGGGCGATGGAGAGTCCGTCGGTGAAGGCGCTGGGCCATCCGACGGGCCGGGTGCTGCTGCACCGCGACGCGTATCATTACGAGTTCGAGACGGTGGCGCGGGAGGCGGCGCGGCGGGGCGTGTGGCTGGAGATCAATTCGAGCCCCGAGCGGCTGGACCTGCACGCAGCGCTGATCCGGCGGGCGCGGGAGCTGGGGTGCCGCTTCGTGATCTCGACCGACGCGCACCATCCGAAGCATCTGGCCAACATCCGCTTCGGCGTGCAGATGGCGCGGCGGGGCTGGCTGGGCGCGGCGGACGTCGTGAACACGCTGCCGCTGGCCGAATTCCGGGCGGCGCTGGGGAGATGAAACTAATGCCGATGAAACTGATTTCCTCCGAAGAGCTGCTGTCGACGCCGATCTTCCGCGTCACGATGGACCACGCGGTGGATCCGGACGGTTTTGAAATCCGCCGCGCCATCGTGCGGCACCGGGGCAGCGCGGTGATGATGGCTGTGGACGGGCGGCGGAGAGTGCTGCTGGTGCGGCAGTACCGTCTGCCGGCGCGGGCGTACCTGTGGGAGCTGCCCGCGGGAAGGATCGACGAGGGGGAGACGCCGCTGAAGGCGGCGCGGCGGGAGCTGCGCGAGGAGACAGGCTGCACGGCGCGGCGGTGGACGCGGCTGGCGGAGTTCTATCCGAGCCCCGGATACGTCGAGGAGAAGATGACGATCTACCTCGCCGAGGATCTGCGGATGGGCGAGGCGCAGCCGATGGAGGACGAGAGGATCGAGACCGGCTGGTTCACGCTGAAGCAGATGGAAGAGATGATTGCGCGCGGCGAAATCCGGGACGCGAAGACGATGATCGGCTGGGCGATGCTGAAGTGCCGTCCGTCTCAGCCGCGGCCGAGCCGCAGGCAGTAGTCGAAGAGCTTCCGCAGGGCTTCGCCGCGGTGCGAGACCTGCATCTTGGTGTGCGGGTCGAGTTCGGCGAAGGTCAGCCCCAGCGGCGGATACAGAAACAGCGGATCGTAACCGAAGCCGGCCGAGCCGCGGGGCGCATCGAGGATGACGCCTTCCACGGACCCGCGGAACGTGGCCTCCAGCCGGCCCTGGCGCGCCAGGGCGATAACGCAGACGAAGCGGGCGCGGCGGTTTTCCGCGCCGTCAAGCCTTGCGAGGAGAAGGCGGTTGTTGGCCTCGTCGGTGCCTTCCGGACTGAAACGGGCGGAGCGGACGCCGGGCGCGCCGCCGAGGGCGTCTACCTCGAGCCCCGAGTCGTCGGCGAAAAGAAAATCCCCGCAAAAGGCCGAATAATGCAGCGCCTTTTTGACGGCATTTTCCTCGAACGTGGCGCCGTCTTCCTCGCAGGCGGGAATCTGCGCGTGGTTTTCCAGGGGCTGGATGTCGGCCCAATCGTGGCCGAGCGACCGGGCGGCCATGCGGAATTCGGCCAGCTTCCCGGGGTTGCCGGTGGCGCAGCGCAGCTTCATGGCCGGCCGAGAGCCTCCCGCTGGACTTCAAAGAGGGCGGCGGCGCCCGAGCGCCCGAGCGCGAGCATGGCGGCCAGGCGGTCATCGTTGAACGCGGCTTTTTCGGCGGTCGCCTGCAGTTCGACAAACTCGCCTTCGGAGGTCATCACGATGTTCATGTCGACCTCCGCCTGCGAGTCCTCCTCGTAGCAGAGATCGAGCAGAGCCTGGCCGCCGACGATGCCGACGCTGGCAGCGGCGACGAGGCAGCGGAGAGGCGGGCGGGGAAACACGCCGAAGGGGGCCATGCGCTGGAAAGCGAGCGCCATGGCCACGCAGCCGCCGGTGACGGAGGCTGTGCGCGTGCCGCCATCGGCCTGCAGGACGTCGCAGTCGACGATGACGGTGCGCTCGCCAAGCGCCTCCATGTCGACGACGGCGCGCAGCGAGCGGCCGATGAGCCGCTGGATTTCCTGGGTGCGGCCGCTGGGGCGTCCCTTGCTGATTTCGCGGGGCGTGCGCTGCGCGGTGGCGCGGGGCAGCATGGAGTATTCGGCGGTGACCCAGCCGCGGCCCGTGTTGCGGAGGAAGGAGGGGACGCCGTCCTCGATGGTGGCCGCGCAGAGCACGCGCGTATGGCCGATTTCGATCAGGCACGAGCCTTCGGCGGTGAGGAGGAAGTTGGGCTGGATGCGCACGGGGCGCAGCTCATCCGGGCGGCGGTTGTCTGGACGCATGGGAGTGTCAGGAACCCGCAGGGGCGGAGTAGATGAAACCGTAGTAGAGCACGATGGCCAGCAGGACGAACGCGCTGGCGAACAGGATCAGGCACCCGATGGCGCCTGGATTCTGCGGGCCGCGCCGCGCTTTTTTCTCGCGCGCCGGCTTGATTTTGGCCATACGCGCACTATGGTAGCATCGCAGCCGGCGCGCAGCGTTCCCGCCGCCGCTGGTACGATGTCAGCCGTGACGGAACTCCGCCGGAGAACGCTTTTCGCGGCCCCGCTGGCCGCGCTGGCGCGCGGGCTGCGCGCGCAGGAGCCGAAGCTGCGGCTCGGCTACGACACCTACTCGCTCCGCGCCTGGGGCATGAAGGCGCTCGACCATCTCGAGTTCGCGGCGCGGCATGGCTGCACGGCGCTGCAGATCTCCTCGCTCGGGGATTTCGAGTCGCTGGAGGCGGCGCATCTGCAGAAGGTGCGGGCGCGGGCGGAGGAGCTGGGGATCATGCTGGACGCGGGCACGGGCTGCATCTGCCCGTCGGCGCGGGCGTGGCGCAACCGCGCCGAGACGCCGGAAGAGCACCTGCGCCGCGCCCTGCGGGTGGCGAAGGCGGTGGGGGCGCGGACGCTGCGCTGCTATCTGGGCGATTTCGAGGACCGGCTCCATCCGAACGGGATCGAGTTCCACATGGAGAACACGGTCCGCGTGTTCCGCGCGGTGCGCGAAACGGCGCTCGAGACGGGCGTCAAGATCGCGATCGAGAACCACTCGGGGGACCTGCAGGCGTGGGAGTGCCGGCAGATCATCGAGGCGGCGGGCACGGACGCCGTGGGCGCGTGCCTCGACACCGGCAACCCGATCTGGTGCGCGGAGCATCCGGAAGTGACGCTGGAGGTGCTGGGACCGGTGGCGGTGACGACGCATGTGCGCGACACGGCGATTTTCCCGCACGCCCGGGGCTGCGCCGCGCACTGGACGGCGCTCGGCGACGGGTCGGTGGACATGGCGAAACTGGCTTCGCTGCAGAAGCGGCTGTGCCCGGACGCGCCGCTGCATCTGGAGATCATCACGGGGCGGCCGCCGCGCATCGTGCCGTTCTTCGAGCCGGAGTTCTGGAAGGCGTTTCCGAAGGCCAGGGCGGGCGAGTTCGCGCGTTTTGTGGCGCTGGTCAAGAGCGGCTCGCCGCTGATGAAGCCGATGGTGATCGAGGACGTGCCAGGCATGGACGTCGCCGAATACCGGGCGGCGCTGAAGAAGCAGCAGCAGCTGGATCTGGAACGCAGCCTGGCCTACGCCCGCGAGCGCATGATCTGACGGAGCGGGCAACCGGGGAACGGCGCAGCGGATTCAGTCCGCCGCTTCTGTCCGGAACAGCGACGGCCACGGGTAGCGCTTGAGGAACTGGATCAGCGTGCGGCGGGCGGGCAGCGCATGGTGGCCGCTGGCGAGGGCGTAGCCGACGCGGCGCACGGCGGGCGGCTCCAGCGGGATGAAACGGCAGCCGCTGTGATTGCGCACGGCCGTGGCGGGCGCGAGGCTGACGCCGAAGCCGGCTTCGACCATTGCCAGCAGGCTGTCGAGCTGGTCGGATTCAAAGGCGGTTTCGAAGTCGGCGCGGGCGCGGGTGCAGGCCTCGAGCACGTCTTCGCGCAGGCAGTGGCCTTCCCTCAGCAGCAGGAGTTTTTCGCCCTTCAGTCTCGCCAGAGAGATGGATTTCGAACCGGCCAGCTCGTGCGAAGCGGGCACGGCGGCCAGCAGCGGCTCGCGGAACAGCTCGCTGACGACGATTTCGGCGTGCTTCAGCGGAAGCACGATCATGGCCAGGTCGATCTCTCCAAGGCGGAGCTTTTCGACCAGCCGTTCCGTGATCATCTCGACGATTTCGACATGAATTCCGGGATATTTGCCGCAGAATTCCCGCAGGGCGGGGGCGCCTGCGCCCGGCAGCAGCGTGGGAATGATGCCCAGCGTGACGCGGCCGTGCTCGGGCGAAAGGCCGGCCTCGACGGCGCGGCGGCACTGCTCGATCTCGCGCAGCACGGCCTCGGCGTGGGGCACAAGCGCTTCGCCGTGGGCCGTGAGGCGCACGGTGCGGCCGAGGCGGTCGAAGAGCGGGACGCCGAGGTCGATCTCCAGCTTCTTGATCATCTGGGAAAGCGACGGCTGCGCGACGCCCTCGGCTTCGGCGGCCTTGACGAAGCTGCCCGCCCGGGCCACGGCGAGGAAATAGCGCAACTGTTTCGCTTCCATGGGGTCAATCCGAGCTTATCGAGAACCGCGAGCGCGGTTCAATCACGGGGCCGCTTCAGGCGGACCTGCGGCGGCGGAGGGCTTCCTGCCAGGCCTGCCTGAGGCGGGATTCCAGTTCCGGAGGCAGCTGCGACGGCTCGACCCGGGCGTGATAGGCGTGCGCGGCTTCGATGGAGCGGCGCAGGGAGCGGACGAACTCGATGCAGGGCTCGCAGTCCTGAATGTGCTCTTCGATGAGGCGGCAGTCCATTTCGCCGAGCTCGCCGTCGAGGTATTCCGACAGGCGGGCGAAGATCTCCAGGCAGCGCGGATCGCGCGGCCCGTGGCCGTGATGGGAATGCTCGTGGCGGGTCATTTCTGCTTCACCTCCCCGTTGCCGCCGAGGTATCTGGCCAGGCTCTTGCGCAAAGCCAGGCGCCCGCGGTGCAACCGTTGCTTGACCACATCCAGGCTGAGATCGAGGATCTCCGCGGTCTCAGCCGTCGAAAGACCTTCGACGTCGCGGAGCAGGACCACGGAGCGGTAGGTGTCTGGCAGTTCGCGCAGGGCGCGCTCGAGTTCGGCGTTCAGCTCCGCGCGCAGCAGCCGCTGGTCGGGCAGCTCGCCGCGGTCCTCGAGCTGGGCGGACCGGGCGACGTCCTCGGTGCCCGGAAGGAGCTCGTCCAGAGACAGCTCGCGCTCCGGGGCGAAGACGCTGCGGCGGCGCTTCATCAGGCAGAAGTTCTTGGCGATGCGGAACACCCACGCCCGCACGCGCGCCGGATCCTGCAACTGGTCGAAGTTCTCAAAGACCTTGAGGAGGGTCTCCTGGGCGACCTCCTCGGCGTCCTCCCGCTGGCCGCACATCAGCCACGTGTACTGGAAGACGCGCTGCTGGATGCTCTCCACGAACGGGGTGAAAGCCGAGGCGTCGCCCTCCAGCAGACGCCTTGCCCATTCGATTTCCGGCGCCGCAGCGGCAGAGGGGGGCGAGGGTGTGGCCACCCTTCCATGGTAGTTCCCCCGCGCCTCGGCCTGCGGCCCTGCCGGCGCTGCCACGGGGAACGCCGGCCGGATCGATGGCCCGGCTCATGCCAGTGGATGCAGAAATCGGAGAGTGGTGACCGGAATGGAGGAGGACCGGATGCGGCTGCGGGCATGCAAAACTCGCGCGCCCGGCCTGTCACGGCGCAAAATTTGCCGCATCTTGGGGAATGTGCGGAAACGGATTCTCACCCTGATGTTCGGGGCGCTGGCGGCAGCTGCCCAGACGCCGCTCACGCTCAAAGACGCGGTGAAGCAGGCGCTGGGGCGGCATCCCTCGCTCGAAGCGGCCGACGCGCGCATCCAGGCCGCGGAAAGCCGCATCGGGCAGGCGCGTTCCGGCTATCTGCCCCGCGTGCAGTACATGGAAAATCTGATGCGGGGCAACAACCCCGTGTATGTGTTCGGTTCGCTGCTGACGCAGCGGCAATTCACGGCGGCGAATTTCGATATCGCCCGCCTGAACCGGCCGGATGCTCTGAACAATTTCCAGAGCATGGTGACGGCCGAGCAGCTGATTTACGACTTCGGCGGAGTGAAAAACGGCGTCAGGGCCGCCGAACTCGGCCGCAAGATGACGGAGGCCGAGAAGCGCGCCGCCGAGCTGAACCTGATCGCCCACGTGGCGCGGGCTTACCACGGCGTGACGCTGGCTACGCAGGCGCTGGAAGTGGCCCGCGAGGCCCTGAAGACGGCTGAGGCGGACCTGAAGAGGGCGCAGACCGTACGCGACGCCGGGCTGGCGACCGACGCCGATGTTCTGGCCGTGCAGGTTCATGTGGCCGCGATGAAGGAGCAGGTGATCCGCCGCGAAGCGGATCTCAAGGTCGCCCGCGCCGCCCTGAACGAGGCGCTCGGGCTGCCGCTGGACACGCCTCATGAGCTGGCCACGCCTCTGCTGCCCGCTCCTGCTGTCGAGGCCGCCAGCCCGGAACTGAGGCCGGAGATTGAGCAGATCCGGCTGGCAAAGCAGGCGGCCGAGGCGCAGGCGCGCAGCGCGCGCGCGGGCTACCTGCCGCAGATCGCGTTCCGGGCGCAGGTAGAGGCCGACCGCCAGGAGTTCTTCAACAAGGGCGGCGGCAACTGGCTCGTGATGGGTTCCGTGCGCTGGAACCTGTTCGACGGCAACCGCACGCGGCAGACGGTGGCCGAGGCGAAAGCGATGGCCTCTGCGGCTGCGGCGAGCGAGCGGCAGTACACGAATGCGCTGAAGCTGGAGCTGACCAAGGCGCTGGCCGATTTCGACGCTGCCACGGAGCGCATCGCGGTGACGGAAGCCGGGGTGGCTCAGGCCGAGGAGAGCCTGCGGATCATCCGCAACCGCTATTCGAACGGCCTGGCCACGGTGACGGAGCTGTTGCGGGCGCAGACGGCATTGCTGGATGCAAAGACGCGCCGGCTGGCCGCGATTCACGATCAGCGGCTGGCGGCGGTGGAAGTGGAACGATCTGCAGGGAAGCTGAATGGAGATTCGAATGTTCTCGACTAAAGGAAAGCTGGCCGGAACAACCGGCGTACTGGTGCTGTTGGCCGCCGCGGGCCTGGCCGGCTGCGGCGGCGGGAAGGAGTCGCCGCGGAAGGCGGAGCCGCTGCCCGCGGTGAAGGCGGCCACGGTGAAGCTGGCCGAAGAGACCGTGCCGGAGATTTACGAGGCGACGGGCACGGTGCGGGCGCGCGTGTCGAGCGTGCTCTCGGCCCGGGTGATGGGCTACCTGCGCGAGGTGCGCGTGCAGGCCGGCGACACCGTGCAGCCGGGGCAGGTGATCGCGGTGATCGAGGCTCGCGAGATCGACAGCGGGCTGAAGCAGGCCGAGGCCGTACGCGAGGAGGCGCGCAACGCGCTGCCGGAGGTGGAAAACGCCATTGCGGCGGCCCGGGCGCAGCTGGAACTGGCCGAGGCGACCCACCGCCGCATGAAGTCGCTGTACGAACAGAAATCGATCACGCAGCAGGAATTCGACGAGGCCGAGGCGCGGCTCCGCATGGCTCGGGCCAATCACGAGATGGCGGCGGCGAAAAAGGCGCAGCTCGAACAGAAGATCCGCCAGGCGGAGTCGGCCGTGGCGCAGGCGGCCGCGATGAAGAGCTACACCGAGATCACGGCGCCGTTCCGGGGCATCGTGGTCGAGCGCAAGGCGGAGCCGGGGATGCTGGCCGCGCCGGGCATGCCGATCGCCGTCGTCGAGCGCGAAGGCGGCTACCGGCTGGAGGCGGCGGTCGAGGAGAACCGGCTGGGCAGGATCCGTCCCGGCATGAGCGTGGAGGTGATTCTGGATGCGGTCGGAACGCCGCAGCAAGGACGCGTCGAGGAGATCGTGCCGGCGCTGGATCCGGGCTCGCGGTCGTTCATGGTGAAGATCGGCGTGGCGGGCGGGCTGCTGCGGAGCGGCATGTTCGGCCGCGCGCGGTTCACGATGGGCGAGAAGAAGGCGCTGCTCGTGCCGGCGGCGGCGGTGGTGAAAAAGGGCCAGGTGGAGCAGGTGTATGTGGTGGAGAACGGCGTGGCTCGGGCGCGGCTGGTGACGACCGGCGCGGCCCACGGAGAGCGGCTCGAGGTTCTCACGGGGCTCCGCGCCGGCGACACGGTGGCCGCCCCCGTGCCGGCTGAGCTGCGCGATGGCAGTCCCGTCGAGGTGAGGCCGTGACCATGCAGAACGAAAAACCCCGCTACGGTCTGGCCGGGCGGATGGCCCACGGCTGGATCAACTCGAAACTGACCCCGCTGTTCATCGTGGCCTCGCTGCTGGTGGGCGCCTTCTCCGTGCTGATGCTGCCGCGCGAGGAGGAGCCGCAGATCATCGTCCCGATGATCGACGTCATGGTGACGATGCCGGGCGCAAGCGCGAAGGAAGTGGAAGAGCGCGTGACGCGGCCGATGGAGAAGCTGCTGTGGGAGATCCCGGGCGTCGAGTACATCTACTCGACCACTTCGCCCGGGATGTCTCTGGCGATCGTGCGCTTCAAGGTGGGCCAGAACGAGGAAGACGCCATCGTCCGGCTGAACCAGAAGCTGCACGCCAACTATGATCTGATTCCTCCGGGCGCGAGCGAGCCGCTGATGAAGCCGCGCTCGATCGACGATGTGCCGATCCTGGCGCTGACGTTCCACTCCCCGCATTACGACGACTTCCAGCTGCGGCGCATCGTGGCGCAGGTGCACGACGAGGTCAAGCAGGTCACCGACGTCAGCGAGGTGAAGATCATCGGCGGACAGCGGCGGATGCTGAAGGTGACGCTGGACGCTTCGCGGCTGGCAGCGTACGGACTGGCGCCGCTGCAGGTGGCCGGCGCGCTGGGCATGTCGAACCAGAAGCTGCCGGCGGGCACGGCGTCGGCGGGCAACGTGGAGACGGTGCTCGAAGCGGGCAGCTGGATCCGCAGCGCGGAGGACGCAGGGAACATCGTGGTGAGCGTGTCCAACGGGCGTCCCGTCTACCTGCGCGACGTGGCGCGGGTGGAGGACACGGGCGAGGATCCGGTGCAGTATGTGCAGTTCGCGCGCGGAGGGCGGTTCGAGCCGGCGGTGACGCTCTCGGTGGCCAAGCGGAAGGGCACCAACGCCATCGTCGTGGCCGAGCATGTTCTGGAGCGCGTCGAGGGGCTGAAAGGCAAACTGATCCCCGCCGATGTGGAGATGACGGTGACGCGGCACTACGGCGAAACCGCCGAGGAGAAGTCCGACGAACTGCTCTTCCACATGGGCATCGCCGTGGTCAGCGTGACGCTGCTGATCGCGTTCGTTCTGGGGCGGCGCGAGTCCCTGATCGTGTTCATCGCCATTCCGGTGACGCTGGCGCTGACGCTGACCGTGTTTTACCTGTACGGCTACACGCTGAACCGCATCACGCTGTTCGCGCTGATCTTCTCGATCGGCATCCTCGTCGACGACGCGATCGTGGTGGTGGAAAACATCGTCCGCCACGTACGGCTGCCGCACAATGCGGGCCGGCCGATCGCCGAAGTGGCGGTGGAGGCTGTCGACGAAGTGGGCAACCCGACGATCCTGGCGACGCTGACGGTGATCGCGGCGATCCTGCCAATGGCCTTTGTGAGCGGCCTGATGGGCCCCTACATGCGGCCGATTCCGATCGGGGCGAGCGCGGCGATGGTGTTCTCGCTGATCGTGGCGTTTCTGGTGACGCCCTGGGCCTCGATCCGGATTCTCAAGAAGGACGACAGCCATGGACACGACCATGCGGAGGACCGGCTGACGCTTCTCTACCGCAAGGTCATGGACCGGCTGATCCACGTGCCGCTGTACCGCTACGGCTTCCTGGGGCTGGTGACGGTGCTGCTGCTGGGCTCGATGTCGCTGATCTACGTGGAATTCGTCAAGGTGAAGATGCTGCCGTTCGACAACAAGAGCGAGTTCCAGGTGATCATCGACATGCCCGAAGGAACCACGCTCGAGGAGACGGCGCGGGTGACGCGGCTGCTGGCGGAGAAGACGTTCGAGCAGCCGGAGGTCGTGAACGTGCAGACCTATGTGGGCACGGCGGCGCCGTACAACTTCAACGGGCTGGTGCGGCACTACTTCCTGCGCCGCGGGGCGAACGTGGCCGACATCCAGGTGAATCTGACGGGCAAAAAGGAGCGCGACCTGCAGAGCCACGACATCGCCAAGAGCGTGCGCGAGAAGCTGACGCCGATCGCGCGGCAATACGGGGCGCGGATCAAGGTGGCCGAAGTGCCGCCTGGGCCGCCGGTGCTGCAGACGCTGGTGGCGGAGATCTACGGACCGGATGCGGAAGGCCGCGAGAAGCTCGCGCGCGAGGTGCTGCGCCTGTTCGACGAGACGCCGGGCGTCGTGGACGCCGACTGGTATGTCGAAGACCCGCAGCCGCGCGAGATCTGGCGCGTGGACCGGGTGAAAGCCGCGCTGCACGGCGTCAGCGTGGATGACGTGGCCAAGACCATGATGGCCGCGTCTTCGGGGCTGACGGCCGGGCTGATGCACACCGAGGAAGCCAAGGAGGACGTGCCGATCCTGGTGCGGCTGGACCGCGCCACCAGAAGCGATCTGGAGCGGCTCAGGAGCCTGAAGGTGATGGGCCGCGGCGGCAATCTCGTGCCGCTCGGCGAAATCGTGCAGGTGGAGCGGACCACGAGCGAGAAAAACATCTACCACAAGAACCTGATGCCGGTGACCTATGTCACCGCCGACGTGGCGGGCATCATGGAAAGCCCGGTGTACGCGATCCTGGCGCTCGGGCCGAAGATTGCGAAGCTCGACATCGGCCAGGGCTACGAGATCGAGCAGTACACGGCGCGGCAGCCCGGCGACGAGTCGAAGTACGCGATGAAGTGGGACGGCGAGTGGCATATCACCTACGAGGTGTTCCGCGACCTCGGCATCGCGTTCGCCGCCGTGCTGGTGCTGATCTACGTGCTGGTGGTGGGCTGGTTCGAGAGCTTCCTGACGCCCATCATCATCATGGCGGCGATTCCGTTCTCGCTGGTGGGCATCCTGCCGGCGCACGGAATGCTGAACGCGTTCTTCACAGCGACGTCGATGATCGGCTTCATCGCCGGCGCGGGCATCGTGGTGAGGAACAGCATCATCCTGGTGGACTTCATCGAGCTGCGGCTGAAGGAAGGGATGCCGCTGGACCAGGCGGTGATCGACGCCGGGGCGGTGCGGTTCCGCCCGATGATGCTGACCGCGGCGGCTGTGGTTGTCGGCAGCGCCGTGATCCTGTTCGATCCGATCTTCCAGGGGCTGGCGATCGCGCTGATGGCGGGCGAAATCGCATCGCTGCTGCTGTCGCGTGTCACCGTTCCGATCGTTTACTACATCTTTCATCTCAGAGGGAGCAAAGAGGCATGACTGTTGAGAGACTGCTGCGGATGATCGCCGGGTTCTTCATTCTGCTGAGCCTGGTGCTGAGCGTGTATCACGACCAGCGGTGGCTGTGGTTCACCGCGTTCGTGGGGCTGAATCTGTTCCAGAGCGCGTTTACGAACTGGTGCCCGATGATGACGTTCCTGCGCAAGCTGGGCGTCAAGGGCTGACAGGGAAACTTCAGAAGAAGGGGCGGCTGGATCAGGCGGAAGCCAGGTTCAGGAGCCCCTTCAGCTTATCTTTCAGCGTGAGCGGCGGCGGGGGAGCGATCTCGACGCCGGCCAGCGTGGCGGCGAACGCGTGGAACGCGCGGGCGATTTCGCTTTCCGGCCGGAGGCGGGAGGCCTCCCGGATCGATTGCGCCACGGCCGGGTAGTCGTTGGGGAAGGAATGGGCCACCTTCCGGCCGAAGGTCTGCTCGATCTCTGCCAGCGGAGGCGAAGTCCGGGAGACGCGGTTGACGAGAAGACCGATGCGCTCTTCCTGGACACTGAGACGCCCGAGTTCGACCAGCCGCTGTTCCGTCAGCTTCAGGGAAGGCAGGTCGGTGGTGCAGACGGGGAAGATCTTCCTCGCGCGGCGGACGACCTCGACGGTCGCCGGGTTGATCAGCTCGGGCAGATCCACGAGGATGAGGTCGTAGCTGTCACGGACGAAGTTCAGCAGCTGGAAGTAGTTGATCCACTCGGGCAGCTCGGCGTCCAGAGACCGGGTGGAAAGAAGGAAGTCGACGCCGTGCTGCTGGGTGAGGTTTCGGCGCAGGATGAACGCGTCGAGGTTGGATGCCGCCTGCAGGACCGCCTGGGTTCCGCCGATAGGGGTGACGCCGAGCATGAATCCGAGGACGCTGCTGCGCAGGTCCGCATCAATCACCAGGACTTTCTTTTCGAGAGTGGCGGCGGCGATGGCCGTGTGAAGAACCACCGTGGAACAGCCGCTGCCGGCTTTCGAGGGAAGGAATGCGAACAGGTGATCCTCGATGCCGCCGTGCACAGCCTCCATGGCCTCGCGGATGGTGATGCGGAGCTCGTCGGGCGAGCCGTCCGGCGCGGCGAGTCCGGCGGCGCCGAGATGACGGACGAGGAGGCGGGCTTCCGGGGAAGCGCCGAATCCGATGACGGGCAGGCGCGGCGAGAGCTCGCGGATGCGGGCCATGCACTGCAGGGCTTCATGCCCCGGAGACAGGTCGATGAACACGATGTCGGGCAGCAGGCTGTGGATGATCCGCGACAGCTCGTAGTCGCCCGGCGGCGCGGGCAGTTCGCGCATCACCGTCACCTGGCCGGTGGCGGCGACAACGGACCGGATCAGCGGGGCTGATTCGGCGCTTCCCAGAATGACGACGGCGTTGAACACGAGGCGCCTCGGCCGACCCGCAGGGGCGGCTAGTCAGAATATCGTCAAAATGGGTGTAAAGTTTAGGTTCGCGCATCCGGGGATCGCCGGGACGCGAGCCTGCCGTCCGTCCGGCGCGCCGCCCCGCTTACCGTCTGCCGGAGCCTGTCACCCAGAATGGGACGACTGCATCTGATTCAGGTTCAGGTGTTGTAAACTTCCCGGAGAGGTTGAGACCCGCATGGACACCGCACTGGACATCCATCGATTCCATTTTGCGTTCACGGTCACATTTCACTATCTTTTTGTACAGCTTACGCTGGGCCTCGCGCTGCTGATTTTCATCCTGAAAACCCTGGCGCTGCGGACCGGCGAGGAACACTACAATGACGCGGCCCGCTTCTGGGCCAGGATCTTCGCCGTCAACTTCGCCCTGGGGGTGGTGACGGGCATCCCGATGGAGTTTCAGTTCGGGACGAACTGGTCGCGGTTCTCGAAAGCCGCCGGCGGAGTGATCGGGCACACGCTGGCGATGGAGGGGCTGTACGCGTTCTTTCTGGAGAGCTCGTTTCTGGGGCTGCTGCTGTTCGGCGAGAAGATTCTCGGCCGGGTAGGGCACTGGCTGGCGGCGATGGCGGTGTGGATCGGAAGCTGGATCTCCGCCTATCTGATCGTCGCCACCAACGCCTGGATGCAGCGGCCGACGGGCTACCGGCTGGGCGAGAACGGCGAGATTCTGCTGGACAGCTGGTGGTCGCTGGTGTTCAACGACTGGGCGTTCTGGCAATACCTGCACACGATCACGGGCGGCGTGATCACGGGAGCGTTCGTGATGAGCGGCGTGGGGGCGCTGTACCTGCTGCTGAAGAAGCACGAGGAGTTCGGCCGCACGTTCCTGAGGCTCGGCGTGACGGCGGGCGTGATCGCGTCGATCCTGGCTCTGTTCCCCACGGGCGATCAGCAGGGCATGCTGGTGGCGAAGCATCAGCCGGCGACGCTGGCGGCGATGGAGGCGCACTTCAGGACGGGCGAAGCCGCGCCGATGTTCATCCTGGGCCAGCCGGACGTGGAGCGTCAGAAGATCGACAATCCTTTTCTGGTGCCGGGGATGCTGAGTTTCATCACGTCGAAGCGCTGGGACGCGGAGGTGAAGGGGCTCGACGCGTTTCCGCAGGACCAGTGGCCGCCGAACATTCCCCTGCTGTATTACAGCTTCCACATCATGGTGGGGCTGGGGACGATTTTCATCGCCGTCATGGTGCTGAGCTTCATTCAGCTGCGGCGGGGCAGGCTGTTTGAGACGAAGCCTTTGCTATGGGCGCTGCTGCTGGCGGCGCCTCTGCCGTACGTGGCGAACACGGCCGGCTGGATGACGGCGGAGCTGGGACGGCAGCCGTGGCTGATTTACGGTCTGATGCGGACCAGCGAAGGCAGCTCCGCGCACGTGTCGAGCGGCAATGCGATGTTCACGCTGCTCGGCTTCATGGGCATGTACACGCTGCTGCTGATGCTGGGGCTGTTCATGGTGTGGCGGGAGATCGATCACGGTCCGGGACGGCACGAGGCGGCGGCGCCGGCCGCCGCGCCTGCTCCGGCGGTTGGAGACTGAAGGAGGCGCCTGAAGATGCTCCCTGTACTGTGGTTCTGGATTGTCGCGGTGATGATCGCGATGTATGTGGTGCTGGACGGCTTTGATCTGGGCGCCGGCGTTGTGCATCTGGCCGTGGCCAGGACGGACGAAGAGCGCCGCAAGGTGTTGCGGGCGATCGGCCCCGTCTGGGACGGCAACGAAGTCTGGCTGCTGGCCGGCGGCGGCACGCTGTATTTCGCCTTCCCCGCCCTCTATGCCAGCAGCTTCAGCGGGTTCTATCTGCCGCTGATGGTCGTGCTGTGGCTGCTGATTCTGCGGGGCACGTCGATCGAATTCCGCTCGCACATCCGCAACGCGGTGTGGCGGCCGATGTGGGACGTGATCTTCAGCTTCTCGAGCACGCTGCTGGCCGTGTTCTTCGGCGCGGCGCTGGGCAACGTGGTGCGCGGCGTGCCGCTCAACAAGGACGGCGAGTTCTTCCTGCCGCTGTGGACAAACTTCCAGCCGGGGCCGGAGCCGGGGATTCTGGACTGGTACACGATCCTCGTAGGCGTCTTTGCGCTGCTGACGCTGACGCAGCACGGAGCGCTGTGGGTGGCGCACAAGACCGACGGCGCCGTGCAGGAGCGCTCCCGGCGGATCGCGCGTCAGGCGTGGTTCGGAGTGGCGGCGCTGACGGTGATCGTGACCATCGCCAGCTTCAGCATCCAGCCCAAGCTGGCCGAGAGCTTCGCGAAGTGGCCCGCCGGGTATCTGTTCCCGGCGCTCGCCGTGGCTTCGCTGGCGGGCGTCTTTGTGTTCGGGCGCAGGCAGGAAGACGGCAAGGCGTTCCTGGCTTCGGCGCTCTACATCGTCGGGATGCTGACGAGCGTGGTGTTCGGAGTGTTCCCGATGGTGCTGCCCGCCAACACCGATCCATCGCTGAGCCTGACGATCTACAACGCAAGCGCGCCGGAGCACGGTCTGCGCGTGGGGCTGTGGTGGTTCACGCCAGGCATCCTGATTGCAGCGGGCTACTTCTACTTCCTGTACCGGCGCTTCGCCGGCAAGGTGCAGCTGGAAGCCGAGGGCTATTAACGCTGGAATGAACCGCGGACGGCGTCAGCGCCGTCCGCCGCCTGTGGCGGGCACGCGCGGCGGCAGGATGGAGAAAAACTCGGCCACGCGCTTCTTCTGCGGCGCCGGGCCGGCGTCCTCTTCCTTCAGGCCCAGAATCGAATCGGCGAGAACCTGAAACTGCCTTCCAAGCTCGGAGTTGGGCTCGACGGCGCGGCCGTCCTGCAGGGCTGCGTGCACGCCCTGGTAGTCATTCTGGAACGTGAACGCAATCGGCACGCCCAGCAGGCCTTCGATCTGCGAAGGCGACACCAGGCTCTTCTTGTGATGCCGGTTCAGCAGGATCTTGACGCGGTCGGCGAGGTCGAGCCGCTGCAGGAAGCCGAGTTTCTCGCGGGCCAGATGGAGCGAGGGGATCTCCGAGGTGACCACCATGAAGATCGTTTTCGCTTCGTGCATCACCTCGATCGAGTACTTTTCCAGATTGCCCGAGATGTCGACGCAGACAGTCTTGTAATTGCGGCGCGCGAAATCGAGGATGTAGCGGATCTGCTGGGCGTCGATGCGGAAGTCCGGATTCAGCCTCCCGGTGTGGACAATGTCGATGCCCGCCTTCTTGCAGACGATCTGGTCCCAGATCGATTCGTCGAGGGAGTGGGCGTTCTCCGCGGCGTCCACGATGCAGTGGGCATTGGAGAGCTTCAGCATGAAGCCGATGATGCCGCTGGAGAGATCCATGTCGAGCAGCAGCACTTCACCCTTTTTGCGGCGCCCGAGAGCGATGGCCGTGTTCATCGCCACGGTGGAAGTGCCGACGCCCTGTTTGCTCGGCAGGAACGCGTAGACGTGCTCCGTCACCTCCAGCAGCGCCGGGAGATCCCGCACGGCGGACGAAATCCGCGACGCAGCCTCCGCCAGTTCGCCGCGGTCGAACGGCATCGCCAGGCACTCCCGGATGCCCGCTCGCATCGCTTCCAGGAGCGCGGCGGGATCGAGCGAGCGGCTGAGAGCCGCCACCTGGATTCCCGGCGCCTGCGACTTCAGGACCTCCAGCAGTTCCAGCGCCTTTGCCAGATCGTCAAGGCTGAGGAACACGACGTGCGGCACGCTGGAGCGGATCATCCGCATCAGTTCGAGCGCATCCGGATAGCGGCGCAGTTCCCGGATGATCTGGATCGCCGGAATCTCCGCTACGGCTTCGTCGAATCGCGCCGCCACTTCCGGATCCGGGCAAATGACTGCTCCCCTCAACGTCATAGTCTGCGTTCCCTCTCTCAAAGCTATCGGCAGATTCCGGACATATTCAATACGCAAGAAGACCGAGATTTGGGCGAAAACCGGAGGAACCGGCTAGGGTGTTCGGCCTAGGGCTCAGACGCCGCGCCGGTTGCCGTACAGGAAAATGTGCAGCCTCGGACTGTACCGGAAGCCGGTCTGCCGGCAGACATCGGCAAGCCAGAGAGAGCGCCGCCTGAGCGTCCCGCCGTCGACGCCTTCCGGCATCAGCAGCACGCGCTCCGGCGGGGCGGCGAGTTCCTCCACCAGGGTGCGGATCTCGCCGAGGTCCGCTTCCTCGCGGACGACGAACTTCAGCTGGTAGTCGTAGCGGCCCATCAATGCCCGCAGCACGTCCAGCCGGAGCCGCGTGCGCTCGTGCATCTCCACCCAGCGGCCGCCCTCGATGCCGTGCGGCGTCGAGTTGGCGAGCTTCGGGCTGATGCTCATCAGATCGCAGGCGGCGGGCTGATCGACGGTTCCGGCGGTTTCGATCGTGATGTGCCTGCCCAGATCCCGCAAACCGTGCGTCAGCGGAACGAGGCCGGGGAAGATCATCGGCTCGCCGCCGGTGAGGACCACGTGGCGCAGGGGCGAGGCGGCGGCGCGCTCGAGCAGCTGCTCCACGCTCCACTCGTCCCCTTCCGGCGCCCACGAAGCATAGGGCGTGTCGCACCACGAGCAGCGGAGGTTGCAGCCGGAGGCGCGGATGAACAGGGAAGGGACGCCGGCCAGCATGCCCTCGCCCTGAATGGACTCGAAGATTTCGCTGATCTTCACGGCGCGGGCTCTCCGGCGTAGCGCAGCGGATCCTGCACCCCCGCTTCCGCGAAGCCGGCCTTGCGCAGCAGGCAGGAGTCGCAATGGCCGCAGGCCAGCCCGTCCACGGGATCGTAGCAGCTGTGGGTGAGCGAATAATCGACGCCCAGCTCGAGCCCGAGCCGGATGATGTCCGCCTTGCTGAGGCTGATCAGAGGCGTGTGGATGCGGAGCTTCTGGCGGCCTTCGACGCCGGCTTTGGTGGCCAGGTCCGCCATCTGCTCGAAGGCGCGGATGAACTCGGGGCGGCAGTCCGGGTAGCCCGAATAATCCACGGCGTTCACGCCGATGTAGATGTCGGACGAGCCGAGCACCTCAGCCCAGGCGAGCGCGATGGACAGGAACACGGTGTTGCGCGCGGGCACGTAGGTGACCGGGATCTCCTCCGCGCCGCGGGCGGGCTGCCGGTCCTTGGGGACGTCGATGTCGGCGGTGAGCGCGGATCCGCCGAAGGCCCGCAGGTCGAGGCGGAACACGCGGTGTTCGGCCGCGCCCAGTTGCGCGGCGACGCGCGCGGCGGCTTCCAGCTCCACGCGGTGGCGCTGCCCGTAATCAAAGGTGAGGGCGCAGGTCTGGAATCCGTCCCTGCGGGCGCAGGCGAGCGCCGTGGCGGAGTCGAGCCCGCCGCTGAGGAGACAGACCGCTTTCTTCATTCGGCCAGATCCTCCGGGAGCCTGCGCGAAAGCCAGTAGCCGAGCACAGGGAACACGAGCAGCGAAGCCAGCGCCGTGTGGAGCGACGTGCGGTCGGCCAGCCAGCCGGTCAGAGGAACGAAGATCATGCCCGCGGCGCCCCACGCGAAGCCCATCAGCAGGGCCGAAACCGTGCCCGCCTGCGACGGAACCAGCCTCTGGGCGACGGTGACGTTGACGGGAATCGTAAACAGCAGCACCAGCCCGCCCGCCACCAGAAAGACGGCGCCCCACGGAGAAGACGTCAGGAAGAAGACGCTCATCAGCGGCGCGGACCACAGAAAGGAATGCTGGATCACGCGTTTCGGTCCGAGCCACGCTGACAGGTGCCCCCCCGCCATGCCGCCCAGAGCGCCAGCCGCCAGATACGCCGTCAGCACGTAGGCCGCCTGATGCAGGCTGTAGCCGCGCTCGCGGCTCAGATACAGAACGAGGAACTGTGCGAACACCACCTGAACCGCGGATCGGAAGAAGACGCCGAAATAGAGGATGGCCAGCGGCCGGCGGACCGCGCGCAACGCAGGCCAGTCGAACCCGCGCCGGGGGGCTTCATCGGCAGCCGGGGGCCGGACAAGAGCCAGGCAGGCGGCGGAGACCAGCACGCCGGGCAGCGCCGCCCACAACAGACGCGCAGGGCCGAACCAGGAGAGAAACTCCTTGAAGAACGCCGGCGCCGCGGCGATGCCCAGCGTACCTGCGCTGATGAACACGGCCATCCAGCGCGCCCGGTGGGAGGCCATGCCGGCTGCGGCCCACGAAGACGCCTGCGGATGGAACGCGCTCACGCCGGCCCCTCCCAGCGCCATCAGGGCCAGCGCCAGAGCGTAGCTTGGCGCCAGCGCGCCGGACAGGATGAACAGCCCCGCCACGGCCGGACCGAGCGCGGAGAACAGCGGCGTCCGGTACCGGTCAGAGAGGAATCCATACAGCGGCTGCGTCACCGAGCTGCTGAACACGAGCAGCCCGCCGAGCAGACCCGCCTGCGCAAGCGTCAGCCCGAGCCGTTCGACGATCAGCGGCTGCAGCACGCCCAGGCTGCCCGAGTACAGATCCACGAAGAAATGTCCCAGCGAGAGCAGCACGAGCGTCATCGCGCCCGAGCGCAGGCGCGAAAGGGTCCGTACAACGGGCAATGCCGGGGCGGAAGCGCTCATGGCGGGGGATCTTTCTCCAGTATACCGGCCGTCTGCCGCAGGGCCCCGCTATGGTAGCCTTTGGCCATGACGCGCAGTGTTGTGTTGCTTCTGATGGCGGCCTTCTGCATGGCCCCTTGGCCGGTTCTGGCGCAGTATGACGAATACGGCGGCGACGTCCCCTATGTGCCGACTCCCCCGCAGATCGTCGAGGCGATGCTGAAGCTGGGCAACATCAAGCCGACGGACTTCGTGATCGACCTCGGCTGCGGCGACGGCCGCATCGTGGTCATGGCGGCGGAGAAGTTCGGCGCGCGGGGGATGGGCTTCGATCTCAACCCGCAGCGGATCGCCGAGGCGAAGGAGAACGCGAAGAAGGCGCACGTCGAGGACAAGGTCGAGTTCGTCGAGAAGAACCTGTTCGACGCCGACGTCAGCAAGGCCACGCTTGTGACGCTCTATCTGCTGCCCGACGTCAACATCCGGCTGCGCCCCAAGCTGCTGCGGGAGCTGCGCACCGGCGCGCGCATCGTCAGCCACAGCTTCGACATGGGGGACTGGAAGCCGGACAGGAAGATCGAGGTCAACGGCAAGACGCTGTACTACTGGGAAGTGACGGAAAAAGCCAAGAAAGAGTTTGGCGAGCCGCAGGCGCGGATCGAGCTGAACGGCGTCTGGGACTCGAGCCTGAGAGCGGGCGCCCAGGTGCTGCCGGCGGAGATGATTCTTTCGGTGCGCGGGCAGAGCCTGCAGGGCTATTTCAGCTTCCCGGACCGTCCCCTGCTGCCGATCCGCGACGGCCGCATCGCGGGGGACACGGTTTCCTTCCGCGTCGAGCAGCCGGGCGCCGTGCTTCGCGTCTCGGCGCGGTTCGACGAACACCGGATGGAGGGCGAGGCGGAGGGAGAAGTGGACGGGCAGGACTTCACGGCCTCCTGGGCCGCCCACAAGCGGCCCTGACTTTCTGGGAGGCGGCGTTGGCCGCGCGAGCGCCGGGCCCGGCTGTCACCTCAACCGGAGTTCCGCATCCTCATTGCTACAATAAGAGGCGCCTATGGCCGCCGAGCCCCCCAAGTACAAGCCCAACCCCAAACTCCCCCGCCAGGCGCTGCCGCTCCTGGATCCCGAAAAACGCCGCCGCACGGCGGACGAAGTCGCCCTGGGCTTCACGCCGGAGCAGGCGCAGACGGAAGCCTTGCGGTGCCTGCAGTGCCAGAAGCCGGCCTGCGTGGAGGCCTGTCCGCTGCACATCGACATCAAGCGGTTCATCCTGCGCATCGTCGAGGGCGACTGGCAGGGGGCGCATGATGTCATCAGCGAGCAGAGCCCGTTTCCGGGCGTCTGCGGCCGCGTCTGCCAGCACGAGCTCTTCTGCGAAGACGCCTGCGTGGTGGGCAAGAAGTGGGATCCGGTGGCCATCGGTTCGCTCGAGCGGTTTGCGGCCGATCATGCGCGCCTGCGCATGAAGGAGCTGGCCGGCAGCTATCCGAAGCCGACGGGAAAGAAGGTGGCGCTGGTGGGCAGCGGCCCGGCTTCGCTGATTGCGGCCTACGACCTGGTCCGGCTGAACTACCGCGTCACCGTGTTTGAGGCGCTGCACCAGCTGGGCGGCGTGATGGCCTACGGCATCCCCAACTTCCGCCTGCCCCGGGAAATCCTGCACGAGGAGATCGCCCGGCTGCAGAACATGGGCGTCGAATTCGTGCCGGATTTCATCGTGGGACGGACGGCGACACTCGAGGACCTGTTCGAGGAAGGATTCGAGGCCGTCTTCATCGGCACCGGCGCGGGACTGCCCTACCTGATGGGCATCCCCGGAGAGAATCTCATCGGCGTCTACACGGCGAACGAATTTCTGACCCGCGTAAACCTGATGGAGGCCTACAAGTTTCCGGACGCGCCCACGCCGGTGCGCGTGGGCAGGCACACCGTCGTCGTCGGGGGCGGCAACTCGGCCATGGACGCCGCGCGCTGGGCGGTGCGGCTGGGCAGCGACGTCACGATCCTGTACCGGCGCGGGCGGGCCGAGCTGAAGGCGCGGCTCGAAGAGATCGATCACGCCGAGGAAGAGGGCGTGCGGTTCGAGTTTCTCGCCGCGCCGGTGGCGCTGCATGGCGATGAGGACGGCTTCGTGCGCGAAATGGAGTGCATCCGCATGGAGCTGGGCGAGCCGGACGAGAGCGGGCGGCGCGCGCCGGTCCCGGTTCCGGGGTCGGAGTTCCGCATTCCGGCTGACACCGTCATCGCGGCCATCGGCCAGGCGCCCAATCCGACGCTGCAGAAGGCGACTCCGCAGCTGATGACGAAGCGGGGCAAGATCGTCATCAACGAGTGGGGCGAAACGTCGATTCCGCGCGTGTTCGCCGGTGGCGACGTGGTGCGCGGCGGTTCGACGGTGATTCTCGCCATGAAAGACGGCCGCGCCGCCGCCCGCGCGATTCACGAAGCGCTGAGCCGCGAGCGGCAGCCCGAGGAGGCCCTGGAGGCATGAGCGCCCTGATTCTCGACAAACGCCAGCTCGCTCCGGAGATCACCCTGCTGGAAGTGGAAGCGCCGCGCATCCAGAAGCGCTGGCGCGCCGGGCAGTTCATCATCATCCGGCCGCTCGCGCACAGCGAGCGCATTCCGCTGACCATCGTCGACTCGAGCGCCGAACGGCACTCCATCACCATGGTCATCCAGGCCGTCGGCAAGACGACGCGCGAGGCCGTCGCGCTGGAGCCTGGAGACGCGCTCTGCGATCTGGTCGGGCCTCTGGGCGAACCGGCCGAGATCTGCACGGGCGAGCGCGTTCTCTGCATGGCCGGCGGCGTTGGCGTGGCCGAGCTGCTGCCCGTGGCGCGCGCTTACAAGGAGGCCGGAAATACCGTGGTGGCGCTGTGCGGCGCGCGCTCGGACGCGTACCGGATTCTGGATGCGGAGCTGCGCGCGTGCTGCGACGAACTGCACTGGGCCACCGATGACGGCACGTACGGGTTTCACGGCAATGTGGTGCAGCTGCTGCTGAGCCTGGCCGGGCCGGGCTCCTTCGCCGAAGGCCATGTCATCGGACCGATTCCGATGATGAAGGCCGCCGCGGAAGCCACGCGCGGCTGGGGTTTGAAACTGCACGCCAGCCTGAACCCGATCATGATCGACGGCACGGGCATGTGCGGCGGCTGCCGCGTCACCGTGGGCGGGCAGGTGCGCTTCGCCTGCGTCGACGGGCCGTGTTTCGACGCCCACGAGGTGGACTTCGACGAAATGACCCGCCGCAACCGCGCCTACCGCGAGATGGAGCAGCTCGCGCTCCGGCACGAATGCCGGCTCGGGCTGGGCTGAGACGCCGCCTTATTCGTTGAACAGACCCTCGAACAGGGCCGAGGACAGATACCGCTCGCCCGCGTCGGGCAGGATGACGACGATCGTCTTGCCCTCCATCTCCGGTTCCTTGGCCACGCGCACGGCCACGGCGGCAGCTGCGCCGCAGGAGATGCCGCACAGGATTCCTTCTTCACGGGCCAGCCGCCGGGCCATTTCCATGGCTTCCTCGTTGGTCGCCTGCTCGACGCGGTCGACAACGGAGAGATCCAGCGTGCCGGGAATGAAGCCGGCGCCGATGCCCTGGATCTTGTGCGGTCCGGGCTGCACCGGCTCGCCGCGGAGCGTCTGCGTGATCACCGGGCTGGCGGCGGGCTCGACGGCAATGGACAGGATCGGCCTGCCCTTCGTCTGCTTGATGTAGCGCGAGACGCCCGTGATGGTGCCGCCGGTGCCGACGCCGGCGACCAGCACGTCCACGGTCCCGTCGGTGTCTTCCCAGATCTCCGGTCCCGTCGTCTCGTAGTGGATCTTCGGGTTGGCCGGGTTCTCGAACTGCTGCAGAAGCACGTAGCGGTCAGGGTCGGAGGCGGCGATCTCCTGCGCCTTGGCCACGGCTCCTTTCATTCCCTTGGCGCCTTCGGTGAGCACGAGATTGGCGCCGAAAATCTTCAGCACTTTGCGCCGCTCGATGGACATCGTCTCCGGCATGGTGAGAGTGATCGGATAGCCGCGCGCCGCAGCCACGAAGGCGAGCGCGATGCCCGTATTGCCGGACGTCGGCTCCACCAGCTCCTTGCCGGGCTTCAGGATGCCGCGCTGCTCGGCGTCCCAGATCATTGACGCGCCGATGCGGCACTTGACGGAATAGGCCGGGTTGCGGCCCTCGATCTTGGCCAGAACCGTGGCCCGGGCGCCGTCCGTCACGCGGTTCAGCTTCACCAGCGGCGTGCGCCCGATGCTCAGCGAATTGTCTGCGTATACTCTCATGTCGGTCTCCTTCCCGTCCTGCGATCAGATCTCCCAGTTCGGCACAAAGCTGGCCTGCCGCTCCCGCCACTCGCGCACCAGATCGGCAAACGTCGTGCGGTCGATGATCCCGGCCACCGCGGCATCGACGCGTTCCCAGAAAAAATCCAGCGCGCCCCCGGCCTCCAGCGTGGCCCGCCCCGTGCGGCCGCCTTCCACGCTGCGGATCACCTCTCCCACTGTGATCAGCTCCGCCGGCCGGCCCAGCAGGTACCCGCCTTCCGCGCCGCGCTTCGACTCCAGGAATCCCCCTTTCTTCAGCTCCGCGAGAATCGACTCCAGGAACTTCTGCGGGATTCCCTGCCGTTCCGCGATATCGGCGATCCGCGTCGGCTCGCTGCCAGACCGCAGGGCCAGTTCAAAAACCGCCCGCAGTGCGTATTCGCACTTGACGGAGACGTTCATCAGCGTGGTGGAGGGCATTTACCTATTCTCTGTAGAGAATAGTACATAAGACGCCGTCTGTCAATCCCTGCGCCCCGCCGGCGGAACGCTCTCGGCTGCTCTCCCACCTGCCCGGCAGCGGCAGGGATGAGAGGAAATCCCTGGCGGCGGCACTACACTGCTGGAGTCCGGCGCATCCCATGGCTTTGTTCCGCACTCAGAGCGCCGCCCTGGTGGGCATCGAAGCCCGGCCGGTGGACGTCGAAGTGGACGTCTATCCCGGCGGAACCGAAAGGGACTTCATCGTCGTGGGGTTGCCGGACGTGGCGGTGAAGGAGAGCCGTCAGCGGATCCGGTCAGCACTGGCCAATAGCGGTTTCCATCCGCCGTCGCAGGCGGTGACGATCAACCTTGCGCCGGCCAGCCTGCGCAAGGAGGGCGCGGGGTTCGACCTGCCGATCGGGGTGGCGATCCTGGGTGCGCTCGGTCAGGTGCCGGCGCGGCACGACCAGGTGCTGGTGGGCGAGCTTTCGCTGGACGGAAGCGTGCGGCCGGTTCGGGGGGTGCTGCCGGTGGCCGCGTGCGCGCGGGAGCAGGGGGCGAGGGCGGTGATCGTGCCGAAGGAGAACGCCGCGGAGGCGGCTGTGGTGGAGGGTTTGCAGGTCTACGGAGTGAGCCACTTGAGCGAGGTCGTGGGGCTGTTGTGCGAGCCGGCGCGGTTCCAGCCCGATCTGCCCAGCGCGGCGGCCACTCCCGCGCAGCCGGCCGAGGATCTCGATTTCCGGGACGTGCGCGGGCAGACGACGGCCAAACGGGCTCTGGAGGTGGCAGCGGCGGGCGGGCACAACGTGCTGCTGATCGGGCCGCCCGGTTCGGGCAAGACGATGCTGGCGCGGCGTCTGGCCGGGATTCTGCCGCCGCTGACGCTGGAAGAGGCTCTGGAGGCGACCCGGATTCACTCCGTCGCCGGCGTGTTGCCGGGCGGGCAGGGGCTGCTTCGCACGCGGCCGTTCCGCGCGCCGCACCACACGATTTCCGACGCAGCCCTGGTGGGCGGCGGCATGGGCATGCCGCGGCCGGGCGAAGTGAGCCTGGCGCACCACGGGGTGCTGTTCCTCGACGAGCTGCCGGAATTCCCGAGAAATGTTCTGGAGCTGCTGCGGCAGCCGCTGGAAGAGCGGGCGGTGGTGATCGCAAGGTCGCAGATGACGCTGCGCTTCCCGGCCGGCTTCACTCTGGTGGCGGCGATGAACCCGTGCCGCTGCGGCTATTTCGGCGATCCGACGCGCGAGTGCCGGTGCACGGGGGCGCAGATCCAGCAGTATCTGAGCAAGATCAGCGGGCCGCTGCTGGACCGGATCGACCTGCACATCGAGGTGCCTGCCGTGCCGTTTCAGGAACTGCGCGCGCGCACCGGGGGCGCCGGTTCAGCCGAGATGCGGGAGCGGGTGCTGGCGGCGCGGACGCGCCAGCGCGAGCGCGGTTTCATCAACGCGGAGATCCCCCCGGGGCGGCTGCGCGAGCTTTGCCCGCTCGACGCCGCGGGCGAGCGGACGCTCGAGCAGGCCGTCAAGCGGATGGCGCTGTCGGCGCGGGCGCACGACCGCATCCTCAAAGTGGCCCGCACCATCGCGGATCTTGCCGGAGTGGAAGAGATCCAGGCCAAGCACGTGGCCGAGGCGGTGCAGTACCGCAGCCTGGACCGCAGCTACTGGAGCTGAGCCAGCGGACGGCAGCCCGCGCCGCTGCCAGGCATCGCGGATCGGGGGATTCACGATCCGAACCCCCTCGATCACGGCCCCGTCGAAGAAATCCTCCGTCAGCAGGAGCGGAACCTGAGAGAGGCGGGGCGTGGCCCAAACCTGCGCATCGCAGGAACTGAAGCCGTGCTCGGCCACTCCCCGCAGAGCTTCCAGAACAACCGCATGGGTGAGAGGCAGAACCGGGAATGCAGTCATCAGACGCCCGACTTCACGCGCCGCTTCTGCAGGTTTGAGCGGGGGCTCCAGCCGCCGCAGCGCGGCGCTCGAAAACTCCGCAAGCGCCTGAATCGGAAGCGCTGCGCCGCCGCGGCGGGCCAGTTCCAGAAGCACTTCCGCCGCCCGGCGCTGCCGCTCAGGGCGGCGATCCCTCCTGACAGGAGGATGCGGCGGCGCACCAACACAGTCAAGGAGCGTGCGGAGGGTCTGCGACCGGGCGGGTGCTGCGGCTGGCGTCACCCGACTGGACGGACTGCATCAGAAAAAGGGAGAAAAGTTCTAGAACGAAGGTACTAGAACTTTAGTCCCAGATTGTGCTAGGCTGCAATCAGGAAGGCTGGTCGCCTTCCGGTTGGTCAGCCTCGGGACCAGAAAACAGATCCTCCGGCCGGGCGCTATGGGCCTTGCCGGACTCGGCGGCTTTGAGCAGATGATACAGGATCTTGTTCCGGGGCAGGTGCTGCTCGACCCAATCGACGCCCTCGGCGGTGATGACATAGTCGCTGCCTTCCGCCTGCCGGATCAGGCCCTTCTCGCGGAGATACCAGAGGGTGAAGGTCAGGTGTTCGCGCGGCAGGGACATGAGATTCT
This sequence comes from Bryobacteraceae bacterium, assembly GCA_026002875.1. Taxonomy (NCBI): domain Bacteria; kingdom Pseudomonadati; phylum Acidobacteriota; class Terriglobia; order Bryobacterales; family Bryobacteraceae; species Bryobacteraceae bacterium. The sequence continues at coordinate 3,769,199 of BPGE01000001.1, forward strand.
CGAATTCCAGCACGCTCATGCCGCTCGCTTCCGGGTTGGAACGGCGGCGGCTGTACAGCAGGCACAGCACGCCCATGCGGCGGTTGGACTCGCCGTCGATGCCCAGGGCGAACTCCCGGAGGTTGAAGACGCTGAGCGGCTCAAGCCGGCGGGCGTGGTACAGGATGTCGTAATCGGCGCGCTTCTGCGGGTCGGTGAGGACGCTGTAGGCCTCGTTGAGGAGCATGAAGCGCTCGGCGTCGCCGCTCTGCGGGTTGTCGGGATGGTAGCGGGCGGCCAGCATGCGGAAGACGCGGTGGATGGTCTCCATCTCCGCGTTGGGGCTGATCTGGAGCAGCTCGTAGTAGTCAATGAAGGGTGTCTGGGACATGGTGAGGACCGCTTGTTGAAAATACCGCCGCGGGAGGCGAAATGCAGGAGAGGCTAATGGAACAGCGCCGCACAGCCGATGGAGAGGTCATGGAGCGGACCTTCACGCCGGTGTTTCAGCCTGGGATGAGCGCCATCCTCCAGGTGTTTCTCTATCTCCAGCTTCTGGACTTCCTGACGACGATTCTGGGCTTCCGGCTTGGCCTGTCGGAAGCGAGCCCCTTTGTCCGGATGCTTACCCAGATGGGGCCGGCGCTGGGCGTGGCGCTGTCCAAACTGATCGCCGTTTCGCTGGCGGCGGCCTGCCTCCTGCTGAACCGCGCGCGCGTGCTGAAGTGGATCAACTACTGGTACGCAGCGCTGGTGCTGTGGAACCTGAGCCTGATGGTGCTGGCGGGGACGGGCCGGTAGCCCGGCCCGTCCCGTGTGTTCGAGCGTTGCGGGAGCGGCGCTTAACGCCCCATCGAGCGGCGTTTCCGTCTCCGGGCCAGGAACAGAACCAGGCACACGAGAGCCAGAATCCAGAGGATGACAGAAATCGTAGTGTTGTCCATGGCGTGTGTTTCTCCCTAGTATCAAAGTTTCGCGTCCCGGATCAACGGGAACAGGTTCTTGAACAGCATCAGAATTCCGGGTCCGGCGGCGACGATCAGGATGGAGGGGAGCATCAGGAAGAAGATCGGCAGGATGAGCTTGACGCCCACTTTGTTGGCGCGCTCTTCGGCCTCCTGGCGGCGGCGGACTCGCATGAAGTCGGAGTGAGTGCGGAGCGCGTCGGCCATGCTGGTGCCGAAGCGGTCCGTCTGCACAAGCACGGCCACGAGCTTGCGGATTTCATTTTCGCCGGTGCGGTCGGCCAGATTGTTCAGCGCCGTAGCGCGGCTGACGCCGGCGCGCATCTCGACTGACACGAGCGAGAGCTCCTCGCACAGTTCGGGGTGGGTGAGCCGCAGCTCCTGGCTGACGCTGCGCAGAGCCTGATCCAGGCCGAGGCCGGCTTCCACGCAGACGACCATCAGGTCAAGCGCGTCCGGCAGAGACAGCCGGAGAATGTCCTGGCGCCGGGTGATGAGGAAATCCAGCACGAAGTTGGGCACAAAGAAGCCAAGGCCGGCTCCGATGACGGGGAGCAGCACCGACAGCACGCCCGGAGGCGCGATCACCGGCCGCAGGAACAGCGCCAGCAGCAGAAAGGCGATGGCGCTGACGATCTTGCACCCGTAGAAAACCGCCACAGCGTTGTCCTGGCGGAAGCCCGCCATCATCAGCTCGCGCCGCACCATCGAGGCCTCTTCGGCCGAGATGGGCACCTTTTCGCCGGTCCACGCCAGCGCCGTCACCACGCCGTACATGGGCGGCTTTTCGCCCGAATCGACCACCGCCGGCAGACCCGCTCCGCCCAGCTGCGCATAGATCCGGCCCGGTTTCGCGAAATGGTAGTAGCCGTAAGCGGTGATGACCGCCGCAAGAAGAAAGAACAGGCCGAGAGAGATCCACAGTGCCATGGCTCACACCTTGATGTTGACGATCCACCGCATCACCATATAGCCGCTGATCTGGCCCAGAATTGCGCCCAGGATCATCATCTTGCCATGCGGGTCGCGGGCCATCGAGCCCAGATAGTCCGGCGCGACGATCGACAGGCCCACGATCAGCAGCAGGGGCACGGCGGTGATGACGATGGCGGTGATGCGGCCGTGCGCCGACAGCGCCCGCACCTGGCCTTTCAGGCGGAACCGCTCCCGGATCACGCCCGACAGCTTGGTCAGGATCTCGGCCAGGTTGCCGCCCGTCTCGCGCTGCAGCATGACGGTAGAAGCGAAAAACCGCACGTCGACGAGCGGCACCCGCTTCACCAGGTCCTGCAACGCCTGATCGATGGAAGCGCCCAGGTTGAGCTGGTGGAACAGGCGGCGGAACTCGGTGCGCACCGGCTCCGGCGCCTCATGCGACAGAAGCTCCAGCCCGACGGAGAGCGCATGGCCGGCGCGGACGGCGCGGGCGATGAAGTCCAGCGCTTCCGGGAACTGCTCCTCGAACTCTTCGAGCCGCTTCTTCCGCTTGTACTCGATCACCAGAAACGGAAGCAGGAAGCCGACCGCCGCGCCCACGGCGACGCTCACCGTCTGGAAGACGAGGAAATGAACCCGCCATCCGAACAGCGCTCCCACCGTGCCCAGAATCAGCCCGAGCATCAGGAGGAACTCGGGCGTGCCCTGCACGCCCGCCCCCTCGAGCCGGTATTTCCAGGCGCGGTAGAAGTGGAACCGGGACAGGAAACGCGCCAGCGCGTTCGGCTCCTCCTCGGGCGACTCGAGCAGCTCCACGGAATGCCGCGACGGCGGCGCGCCGGTCTCGATGACGCTGAGCACCTGCTTGACTTCCTGCTTGCGCCGCGTTTCCAGAAAACGCAGGCCCAGCGCCACCGCGATCAGCACGAACGCGAAGATGATCAGGAAAATCACCGCAAAGAGCGGGTTCATGGGGCGCTCCTCATGTCAGCTCGACCACGGTCTGGAACAGTGTCGGCGGCAGCTGGAACCCGGCGGCGCGCAGCCGTTCGTAGAAGCGCGGCCGGATGCCGGTGGCGCGGAAGCGGCCGGTGACGCGGCCGTCCTTCGTAATGCCCGTCTTCTCGAACAGGAAAATGTCCTGCGTGGTGACGATGTCGCCCTCCATGCCCACGCACTCGGTGATGTGGGTGACGTGGCGGGTGCCGTCGCTGAAACGGGCGATGTGGACGAACATGTCGATGGCGCTGGCCACCTGCTGGCGGATCGAATGGATGCTCATGTTGGCGTTGGCCATGCCCATCATCACCTCCAGGCGGCTGATGGCGTCGCGCGGGGAGTTGGCGTGGATGGTGGTCAGCGAGCCGTCGTGGCCGGTGTTCATGGCCTGCATCATGTCCAGGGCTTCCTCGCCGCGCACCTCGCCGACGATGATGCGGTCCGGGCGCATGCGGAGCGCGTTGATCACCAGCTGGCGGATGCGGATGGCGCCCTGGCCTTCGACGTTGGGGGGGCGCGTTTCCATGCGCGCCACGTGCGTCTGACGCAGCTGCAGCTCGGCGGCGTCTTCGATGGTGACGATGCGCTCGTCCTCGCTGATGAAGCTCGACAGCACGTTCAGCAGCGTCGTCTTGCCCGCGCCCGTGCCGCCGCTGACGATCACGTTGAGCCGCGCGGCCACGCAGGCCTTCAGCAGCTCCATCATGCCTTCCGTCAGAGTCAGGTTCCGCACCAGGTCCTCGGCCTGCAGCGGATCGCGGCCGAAGCGGCGGATGCTGAGCAGCGGCCCGTCCACGCTCACCGGCGGGATGACGGCGTTGACGCGCGAGCCGTCCGGAAGGCGCGCGTCCACCATCGGCGAGGACTCGTCGATGCGCCGCCCGACGCGCGACACCACCTTCTCGATAATCCGGCACAGGTGCGCGTCGTCCTTGAATTCCACCGGCGTGCGGTAGAGCTTGCCGTTGCGCTCGATGTAGACCAGTTTCGGCGTCGTCACCAGAATGTCGGAGATCGTCGGATCCTGGAGCAGCGGCTCCAGAGGCCCCAGCCCGAACACTTCATCGAGCACTTCCTCGATGATCCGCTCCTTCTCCGACATGCTCAGCGGCGTCTCTTCTTCTTCCACCAGCCGCGCCACCGCGGTGCGCACTTCGGTGCGCACCACATCGTCGGAGAGCGCCGACAGACGGTCCAGGTTGATCCGGTCCAGCAGCTTGCGGTGCAACTTGAACTTGAGCTGCTGATGCTCCGGCGTCGTCGCCGTCCGCGTCATCAGACGCGTCACCCAGCCCGCCTCGCGCTTCGTCAACGCCCTGCTGTCTCTTGCCGGAGATGCCATCGCCGTTGCCTCCTCTGATTAACCGAACAGGGAGAATCCCCTGGATTTCTTCTTCTCCGGAATGCCGGCCAGCCGCGTCACCAGCCGCTGCACGTCCGCAGCCAGCGTGCTGTTGGCCGGCAATAGCTTGGCCTCCGCGTAGGCGTCGCGCAGCTCGCGCTCGCAGTCGGCCACTGTCACATAGAACTGCTCGCCAAGAATCGTCTCCAGCTCCGGCGCGGGCACTTCCATCCGCCGGCTCACGCGGTTCAGGATCAGGTGCAGGCTCGAGCGGCTCATGCCGTAGGCCAGCAGCTGCTGCACCAGATGCTTGGTGCGGTGCAGCGCCGGCACCTCGGGCGTGGTGACGATGAACAGATCGTTCAGCTCCTCGATGGCCGCATACACGAACGGCGAAATCCCGCGGCCCAGGTCGAACACGCCCCAGTCGTAAACCGTGCGGCAGAACTGCATCACCTCGCGCACTTCCTTCGGCAGCGGCATCTCGCGGTTTGGCGGCGCGTCCGGCGCGCCCAGCACCTCCAGCTGCCCCGTCCCGTTCGACACCAGCGCCTGCCAGAAGCTCTCATCCAGCCGGTCCGTGTTCGCCAGCGCGTCCAGCACCGTGTAGCGCGAGTGCGCCTGCAAGAGAAACCGCACCAGGCCCGAGTGCAGGTCCAGATCGCACAGCAGCGTCTTCTTGTTGGTGGCCGCTTCCAGCTCCCGCGCCGTGTGGCAGGCGATCGTCGTGGCCCCGCAGCCGCCCTTGGCGCCCAGAAAACCGATCAGCCGCCCCTTCATCCGCGAAGGCTGCTCGCTGCGCATCCGCTCCCGCTCGTTCGCAAGCCGCAGCAGCGCCGTCTGCAGCATCGGCTGGAACGGCGGGCACAGGAACTCCCGAGCGCCGGAGCGGAGCGCGTCCAGAATCAGGCCGGAGTCGCTTTCGCGGTGCACCACCACCACGAACGGCGATCCCGGCGCCTGCCCCAGCGCCTCCACCAGCAGCGGCAGCTCGCAGGGCAGGCTGGCCAGGTCCACGAAGACGACATCGGGCCTCTGGCGCTCCACCTTGTCCAGAAAGCCCTGCAGGTCGCGCAGCCCCGCCTGCTCGAAGGCGATCCGCACCGGCGACTCGCGGAGCGCATTGTGCAGCTCCTCGAACAGTTCGGCCTCGCTGACGACCACTCCAATGGACAGCTCCAGCATCTCGCTTCCAGTCGAATCCTTCCCTTTTCAAGACCTCTTTTACGGCGCCGGCGGCTTCACCGCCGGAGGCGGCGCGGCCGGCGCAGGCGCGGGCGTTCCCGGCGCCGTCGTCTGCGTCGTCACCGGGACGATCTGATACGAGACCGGCGTCAGCGCAGCCGTCGCCGGCGACGCCGCCTGCTCCTTCTTCAGCCGCTCCACCGGAATGTACTTCCCTGCCCCGGGCGCCGGCGCAGCGCCTGTGATCTCGACGCCCGGCGTGCGCGGCATCTTTTCTCCGCCTTCCTGCAGGAACGGCCGCGGGTAGGACAGCTCCGGCGCCGGCTGGTCTTTCGGAATGGGCCGCACGATCTCCGGCGTCACGATCACCAGCAGCTCCTGCTTGTTCTTCTGAAGCTTGCGTGACTGGAACAGCTTGCCCAGCAGCGGAATGTCGGCCAGACCGGGGATCCGCGTCAGGGCCTCCGTCATCCGGTTGTCCAGCAGTCCGGCGATGGCGAAGCTCTGGCGGTCCTCCAGTTCCACCTCCGTCTGCACCTTCCGGATGGCGATCGCCGGAACGTTGAAGCCCTGGAACAGCAAGCCATTGGCATAGTCGAGCGAGCTGACCTCTGGCGCCACGGCCAGCCGGATGGTGCCGCGCGAAGTGATCGTGGGCGTGAAATTGATCCGGATGCCGAACTCGCGGAACTGGATGGTCACAGGAGTAAAGCCGATGCCGCCGCCCTGCACCACCGGATAGGGGAACTCGCCTCCGGCGAGGAAGCTGGCCGTCTTGCCGTTCGAGGTGAGCAGATTTGGCTCTGCGAGGATTTGAACAAGATTGCGAGCCGCTAGGGCGCGGATCGTGGTGCCCAGGTCAAGATCAGGACGGAACAGGAATACATTCAGCGCATCGGTCAAGCTAAAGCTCGCAGGGGCGTCGGGCTGAATCCCTCCAATGGGCGGAACGGGCGGATTGAATTGCCCCGTGGTGACGCGTCCGATCGTATTGGTTGCCCCGGTGCTATACAGATTCAGCCCCAGCTCACTGGACACCGCACGCTCGACATCGGCAAAGCGGACTTTCAGCAGAATCTGCGCCTCGCCCTCCGGCACCTTCACATTCAGCAGGTTGACGGGCTTGCCCAGGACAGAGGCGATCGCTTCCGCCCGCTCCGCGGCCTGCAAGTCGTCCACCGAACCGCGGAGGAAGACATTTTGCCCCTCTACGGCAACGTCCACCTTCTGCTCGCCCAATTCGCGGGCCAGCTCCCGGCGGATGCGGTCCGCGGGCGTCTCTTTGGGCCGCACAACCACGTCGAAGATCAGCCTCCCGCCGCCCTGCTGCCAGATGATGACGGTGGTTTCGCCGGGTTCCCGGCCATTCAGCAGGACTTCACGGGGGGTAACACCGACAGCCTCGGCCACCTTTTCGTTGGCCACGGAAACGCGCTGGATATCCACCGGGCTGTCCAGCACCACGGACTTGCCGGGCGTCAGCACCAGTTCGCGCGGAGCGGCCGCGTCCTGCGCGGCCAGGGGAAGCGCGGCTGCCAGGAGCAGGAGGGAGAGCGGCAACAGCAGGAACTTCATTTGACGGACTCCTTGGGGCGTTGCTCAATGCGTTGTCCGACTTTGGCTTCGTCTTTTTTGTTCCCGTGGATGATCTCCATCATCACGGGCACCACCACGGTCTCCATCTTCGGCTCTTCCGCCCGCCCCTGCTGGGCGGGCGCGCGGGCGGGCGCGGCGCGGCGCGCCGGAGCACTGCCGATCAAATTGTTCAGCCCGGCGGGCTTGTCGCGGAATAGCAGCGCGGTCGCTGTTCCAGGCGCCTTCGCCTCTTCCGTATCCAGAGGGTTGCGCAGAACGAGCTGGATCCTGGCCTCGTTGGCGGCCAGGCTGAGAATCTCGGCCTGTTCCGGCGTCACCAGCAGGTTCACCACCTGCACGTTCACGGGCTTGCCTTCAGCGTCTTTTTCGAGGTTCTGGCCCGCCGAGAGAACTTCAATGTTCTGGAGAATGGTTTTTGCCAGAGTGCCCAGCGCGCGGGTCTCGTCGGGCGGGGCGGCAGCGGCGATCACGTCCACGCGCATGCCCGGCAGGACAAACCCGGCCAGGCCGACCACCTCATTCACCTTGACGGCCACGGCGCGCATCCCGGGCGGGATGGCGGCAGCCAGACCGGCGCCAGCCCCGGCCGGGGCCAGACGGTTATTGGCCACAGGCTCGCCCTTGTAGATGGTGGCGACGACGCCGCGGCCCACGGCATCCTCTGGCTTCAGCACCCACTGCGGGGAGATCTCGCCGCTCCAGTCGGACACGCGCAGGTCCTCGGGCTTCAACAGCGTGCCCACGGCCAGATCCCGGGCGGCTACCACCACGCGCGCCGTGCTTTGCTTGGCCTGCGTGCTCATGCGGCCGACGATGAGCTGATAGACCACCGTGCTGGCCACGGCCGAAATGACGAGCGCGAACACGAGAACGGCGATGAATCTCCGATTCATGGGCGCGATCCTCCTCTTCAGGTTTCCTCCCGGCTCAGACGGTCACTCGGCCAGGCGGCTGGAGATCGCCGCCCACAGCGCGTTGATCGTCTGGCTGACGTTCATGTACAGCGCGGCGCTGGCCAGGACGAGGAACGCCATCAGCAGCGTGTACTCAACCAGGTCCTGCGCGCCGCGGTCCCGCCACAGGCGGTCAATCATGGTCTTCATGGCAGTGAAACTCCGGGAAGGAGGCGTTCCAAGGCACGGCCCGCCTCCTTGCCCAAGGGTATGCGCACAGCCTAGCTGCCGGAGGCCGAAGCAGCCGCCTGCCCCAGGCGCGAGTTGGCGGCAGTCCAAATATTGCTGATCGATCCGCCCGCATTGATGAACAGCGCGGCCGACGCCAGGGCGACGAACGCCAGCAGCAGGGTGTACTCGACCAGATCCTGGCCGTCTTCTTCGTTCCAGAAACGCTTCCAGAGTTGCATTGTGATTCACCTCGTAGTGGATTTTTCGGGATGGGGGACTGCGTTGACGGTTTCCGCGGCCGCGGGGCCGCGGGTTGCCGGAGATACCGACAGAAACAGGAGCGCCACGCCATCGTCGTGGAGAAGCCGCCAGCCGGCGTGCAGCTTGAGCACGCTGGCGAGCGGGCTCTCCGCGCGCAGGAGCACGGCGCCGATCTGATACCGGGCGAGGATGTCCGCCCAGTCGTGGCGGGCCTGGAGCACGCGCCCCATGTCCTCGCCAAGCTTTTCCCCGTAGAAGTCGCTGCGGCCGTCGATAAAGACGCGCCTTTCCGGCCAGAGGCGGTAAAGGAGGAAATCGCCCCATTCGTCATCGGCGAAGAGGCGGACCTCCGGCCCGAGGCTGCGCACGGCGGGCAGCGCGTTTTCGGGATAACTCTTCGGATCGTACTGGTTGCGCAAGGGGCCGGACGAAGCCGGCGCGGCCAGCAGCAGAGCCAGAGCGGACAGCGCCAGCGCGGGCAGCCAGACCACACGCGCCGGGGCTTCCAGCAGGGAGAACTCGCGGTGCGCCTCAAACACGGCCCGGACGGGCGCGGCGAGGCGGGATTCAGAAGCGGCCAGCCGCTCCAGCCGCTCGCGAACGGCAAGCGCTGCCAGCGGCGCGGCGCAGATGAGGAAGATGGGGATGTTGCGCGCCGCGTAGAGCGCCAGCCAGCCCCAGCCCATCAGGATCAAGGCGTCGGCGAAGCGGCGGCGCTCCAGCGCCCACAGCACCGTCATCCCGGCCAGCAGCAGCATGGCGGCGAAATAAACTGCGGCCGGATTGTGGAAGCTGATCGAGAGAAATTCCTGGATCTTTTCGCGGTGGTAGCTGTCGCTCAGGTAGCCGAAAATGTGGCGGTGGAGGCGCCAGCCATAGGGGTTGACGAAGCTGGCGGCCACGCAGCCGGCCAGCGCGAGCGCCCAGGGCTGGACGGATTGGATCAACGGCCGGCGGTCGAGAAACGCGTTGAGCCCCGCAGCGGCCAGGTGCGCCAGCAGGAGCGTCCAGAGGACGAAAAAGCCGCCATGGAAATTCACCCACACGACGGTGAGCAGCGGCAGCCAGGCGAGCAGGCGCAGGCGGCCTTCCGCGGCCCGGTTCAGCAGGATGACGGACACGGCGGTGAACAGCAGCGTGAAGAGGTGTGGGCGGGCCAGCCAGTGGATGGTGGAGCCGGCGGCCGTCAGAAATGCGGTGCCAAAAGCGAGGAAATAGTTGCCGCTGAGCCGCGCCGATTCGCGGTACACCAGGTAAATCGTGGCGCAGATCAACGCCAGGCTCGTCACCTGAACGGCACCCAAGCCGAAATTCAGGTGCAGCCATCCGAAGCAGAGATCCCAGAGCCATTCCCAGGCGAACCACGGCTCGCCGGGGCGCGTGAAGCTGAACAGATCGGTGGAAGGAACGCGTCCGTTCTGGAGGATCCACTCGCCGGTGCGCAGATGCCAGCCCGTGTCGCCGTCGCCGAGCAGGTAGCCCGCGCCTTTCAGCCTCAGGAACAGGAAGAGAACCGGCATGAGCCAGGCCGCGTCGCGCAGCGAGGGGAACCAGCGCAAAATGGACGCCGGCGCCGCGGCGGCGGGCAAGGCGCGAACCTGTGCGGCGGCGGCGCTCATCGTCCGGCTCCTTTCCGCATCCTGAGGGGTTCCACCGGCTGGATGGCCCGCAGCGAGTCGCGCTGCTCGCGGATGGTCAACCGCGCCACCTGGACCTCCAGGCGGAGGCTGGTGGGGTGAATGGTGGCGGTGGCCAGTCCGTGGCAGCAGAGAGCGCGGGCCAGCCGCGAGGTGTCCGGGTGCGGCAGCGGAATTTCGATGACGGCTTCTTCGCCGTGCTGGAATTTCTGAAGCCAGTTTTCGCTGCCCAGCCGGGGAAGGCGGACTTTCACCATGTCCCGGCTGACTTCCAGAGTGCGCCCCGCCAGCGCCCGCACGCCCAGCCTGGGGAGGCTGACGCGGCACGCCGTGTTCAGCAGCATCGGCGACTGGCGGATGAACAGCATCAGTTGCGAGTGTAGAGGCGGGACGGATAATCGGCAATCCTCGATTTGGTTAGCTAACCTTGGTGGGTACTGCCAGTACTATGGGTCCGAAACAAAACCGCTGGACTTTTTCCGCAAATTGCTGTGAATTCATCGGATTAGAGAGGTGATTCCGGCCTGCGAAGCCTCGGCGATGCAAACCAATGTCAATATTGGCGCGGACAGGATTTCATGGTATTGTTCAAAGCGTTGGAGGGTTGCCGCTGGCGGTTTCAGGATGCGCAGCCCGGGAGGAGAGGGAATGGATGACCAGGCGAAGCGGGTCAAGGCCGTTCCAGGGCGCGCAGGCGCCAGCGGGATACGGGCTTCCGGCCCGGCCAGGAAAGCGCTGCTGTGCTCGGAACGGCCGATCTTGCGCGCTGGACTGGTGCGCCTGCTGGAAGAATGGCTGGGCGCCGAGGTGCGGGAGGCTGCCAGCCGGCACGAATTCATCGATCTTCTGATCGAGCAGCAACCCGACGCGGCCGTACTGGATGCGACATCGGGTTTCGACCTCCCTCTGCTCCACGAAATGCACGATTCCGCGCGGGGCTGCCAGTTCGTGCTGCTGGCGACGCAACTGACGCCGGAGCTGCTGCACCACATTACGGAAAGCGGGTGCTGCTCGGTGGTGTGCGAGACTTCCCCGGTGGAACTGTTCCACGCAACGTTGTTGGCGGCGTTGAGCGGGCAGTGCAGGATTGATTCCTCCGTGCTGCCGGAAGGGTACACGGAAGAGCGGATCCCGCTGTCGCCCCGGGAGGCGGAGTTGGTGGCGCTGCTGGCGCAGGGGATGAAGAACCGGGAGATCGCCGAGGCGCTGAATCTGAGCGTGGGCACGGTGAAGGTGTACCTGTCGCACCTGTTCAACAAGCTCCATGTGAAGGACCGGTTCGAGCTGGCGCTGTACGCTCTGCGCAACATGAGCACGCTGGGGGCGAATCTGAAGCCGCAGCGCGCAGAGGCTGAAACCGGCGGGGAGACGAATGCGGTGATCCTGGACTGGCACGCGCCTGCGGGCAGGCGGATGCGGACGCCCGCCGGGCGCAGGAGGTTGGCGCCATGAGGCTGCGTGAGAATTCTGACAGGAGGCGCGGAGCGACGATCGTCGAAATGTCGTTCGTCGTGATCGCGCTGTTCGGACTGCTGTTTCTGCTGATCGATCTGTCGTGGGTGGTGTTCGCCAAGGCAAGCATCCAGCATGCGGTGCGGGAAGGCTGCCGGTTTGCGGTGACCAGCCAGACGCTGACCGGCATGGGCCACATCGCATCCATCCGGGAGGTGGTGCGGCGGAACTCGATGGGTTTCATCGGGGAGCCGCAGCTGAACAATATTCAGGTGCGGTTCTACAACCCCGAGACGCTGCAGCCGGTGAGCGGACCGGGCAGCAACGCCGGCGGCAACCTGGTCATCGTGGCGGTGGAAAATTTCGAGGTGCGGCCGCTGGTTCCGCTGGTGCGAAGCGCGGATCCGATCCGGTTCAGCGTGCGGGCGGCGGACCGGATGGAGGCGTCGCCCATGGGCATCCCGCCCACGCCGTGAGAGGAGCGCAGGCATGAACCGGACACCAAAAAGAAAGCGGAGCCGGGGCGGGGCGGCGATCGTCGAGTTCGTGCTGGCGGCGGCCCTGATCTACACGCCTCTGATTCTCGGCACGATCGTCATCGGCATGAACCTGATCCGGGCGATCCAGCTCACGCAGCTGAACCGCGATGCAGGACATATGTTCGCTCGCGGAGTAGACTTCTCCGTGCCCGCCAACCAGGCGATTCTGCAGCATCTGGCGGGCGGCCTGGACCTGACGCCCACCGGGAAGTCCGTGGTGATCCTGTCGCAGATCATGCGGGTGGATTGCCCCGGACCGCCGGCCTGCGCCAACCACGGCCTGGCCGTGTTCGTCCGCCAGATCGTGCTGGGCAACTCCTCTCTGCGGCCCAGCCGGTATGGCACGCCGCCGACCCTCGCGGGCGGCATGGTGCCCAACTACCAGACGAACACGGCGGCGCGCACGGTGAATTTCTATCCCAGCGTGATGGACATGCAATTGGGCGAGACGGCCTACGTGGCCGAGGCGTACTACCGTTCAAGTGAACTGGACCTGCCGGGCTTCATGACGAGCACGGGAGTGTCGGCGAGAGGGATCTTCTGATGAACGCGATCAGACGGCACCGGAACGGGAAGCGCCGCGGCGTGGCGCTGATCCTGACGACATTGACGCTGCTGGTGTTCGGACCGATGGTCGGCCTGGCAGTGGACGTGGGCATTCTGTATCTGCTGAAGGCGAAGCTGAGCCAGGCCGTCGACGCAGCCTGCCTGGCCGGCGCCCGGAGCCTGGCGCGGGGGCAGGATCTGGCCTCGCAGCGGGCCAACGCCATGGCCGTGGCCGAGCGGTACTTCCGCATCAACTTCCCCAACGGCTACTGGGCGACCACCAATGTTGTGTACAACATCTCGGTGACTGAGCCGGAGCTGCGCCTGCGGCGCGTGGAGATGGCTGCCACCGTGGACGCACCACTGTACTTCCTGAGGCTGTTGGGCCATGACACGGCGCGTTTGCGGGTGACCGCCGCCGCGCAGCGGCGTGACGTGAACGTCATGATGGTGCTCGACATCTCCGGCTCGATGCAGACGGCGGGAGCGTGCGGCGCGCTCCGCAGTTCGGCCACAGCGTTCGTGGACCGCTTCGCCAACGGCCGCGACCGGCTGGGCATGCTGACCTTCAACGGCGCCACGCGGCTCAACTACCCCATGAATCTCTTCTTTAAGGATTCCCCCTCCATTTACACGCAGATCAGCTCCATTACCTGCGCGGGCTGGACTAACACCTCGCAGGCTCTGTGGGAGGGCTACCAGCAGCTTGTCGCTTTGAACGAGCCGGGCGCGCTGAATGTCATCCTCTTTTTCACCGACGGCCGCCCGACGGCGCTGACCGCGGACTACCCCATCAAGACGCTACCGGACACGCGCTACGGCGATGGCAACGGCGGATTCCTCACATCAACGCAATACACCTTTCAGCCAAGCCCCTGCCAGGATGAAGCCGGCAGGACGTATCCGAATCCACAATGGAATCCCGGGCCCAAACGCGGATTCATCGCGGCTGGAGACTTCAATCTCACGGGAAGCACCGCGGGCTTGTACAATCAGACAACGATCGGGTCCACCTCGTTGATTCCTTCCTCCCAAAGGCAGGGCTGCGCCATGACCACTCTGAATGCGAACGCCGTGCGGGGCGACGTGGCCTACATCCCCGATACGGACATCTACGGCAATTCCACTGTGAACCAGAGCTACAAGCCGGGTGTTTTCTTCCCTGTCGGCCATCCTTACGCCGGCCGCATCCGTCCCGACGTGCCGCGGGCGCTCCGCCATGCCGCCTACAACGCCGCCGACAACGCCGCCTGGCGCATCCGCAGCGATACGAACCTGAGCCCGATCATCTATGTCATCGGCCTCGGCGGCACCGGCGGTGCGGAAACCTTTGACAGCGAGCTGATGACCCGCATCGCCAACGACGGCGATCCCCGCATCCAGCCGGACCGGCCGCGCGGCCTGTACGTCTATTCGCCGGATTCCACCCAGCTGACGAACGCGTTTCTCCGCATCGCCAGCGAGATCCTGCGCCTGGCAAGCTGAGCTGCAGTCCGGTCAGGCGAGCAGCGCCGCCAGCGTCACCACCCAGACACCGAAGGCGATAGCCACCCCGTGCGGCAGCCGGAGCGCTCCTGCGGAGTGAATGCTGAGCCCTTCGCGTGACATGGCCGGATTGCGGAAGCTCAGCAGCTGACGCACGAGGAAGCCCGTGTTGATCAGTGTGGCGCGGAGCCGGCCTTTCGACAGCGCCAGGATCAGTCCCGCCGCGGCGCCCGTCACCGCCGAAACGACGAAAATCCAGAACCAGACCCGCGGTCCTGCCAGAGCCCCCACGGCCATCATCAGCTTGACGTCGCCCGCCCCCATGCCCCGCAACAGGAAGAGCGGGAAATACACGAGCATGGCCAGCCCTGCTCCGGCGGCGGCGCGCAGAAGCCCGTCAAGGCCGCCCAGCGCGGTGTTCACGATAAAGCCGGCCAGAAACGCGCTGACAACCAGAACATTCGGAATCCGCCGTGCGCGGATGTCCGTGACAGCCGCCGCGGTGGCCGTCGCGATCAGCAGGCAGGCCGGGACAAGATGGAGGGCGCCGACGATTTCCTTCATGCGTTTGAATAGTCCCGCGGGCGGTTAAAGCCGAGGGCAACACTGGCCGGAGCTGCAGATGGCGGCCTCCTGAAACGATACGCCAATCCAGTGGTGCGGCGCCAGCGCGCTGGAAACATGACGCACCCCGGCCCGGAAACAGAGCCGCCGTGGTTCGGCAAGAAGGGCTCCGGGCAGATCGAAGGAGACCAGGACTTCCGCCTGCTCCTTGAGCTCCGGCAACGCGCCGGCTGTGACGATGTGAAGCACGCCGCCCTGCCGGTCCAGGCGCACCGCTTCGGCGCGCAATTCGTTTGCGGCCCCGGACCCGGGCAGGATGACCTGACACGGGATGGCGCCGGGAGCTGACCGTCCGTGTACATCCAGTCTGCCCATGTCCCCGTTTGGATCATTCTGAACCGCGGCTCCGGTCATTGGCAATCCTCCAGTTGGTTAAAATTAACCAAGGATATGGAGAAAAAGTGCCACGGTTAATCCATTTAGGGGTCGGAAATCCGTACTGGAAGAGTGCGGGGTTAATTTTGGCATTGACTAAGAGGAGTTTCTGAGTCACACTTAGGCCATTCCGGGGTGACTGTTTCAGGTCATTCCCCGCGGAGGAAGGAAATGGAGGAAGAGCGCCAGTCACGGTCAGCTGGCGCCGGAGGAGTTCATCTGCTGTGGTTGCGGAGGGTTCTGTGAGAGAGAGGAAAGTGGTTGTCGCCTCGGACGTGCCACTGTATGCGGAGAGTATCCGATGGATGCTGACCCGGCGGGAGGAAATGGAAGTATCCACGGCACACTGTTTTGAAGGGACTTTGCCTGACCTGGCTCAGCAGGAGGCGGATGCATTTCTGGTGGAATGCGGCGGTCTGCTGGACTGGAGCGGACTGGCGGCGCTGTGCCGCAACGCCGCGCCGCGTCCCGTGATCGTGCTGACCCGTCACGCGCCGATGGAGACGATCTGTCAGGCTCGGGAAGCCGGGGTGCGGGCGCTGATCGATCTGCGCCTGGATCCGGACGGAGTGCTGGATGCCGTCTGCCGGGCGCTGGAAGGCGAGATGGTTTATCCGGAGTCGGATGAAGAAGTGCGCCAGCGGTCGCGGCGCATCCGGCTGACGCCGCGCGAGGGGCAGCTGGTGACGCTTCTCGTCCAGGGCCTGAAGAACAAGGAAATCGCTGCTCAGCTCGAGCTTAGCGAGGGTACGGTGAAGGTCTACCTCTCCAAGCTGTTCCAGAAGGTGGGCGCCAAGGACCGGTTCGAGCTGGCGCTGTTCGGCCTGAGGAACCTCGTCAACGGGGAATTCAGCTGCGTCGAGCCCGGCCGCCGCAGGAAGCCGACGCGGATGGTGCGCGAGCAGGATCGGCGGGGGCTGCGGACGCTGGTGGTGGGCAACGGCCACACGGCGGCCATGGCGGCGAAGGCAAGCGGTCTGTAGGGTTGTTCGCCATGCGGATCGTGATCCGGTCCTCTCCTCGGGCGAGCCCGCAGGAGACGGACGAACCGGCGCCGCGATTCGATCTTCTGCCCCGCCGCCAGCCATCCTTCCTCACGTCTCTGCTGGCATCGGCGATCCTGCACGGGGCTGTTCTGGAGCTGGTGCCGGGCTTGGTGGTGCGGCTCGATTACTGGAGATTCCGCCCTCCGGAAATCGGGAGGATGATGGCGCGCTCCGCGCCCCTTCTGGTGAAAGTTCCCGAAGCGGCGGCGGAAGATAAGCTCTACTTCCGCCCTGCCCGGGTGCGGCGGGCGGCGGAAGCGAAGAGGGCGCGGGGCGGCGCCCGTCCGGCGCCGCCGCCGGCGCAGCAGTCCGGACCCGTGGCGGCGGAAGAGCGGCCCTCAGCTCTGGTTCTGCAGCCCGGCCGGAGCGCCGAACCGCCGAAGAAGCTGCCGCCTCTGAAAGCCATGGCCGTCTGGAGCGGCCCCAATCCTCGTTTCGTCGAGGAGCCGATCGTGCCTGGCGCGCGCGAACCGGGACTGGAACCGTCGCCCTCCGGACGGAGCGCGGCCTTCGACACGCCCGTTTTGGCGCCTCCGAAGTTGCCCTCCTCGATGTCTCCCGCGGAGGCGATGGAGCGGGCCCGCGTCTATCTGCCGCCTTCCGGCTCAAGTCCGCTGGCCAGCCGCAGACAGTGGCTGCAGGAGCCGGAAGTCGCCTTTTCGGCCGCGAACACAGGCACGCCCGCGGCCTTCATTATCATGACGCCCGAGCGGCCGAAACCGGGGGAGACCATCACGGTGCCGCCGGGCAACCTGATCGTGCTGGGCTCTGGAACCGGACAGGCCCCGGTGAAGGAGGCCTCGGCAGGACAGGAGAAGCCGGCTGCGCAGACAGCCGCGAAAGCGGCGGGCGGCAGCGGAGAACCGCAGGCGGCGAAACTCGAGGGCAAGACTGCGGGCGCAGGCCCGCGCGGCGATGGGCCGGCCAATGGAACCGCGCCCGGCCCATCGGCGGTAACAGCGCTGGCGGGCGCGGCCGCCAACGGCGCTCCGGGCGCCGCGCCTGCGGCTGCATCCGCCGCGGGCGCAGCCCCAGGAAACAGAAGCACCGCGGCCGCCCGCACCATCCGCACCTCCACCGGCGACATCTTCGCCCTGGTGGAAAGCGACGGGTCCGTCACGCTGACGTATCCGGCTGGCGGATCGTTCGACGTCGTCGTGGTGGATGCATCGCTGCCCCAGGCGATCGCCTCCCACACCTCCGCCCTCTCCGGGAGTCCCGTGTACACGGCCTATCTCAACGTCGGACAGCCCGTGGAGTGGATCCTGCACTACTGCCTGCCCGGCGGAGAAGGAGGCGTCCGGAGGCAGCATGCGGTCGTCACGCTGAGCGCGCCCAAGCCGCTGAAGGCCCCCTATGTGGTGGAAGCGCACCTGCCGCCGGAGCCGCTGTGGCGCTGGAACGGATACCAGGTGTTTCACGCCCTTTTGACCGCGGGAGGCAGACTGGAGAAGTTGCGGGTCCTGCAGGCCGGCAACGCCGCGGAGACCCTCCTGGATTCCCTGCGGCGCTGGACGTTCCGCCCTGCGATGCTCGACGGGGCGCCGGCGGCTACGGAGGTGCTGCTGGTGATTCCGCCGTTCCGGCCGTGAAAGGATTGGGCATGGCCACTGCACTCGATCTCCTGCTGGCGCGGCAGAACCCCGATGGCGGTTTCGGATTCCGCCCCGGGCAAAGCTCGTGGCTGGAACCGGCGGCCTGGGCAGCACTGGCGCTCCATGGCCGGGCCGAAGCGCAACGCGCCCTGGCCTGGATCGAGCCTCAGCAGCTTTCCTCGGGCGCGTGGCCGGCGCATCCGCAGGCGCAGCGCGAGAGCTGGGCCACGTCCCTGGTGATCCTGCTGAAGTGCCTGCGCGGGGAGTTCGACTCGAAGTGGAAACGCGCCGTCGACTGGCTGGTCTCCGCCGAGGCGCGCCGCATCCCGGATCCATCCTGGCTCCAGCGCCTGCTGCAGAAGGAAGACGCCGTCGTCCAGGACCGCAGGCTGCGGGGCTGGCCGTGGACTCCGGGCGCAGCCGGCTGGATCGAGCCGACGGTGCATGCCGTGCGCGCGCTCGAGCTCAGCCGCGCACGCTACACGGGCGGCGCGCTGCAGGAGAGAATTGAAACGGGAGTGCGGATGATTCTCGACCGCCAGTGCAAAGACGGCGGCTGGAACTACGGCAACAAGCGCGTGCTGGGGCAGGATCTCGATTCGTATCCCGAATGCACGGCGCTGGCCCTCATCGGACTGTCCGGACGCACGGGGCCCCAGGTAGAGCGCGGCCTCGCCCGCGCCGTAGAGGACTGGAAACGCGGACCGCGCGGGCTGGCGCACGCCCTGCTCCGCATCGCGTTCCGCATGCACGGGGTTCTGTTCGAGGACCGGCCCGTCGAGGTGAATGCGCGCACCGACACGGCCGTGCTCGCCTTCGCCCTGATTGGCAACGCAGATGGCGCGTGGAGGCTCTGGAAGGGAGGATCTGCATGAACCGGCGGCAATGGATGGCGTGCGGGCTGGCCGCGGCCGGAGCGGCCTGCTCCCGGCCTGCGCTGAAGCCCTGGAAGCGGAAGGAGCCGGTCTTCATCCTTCGCGCCGAAAACTACAGCAAAGAACTCGCCTCCGAAATCCGCCGCGCCGTCGAAGCCTCCGGCATCGGCGTCCGCGGCAAAAATGTTGTGCTCAAACCGAACCTGGTCGAGTTCTCCCGCGCCACAGCCATCAATACCCACCCCGTCTTCGTGGCGGCCGTGATGGAGGCCCTGCTCTCTCTGGGCGCGGCTCAGGTCCGCATCGCCGAGGGGCCGGGCCACCGCCGCGACACCTGGACGCTGGCCGAAGAAGCAGGCTACTTCGAGGCCATTCCCCGCTTCGAAGAGCTGTTCATCGACCTCAACCGCGACGATGTCGAGCGCGCGGGCGATTTCGGCGAGTGGGGGCCGCTGTGGGCGCCGAAAACCCTGCTGGCCGCCGATCTGATCGTCTCGCTGCCCAAGCTGAAAACGCATCATTGGGCCGGCGCCACGCTCTCGATGAAGAACCTGTTCGGCACCGTCCCGGGCAGTCTCTACGGCTGGCCGAAGAACGTGCTGCACCAGTACGGCATCGATCCGTCCATCGTGAAGCTGGCCGAAACCTACGCGGCGAAGACCGTGGCGATCGTGGACGGCATCGTCGGCATGGAAGGCGACGGGCCCATCCGCGGCAAGCCCCGCCAGGCGGGCGTCATCGTCGCGGGCGCAAACCTGCCCGCGGTGGACGCGACTTGCTGCCGCCTGATGGGGATTGATCCTGCCCGCGTCCGCTCGCTCGAGATGACGCAGCATCTCGGCCCCATCGGCGAGCCATGGATCGAACAGCGCGGCGAGCGGCCTGAAACGCTGCGCCAGGACTTCGAGCTGATTCCGATGTGGAGCTACCTGCGGGTGCCGGAAGCCTGAACGCGGCTCCTATGCCAGATCGAACACCAGCACTTCGCTGGCGCGCCTTGCGGAGATGCGCAGGACCGGCTCCTCGCTCACGGCCGCACCGTCGCCCGCGTGCAGAGCCGTGCCGTTGAGATCCACTTCGCCTGAAGCCACCTGCAGCCACGCATGACGGCCGGCGGCGAGCGCATGCTCCACGCTTGCGCCTTCATCGAGCACTGCGGTCCACAGCTCCGCCGCCTGATGGATGGGCAGGGAGCCATCGCGGCCGCCGGGGGAGGCCAGCAGGCAGAGCCGGTTGCGGCGGTCTTCCAGGGGGAAATGCTTCTCCACGTAGTGCGGCTGCAGCCCGCGCTGCGACGGATAGATCCAGATCTGGAGCAGGTGCAACGGCTCGGTCTTCGACGCATTCGCCTCGCTGTGGAAGATGCCCGTGCCGGCGCTCATCTTCTGCAGGTCGCCCGGCCGCAGCACGCCCCGCGCGCCGGTGGAGTCCTCGTGCTCGAGCGCGCCGGACAGGATCCACGTCAGGATCTCCATGTCCCGGTGCGGGTGCCAGTCGAACCGCCCGCCGGGCGCAATCCAGTCCTCATTGATCACCCGCAATGACTGGAAGCTGGTCCAGGCGGGATCGATGTAGCGGTTGAACGAGAACGTATGCCGGCTGTCGAGCCAGTCCACTTGCGTGACGCCCCGCTCGGCCGAGGGTCGCAGACGGATCATCGGGCCTCCTGGTCGTTTGTTGGAACAACTATTTCTTGGATGGCCGGGGCGCCCGTCAGGATTCAGCCAGGCGGCGGGCCAGCCGGGTCAGCGTGGCGGTCTGCTTTTCGCCGAGAACCGAGAACTGTCGCCGGTGCAGCGCCAGCATGGGCTCGTCGATCTGCGCGAGCAGTTGAAGTCCCGCACGCGTGATGCCCACGCGCACCACCCGGCGGTCGGAGTCCTGGCGCTGGCGGCGGACGAGCCCGGCTTTTTCCATCCGGTCGAGCAGGCGCGTCAGGTCGGGCTCGCGGGTCATCATGCTCCCCGCCACCTGGCGGCAGTTGAGCTGCTCCGGATGCGCCCCCCGCAGAATGCGCAGAACGTTGTACTGCGCCGGCCGCAAGCCGTACGGCTTGAGCAGTTCCGCCACGCCCTCCATCAGGCGCGCCGCCGCGCGCTGCAGCGAGACGAACGCGTCCTGTTCGGGCGGCGCAGGCTTCGTCATTGGGCCGGCTCCCGGACGGCGGTGTTGGCAAGCGTGACGAAAGCGTCGCGCATCGGCTGAGGACGCCCCGTCAGCTGCATCAGGAAAACGCCGATGATCTGCTGCTGCGGGTCCACCCAACCGTAGGTGCCGAAGGCGCCGCCATGGCCGTACGTTCCGATGCTCTGGCCCGTCAGCGTGCCTGCCGGATCCTTCGTGACCTCCCACGTGAGGCCGAAGCCCGTGCCCGGATTGTGCCCAGCCTGCAGATCGCCCGTCTGCAATTGCGTCATCATGCGCACGCTGGCTGCGGAAAGCAGCCGTTTGCCGCCGTGCATGCCGCCGTTCAGCATCATCTGGTAGAACTGCGCCAGGTCCCAGGCGGTCGAGTACAGCGAGTGCTCGGGGCCGGAGTACTTCGCGCCCTCGCGGTATTTCAGCGGATCTCCCCCCAGGATGTCGGCGCCCGCCTTCACGAGTTTCCCGTCTTTCACCGTAAACACGGGCGCAAGCCGCGGGCGCTTCTCCACCGGCAGAAAGACGTGCGTGTCCGTCATTCCCAGCGGCTGGAAAATCCGCGACTCCAGAAACTTCTCAAAGCTCATTCCGGACAGCACTTCCACGATGCGGCCCAGCACGGCGATGCCCGTGTTCGAGTAGCTCCAGCGCGTCCCCGGCTCGAACAGCAGCGGCTGCTGCGAGTAGATCAGGCACGCCTCGGCCAGCGTGCGGTCCATGCGCACCATGATGTCGCCGATGCCCGGCGCCGCCGGACCCAGCCCCGAAGTGTGCGTCATCAGATCCCGGATCGTGATCGGGCGCGAGGGCCTGCGCAGCGTGCGAACGCCGTTCTCCTCGCTCGCGATCATCATCTGGCCGCGGAACTCCGGCAGGTGATCTTCCACGCGGTCATGCAGCCGCAGCTTGCCTTCCTCGGCGAGCATCATGATGGCCGCGCCGGTGACCGGCTTGGTCATCGACATGATCTGGAAGATCGTGTCCCGCTGCATCGGCTTCTTCGCGTCGGCGTCCTGCCAGCCTGTGGCCTCGAAGTGCGCCAGCACGCCGCGCCGCATCACCAGCGTCACTGCGCCGCTCATCTGTCCGCGCTCCACAAACTCCTTCAGCACGGGGCCGATGCGCCCGAGCTGCGCGGCGTCCATGCCGGCGCGCGCCGGATCGGGGGCGGGCGGCGCCGCCGCGAGAACGAGCGGCAGGAGGAATGCGAAGACCCGGCGGGAGATGGGGAAGATCATAACAGGGCATTATAATCTCAGGCCTCTTCACAATGACCGGAATCACCCGCAGAGAGATGGCTGCCGCGCTGGCAGTCTCGCAGTCCGCGCTGGAGCCTGTACCTGCCGCGCTTGTGCAGAAACACGACGCGCAGGTTGCGCAGTGGCTCGAGCGCCAGATCACCGATCCGCGCCACGCAGGCCTCGGCTGCTTTCCCGATGAATACGGCCTGCATCACGTCAGCACGGCGTCCGGCCTGCTGCACGGATTCCTCGCCGCTTTCGCGTGCCCGGGCTCGCGCTTTCACAAAGACGGCCTGATGCTGCAGCGGGCGCGCGCGGCGGCGGAGTTCCTGCGCAGACACCAGCACGAAGACGGCACCATCGACCTGCTGATCACGAACTTCCACTCGACTCCCGATCTCGGCTTCGTCATGCACAACGTCACGGCCGCCGTGGAGCTCGCCCGCCTGTCCGGCGCGCCTGGCGTTGAAGCAGCTCTCGATCTCTTCATGAAGAGAGGCAAGGAAGCGCTGCTCGCGGGCGGCGTCCACACGCCGAATCACCGCTGGGTCGTCTGCGAGGCGTTGGCCGGCCTGCATCACCTGAACCCCGATGAGCGCTGTCTGCGCCGCATCGGTCAATGGCTCGCTGAAGGCATCGACATCGACGACGACGGCCAATACGCAGAGCGCTCCACCGGCGTCTACAACCCGGTCACGAACCGCGCGCTGCTGGCGACCGCTCTGCGTGCCGGCCGCAGCGAACTGCTCGACCCCGTGCGGCGCAACCTCGATTCCATGTTGTGGCTGCTGCACCCCGACGGCGAAGTCGTCACCGAGATCTCCACCCGGCAGGACCAGTACACGCGCGCCACGATGGACCGTTACTGGTTCCCGCTCCGCTATCTGGCCATCCTCGACGGCAACGGCCAATGGGCCGCGCTCGCCCGCCAGACGGAGGGGCGCGGCGGCTCGGTGAGCGAGTATCTGCGCTATCCGGAACTGCGCCGCCCGTTGCCGCCGGACAAGCCCTTGCCGTCCGACTACCACCGCCTGATGAAGTCGCTCAGGATCGCCCGCATCCGGCGAGGCGCGTGGGACGCCACCGTGCTGATGAACGGCGGCAGCCGGTTCCTCGCGTTGCGTCACGGCTCGTGCGCGATCGAAGGCGTGCGCTTTGCCTCGGCGTTCTTCGGCAAAGGCCAGTTCCGTCC
This sequence comes from Bryobacteraceae bacterium, assembly GCA_026002875.1. Classification (NCBI taxonomy): domain Bacteria; kingdom Pseudomonadati; phylum Acidobacteriota; class Terriglobia; order Bryobacterales; family Bryobacteraceae; species Bryobacteraceae bacterium. The sequence goes on from BPGE01000001.1 coordinate 3,792,335, forward strand.
CGCGCGCTGGGCGCCCGTGCCCGGCGGCTACCGCATGACGCAGTCGCTCGAAGGCCCCTATTACCAGCCCCTCGATCCTCCAGAGAAAGTCACCGCAGAGAATTACGCCGCTCTGCGCGCGCGCCGCCGCCAGAGCGAAGTGCAGAACATGGAGTACGAAGCCACAGTCACGGAAACAGGCCGCGGCATCGCCGTCCGCATTCGTGCCTCGGGCACGGCCAACGTCCCGCTGACGGTCGAGGTCGTGCTCCGCGACGGCGTGGAGCTGCGCGGCGCCGAACCCGCGCCCGCCGGCGAAAAATCATTTCTCCTGAAAAACGGTTTCGCTGAAGCGCGCTTCGAGGGCCGCGGATTCCGCTTCGGCCCGGGCCTCGCCCTCCATGCCTACACGCAGGTGCGCGGCGCCGAGCCCAGACCGCCCGGCCAGAGCGTCTGTCTGTGCGGCTTCACGCCGTTCGACCACACGCTCGAATTCACGCCCCTGTAGCCGCCTCAGGTTCCAGCCGCGCGATCCGGAACAGCCCCCGCATCATGGCATGCTCCTCATGAACGATGCGGAACCCTGCCTGGCGCGCCAGCCGCGGCAGCGGCACGTTCAGGTCCGTCGCCAGCAGCCGCATCAGCGGATTCAGAACCCGCCGCACGAGGCGCGGCCGTCCCAGCCCGTCGTGATACTTGTCGAACAGCACGATGCGCCCGCCCGGCTTCAGCACCCGCTTCGCTTCCTTCAGGCACGCCAGCGGGTCGGGCACGATGGCCACGATCAGGTGCAGCACCACGCAATCGAAACAGCCGTCCGGGAATGCCAGCTGCTGCGCATCCATCCGCAGCAGATGCACCCGGGAGGCGCACCGGCGGCATGCCGCCTTCTCGAGCATCCCCCGGCTGGCATCCACGGCGAACACGTCCAGACCTGCCGGCAGCAGAGGCAGGTCCTGTCCCGTGCCGCAGCCGCACAGCAGCACGCGCTCGCCCGGTTTCAGCTCCGCCAGATCCAGGGAGCGCCGCCGGTGCCGGTCGAAAGAAATGAAACGGTCGTAGTGCGCCGAGTACAGATCCCAGCGCCGGATCCGCCAGTCCATCACGCAGCGCGCAGCAGGCGGCTCAGCGCCAGCAGCTTCTCTCGCGGCGAATCATCGGGCACCGAGCAGCCCGGCGCGCAGATCCACTTCGGCCCCGCCGCGCGCGCTTCGCGCAGCATGGCCTGCACCTTCTCTGCCGGAGCGCCCACCACGCTGCGGTGGTCCAGCCCGCCCATCAACACGGCGGAGGTCTTCTTCCGCGCCTCGGCCAGCGCCACGCCCGTCTCGTGCGCCGAATAGTGGATCACCTGCACCGGCCAGCCCTTCCAGAAATGATCGAGATACACCTTCGGCCCGTGCAGATGCAGGATGTTGAGCGGCGCGTCTTTCGCCGCTTCCAGCACCATGCGGTCGAACGGCTCGCTGAACTTGCGGTATTCTTCCAGCGTCAGCACGCCCTGCTGCGCGTTGTCGACGGCGAGGAAGATCCCCGATGCGCCCGCCTCCAGAGCGAGCCGCGCGTGGTTCGCCTCCGACCGCGCAATCGCCTCCAGCGCGTCCAGCAGCGCCTGCGGGCGCGTCCGCATCAGCTCCATCACCGCCTCTTTCGAAGAGATCTTCGTGGCCTGATTCCACGGATTGAAGATCGTCTCGACGAAATGCTTCTGGCCGGCGAGCCCGTCGCGGATCAGCTCCAGCGCCTTCACCTGCTCGGGGAAAGGATTGTTCACCGGCTTCAGCTCATGCCACTGCGCGCCCGCGCCCTTCGGATACGGATAGTCGCTCATCACTTTGGCGATGTCGAGCTGGTAGCGGCGCGCGAAATCCAGCGTGAGCGCAGCGTGCCGGCGCCCCGGCTCCTTCTCGTCCTGGAAATGGTGCCAGAAGCAGAACGGCGGACGGTCCGGCGTGCGGCCGGCAAGAACGCGGTCCACCCGTTCTTTAGGCGTTAAACCCTTCGCCGGTTGCGCGGCGAATGCCGCAAATTGCAGCAGGAATTCTCGCCTGTTCGCCATGCGATTCCTCCAGAAATCCGGCCTCAGCAGGGCAGGCTGCTGCCGGGCGTGACGGGCGGCTGCCGCAGTTCGGCGCACGGTTGCCGTTCCGGCAGGAGCTTGCCGGGATTGAACAGCCGCCCCGGATCGAATGTCATCTTGATCCGGCGCATCATCTCCAGCGATTCTTCCGAAAACTGCCGGTCCATCAGATGGATTTTCTCCATTCCGATCCCGTGCTCGCCCGTGATCGATCCGCCGGCATCCACGCAGTACTCGAGAATATCGAAGCCCGCTTTTTGCGCTCTTTCAATGTCCCCCGGCCGCCGCGCGTCGAACAGGATGATGGGGTGCATGTTCCCGTCGCCCGCGTGGAAGATGTTGCCGATCGCCAGCCCGCTCCGCCGGCTGACGTCTTCGATGTAGCGCAGCGTGGGCGCGATCTTCGTCCGCGGCACCACGCCGTCGTGCACGTAGTAGAAGGGGCTCACGCGCCCGATCGCCCCGAAGGCGTTCTTCCTGCCCTTCCAGAGAAGCTGCCGTTCCTGCTCGTTGCGCGCCTGCCGGATCTCCTGCGCGCGGCACGCCGCGCACGCCTGCTTCACCTGTTCCGCCTGATAAGCGACCGCCTCGCGCACGCCTTCCAGTTCGATCAGCAGCACGCCCGCCGCATCCAGCGGATACCCGGCATGCACTGCCTCTTCCACCATCTGCAGCATCGAGCCGTCCAGCATCTCCACCGCCGCCGGCGTGATGGCGCGCGCCGTGATCTCGCTCACCGTCGTGGCGCAGTCGTCCACCGTGCCGTAGATGGCCAGAAACGTCTCCACCGCCTCCGGCTTCCGCATCAGCCGCACGATCACCTTCGTCACCAGGCACAGCGCCCCTTCGCTGCCCGTGATCAGCCCCGTCAGGTCGTAGCCCGCCGAGTCCGGCCAGAACGCGCCGGTCCGCAGAATTTCGCCGTCCGGCAGCACCACCTCGAGCCCCAGAACATGGTTCGCCGTCACCCCGTAGGCCAGCGTGTGCGGTCCGCCGGCGTTCTCAGCCACGTTGCCGCCGATCGTGCACGCCCTCTGGCTCGAAGGATCCGGGGCGAAGAAGTACCCGAAGGGCGCCGCGGCGGCGCTGATGTCCAGATTGACGACGCCCGGCTCCACCACCGCCCGCTCATTCAGCGGGTCGATCTCCAGAATCCGGTTCATCCGGGCGAACGAGATCAGGATGCCCCCGCTGCGCGCAATCGCCCCGCCGCTCAGCCCGGTGCCGGCGCCGCGGCCCACAATCGGAATCCCGTGCCGGCGCGACACCTTCACGATGGCGCTCACGTCCTGCGCCGAGCGTGGAAACACGACGATGTCCGGCCGCCCCTTGTCCACGCCCCCGTCGTATTCGTACAGGCGCAGATCCTCCGGCCGGTCCAGATAGCCCCGCTCGCCAACGATGCGGATCAGCTCCTGTTTCCAGTCGGGCATGGCGCGCCCCTCCCTGCCCTCCAGACTACAGCAGGGCTTCGATGCTTTGAAGGATCTCCGGATCCATCCAGTTGCGCGGACCGATGTGCTTCTGCCGCACCCGCCCGCGGCTGTCGATGACGTACGTCTCCGGGTACTTGAACGTCCCGTAACTCGCGCTGATGCGCGCCTCCGGGTCGCGCGCCGTCAGGAAGCTGATCTTCGTCTGCCTGCGGAACCGCTCGTACGCCGCCGCGTTGCGGTCCACGCTGACGCCCAGCACCACCACGCCCTTCGGCGAGAGCTGCTTCGCCATCGCCTCCAGCGACGGCAGCTCGTCAATGCAGGGCGGGCACCACGTCGCCCAGAAGTTCAGCACCAGCACCTTCCCGCCAAAGTCCTTCGTCGACACCTGCCGCCCGTCGTCGGTGACGACCGTGAACGACGGCGCGCGGTCGCCCACTCCCACCACCTTCTCGCGCAGCGCATCCGCCACGATAAAGCACAGCGCGATCAGGATCAGCGCCGCAGCCGTCTGAATGGACACGAGCAGCCTGGGTTTCGTCATGGTTCTGGAACCTATAATTGTATCGAGGGAAGGGGGAGCCGCATCCTACCTTCTGGCAGGGAAGATGCTGCTGACACGCCGAATCGAGTTCTCCGCCTCCCACGTCTGCCGCCGTCCGGACTGGTCGGAGGCCGAAAACCGCGCCCTCTATGGCGACGAGGCCAACCCGCGCGGCCACGGCCACAACTACGTCCTCGAACTTACCCTCGAGGGCGAGCCCGACCCCGTCACCGGCATGGTCGTGGATCTCAAGGAAGTGAAGGCCGTTCTCGAGCAGGAAGTCGTCGGCCCCATGGATCACCGCCACCTCAACACCGAGGTGCCGCCCTTCGACCGGGTCGTGCCCACAACCGAAAATCTGGCGGTCGAGATCTGGCGGCGGCTCGAACCGCGCTTCCGCGAGGGCGCCGCGCGCCTCCACGCCGTGCGGCTCTACGAAACCGGGGATCTGTATGTCGAATATGCCGGGCGCTGATTCCCTGCAGCCCCAGGTCCGCCTCGGGCGCCGCTACCGCTTCTCGGCCTCGCACCGGCTGCACACGGATCTGCTGTCCGCCGAGCGGAACCGGGAAGTGTTCGGCAAGTGCAACAACCCGTACGGCCACGGCCATGACTACGTCATGGAGATCGTCCTTGCAGGCGCCGTGGACCCTGCGGCTGGACGGCTGGTTCCTCTCGACATGCTCGACCACTTCATCCGCCGCGTCTGGCTCGACCAGGTGGACCACCGCAATCTGAACCTGGACCTTGCGGAGTTCGCCGCTCTGGTTCCGACCACCGAGAATCTCGCCCTGGTGGCTGCCCGGCGGCTCGCAGAAGCCTGGCCGCACTGGTTCGGCAGCCACCGCGCGAAGCTCGAAAAGGTCAGAATCTGGGAGACCCCCAACAACATCTTTGAAGTGTTCGTGCCATCTCCGGACACGCAGGAATTCAAGCGAAATGAAATCGTCATCCAAAGCCGTCGTCAAGGTTCTTGAACACCGCCGCGAAGAAGGCGCCATCGCCGCGCACATGAAGGAAATTCTGCGCGCGCTCGGCGAAGATCCTTCCCGCGAAGGGCTGCTCTCCACGCCCATGCGCTCGGAAAAGGCCCTGCGCTTTCTCACCAGCGGCTACACGGCGGACATTCACAAGATCGTCAACGGCGCCATCTTCAACGAGCGTTGCGACGAGATGGTCGTCGTGAAAGACATCGAGTTCTTCTCTCTCTGCGAGCACCACCTGCTGCCCTTCTATGGCAAGGCGCACGTCGCCTATATTCCGAAGAACAAGATCATCGGTCTGAGCAAAATCCCGCGCCTGGTGGACGTCTTCGCACGCCGGCTTCAGGTGCAGGAGCGCATGACGCAGCAGATCGCCGCCTGCATCCAGGAAGTGCTGGACCCGCAGGGCGTGGCCGTCATCACGGAAGCCCGCCACTTCTGCATGATGATGCGCGGCGTCGAGAAACAGCACAGCTCCACCACGTCCTCGGCCATGCTCGGCGAGTTCCGCCGCCGCAAGGAAACCCGCGACGAGTTCCTCTCTCACGTCCGCCATCAGGGTCTGGCAGGCTGGTAACCCCCTCGGAGGACGCCTTCCGGCCTTCGGCTACCATAGGAAGTAGCATGAGCCAGGATCTGCGGCATTTCCAGGTACAGGACCCGTTCGGCAGGACGTGGGACGTCGAGTTCCGCTGGCACCAGAACGCCATCTCCATCCGCCACGCCGACGCGATCGACTGCAAGTATTACATCTCCTGCGGGGACGAGAAGCGCGAGCTGGTCGTTGCCCTCCGCCACCCCGACCTGCTGAAACTCGCCGCCGAGCGCGGCCGCGAACTCACCGACCCTTGGGTCATCCGCCTCGCCGGCTGCCACGTCCGCCACATGATCTCCACCTGGGAAGACACCGACAAAGTCCTCGTCACGGTCCCTTACGCCGACCTGGTCCGCCACAGCCTCGCCATCGAAGACGAGGACCGCCGGGAAAAAGAGCGTCTGGCCGCCGCCCGCTAGCACTTTGCCATTGCATTCGGCGGCCTTCTTTGGCGACAATTCACACTGAGCGCATCAAACACCCCAATTGGGGATTGAGGTGAACCGGTCATGATCGATTGTCCCGAGTGCGGCGCCCCCTTCGAAGAGGACGAGGACGAACTGGCTGAGGGCGAGACCCTCCTGTGCGGCGAGTGCGGGCGGAGCTTCACCGTTGCTTCGCTGGATCCGCTCGAACTGGAGCCCGAGGACGACGACTTCGACCTCGACGAGGACTTCGACGAGGAAGAGGACGAGTTCGACGAGGAGGACGAGGAAGATGAGGAGGAAGAAGACGAGGAAGACTGGCGCTAGCCGCTTCCCCTTCTTGGCGCTCCTCCTCCTGTTCTCGCTGGCTCTGGCGGGCTGGGCTGGGCAGAAACCCGAACCGGCTGTGATCGCCGGAACTGTGTTCCGCGATCCCGGCTTCGCCCTGCCCGGCGCCGAGGTGGAACTTGTGCTGCTTTCCCAGGCTTCCGGCCGCAAAAAGCCGAAGCCTGTTTCCACGCGGACTGATCCCCGCGGCGAATTCTCTTTCCATGTCGCGCCCGATCCGGCAGAATATAAATTGACGGCTCGGGCGAAGGGATTTCAGCCGGAAGAGCGGATCGTGAAACTTTCCGGCGGCCCGGAACGCCTTGATATCTACCTGACCCTGAAGCCTGCTGGGAGCGCGGAAAAATGACCGTATGGCGTCGATTCCCGTTTCTTCTTCTTGTCTTCGCCCTGCTCGCCTCGGGCATGCAGTGGACGAACCAGAAAAAAGAGAAAGGCCGCGACCCCAACATCCGCAACGTCTCCGGCGTCGTCACGCTGCCGGACGGCAGCCCCGCCGTCGGCGCGGTCGTCCAGCTCAAGAACCTCAAGACTCTCCAGATCCGGTCCTTCATCACCCAGGAAGACGGCAAGTACCAGTTTCAGAATCTTTCCACCAGCATTGATTACGAGCTCATCGCCACCCACAAGGACATGGAGAGCTCCAGGCGGATGCTCACCATCTTTGACACCCGGCTCGACGCCGTGGTGAACCTGAAACTGGACCGGAAACGCGATTCATCCAAGTCAGAGGAAAAAGAGGAGAGCAAGCAATGACGACGATCGCCACTTTCGCAGCCGCTCTGCTGATGCTGGGCGCGCCAGGCAAGGTTGAGTCCATCAAGGCTACCGACCTCGATGGCAAGCCGGTGGAAATCCAGACCGCGGGCAAGATCACCGCGGTGATCTTCATCTCCACGCAGTGCCCCATCTCGAACGATTACAACGAGCGGATGAAGGCCCTGTATAACGAGTTCAATCCGCGCGGCGTGCAGTTCGTCTTCCTGAACTCGAACTCCACCGAGTCCTCCGCGGAAGCCGCCGAGCACGCCCGCAAGCACGGCTTCCCCTTCCGCGTCTTGAAAGACCCGAACAATGTCGAGGCGGACCGCTTCGCCGCCGAGTTCACGCCGCACGTCTACGTCATTGGCAGGAACTCGGAAATCATCTACCGCGGCGCCATCGATGATTCCCGCCCCGCAGACAAGGTCACCAAGACCTATCTCAAGGACGTCCTGAACGCCGCCATCGAAGGCAAGCCGCTCCCCGTCACTGAAACCAAGGCCTTCGGCTGCACCATCAAGCGGGTGAAGAAGAGCACGTGAGAAAGTTCTCCGCCATTCTGTTGTTGTGGACAGCCGGACTCGCCGCCGCGGCCGACCTGAAGCCGATCGACGAGTCCGGCTACACGCGTCTCGTCGCCTCCAACAAGGGAAAAGTCCTCGTCGTGAACTTCTGGGCCACCTGGTGCTCTCCCTGCCGCAAAGAGATGCCGGAACTGGTGGCGCTCGCGGCCAAGTACCGCGCCAGAGGGCTCGCATTCGCCACCGTCGCCATCGACGAAGAAAGCGACCGCAAGGCCGTGGCCGAGTTCCTCGACAGGACCAAAGTCCCCCCGCCCACTTTCATCAAGAACTTCCAGAACGACGAGAAGTTCATCGGGCTTGTCGATTCCCGCTGGTCCGGCGGACTGCCCTTCACGGTGGTCTACGACCGGACGGGAAAGAAGGCGCACGTCTTCCCGGGCGAGGTCAATCTGAAAGAGCTGGAGGCCGTGATTCAGAAGCTGCTCTGAATCCTGCGGCTCACGCTTCCTCCCCGCGCACCAGATCTTCCAGCCGCTCCCGCTGCCGCACCACCCGCCACGTGTCCCCATCCACGAGCACTTCGCACGGGCGCGGCCGCGCGTTGTAGTTCGACGCCATCACAAAGCCGTACGCGCCCGCCGTCATCACGGCCAGAAAGTCGCCCGGCAGCAGGTTCTCGATCTCCCGCTCTTCGGCCAGGAAATCGCTGCTCTCGCACACGGGACCGACAATATCCGCCACAAAGGTTCCCCGCCCCGTCTGCCGCAGCGGCAGCATCTCATGATGCGCCTCATACAGCGCTGGCCGGATCAGCTCCGTCATCGACGCGTCGACGATCAGAAACTCCTTGCCGCCCCCGCTCTTCCGGTACAGCACCCGCGCCAGCAGCGCGCCCGCCGGTCCTGCAATGAACCGGCCCGGCTCCAGCAGAAGCTCCACCCCGAGCCGCTCCGCGATGCCGCGCACGGCCGCCAGATAGCGAGCGACGTCCGGCCAGGAATCTTCCTTCCGGTAAGGCACTCCCAGCCCGCCGCCCAGATCGAGAAACCGCACCGCGATCCCGCGCGCCCGTAGCCGCTCCACCAGCGCCGCCATGCGTTCCGCCGCCTCGATCAGCGGCGCCACATCCAGCAGTTGCGAGCCGATGTGGCAGCTTGCCCCTTCCAGCGCGAGTCCAGGCAGCGCCGCTGCGCGCGCGTACAGCTCCTCCGCCTCCGCGATGTCGATGCCGAACTTGTGCCGCTTCAGCCCGGTCGAAATGTACGGGTGCGTGGCCGCGTCCACGTCCGGGTTCACGCGGATCGCGGCGCGCGCCGTCCTGCCCGTCCGCTGCGCCAGCGAGCTCAGCAGCAGCAGCTCCGCTTCGCTCTCGCAGTTGAACGAGTGGATGCCCGCCTCCAGCGCCGCCTCGATCTCCTCGCGCGTCTTGCCGACGCCGGAAAACACCACCTTCGCCGGGTCCGCCCCTGCCTTCAGCACGCGGAACAGCTCGCCGCCGCTCACGATGTCGAACCCCGCGCCCGCCTCCGCCAGCAGCCGCAGCACCGCGAGATTCCCGTTGGCCTTGACGGCGAAGCAGACCAGGTGCGGCGCGCCAGCCAGCCCCTCTTCGAAGACGCCATAAGCGCGGCGCAGCGCCCCAGCCGAATAGACGTAGCATGGCGTGCCCGCGCGCCCGGCCACTTCCGTCAGATCCACGCCCTCGCAGAACAGCACTCCGTCCCTGTACTCAAAAGCCGCTTGCATCGATGCCCCCGTTCACTCCACTTTCAGCACGATCACCGTTTGATCGTCGTGCACGGCGCGCCCTTCGCGGAACTGCTCCAGATCGGCAAGCATCCCGTCGGCGATCTCTTGCGCTCCGGCCTCGCAATGCGCCTCCAGATACCGCCGCAGCCGCCGCCGTCCGTACTCTTCGCCCGCGGGGTTCGGCTGGTCCTGCACGCCGTCGCTGACCAGCACAACAACGTCGCCCGGCTGCGCTTCGAAGTGCGTCTCGTCGTAATCCACGTTTTCCAGCAGCCCCACCGGAACGCCGGCGGCATGCGGCTGCAGGATCTGGCCCGCACGGCACACCAGCGGCGTCGTCGAGCCGGCGTTCGCCATCAGGAACTCCCGCTGCTTCGCCCGCCACAGCAGCAGCAGAAGCGAAACATAGCGCGCCGGCACCTGCCGCTCCGTCAGCGTGTCATTGAGCGAACGCAGCAGCTGCGCCGGGCTCCGCCGCCGCGGCGCCTCGCCGCGCAGCATTCCCGTAAACAGCGCCCCGTACAGCGCCGCTGCCGCTCCCTTGCCGCTCGAGTCGCCGAACGCGATCATCAGGCTGTCGTCGTCGTAGTCGAAAAACTCGTACACGTCGCCGCTGACCAGCCGCGCCGGGCGCATCCGCATGCCCACCTGAAGACCCCGCGCCGGCGGCGGCGATTGCGGCAGCAGCACCGACTGCAGATTGTGCGCCGCCTGCAGGTCCTGTTGAATCTCCCGCTCGCGCTGCGCCAGCTCTTCGTACAGCCGCGCGTTCTCGATCGCAATGGCGATCGACGGCGCGATCAGCGACAGCAGCCGCACATGGTCTTCATCGAAATAGTTCAGCCGCCGGCTCTCCACGTCCAGCACGCCGATGACGCGGTCCTTCACGATCAGCGGCACCGCCAGCTCGCTGCGGATGCCGGGATGCCAGTCCACATAGCGCGGATCGGCGCTTGTGTCCGGCGCGAGCACCGGCTTGCCTGTCTGCGCCGCCGCCCCGGTGATACCCTGCCCCAGCGGCAGCGACGCCCGCGGCTGCGTCTCGTCGAACCGCCGGCTGTGCACATTGCGCAGCACGCCCGCCGCTTCGTCCACCACCATCACCATGAAGGCGTCGTAGTTGATCAGACGCTTGATGCTCAGCGCAATCTTCTCGAGCAGCTGGTCGAGATCGAGAATCGAGGAGAACTCCTGCGCCATCGCCGCCAGCGTGCGCTGCGTGCGGTTCTGCCGCTCGATGCGCCGGTACAGCCGGGCGTTCTCCACCGCCGCCGCCACGCGCGACGCGATCAGCTGCAGCAGCGCCCGGTCCTGCTGCGTGAAAGCGTCGGGGATCGTCGACTGCAGGTCGATCACCCCCACCAGCTTCTGCTGCAGCACCATCGGCACCGCCAGTTCGCTCCGCACCGCGTCCATCGCGTTCAGATAGCGGCTGTCTTCAAGAACGTTGCCCACGACCACCGGCTTCCGCGTCGCCGCCGCCGTGCCCGTGATGCCCTCCCCCAGCTTCACCACCAGGTTCTGCACGATCTCGCGCCGGTGTCCCACGGCGTAGCGGATGCGCAGCCCCTGCCGCCGCTCGCTGTACAGCAGAATGGCGAAAAGATCATGCGGGATCACCTGCCGCACGATGGCCGCCACGTTCGCCATCAGATCGTTCAGGTCCAGCGTCTCGCTCGCGATGGCGGAGACTTCCAGCAGGAAATCGAGCAGCTCGGCGCGGTCCCGGAACCGGACGCGGCTTCTTCGTCCCTCGCTCATGGCGCCTGCCGTGCCGCCGCCTCGACGATCTTCACGCTCGCGCTGGCACCGATCCGCGTGGCGCCCGCCGCGGTCATCGCCTTCAGATCATCCAGCGTGCGGATGCCCCCTGAGGCCTTGACGCCCATCTGCGGCCCCACCACGCGCCGCATCAGCGCCACGTCGGCCGCGGTCGCCCCGTGTTTCGAAAAACCGGTCGACGTCTTGACGAAATCCGCCCCGGCCAGCTTCGCCAGCGCGCAGGCCACGGCCTTTTCCGTATCGTCGAGCAGCGCCGTTTCCAGAATCACCTTCAGCAGCGCGCCATGCTTGTGGCACGTCTCGGCCACCAGCCGGATGTCGGATTCCACGGCCGCGTAGTCGCCGCTCTTCAGCGCGCCGACGTTCATCACCATGTCGATTTCCTGCGCGCCGTCGCGCAACGCCAGCTCGGTCTCGCAGACCTTCGCGGCGGTGGACGTCGCGCCCAGCGGAAAACCAACCACGGTGCAGACCTTCACCGGCGAGCCGCGCAGCTCGGCCGCCACCAGCGGCACCCAGTACGGGTTCACGCAGACGCTCGCGAAACCATACCGCCGCGCCTCCCGGCAGACGCGACGCACGTCCTCCGCCGTGGCTTCCGGCTTCAGGATCGTATGGTCGATCAGCCCCGCCAGCGCCGGGTCCACTCTGGTGAGATGTTCGCTCGCCGAGACCCGGTCCGCGCCTGCCTCGACAATCGCGCGCGTCTTCACCGCGCACATCTGCGCGCACCGCTGCACGCACCCGGGGCACACTTCCGGCGAATGATTCAGCCCCTCGCGCCCGCGGACGGACGCGGCGCCGCCGCTCAGCAATTCCTCGGCGATTTCGGCCGCTATTTTGGCGATTTCTGCGGGTTCCACGATGAATACCGCCGTTCTATTTCCGCAATCCTGGCGGCGCGCGCGGCGTGACGGCCGCCTCCGCACGGCGTGGCCAGCCACGTCCGCACAATGTCTTCCGCCTGGCTCCAGGTGAGCATGCGGCCGCCCAACGTGAGCACGTTCGCGTGATTGTGCTCGCGGCTGTTGCGCGCGGAAGCCCTATCATAGCATAGGGCTGCGCGGATGCCCGGCACCTTGTTCGCCGCCATCGCGCTGCCGATCCCCGCGCCATCCGCGATGATCGCCAGCGCCGCCTTCCCTTCGGCCACGCGCAGCGCCGCCTCGTGCGCGATGTCGGGATAATCCGCCGGTTTTTCCTCGAACACCCCCACGTCTTCCACCCGCCAGCCCATCTCTTCCAGCAGCTTTTTCACCCGCTCTTTCAGCGCGAACCCGCCATGGTCCGCCCCCACGGCGATCGTCCGTTCCGGCTCGGCCAGCGCCGCCAGATCCTCCGGCGCCATCTCGATCACCTCGATGCCGCGCTCCCGCGCCAGATCGCGCGCCGACGGGGTCCACAGCGCGCCCCGCTCCACCCGGAACGGGCCCGCCGCCGGAATGTCCGCCGCCGTGATCACGCGCCGCATCGCCTCGATCATCGCACACCGCCTCCGATTCACGGAACACGCCGCGTCCCGATCCCGTATACTGAGGCGAACGGAGGTGCACATGGCCCTGGGCGACCAGATCCGCTCTTTCATCAAGAAGCAGTTCATCGACGTCATCCAGTGGACGGACCAGGAGGAGGGCGTCCTCGTCTACCGGTATCCCATGCAGGACATGGAGATCCAGAACGGCGCCAAACTCACCGTCCGCGAGTCCCAGGCGGCGATGTTCGTCAACGAAGGCCGCTGCGCCGACATCTTCGGCCCGGGGCTCTACACTCTCAACACCCAGACCCTGCCCGTGCTGACCAACCTCATGAACTGGGACAAGCTCTTCCAGTCCCCGTTCAAGAGCGACGTCTACTTCTTCAGCACCCGGCAGCAGATCGCCCAGCGGTGGGGCACCGCCCAGCCGGTCACCATCCGCGACAAAGATTTCGGCGCCGTCCGCCTCCGCGGCTACGGCGTCTACTCCTGGCACATCGAGAACCCGAAGCTCTTCCTCACCAAAGTCAGCGGCTTCGGCGAGCGGTACACCCTGCCGCAGGTCGAGCCGCAACTGCGCCAGATCATCATCTCCCACATCTCGGACGCCTTCGCCGAGAGCGGCGTGCCGTTCCTCGACATGGCCGCGAACTATCTCGAAGTCGGCGAACGGATCAAAGCCTCCGTGACGCCCGTCTTCGCCGAGCTCGGCATCGCCCTCGACCAGTTCGCCGTCGAGAACCTCTCGCTGCCCGAGGAGCTGCAGAAGTTCCTCGACACCCGCGTGGGCATGAACATGATCGGCAACATGCAGCAATACACGCAGTTCCAGGCCGCACAGTCGCTGCCCATCGCCGCGGCCAACGAAGGCGGCGGCGGGCTCGCCGGGCTCGGCGTCGGCCTCGGCGCCGGTGTCGGCCTCGGCCAAGTCTTCGCGCAGTCGCTCAATCCGCAGGCGCAGCAGCCGCCGCAGGCGCCTCCCCCAGCCGCTCCGCAACCGCCGGCCGGAACTCCTCCTGCCGCGCCTCCTGCTGCGGGAGCCGCCGCCGGAGCTGTTGCGGGCGCTGCCGCCGCAGGCGCAGCCATGAAGTTCTGCATGGAGTGCGGCCAGCAGATCCCGCGCCCGGCGAAGTTCTGCCCCGAGTGCGGCAAGCCGCAGGCGTAATCAGGAAACGGGGCACGCTGGAATGCCATGACGCCCGGTTGCGAGTGGGTGGTCGATGCGGGCGGATGCCGCGCCGAAGCGCTCGCCTCGCGCGAAGCGCTCGAATCGCTCTTCGCCTCCCTCATCGAAGCTCTCGACCTGCACCCCGCCGCACCTCCCGTCTGGCGCGAGTTCCCGGACACGGGCGGCATCACCGGCATGGTTCTGCTCAGCGAGTCGCATCTCACCATCCACACCTGGCCCGAGCACGGCTTTCTGGCATTGAACCTCTATTGCTGCCGCCCCCGCCCCGCCTGGGATTTCGACGGCGAACTGCGCGGCCGCTTCGGCGCATCCGCCGTGACCGTGCGCTGCATGGAAAGGGGTCTGCCGTGAGGCGCACGGCCAACTGCCCCTCCTGCGGCGCTCCCGTCCAATTCGCCTGGTCGTCCGCTGTCCAGACCGCCTGCCAGTATTGCCACTCGATTCTCGTGCGGCACGATGTCGATCTCGAAAAAGTCGGCATCATCGCCGACCTCCCTCCCGACGCCAGCCCCATCCAGCTCTTTACCGAAGGCATCTTCGACAACCGCCGCTTCATGGTCGTCGGACGCATCCGCTATGAGTGGCAGCAGGGAAGCTGGAACGAGTGGCACATCGTCTTCAACGATCAGTCCAGCGGCTGGCTTTCCGACGCCCAGGCGGATTACGCCGTCAGCTTCCTCGCCACGCCCCCCGCGCCGCTGCCCGCCCCGGAGCAGATCCGCCCGGGCAGCCAGCTCAAGATCTCAGGCGCTCCCTTCTACGTCACGCATCTCACGCCCGTCCGCTACATCGGCTTTGAAGGCGAACTGCCCTTCACCACCACGGACCGCTCCGAGTTTCTCACCGCCGATCTGCGCACCCATGACGCGCGCTTCGCCACCATCGATTACTCGGAAAGCCCGCCGCTGCTGTTCGCCGGCCGCTTCGTTTCCTTCGACGAACTGCGGCTCTCCAACCTCCGGGAGTTCGAAGGATGGTGACCGCGAACCGCGTCCCCGCGCCCGCGCCGATCTCCTGCCCCAACTGCGGCGGGCGGATCGAGCTGCACGGTTTCGCGCACACGCGCACCGCCGTCTGCATCCAGTGCTGCACCATCATTGACACGTCCACGCCTTCGCTGCAGGTTCTCCAGCGTTTTGACAAAGCGCAGCGCCATCGCCCCGTTCTGCCGCTTGGCTCGCGCGGCAAGCTCGAGGGGAAGACCTGGGAGGCGATCGGCTTCCAGGTCCGCACCATCTACGTCGACGGCACGCCCTACAGCTGGCACGAATACCTCCTCTTCAACCCCTACGCCGGCTTCCGTTACCTCGTCTTCTATGACGGCCACTGGACCCTGGCCCGCACGCTGCGCGCGCTGCCGGAGTTCACCGCCTGGAAGGGACGCAAAGCCGTCCGGTTCGAGGGCCGCACCTATTCGCATTTCCAGAACGCCGAGGCCGTCACCACCTTCGTCATGGGCGAGTTCCCCTGGGCCGTCCGCGTCGGGGAAAAGGTGGACGCCAACGATTACGTCTCTCCTCCCTTCGTGCTTTCCAGCGAGCGGGACGAGAAGGAGATCAACTGGTCGCAAGGCGTTTACATGAGCGGCGAGGAAGTCTGGCAGGCCTTCGGCCTGAAAGGCTCGCCGCCTGCCGCGCACGGCGTCTATCTCAACCAGCCCAACCCGCACCTGGAAAACGCGAAACGCTCCTGGCGCACCTTCATGCTCCTGCTGCTCGTCTGGGTGGCTTTGCTGATTGCTGCTGTCGTGAGCGCCGCCAACCGCGAGGTCTTCCGCGGACGCTACCGCTACGTGCACGGCTCCCCGGGCGAGACGTCTTTCGTCACCCAGACATTCCAGATCCCGCGCGATGGCAACGTCGAGGTCGAAATCCGCACCGATCTGGACAACAACTGGGCTTATTTCAACCTCGCGCTGCTGCGCGAGGATGGCGCGCAGGGCTTCGATTTCGGCCGCGAAATCAGCTACTACTACGGCAGGGATTCCGACGGCTCCTGGAGCGAGGGCAGCCGCTCGGATTCCGCTCTGCTGGCGCGCGTGCCCGCCGGAACCTACTACCTGCGCATCGAGCCGGAGATGGACCCGCAGGCGTCCGCCCGCGCCACCGCGGGCATGAGCATGAACTACGAAATCATCGTCCGCAACGACGTGCCCCGTTTCTGGTTTCTCCTGCTGGCTTTGCCATGGCTCCTGTACGCGCCTCTCCGCAACAGCATGCGTGCTGCCGTGTTCGAGAGCCAGCGCTGGTCGGAGAGCGACTACGGCGTCGCGCTCGGCTCTTCCTCGGAGGATGACGAATGAAGCTTTCTCTCCCGTATCTCCTGTATGGCCTGCTCGTGCTCGGCTCCAGCTTCGGCGCCAGCCGCATGGGCTGGTTCGCCTCTTCCGCGACAGAGATCAAAAACGTGCCCCGCTCCATCCGCGAGAATCCGGGCACGTACCGTTCCCACTACTCCTGGCTGCCCCGCTGGTTCGGAGGAAAATGATCCATGCAAACGTCCATCGTCCACTTTGAAGCCCTGCTCAACGCCGTCCTGTTCGCCGTCCTCGGCGTCGTGATCCTCGTCGTCTCCTTCATGCTCTGGGACAGGATCACGCCGTACGACCTCTGGAAAGAGATCATCGAGAAGCACAACACCGCCCTGGCGATCTTCGCCGGCTTCATGGCGCTCGGCATCGCCATCATCGTCGCCGCCGCGGTCCACTAGCGCCGCCTGCACGCCGATGGCGTTCGTCCTCTTCCTGTCCGTTTTCCTGATCGCCGCCTGCGGGCTCATCTACGAGCTCATCGCCGGCGCCCTTGCCAGCTATCTGCTCGGCGACAGCATCCTGCAGTTCTCCACGGTCATCGGCGCCTACCTGTTCGCCATGGGCATCGGCTCCTGGCTGTCGCGCTACATCACGCGCGCCCTCGTGGCGCGCTTCATCTCCATCGAGCTGATGGTCGGACTGCTCGGCGGGTTCTCCTCCACCATCCTCTTCTTCGCGTTCGCTTACTCGCACGGCTTCCGCCTGCTGCTCTACGGACTCGTGCTGCTCATCGGCATCCTCGTCGGGCTGGAAATCCCCCTGCTCATGCGCATTCTGCGCGAGCGCTACCAGCTGCGCGAACTCGTCGCCAACGTGCTCACTTTCGATTACCTCGGCGCGCTCGGCGCTTCCCTGCTCTTTCCGCTGTTCCTCGTCCCGCGCCTCGGTCTCGTCCGAGGCGCGATGCTCTTCGGGCTGATCAACGCGCTCGTCGCCCTGTGGTCCACCTGGATCTTCCGGCACCACCTGCCGCAGCCGCTCATGCAGCGCGCCGCCTCGGCTGTGGTCGTGCTCGTGCTCGGCGCCGGGCTCGCCTTCGGCGACCGCATCACCGACACCGCCGACGCCGCCCTCTACGCCGACGACGTGATCCTCGCCCGCACCACGCCCTACCAGCGCATCGCCGTCACCCGCTGGAAGGACGACATCCGCCTCTACCTCAACGGCCATCTCCAGTTCTCCTCGCGCGACGAATACCGCTATCACGAAGCCCTCATCCACCCTGGTCTCGCTTCCGTCGCCTCGCCCCGCCGAGCCCTTGTCCTCGGCGGCGGCGACGGACTCGCCGTGCGCGAGATCCTCCGCTATCCCTCCATCCAGTCCGTCACGCTCGTGGATCTCGACCCCGAGATGACCCGCCTGTTCCGCACGCACCCCCTGCTGTCGGAACTCAACAGCCACTCGCTGAAGGATCCGCGCGTCCGCATCATCAACGCCGACGCCTTCCCGTGGCTCGAGTCCTCGCGCGAATCGTTCGACTTCATCGCCGCCGACTTCCCCGACCCCAACAACTACTCGCTCGGCAAGCTCTACACCACAGCCTTCTACCGGCTGCTGAAACGAGCGCTCGCCGCCGGCGGCGTCGCCGTCGTGCAGTCCACCTCGCCCATGTTTGCGCGCCAGTCCTTCTGGTGCATTCACGAAACCATGAAAGCCGCCGGCTTCCGCACCTACCCGTACCACGCCTATGTCCCGTCGTTCGGCGAGTGGGGCTACGTGCTCGGCGCGCATTCCGAATGGCGCCCGCCGCAACAGCTCCCCGCGGGACTGCGCTTCCTCTCGCCCTCCAACGTCGCCTCGCTCTTCGACTTCCCGCCGGATCTCGCCCCCGTGCCCGCCGAGCCGAACCGTCTGTTCGATCAGGTCCTCGTCCGCTACTACGACCGCGAATGGCGCGAGATTCTGCGATGATCCGCCGCCGCGACTTCGCCTTTTCCATCGCCGGACTTCTCCCCAGGTCCGAACCCCGCATCGAAGGCGGCTTCGTCTTCGAATCGGACACCGAAGGTCCGGATCTCGGCCACCGCCTGCGCGACCGCTCTCCCTTCCCTCCGCCCCAGAGAACAGAACGCATCGAAACCGTCATCGTCGGCGCGGGCGCCGCCGGACTCTGCGCCGCATGGCATCTTCACCGCCGCGGCTACCGCGATTTTCTGCTTCTTGAAATGGAACGCGAGCCCGGCGGCAACGCCCGCTCCGGCCGCAACGAAGTCTCCGCCTTCCCCTGGGCTGCGCACTACCTGCCCGTCCCCGACCCGCGCCAGAAGCTCACCCGCGAACTCTGCCGCGACTTCGGCCTTCTCGAGGGCGAAACCTGGAGCGAACGCCACCTCTGTCACGAGCCCCGCGAGCGCCTCTTCCTCCACGGCCGGTGGCAGGAAGGCGTCGAACCCTCCATCGGCCTCTCGCCCGAAGACGCCCGCCAGTACCAGCGTTTCGAACACATCATCGGCGAACTCCGCCAGACCGGCGCTTTCCGCATCCCCATGGAGGAAGGCCTCGCACGTGCCACGCCCGCCATCCGCGCGCTCGATCAGATGACGTTCCGGCAGTGGCTCGGCAACAACGGCTTCGCCTCCCCCTACCTGCTCTGGTTCCTCGACTACTCGACCCGCGACGACTACGGCACCTCCATCGAGGACATCTCCGCCTGGGCCGGTCTGCACTACTTCGCCGCGCGCGAGCCGCACGAGCTTGGGCCCCTCACCTGGCCCGAAGGCAACGGCTGGCTCGTGCAGCGGCTGCTCGAGCGCATCGGCCCGCGCGTCCGCACGGGCGCCATGGTCCGCTCCATCACGCGCGCAGGCTCGCGTTGGCAGATCATCGCAGGCGGAACGCGCTATGACGCAGCGTACGTCGTCTTCGCCGCGCCCTCGTGGCTCGCCTCCTGGATTCTCGATCCGCCCCCGCCCCGCTGGCCCTTCGCCTACGCCCCCTGGGTGGTCGCCAATCTCACCCTTCACCGTTGGCCCGAAAACCGCGGTCTCGAATACGCCTGGGACAATGTCATCTACCGCTCGCCCTCGCTCGGCTACGTGATCGCCACCCACCAGAGCGTCAAAACGCATCAGCCGGAAACTGTTTGGACCTGGTACATGGCCCTCGCCTCCGGCCGTGCCGCCGACCAGCGCCGCCTCCTGCTCGGAGGCGATTACGCTTACTGGAAAGAAATCGTGCTGTCCGATCTCGAGCGCGCCCACCCGGACATCCGCCGCTGCGTCCGCCGCCTCGACATCTTCCGCATCGGACACGCCATGCCGCGCCCCGCCCCCGGCGCCATCTTCCACCCGGAGCGCCTCCGCCGCACGCGCCACTCCGGCTCGCTCGTGTTCGCCAACAGCGACCTCAGCGCGCTATCGCTCTTTGAGGAAGCCTTGCACCGCGGCGTCTCCGCCGCCGATCACATTCTCCGCCTCGCCTCGCGCTCCGGCTCGTGATCCGCGCTCACCGCGGATACGGATGCCCGCGCAGCATTGTCAGCGCTCGGTAGATCTGTTCGGCGAGCACCGCGCGCGCCAGCTCGTGCGGCATCGTCAGCCGCGACAGCGACAAGAGCAGATCCGCCTTCTCCCGCCACTCCGCCGGCAGCCCGTCATGCCCGCCCAGCACGAAGACCAGGTCCCGCGCCTCCCGCTCCGCCGCCCCCACCAGCGCCGCAAACTCGCGCGAATCCATCTCGCGCCCTGCCGGATCCAGCAGCGCCATCCGCGCCCCGGCATGCCGCGCAAACGGGTCGTACCGCCGCGGATCGATCTCCCGCATCTCGCACTGCATGTAGCGCGCGCTGCGCTTCATGTACTCGCGCGCCAGCCCGTTCGAGTGCTCGTCCCGCGCCCGTCCCACGTACAGCAGCCACAGCTTCACGCCCACAGTATCGCCCGCCGCCGCCCTTGAGTCCATTGCGGCAATCCTGTTACGGTGAGAGATGGCCGCAGGGCCCTGCCATGGATTGGTTCAAGGCGAAAAAAATCGAAAAGGCCAGCGGCGAAGAGCGCCACGTCCGCACCGAAGGCCTGTGGGTGAAGTGCGACTCCTGCCGCCAGATCATCTGGCGCAAGGAGATCGAGGAAAACCTCCACTGCTGCCCCAAGTGCGGCTTCCATTTCCGCATCGACGCACGCACGCGCCTGAAATACCTGCTCGACCCCGAGCCGGCATGGCAGGAGCACGACTCGAACCTTGTCTCCACCGACCCGCTCGAGTTCGTCGACTCCAGGCCTTACAAGGACCGCCTCGCTTCCATGCAGCGCGAGCTCGGCTTGCGCGACGCCATCATCTCCGTCACGGGCAACCTCTGCGGCCGCACGGTTCACGTCTGCTCGCTCGAACTGAAATTCATCGGCGGCTCCATGGGCGCCGTCGTCGGCGAGGTGATCACCCGCGCCATCGAGCGCTCCATCCAGACGCGCCATCCGCTCATCATCGTCTCCGCCTCCGGCGGCGCGCGCATGCAGGAAGGCGCCGTCAGCCTGATGCAGCTCGGCAAGATCAGCGCCATGCTCATGCGCCTCGATGAAGCCCGCGTGCCCTTCATCAGCGTGCTCACCGATCCCACCACCGGCGGCGTCACCGCCAGCTTCGCCATGCTCGGCGATCTGAACATCGCCGAACCCGGCGCCCTGATCGGCTTCGCCGGCCCGCGCGTCATCGAGCAGACTATCCGCCAGAAGCTGCCCGAGGGCTTCCAGCGCGCCGAGTTCGTCTGCCAGCACGGCTTCCTCGACGCCGTGGTCAAGCGCAGCGAGCTGCGCCCGTTCATCGCCCGCGCGCTCGACTTCTTCTGCGGTACGCTCCAGAAATGAGGCTCGCGCTCCTCCTTGCGCTCGCCGGACTTCCCGCCGCCGCCCAGTACGACATCCTGATCCGCAACGCCCGCGTCATCGACGGCACGGGCAATCCGTGGTTCCATGCCAGCGTCGCAGTGAAAGACGGCCGCATCGCCGCCGTCGGCCGGCTCGAGGGCGCCACCGCCGCGCGCGTCATCGACGCCGCCGGCCGCGTCGTCTCCCCCGGCTTCATCGACGTCCATACCCACGTCGAAGGCGCCATCGAGAAAGTCCCCCGCGCCGACAATTACCTGCTCGACGGCGTCACCACCATCGTCACCGGCAACTGCGGCGGCTCCGCGCCGGACATCGCCCGCTGGTTCGCGCGGCTCGAAGAGCTCGGCGTCGGCGTCAACGTCGCCACGCTCATCGGCCACAACACCGTCCGCCGCCAGGTGATGGGCACGGAAAACCGCCACGCCACGCCGGAAGAACTCGCCCGCATGAAGGAGCTGGTCCACGCCGCCATGGCGCAGGGCGCCGTGGGTCTCTCCACGGGTCTTATTTACATCCCCGGCGCCTACGCTCCCACGGAAGAGGTCGTCGAGCTCGCCAGGTCCGCCGCCGTCTACAACGGCGTCTACGCCTCGCACATGCGCGACGAAGGCGCGCAGATCCTCGACGCCATCCATGAAGCCGCGCGCGTCGGCGAGCAGGCTGGCATGCCCGTCCAGATCTCGCACTTCAAGATCGACACGCCCCGCATCTGGGGCTTCAGCGAGAAGTCCATTGCGCTGGTGGAGGACTACCGCCGCCGCGGCGTCGATGTGGTCGTCGACCAGTACCCCTACGACCACTCCTCCACCAACCTCGGCATCACGCTGCCGGCATGGGCGCTCGCCGGCGGCACGCAGGCGCTGCGCGAACGGCTCTCCTCGCAGGAAACCCGCGCCCGCATCATCGCTGAGATGAAGCAGCGCCTCCAGGATCTGGGCCACCCCGATTACTCCTACGCCATCGTCGCCTACTTCGAAAAAGACCACTCCTGGGAAGGCAGGAATCTCGTCGAGATCACGCGCCTCCGCGGGCTCGAACCCTCGCTCGACAACCAGATCGAAACCATCTTCCATATCCTTCTCAACGGCGGCGCGCAGATGATCTACCACTCGATGGGCGACATCGACATCGAGCGCATCCTCCGCTATCCGAACACCGCCATCGCCAGCGACGGCGGCGTGCGCGTCTTCGGCGAAGGCATGCCGCATCCGCGCTCCTACGGCACCAACGCGCGCGTGCTCGCTGAATTCGTCCGCAAGCGCGGCGTCCTCACGCTCGAAGACGCCATCCGCCGCATGACCTCGCTGCCCGCGCGCACCTTCCGCTTCCGCGATCGCGGCCTCGTCCGCGAGGGCTTTGCCGCGGATCTCCTCGTCTTTGATCCCGCGCGCGTCCAGGACAAGGCCACCTACACGCAGCCGCATCAGTACAGCGAAGGCTTCGACTATGTGCTCGTGAACGGCGTCGTCATGGTCGACAACGGCGCGCTCACTGAAGCGCGCGGCGGCCGCATCCTGCGCCACCGTCCCGATTCCGTCCAGCCATGATCAGCCTCGTCCGCGCCGGCAAGCGCTTCGGTCCGAAGGTCCTCTTCGAAGACGTCACCTGGCTCATCACGCCGCAGGACCGCATCGGCCTGGTCGGCGCCAACGGCACGGGCAAGACGACGCTCATGCGCATCCTCGCCGGGCTCGACACGCTCGACTCCGGCGAGTGCGCCGTGCAGAAAGGCATCACCGCCGGCTACCTGCCGCAGGACGGCCTGCAATTGTCCGGGCGCACCGTGTTCGAAGAGTGCCTCTCCGTCTTCGACCGCCTCCGCGAAATGGAGCGCGAGATGGAGCGCACGCTCGAGCAGCTCTCCTCGCTGCCGCCGGACGATCCCGAATACCAGGCCGCCAGCAGCCGGTACTCGTGGCTCGAAGCGCACTTCCGCAACATGGACGGCTACGCGCTCGAGGCCAAGGTCGGCATGGTGCTCACCGGTCTCGGTTTTCCGAAGGAAGACTGGACGCGCCGCACCGAGCACTTCTCCGGCGGCTGGCAGATGCGCATCGCACTGGCGAAGCTCCTGCTCGAGCAGCCCAACCTCCTGCTGCTCGACGAGCCCACCAACCATCTCGATCTCGAAGCGCGCAACTGGCTCGAGGACTATCTCAAATCCTACCCCTACGCCTTCGTGCTCATCTCGCACGACCGCTACTTCCTCGACGTCACCGTGCGCAAGATCGCCGAGCTGTGGAACCGGTCGGTCCACTTCTACACCGGCGGCTACGAGTCCTACCTGAAGCAGAAGGAAGAACGCCGCCAGCAGCTGCTCGCCGCCTGGCGCAACCAGCAGGAGCGCATCCAGCATCTCGAGGCCTTCATCAACCGTTTCCGCTACAAAGCCACCAAGGCGAAGCAGGTGCAGTCGCGCATCAAGGAACTCGAAAAGATCGAGCGCATCGAGATCCCGCCCGAGGAAGAGACCATCCATTTCTCCTTCCCGCAGCCGAAGCCCTCCGGCCGCATCGTCGCCGAGTTCGTCAACGTCGCCAAGGCGTACGGAACCCGCGTCGTGCTGCGCGACGTCAATTTCCTGATCGAGCGCGGCGAGCGCATCGCGCTCGTCGGCGTCAACGGCGCGGGCAAGTCCACTCTGATCCGCATGCTCGCCGGCGCCGAGCCGCTCACCGCGGGCGAGTACCGCCTCGGCCACAACGTCCAGCCCGAATACTTCGCCCAGGACCAGTACAAGGCGCTCGATCCCGACGCCCGCCTGCTCGACGACCTCATGAGCGTCGCCAACGGCAAAACCGTCACCGAACTCCGCACGCTCCTCGGCTGCTTCCTGTTCACCGAAGACGACGTGTTCAAGACGGTGCGCGTGCTCAGCGGCGGCGAGCGCAACCGCTACGCTCTGGCGCGGATGCTTCTCAACCCCGCCAACTTCATGCTCCTCGACGAGCCCACCAACCACCTCGACCTGCGCGCCAAAGACGTGTTGCTCGAAGCCCTGCGCGCTTACAACGGCACGCTCGTCTTCGTCAGCCACGACCGCTACTTCATCGATCAGCTCGCCACGCGCGTCTTCGAGATCGAAGGCGGCCATGTGCACGTGTATCCGGGCAACTACGAAGACTACCTGTACCGCAAGCAGGGCGGCGCCGCGCAGCCGCCGCCGCCCGAGCCGGAGCCCGAAAAGGCGCCCGCGCCCGCTCCGCATGCGGCAGAGCCCGAGCCGCCTTCTGCCCGGCGCACGCGCCGCCTGAATCCGATGAAAGTGAAACAGCTCGAACAGCAGGCGGCGGAACTCGAAGAGACCGCCGCGCGGCTCGAGCAGGAGATCGCGGAAATCGAGCTCTCGCTGCAATCCTTCGTCAGCGCCGAAGAGACGCGCCGCCGCATGGAACTGCTCGAAACCCGCCGCCGCGAGCTCGATCAGACCCTCGCCGCGTGGGAGCAGGTCTCGCTCGAGCTCGAGCAGGTCAACTGAATCCGCCCGCGTCCCGGCTCTGCGATTCGCGCCCTCGCGCCTCTGTTCCGCCCCCGGATGCCGGAAAATGGGAATTGCGTTCCTGTCCCCTTTTTCGCGAGAGGGCCCGGGTGGCGAAACTGGCAGACGCAACGGACTTAAAATCCGTTGGCCCGAGAGGGCCGTGCGGGTTCGAGCCCCGCCCCGGGCACCAGCGCGGTACGGAACAGCCGCAACCTTACGTCCGGTAGCTGGCGTTGATGTCGATGTAGCCGTGCGTCAGATCGCACGTCCAGAACACGGCCTTGCCCGCGCCGCCGCCGCGGATCACGAACCGGATCTCGACATCAGCGCTGTCGAGCGCTCTCTTCAGGGCGTCTTCGTCGAACGGCGCCGCCAGCCCGCCGCGGCACACGCGCACGCCCTGGACATGAATGTCCACGCGCGACGGATCGAACTCGGCGCCCGAATAACCCGCGGCGGCCAGAATGCGCCCCCAGTTCGGGTCGCTCCCCGCAATCGCGGTCTTCACCAGCGGCGAGTTGGCGATGGCGCGCGCGATCTGCGCCGCAGCGCGCTCTCCGGACGCGCCTTCCACGCGGATCTCGACGAACTTCTTCGCTCCCTCGCCATCTCGGGCGATCTGCTTGGCCAGCGATTGGCAGACCTCGTCGAGCGCCTTCTGGAAGGGCTCGCGCGCAATGCGCCTGCCGCTCGCCCCGTTCGCCATCACCAGCAGCATGTCGTTGGTCGACATGTCGCCATCCACGCTCAGCCGGTTGTAGCTGCGCTCGACAGCAGCCTTCAGATGCGCCCGCAGCTGCCGCGCGGGCACGGCGGCGTCTGTCATGACGAACACGAGCGTCGTCGCCATGTTCGGATGAATCATGCCCGAGCCTTTCGTCATGCCCGCGATCCGCGCGCCCTGCACCTCTGCAAACGCCGTCTTGCGCACCAGGTCCGTCGTCAGAATCGCATCCGCGGCATCGAAAAATCGCTCCGGCGACAGCCCCGCCACAAGAGCGTCCAGATGATCCAGAATCAGCCGCGGATCGAGCTCCACGCCAATGACGCCAGTGGAAGCGGGCAGGACGTGCTCAGCCTTGCACCCCAGCTTCTTCGCGGCCGCCTTCGCCGTCTGCAGCGCAACGCGTTCTCCCGTGCGCGTGGCGCAATTCGCGTTGCCAGCGTTGACCAGCGCCGCGCAGGCCACGCCGTCGGATGTCTCCAGATGCCGGCGCGCCACCACCACCGGCGCCGCCTGCACCCGGTTGGTTGTGAACACGGCCGCCGCCTGCGCCGGTTCATCGGAAACGATCAGCGCCAGATCCGGCTTTTCCACTTTGCGAATCCCGGCATACAGGGCCGAATAACGAAACCCGAGAGGCAAATTCACTGCGGTATTTCTCCCAAAACATCGTTCTCTGTCAGGCGGTATCCGTTCAGGAAAGCGGCTGCGTCCATGCGCTTCCGCCCCTCGGCCTGCACCTCCACGAGCTCCAGCGCTTCTCCCTCTCCGCAGGCCGCGAAAAGCCGCCTTCCGTGCGAAAACAGTTTCCCGGGCACGGCCGGCGTTTCCGCCTGCGCCGGGCGGCATCTCCAAAGGAAAAACCGCTCCCCGCGCCACCACGTCCACGCGCCGGGCCACGGCTGAAAACCGCGCGCGCGGCAGGCGATCTTCGCCGCCGGCCAGCGGAAATCCACCAGCCCGTCTTCCCGCTTCAGGATCGGCGCGAGCGTCGCCTGCGCATGGTCCTGCGGAACAGGGTGGATCGAGCCCTCAGCGAGCCCCTCCAGTGCGCGCACCAGCAGCCGCGCGCCCATCGGCGCCAGCCGCGCGGCCAGCTCCGGCGCGGTCTCCTCGGCTCCGATCTCCGCCGCTTCCTGCAGCAGAATGTCGCCCGTGTCGAGCCCCGCGTCAATCCGCATGATCGTCACTCCCGTGACGGTCTCCCCGTTGGCGATCGCCCATTGAATGGGCGCGGCGCCCCGGTATTTCGGCAGCAGCGACGCGTGAACGTTCAGGATCCCCAGCGGCGGAATGTCGATGATCGCCTGCGGGATGATCTGGCCGTAGCCGACCACGGCCATCGCATCGGGCTTCCTTGCCGCCAGTTCATCCACGCAGTGCCGGATGCGCTCCGGCTGGCGGACTTCGAGGCCAAGCCGCAGCGCCGCTTCTTTGACGGGCGGAGCCTTGAGCTCCTGCTTGCGGCCGGCGGGACGGTCCGGCTGCGTGTAGACAGCCAGCACCTCGTGTCCGGCTTCAACCAGCGCTTCCAGCGAGGGCACGGCGAACTCCGGCGTGCCCAGAAAGACAAGCTTCACCCTTTCAGGATAGCCATGCGGGTGCGGCTCTAATCAGCCTGCGGCGCGGCGGCGCGGGCGGGCCCCGCCGCGCGCCGCAGCGTGGCGCGCTCCAGCTCCCGCAGCGAAATCTGCCCTTTGCGGATCTCATCCAGCGCAACGGTCAGCACGCGCAGCGCCTCGCCGGGAGCGTGGAAGCCCACCGAGTTCTCCGCCTCGACGTAGTCGATGAAGAACTGCGCCTTCCGCTGCGCTTCCCACACAGGCTTCAGTTGCGCGTCCGTGGCGCCGCCCTTGCGCGCTTTCTCCATCTCGTCGATCAGGTCCATCAGCGCGTCCATGGCGATGTTGCGCGCCCCGATGAACCGCTCCTGGATCTGTTCGGCCCGCGCCTTGATCTCCTGCTCGGAGAAGCGGTGGCAGCCCTGGCAGGCGCGGTTGATGTTGAGCAGCGGGCTGCGGACATGGTGGTCGCTGATCTTCATGCCGCCTTCGCGCTTGTAGGGCATATGGCAGTCGGCGCACGCGACGCCGGAGCGCGCATGGATTCCCTGGCTCCACATCTCGAACTCCGGATGCTGCGCTTTCAGCGTGGGAGCGCCCGTCAGGGCGTGCGTCCAGTCCTTGTGCCCGGTCTCCTGGTAGTAGGCGTACGCATCATCCACTTTCAGCCCCTTGTGCCAGGGGAACACGAGACGCTTGCTGTCGCCCTGGAAGTAGTATTCAACGTGGCACTGGGCGCAGACGAAGGAACGCATCTCCTGCGCCGTGGCCATCGTGTTCGGATCGTAATTCTGCACCCCCTGCGAGGCCTTGTAGGCGCGGATCCCTTCGATGAACGCCGGCCGGGTGATCCGCAGAGCCATCGTTTTCGGGTCGTGACAGTCGATGCAGGAGACAGGGTGCTTGACGTTCTTCGTCGCCTCCATGTAAGGCGTGGAGTTCATCTTTTCGAATCCCGCGAAGATGTCGCCGTTGCCCAGCGTCTTCATGTACACGTAGGACGAGGCGTGGCAGTTCAGGCACGCGCCGGGCTGCTTGAATTCCAGCACGCGCTTCGTGTACCGCTGGTCCGCCAGCATGTAGGCGTGGCCGCGCTCCTCCCGGAAGTCCACAGCGAAGGGATAGCCGGCCCACATCTTCTTCAGCCGCGGGTCCTCTTCGATCTTCTCCTGCGAAACCCGGTCCCGCGGATCCGCCTGCGTCGGGTTCTTCGGCAGCGCCTCCGACCCTCCGTAGCGGGTGCGCACCATGTCCACCGTCCGCGAATACGAGTCGTAATGCAGCGGAAAGTTCTTGCCCCAGACCGCCGGATCGTCCGTGTCATCGGTCACTTCGACCACGCGGAACCAGGTCTGGCGCGCCTCCTGCTTGTGTTCGAAGATGTTGATCAGCAGCGCAGTGACCGCGATCGTCAGAACGGCGGTAATGGCGACGGCGAGATAAATGCGTTTGTCGAGCTTCATAAGACCCGTGATTCTCCTGCGATTTCCACCTTAATGCGCATGACCCACATTCCTGTGACAGGCGACGCAGTCGATTCCCTCCCTCCCATGGCGCGCCATGCGCATGGATGAAGTGATGTCGCCATGGCACTTCAGGCAGGACTCATCCGCCACCCCCTTGTTGCGCCCGGTGATCTGGATCTCGTCCGGGAAGCGGCCCGTGGTGAACGCCAGCGAGTGATTGAATCCGTTCACAGCTTTCGTGAAGTACTTCGGCACAAGCCCCGGAGGCGTGTGGCAATCGTTGCACACGGCCGCCGTGCGGTGGCTGGACCGCATCCACCCCTCGTATTGCGCGCGCATGACGTGGCAGTTCACGCACGCTTCGGGATCGTCGGTCATATAAGAGTGCCCGCGCGCATAACCGAACGTGAACACCGCCAGGCCGAGCAGCACGCCCGCCGGAACAGCAACGGCGATCAGGGCGACGGAACCCTTTTCTTTCATTCAACGCAAGCCTAACATGAACTCCGTTACATTCGATGTGACCAAAGTCACGGAAGACGCATATCAGACCTTTTACTCTTTAATACGATGATCTCCCGAACTCCTCTCAGCCTCATGGCCTGCTTCTTTTCGGCCCTCCTGACGCCTCGCCTTCCCGCCCAAAGCCGGGAGGCCGCCGGCCCCGAGCCGGTCAAGGTGACCGGCAGCATCCGCACGCGCGTGGAGATCTGGGACTGGTTTGAAGGCTCGGCGGACAACCGCTACGCCTTCAGCGGAAACTTCCTGCGTCTGAACCTGGCCCAGACGCGCGGCAAGATGGACTGGCAGCTGGATCTGGCCGCGCCATTCCTGCTGGGCCTGCCCGGCCGGGCCATCGGACCGGCGCCGCAGGCTCAGTTCGGGCTCGGCGCCACCTACTTCGCGGCGAACAACGCCCGTCAGAACGTGGCCATGGTGTTTCCCAAGCAGGGCTTCCTGCGGTGGAAAGGGCTGTTCGGAGACAAGACGCAAAGCGTCCGCCTCGGCCGGTTCGAATGGATGGACGGCGGCGAAGCGACGCCGAAAGATCCCACGCTGGCGGCGGTCAAGCGGGACCGCGTGAACCAGCGCCTGATCGGCCCCTTCATGTGGACGCATGTCGGGCGAAGCTTCGACGGGTTCCACTACACGATGAACCGGCCGAAGCTCAACGTCACCTGGGTTGGCGCGCTGGCCACGCGCGGCGCGTTTCAGGTGGATGGCTGGGGACAGTTGAAGACGGGCTTCTCCACGGTCTCGGCCACGGGACAGACCGGCACGGCGAAGAGCACGGGCGAGTGGCGCGTCAGCGCCATCTATTTCCACGACTGGCGCCATGTGCTCAAGGTGGACAACCGGCCGCTGGCCGCGCGGCAGGCCGACATGGGCAACATCCGGCTGGCAACGTTCACGGGCCACTACATGCACAACACCCAGACGGAAGCGGGCTCGTTCAACATCCTGCTCTGGGGCGCGGCGCAGACCGGACGCTGGGGGGCGCTGGACCACCAGGCGTATGCGTACAACCTCGAGGGCGGCTGGCAGCCGCCGAAGATGCCGCGCCTGAAGCCCTGGCTGGAGGCGGGGCTGGCCCGGGGCAGCGGCGACAAAGACCCGGCAGACGGAAAACACGGCACCTTCCACCAGCTTCTGCCGACGCCGCGGCCTTTCGCGCGCACCCCGTTCTACAACATGATGAACAGCGACGATTTCTTCGGCATGCTGACCCTGCGGCCCCACCCGAAGCTGACGTTGCGCAGCGAATACCATGCCGTCCGGCTCGCCTCGCGCACGGATCTCTGGTACGCTGGCGGCGGTCCGTTCCAGCCGTGGACGTTCGGCTTCGCCGGGCGCGGAACCGGCGGCGCCCGGTCCGTGGCCAACCTGTGGGATGTAAGCTGCGACATCAATGTGAATGCCCACGTCGCCTTCACCGGCTATCTGGGCCGCATGCAGGGCCGCGCGGCCGTGCAGCGCATCTACCCGCAGGGTGGAAGCGGGAATTTCGGCTATCTGGAGTTGACCTACCGTTTCTGAGGAGTCTTTATGCGCGTCATTTTCCTGCTCATCCTCGCCGCCGGACTGGCGGCGGCGCAGCGCAAGGCGCCGCCGCACCCGGACATCGGCGCCGCCAACGGAGACTGCATCGAGTGCCACCGCAGCCTTTCATCGGAAATCGTCGCCGATTGGGAAAAGTCGAAGCACGGCACGCGCCAGGTGCCTTGCGTCACCTGCCACAACGCCGTCGGAGCAAACTTCCTCCGCAAACCTGGAGCGGAAAAGTGCGTCGCCTGTCACCCGGGAGAAGTGGAGTCCGTGCGCCAGCCGGGCATGCGCGTGAAGGAGTGCTTCGCCTGCCATGCGCCGCATGGCCTGAACCCGCACCGCAGCCTCTGGCACAAGCCTTCCAATTCGAAAGGAGGAGCCCCGAAATGAGCGCGCTGACCAGACGCAGACTGCTGCACCTGCCCGTCGTGACTTCCGCCGCCGCCCTGGTGGGACAGGCCGACTGGATGCCCCTGCTCGGATACGTGCCGCAGGAGCCGGACCGCTGGGTGAAAACCGTCTGCCGCTACTGCGGCACGGGCTGCGGGATGTACGCAGGCGTCACAAGAACGCCGCAGGGGCCGAAAGTCACGGCCGTCAAGGGCGACCCGAAAAACCATAACCGCGGATTTTTGTGCGTCAAGGGCGCCAAGCTCGTCGACATCCTCGATGCGCCCTCGCGGCTGAAGCATCCCCTGATCCGCAAGGACGGGAAACTGGTCCGCGCCTCGTGGCAGGAGGCAATGGAACTGGTCGCGGCGCGCTTCCGCGAGTCCATCGAAAAGCACGGGCCGGATTCCGTGGCCTTCTACGGCTCGGGCCAGGCGCTCACCGAAGAAACCTACGTCGCCAACAAGCTCTTCAAGGCGGGCATCGGAACCAACAACGTCGACGGCAACCCCCGGCTGTGCATGGCCTCGGCCGCCGGCGGCTATCTCACCGCCTTCGGCAAGGACGAGCCCATGGGCTGCTACGAGGACCTCGACTACGCCGACGTCTTCCTCATCGTCGGCTCGAACATGGCCGAGGCCCATCCCGTGCTGTGGATGCGCGTGCTGGACCGCAAAGAGAAGAACCCGGCCGTGAAGATCATCGTCATCGACCCGCGGCGCACGCGCACGGCCGCATGGGCCGATCTGCACCTGGCCTGCAAGCCGGGCATGGACCTCTCGATTCTCAACGCGATGGCTCACGTCATCGTGAAAGAAGGCCTTGCCGACGAGGAATTCATCCGCCGGCACGTCGTCTTCGGGCAGGGCACGGAGGCCAACAGGACCTGGGAAGACTACAGAAAATTCCTGGAGAACTACACGCCGGAGCGGGCGGCCGCCGACTCGGGCTGCCGCGCTGATGACATCGTGCTTGCGGCGCGGTGGTTCGGGGCGCGCGGCCGCGAGGCGATGTCGCTGTGGACGATGGGCGTCAACCAGCGCACGCAGGGCGTCTGGCTGAACAACCTGATCATGAATCTCAGCCTGATCACGGGCAAGATCGGCCGGCCGGGCTCGACGCCGTTTTCGCTCACCGGCCAGCCGAACGCCTGCGGCGGCGTCCGCGACGGCGGCGCGCTGGCGCATCTCCTGCCCTACGGCCGGCTCGTCGCCAACCCGCAGCACCGCGCCGAAATGGAAAAGCTCTGGGGGCTGCCGCCCGGGAAACTGAGTCCGAACATGGGACTCTCGGCCATCGATCTGTTCCAGGGGCTCGAATCGGGCAAAGTGAAATGCCTCTACGTCATGTGCACGAACCCCGGCCAGAGCCTGCCGAACGCCAACCGCTACCGCAAGGCGATGGCCTCGCCGGACACGTTCCTCGTCGTAGCCGACGCCTTTCATCCCACGCGCACCACGGAGCTCGCCGACGTCGTGCTGCCGGCCGCGCTGTGGGTCGAGAAAGAAGGCGTGTATGGCTGCTCGGAACGGCGCTATCAGCTGCTCGAAAAAGCGATCGACCCGCCGGGCGAAGCGCGGCCGGATCTGGACATCCTGCTCGAACTGGGCCGCCGTCTGGGGCATGAAAAACTGCTGCCGTTCCGGACGGCGGCCGACGTATGGGAAGAGATCCTGCGCGTGGCGAAAGGCACGGCTTACGACTTCAGCGGCATGACCCGCGAGCGGCTGAAGGAGGCCCACGGCCTGTTGTGGCCGCTGCCCGCCCCCGGCCATCCGGGCACCAAGCGCCGCTACGTGCGCGGCGAGGATCCGCTCGTTCCGCCAAATCATCCCGAGCCGATCCTGTTTTATGGCCGGCCGGACGGCAAGGCCGTGGTCTGGATGCGCGACCAGAAAGCGCCCGCCGAGGCGGCCGACAACGAGTATCCCATGACGCTGAATACGGGCCGCATTCTCGAACACTGGCACACGGCCACCATGACGGCCAGCGTGCCGGCGCTGAAGGCCACGCGCCTGGAAGCTGTCGCCGAAATGCACCCCGAAGACCTGAAACGGCTGGGGCTGCAGGATGGCGACACCGTGCGCATCACCTCGCGCCGCGGCTCGCGGATCTTCACCGTCAAAGAGAACGAGAACGGACGGGCAGGGTCGGTCTTCGTGCACTTCCACGACCCCGAAAGGCTCGTCAACGAACTCACCATCGACGCCTATGATCCTGCGTCGCGCGAGCCGGAGTTCAAGATCGCGGCCGTGAAAGTGGAGAGAGTGGCGCGCTGACGCGCAGTTCAGTCGGGCAGCGCGAAGGCGTAATACGTGCTGCCCGGCGGATTGCCCCATTTCCCTCCGCCCGCGCCGATCACCACGTATTGCCTGCCGCCCACCATGTACGTAGCCGGCGTGGCGTTGCCTGCGGCGTCCATCTGGTATTCCCACAGCAGTTGCCCGGTGCGCTTGTCAAAAGCGCGGAACTTGCCGTCGGAGTTCGTCGCGCCGATGAACAGCAGGCCGCCCGCGGTCACCACCGAGCCGCCGTAGTTCTCGCTGCCCGTGTTCCTCAGGCCCTGCTTCACAAGCGCGGGAATTTCGCCCAGCGGAATGCGCCAGGCGTACTCGCCCGTGTTCAGGTCCAGTGCGTTCAGCGTGCCCCATGGGGGCGCGATGGCTGGATAGCCGTCCGGATCGGTGAAGCGCACGTAGCCGTCGAGCCGGTATTTCAGGTCGATGGGCGAAGGCGTGCGCGGCGCATCGGCGACTTCCTTCTCTTCCCCCTGAAGAATGTAGGCGAGAATGGCGTCGATGCTCGAGGCGCCAAGATGCGCGTAGCCGGGCATGCGGCCGGCGCCCTTCAGAACCACGTCGCGAACCTGCTCCGCCCTCCGCCGCCCGGCGAGATTGACGAGCGACGGAAACTCCGGCGGCGAGCCCGCGAGATTGTCGCGGTGACAGGAGGCGCACTGGCGCAGGTACAGCGTGCGGCCCGTGACGCGGCGGTCGTTCTTCCGCTCGACGAGTCTGATGATCCACGCCATCTCGTTCGAGTTGACATAGAAGAGGCCGGTCTCGGGATCCCACGTGGCGCCGCCCCACTCGCCGCCGCCGTCGAAACCCGGCAGAAGAATCGTGCCCTCGAGGCTGGGCGGCGTGAACTGCGGCCCGTTGCGGTACTCGCGCCAGCGGCGCAGAACGTCGGCGTGGGCCTCGGGAGTGCGGCGGGTGATGAGATCTTCAGAGAAATACTGCCGCGCGAAGGGCTCGGGCTTCAGCGGCAGCACCTGCCTCGGCGCCGTCCATTCGCCGTCCACGTCGGTCTGCTGCACTTCGATTTCCTGATACGGGAACAGGCTCTCTCCGGTGACGCGGTCGAAGACCCAGACGTGGCCGGACTTCGTGATCTGCGCCACGGCGTCGATCGTGCGGCCGTTGCGCTTCACCTGGACCAGCGTGGGCGCCGTGGGCAGATCGCGGTCCCAGAGGTCATGGCGGACGAACTGGAAATGCCACAGGCGGCGTCCTGAAGATGCCTCCAGAGCGATTAAACAATTTGCGAACAGATTGTCGCCATGGCGGTTGGCCCCGTAAAAGTCGTAGGTGGCCGAACCGGTCGGCGCGAACACGATGCCCCGCTGCTCGTCGAGCGCCAGCCCGCCCCAGGCGTTGGCGCCGCCGATGGACTGCCAGGCGTCCTTCGGCCACGTCTCGTAGCCGAATTCGCCGGGGTGCGGAATCGTGTGAAAGATCCAGCGCAGTTTGCCGGTGCGCGCGTCGAAGGCGCGGAGATGGCCTGGCGCGGCGGGCAGCGACTCGCTCACCAGGCTCCCGAGGATCAGCAGATCCTTGTACACGACGCCGGGAGTCGTGACGGTCACCGTGAGGCTGGACGCGTCGCGGCCGAGATTCTCCCGCAGGTCGATGCGGCCGTTGTTTCCGAACGAGCGGACCGGCTGGCCCGTGCGCGCGTTCAGGCACCACAGCCACGGGCCGGCGGCGAAATAGAGCCGGCGGTCGCTGCCGGACTCCCAGTAGTTGAAGCCGCGGTGGCGGAACTTGGCGGAGCCGGGGTCCTTGCCCTCGTGCGGATCGAAGCGCCAGAGCGGTTTTCCCGTGGCGGCGTCGAGAGCGATGACGTGCAGGCGCGGCGAGCTGACATACATCACGCCGTGGCGCACCAGCGGGTTGCACTGCATTTCGGTCTCTTTGCCGGCGCCGCCCGCGTCGAATTTCCAGGCCAGCGCGAGCCGCGAAACATTTCCTGTATGGATCTGTTTCAGCGGCGAGTACTTCGTGTTCGCGTAGCTGCCATGGTAGACCGGCCATTCCTGGCCGGCCAGAAGCAGCGGCATCATGAAAAGAACGCAGCGGCCCAGCATGGGGAATGCCGCCATTATAGACTGCGGGTGTGAGGGTCTGGCTGCTGGCGGCAGCATTGCTCGGCCTGGGAGCGCCGGGGCAGGAGCGGTTTCCAAAGCCCGATCCCGCGCGCGCATTCGCCGGGCTGAAGGTCTACCGCGATGGATCGCCGCTGCGCGCGCCGCGGGAAGACTGGGACGGCGCGCGCGGCCGCGTGCGCTCCGACGCGCGCTGGACGGCGTGGCTCGAAGAGCAGCAGTCCGCGTGCGATGCCTGGTTGGAGGCGTTCCCAACGGACCGCACGGACTGGATCGCCGGCTGGTGGCACGACTTTGTCGACGAGAAGACGGGCGCCTTTCTTGCATGGACGCCCAGGCCGCCGGCGGCCGTGTCCGAAAAAGTCTTCCGCGCCTGGGTCTTCGGCTTCCGCTCGCGGCACACGCAGCACATGGTGCAGGCGGCGCGCCTGGGCCGGCTCACCGGCGGCAACCGTTATACCGGCTGGGTCATCCGGCAGCTGAACTTCTACGCGGAGAACTACGAAAAATGGCCTCTGCAGACGGAGAAAAGCAGGTCGCGCTTGATGTACCAGAGCCTTGACGATGCCAATGTCCTCGTGCGGCTGGTGGAAGCGGCGCGGCTGGTCGAGGCGCAAGCCGCGCCGGAGCAGAGACGGCAATGGGCGGAAAAGCTCCTCCGCCCGATGGCGCTGCTGCTGGACGAGACATTCCAGCGCGTGCACAACATTGCGGTATGGCAGCGCAGTGCCATGGGGATGGCGGCGCTGTATCTGAAAGACGCAGACCTGTGGCGGCGGGCGGTCGAGGCGCCGTACGGGCTGCGGCGGCAGATGGCGGACGGCGTGACCAGCGATTATCTGTGGATCGAGCAGTCGTTCAGTTACAACTCGTATGTCGTCTCCGCCGTGCTGCCGCTCTTCGTGCACGCGGCCCTGGAAGGCAGGCTGAATGAGCTGCGGCGGGAGGCCGAGATCGCGCAGAACCTGATGCTGGCGCCCTCGGTGCTCCGGTTTCCGGACGGGCGGCTCCCGATGCCGGCGGACACTACGGGCGGATTTCAGCGCTGGCCGAACACGGCGCTGCTGGAAAGCACGCGGCGCGTCTTTCCCACCTGGATCGGACTGGAAGAGGCGCGGAAGCGGATGAGCTGGGACACGCTGCTCGATCCGCCGGAGTCGGATGCAGGGCAGCGCGGCGGCGCGCTTCCTGCCGTCTCGAGCCGGAACCTCGAATCGAGCCGGATGGCCGTGCTCAAACATGACGACTGGCAATTGTTTTTCCACTACGGGCAGCTCGACCCTTCGCACGCGCAGGCGGAGGCGCTGAACTGGGAAGCCTCGTTCGGACTGGCCGACATCACGCACGACGCGGGCACTGTGGGCTACGGCTCGCCGCTGCACCGCGGCTTCTACACGCGCGGCCACGCGCACAACGCCGTCCTGATCGACGGCGAGGGACAGCAGCGCTGGGCGCCCGGCGAACTTCTCGCCTTCGAGCCCGCCCGCGTTGCAGCGCGGCAGCCGGCATACCGCGACAATGCTTCCGTCGAGCGCGAGCTCCGCATTGCGGGCGGAGTCCTGGAGGACCGCGTGAAGGTGGAAACCTCGGACGGCCGCGAACACCGGATCGGGCTCGCCCTGCATCTGCAGGGACGCGTGCGGCTGCCGGACGGATTCCGCAACGATCCGGATTTCGGTCTCAGACACTGGGAGGGCGCCCGCACGGCGGAGTTCCCCCATGAAACCGCGCTGCTCGTGGATTATCCGGGGCTCGTGCTGGAAGTGAAAGTTGCGGCGGACGCGCCGCTGCGCGTCACGCATGCCTCCACGCCCGACATCCCGCCGCACCGGCGCGAATCCCTGTATTTCGAGCTCAGCGGACAGCGGGCTCAATTCGTGACCACCTTGCGCGTTGTGAAACAGGCGGCGGCGCCGCCCGGCCCGGCCGGGGAGGGCGAGCGCGAGGAAGAGCAGCGCCGGCGCGTGGCGCTGAACCTGCTCGGCGCGGCCGATACGGCAGGCGGCGAGAGCCGCCGCAACGAGAACATCCAGTTCAACCTGGTGGACAACAATGCGCTGAAAGAACTGAACGTGCGGCTGGGCGTGACGGCCACTCTGGTGCGCGAGTTCGAGCCGCAGCGCGGCTATTTCGGCGCCGAATTCGGCAATCCCCCCTCGGCGCCCCCGCACGCCGCGTTCGCCGGCGGCAAAGACTTCCATGGCGAGCTGCGCTGGGGACATCTGAACAGCGTGACGACGGCGAGGACGTTTTTCCAGGCAGGGGACGTGAAGCCCGCGCGGGAGAACGACGCCGGATTCCGCCTGGGCGGGCGCGCGTGGCGCGATGCCTGGTGGCAGACCAACGGAAGCCTGCGGCTGATCCGCGGGCAGGTGAACGGAAACGTCCTGGTGCCGCGCGCGGACGAGCGCACGCCGCTGGCGGCGGATCCGGCGGTGCGCGCGGTGGTGCGGCGGTTTCTGGATGCCTACCCGCTCGAGACGCCGAACCGCACGGACATCGATCCGCGGGCGCTGAACACCAATGCTCCTCAGAACATCGATCACCGCATCGGCGGCGCCCGGCTGGACATGAAGGGCGGCGCGCGGGATACGGTCGCGCTCGTCTACGACTTCACGTCGCAGGACGTGGACGCCTTTCAGCTCGTCGCCGGACAGAACCCGGATACGCACATCAAGAACCACCGCGCGAGGGCCACCTGGACGCGCACGCCAGACGCCCGCACGGCGATCGAAGCGACTGCGGCTTTCGACCGGACCGGCACGCTGCTTGTGCCCGAGCCGAACGCCGTGGGACCGATGGTGCTGATCGGAGGACTGGAGACGCTCGGACCCGTTGCGATTATCCCGCTCGACCGCGCAATGAACACGTACAGAGGCGCGGGCGCGTGGCGCAGGCAGGACGGCGCGCGGAGCTGGGTGGCGGGATTCGAGATCGCCCGCAGGCAGATGAACGGCGCGGAAACGGACGCGCACCGCGGGTTTTTCTCCTTCTGGAACGACTTTGGCCGCGACGCGATCACCAACCTGCGCCTGGGCACGCCCTCGCAGCACCTGATCAGCATCGGAGACATCTACCGCGGATTCCGGAACTGGGAAGCGGCGGCGTACGCGGGCGGACGGATTCGCTGGGGCGCAGATACGGACGTCACCTGGGGACTGCGCTGGCAGGCGGCCACGAGGCCAATCGAAGTGCACGGGCGCGACACGATCCCGTTTGACAGCGACCTCAACAACTGGGCGCCGTCGCTGGGCATGGCGCGGCGCCTGGGCGCGTGGGGCGTTCTGCGGGCCGCCGGCGGAGTGCAGTTCGGAGAGATTTTTCCGGTGACCTACTCGCAGGTGCGGTTCAGCCCGCCGGGAAACCTGAAGATCGCCGTCCCCGCGCCGGACCTGCTGCAGCCGCTGCGGGAAGGAGCCGACAGGGCGAAGCCGAACATCTATGCGCTCGATCGCGAACTGGCCACGCCCTACAGCTTTCAGTACAACGCGAGCTGGGAGCGCAGCCTTGGCAGCCTGGGGCGCCTCGAAGCAGGGTATGTCGGGAGCCGCTCGCACAAGCTGCTGATCATGTGGTACCGCAACCGCGGCCGGCCCGTGGAGGGCCTGCCGCTAACGACAGCCACGATCAACGACCGGCGTGCGGATCCGGCGATTGCGGACCTGCGGTGGGTTCTGAACGGCTCGCGCGGCTATTACGATGCCGGCCGTGTAACGTGGGTGCTGCCGCGCTGGCGGGGCGCGAGTTTCGAAACGGCCTACTGGTGGAGCAAGGCGATGGACCTCGGCAGCTCGTACACCAACACGGCCTACGACGCCGATTCGCGGCTGTCGCGCAGCCAGTGGGAGTTTGAAACGCACCGCGACATGAAGGGCCTGAGCGATTTCGACCAGCCGCATGCCTTCCTGTGGCGCGGGGCATGGCGCACGCCCTGGCGCAGGCTGCTGCTCCGGAACTGGGATCTGACCGGCGTGATGCTGCTCAAGCAGGGCACGCCGTTCACGGTGACCGCGGGCAGCGATGCGCCCGGCTATGGGAACGTGGACGGCAATGGCGGCGACCGGCCGCACCTGCTCGATCCGTCGATTCTCGGCCGCACGATCGGCGATCCCGACACGTCGCGCGAGCGGCTGCCGCGCAGCGCGTTTGCGTTTCAGCAGCCCGGCGAAATGCGCGGCAGCCTGGGGCGGAACACGTTCCGCCGCGGCCGGATCGCGAACCTGAACGCTTCACTCGGCAGGACGTGGACGTTCGACTCGACGAAACGGGTGATGCTGCGCGCCGAAAGCGTGAACCTGACCAACACGCCGCAGTTCGCGCCGCCGGGCTTCGAGCTGGCGAACCCGAATTTTGGCGCAATCACCAACACGCTGAACGAGGGGCGGACGTTCCGCTTCCTCCTTCAGATGGGATGGTGACGCGGCGGCGCTTTCAGGCGAGCAGCTTTTCCATCTGCGAGCCCGCGCGGATCATGGTCTGGCTGCGGTCCGGCCCGGTGGAGACGCAGCCGACTTCGACGCCGGTCTTTTCTTCCAGAAATGCGATGTAGTCGCGCGCAGCCGCCGGCAGGTCTTCGTAGCGGGTGATGCCCGAAGTGGGAGTTTTCCAGCCGGGGATCTCTTCATAGACGGGCTCGATCTGCTCGAGCAGCGCGTTCTCGGCGGGCATCTGCTGCGTGATCTCGCCGTGGACGCGGTAGGCGACGCAGACCTTGATGCGGTCGAAGCCGTCGAGCACGTCGAGCTTGGTGACGATGAGCGAGTCGAAGCCGTTCACCATCGCCGTGTAGCGCAGCAGCGGCACGTCGAACCAGCCGCAGCGGCGCGGGCGTCCCGTCACCGAGCCGAATTCATTGCCCGCTTTGCGGATGCGGTCGCCGTCTTCGCCGTGGTCCTCGCTGGGGAACGGACCGCTCCCGACGCGCGTGATGTACGCCTTGGAGACGCCGAGAATGCCGTCGATCCGCGTGGGCGCGACGCCCGTGCCCGTGCAGGCGCCGCCGGCGGCTGCGGAAGAAGACGTGACGAAGGGATAGGTGCCGTGATCGATGTCGAGCATCGTCCCCTGCGCGCCTTCAAACAGCACGCGCTGTCCCGCGCGGATGGCGTCGTTCAGCAGCTGCGCCGTGTCGCAGACCATGGGGCGGATCTGCTCGGCCATCTGCTTGTAGTCCTCGCGGATCGCATCGAGGTCGAGCTGATCCTCGAGATGGAAGGCGCGGGCGATGGTCTGCTTGTCTTCCGAGAGGTAGCGGAAGAGCGTCTCGAACACGGGCGTATTCAGCAGATCCGCGATGCGGATGCCGCGGCGGCCGATCTTGTCTTCGTAGCACGGGCCGATGCCGCGCGACGTCGTGCCGATGGCGACGCGGTCCGGGCGGTTCTCGCTGACCTTTTCGGCCATGCGGTGGAAAGGGAAGATCACGTGGGCGCGGTTCGAGATGAAGAGCTGGGCGCGCACGTCGATACCGGCGTCTTCCAGAGTGCGGATCTCTTCGAGCAACGCCTGCGGATCGATGACGACGCCATTGCCGATGACGGCGCGCTTGCCGGGATGCAGGATGCCGCTCGGGATCAGCTTCAGGACGAAGCGCCGGCCGCCGACCTGCACGGTGTGGCCGGCGTTATGACCGCCCTGATAGCGGGCGACGATATCGAATTTCTCGGCGAACAGGTCGACGATTTTGCCTTTGCCTTCGTCGCCCCATTGCGCACCCAGGACGATGAGATTGCTCATGAGGGGAAGCCCAAATAGTTGATTGTAGCGCAGGGGAGGGTCGAAACCAGCCTGAAAACAGGGGGGTTTCCGCGGTTTCCCCGAGCCGCTCGCCGTCCGCTGAAGGCGGCGGTGATGGCGAGGGCGAGGAGCAGAACAACTGCATCGACGAGATCGATCAGGCGGTGGCGGGGCTGTCCGGGGATGAACGCGAGAATCGTGATTTTGATGACGGGCGGGACGAGCTCGGCGGCGATGACCGCGATGCCGGCGATTCTGTTCAGGCGGTACCATCCGGCTGGCGAGCTGAGGGAGCGGGGCGTGCGGGAGCCGTACCACCGGTTGTGGGGGACGAGCCCGAACATGAGAGGCAGCGGGACGAGAACCAGAATCGCAGGGACGCGCAACAGCGGGAGCCAGCGGATCCTGGAGAGGTCGAATGGCGCCGGCAGGAGCGCGGGCTCATGCTCCCGGTGTACCACGGGCGGCCATGCGGCTCATTCCTTCCAGAGAGTCCAGGCGCCCCTTCTGCGGGCGGAGTCGGCCCACGTGCCGCTGACGGGCTTTCCGGGCGCGGATTCGAACAGCTCGAGCAGCGGCGCGTCTGGCGGCAGGCGCACTGCGGCTTTCCAGGCGCCGCTGTAACGGGCGCCGCCGTTGATGCGCGCCGTCCAGCCCCCCTCCCACGCGCCGCGCCGCTTGCGGGCGTTCCACGTCCCCTCGAGAACGACTCCGCCGGGCTGACGGATGAGCGTCCAGAGACCGCCGCACTCCTGCGGGTCGCTGCTGCCGAGCGCCTGCCACGTGCCGCCGAATCTGAAACCGGAGGCCGTGGCTTCCCAGCGGCCTTTGAGGACAAACCCGTCTGGCGGCGCCTGGCAGAGCGCTGCCGCCAGCAGGGAACGGCGGGACAGGGATCGGGGCATCGCTTTCGGGGAGGATATGCTACTGCTTCGCGGTTTTCAAGTCAGGAGTATGGCCTCGGCGGCAAGGCTGATTTCCTGGCCGAATTCAGGTGATCCTGCGATGGCCGTCCGGCGGGCCGCGGCCGATGATCGGGACAGGAGGGTTTCTGCGGAGATGCGTGGAGGCGCCGCACTCGGACTGCTGACGATGGTGATGGCTGCTGCGTTCTGGTCTCATGCGCAGGGCATCGTGGAAGCCGGAGCTCTGGCGGGCGCAGCCTCTGCCGCTGGCCAGGCGGCGAAGGGTGTTGGAGCGGCTGTCGGCAAAGCATTCGAGAAGACCGGCGCAACGCTCAGCGAGCGCGGGAAGACCCGGCCGAAGACGGCAGCTGTCGAGAACAGCACGAGCCGGCCGTCGCCCGCGGAGACGCCAAGGCGGACTGAAAGACAGCGCATCACGCCCACGCGCGAGGCGTTCGAAAAAGTGACGGTGGGCATGGACTGGGAAGAAGTGCGCGCCCTGCTGGGACCGCCCTCCTCGCGGCTGGTGCTGCCCGAAGAAGGGAAGCTGGTAGAGATCCATCGTTACAGGACCGGTCAGCGGGAGCTGGGGCGCCTGCGCGTGGTGGACGGCAAAGTGACGGAAGTGCAGCCGGCGGGCCAATAAACGGCGCGCTTCCGCACAGGCACGCTGCCGGCGCGCCACAGTGCTAGTCTGGCATCGGAATGCGGCTCCCGTTTTTCGTACGCATCGCTGTCTGTCTGGCAGCTGCGATGGCGCAGGCGAACGCCCAGACAGCGCAGATCTGGCTGACCACAAGCGACCGGCAGGCGTTGATGGCGCCGCAGCCTGCGGCGGAATTCAAGCAGGCGAAGAAGGCTGACCTGCCGGTGGTGATCGTCGCCGATGGCACGGCGTATCAGACGATCGAGGGCTTCGGCGCATCCATGACGGACTCTGCTGCGTACCTGATCCGGCAACGCGTGCCGGCGGAGAAGCAGCAGGAGGTGATGGAGTGGCTGTTCGATTTCGAGAAGGGCATCGGCGTCAGCTTCCTGCGCAACCCGATGGGGGCGTCGGATCTGGCGCGGTTCCACTACTCGTACAACGATCTGCCGCCGGGGCAGCAGGACCCGAAGCTCGAGAGGTTCTCGATCGAGCATGACCGGCAGGACATTCTGCCGCTGCTCCGGCAGGCGCTGCGGATCAATCCGCTGATCCGCATGATGGGCAGCCCGTGGAGCGCGCCGGGGTGGATGAAGACGACGGGCTCGATGATTGGCGGGTCGCTGCGGAAGGAGGCGTATCCGGCGTTCGCGCTGTACTTCCGCAAGTATGTGGAAGCGTATGCGGCCGAGGGCGTGCCAGTTCACTACGTGTCCATGCAGAACGAGCCGCTGTATGTGCCGAAGGACTATCCGGGCATGTCGGTGACCGCAGCCGAGCAGACCGATTTTCTGAAGAACCATCTGCTGCCGGAGCTGGACGCGGCGCGGCTTGACGTGAAAGTGCTCGTCTACGACCACAACTGGGACCGGCCGGATTATCCGATGCAGGTGCTTTCGGATGCGGTGATCGCCGGCTCGCCGCGCGTGGCGGGCACGGCGTGGCACTGGTATGGCGGCACGGCGGGGGCAATGACGCTGGTGCATCTGATGGACCCGAAGCGCGGGCAGTTTGTGACCGAAGCAAGCGGCGGCGCCTGGATCGAGGATCAGGTGAAGGCGGATTTCGAGGCCATCATCCACTCGATGCGGAACTACGCGCGGGCGTTCGTGAAATGGGGCCTGGCGCTGAACGAGAAGCGCGGGCCGAACGCGGGCGGTTGCGACACGTGCACGGGTCTGATCGAAGTGAACGAGCAGACGGGCGAGGCGCGGAAGACGATCGACTACTTCACGCTGGGGCACTTCAGCAAGTTTGTGCGGCCCGGGGCGGTGCGGGTGTATTCGACGAACGCGCCGGGCGTGATCACGGCGGCGTTCGTCAACCGCAACCGCACGCGCGTTCTGGTGGCCTACAACGAAACACGCGAGGAGCGCCGGTTCCAGGTGGAATGGCGAGGGCGGTGGCTGGAGCTGGCGCTGCCGGCGCTGGGCGGAGTCACCGTGGTCTGGGATCAGGGCGTCGAGCCGCCCGCGCCGCAGGCCGGGCCGCGCGCGCCGCGCGAGAGAAAGCCGGAGTTCGTGTTTCCCGCCGCGGGCCAGCCGATTCTCGCATCGAACTACGCCAGCCTGCGCGAGCTGCGCACCGAGCCATGCACGGACACGGACGGCGGCTTCAACCTCGGCTACGCGGCAGCAGGCAGCTGGGCGGAATTCCGTAACGTGGATTTCGGCGCGGGCGTGCGGTCCGTGGACGTGCGCGTGGCGAGCGCGGGCACGGGCG
The DNA here is from genome assembly GCA_026002875.1 of Bryobacteraceae bacterium. NCBI lineage: Bacteria > Pseudomonadati > Acidobacteriota > Terriglobia > Bryobacterales > Bryobacteraceae > Bryobacteraceae bacterium. The sequence continues at coordinate 3,836,404 of BPGE01000001.1, forward strand.
GGACGCTTGAGTTCCGGCTGGACTCGCCCAACGGCCCGCTGATCGCCCAGGCGCCGCTGCCGGTGACCGGCGGCTGGCAGACCTGGAGAACCGTCAGCGCCCCGGTGGCGGGCGCCAGCGGCGTGCGGGACCTGTATGTCGTGTTCACGCGGCAGAGCGGGACGGGCGGGCTGGGCAACCTGAACTGGTTCCGGTTCAGGGCCGAGTGAACCGGGACAGGCAGGGCTCGATGGTCCAGGAGTCTGTCTGCAGGTGGTGATGCAGGATGCAGCCGCCCGCTGCAGTGCGCACCCGGAAGCAGTGTTCGTCCGGCGTCCGCCACTCGCCGAGGATGGATTCGATCTCGAACGTCACGCCGGAGACGCGGAACCGCAGCGGCTTCTCGCAGGCCCTGAAGCCTGAGTAGCACTCCACTTCCAGTTCGCTGCCCGGGCCGTTCAGCGGCTCCATGGCCTCATGTTACGCTTTGACTGGTATGAAGTTGAGCGACGCCTTTCTGGCGCAGGGCGAACAGGGGTTTCAGGATTTGTTGCGCCGGGTTTCGATCAGCCGGCTGCGGACGTATCAGCTGTACGAGCCGCTGAAGGTGCGCACGCATCTGCACAAGCTGAACAGCGAGACGCTGCGCAAGGCCGCGCCACGGCTGTGGGAGCGGCTGCAGCAGCACGACGAGGATCTGGCCTCGGACCTCGCGCAGGCCGTGCTGATCGGGCATCTGGACATGATCATCGCGGCGCTGGATTTTCTCGGCGTGCCGCATCAGGACGGGTTCTTCGCCAAGGATGCCGATGTCAGTTCGTATCTGACGGAGGGCTGGCAGCAGCGCGCCTACGAAGCGCTGAAAGACCGGTTCCCGGCCAACGTGCTCGAGTTCTACCTGAACCATCTCGGTATCGAAACAGGGCGGGCGCAGGAGATCTTCCGGCCCTGACGGCCTGAAGCGGGGCCGGGACGAGGGCCTGTGAACGGTGCCGGGGCGGGAGGGCGCCCGGCCGCGCCTGCGGCGCGGTGGGGGGGTGTTGGAAGGTTGGGGAGGTTGTGCTCTGACCGCTTGGTCGCAGCCCTTGTTGTGTTTGAACCGCTTGGTCGCAGCCCTTCGGGCTGCTCCCGCGCGGCTCTGTTTGGCGGGGCGGGTTTCGGTTCGTTTCGTGAAATTGCGGTTTGGGGTTTGGAGGGTGTTGCGGGGGAGTGGTCTCCGGGAGGGGGCACAGTTGGGATGCAGCCCTCGGCCAAGGCCGAGGGGAAATCCGGAGGGGAGGGCGGCGGACTGGCCGCGTTTGCGGTGCGGTGGGGGGTGTTGGAAGGTTGGGGAGGTTGTGTTTCAACCGCTTGGTCGCAGCCCTTGTTGTGTTTGAACCGCTTGGTCGCAGCCCTTCGGGCTGCTCCCGCGCGGCTCTGTTTGGCGGGGCGGGTTTCGGTTCGTTTCGTAAAATTGCGGTCTTGGGGTTTGGGTGGGGGTTGCGGGGTGGGGGGCGGCACGGGTGGGATGCAGCCCTCGCGCGAGCGCGAGGGGAAATCCGTCGGCGAGGGCGCGGGCGGCACGGGTGGGATGCAGCCCTCGCGCAAGCGCGAGGGGAAACCCGTTGGGGAGGGCGAGGGGAGAACGCTGTTGGGGGGCTTCTTCCTGCTGGCGCGGCGTCTGCCGGGTTTAACGATCCTTTACCGGCAGGGGTAAGCCGTGCGGCCTTCAGCAGCGTCTCAAGGGGTGGCAATGAAAATCCTTCTCCTGCTTGCATTGATCCTGACTCCCTGTTTCGCCGGAGAAGACGCGCCGCCGGCGGCGGTGTCCGGGCGCGTCATGCACCGGGGCAAGCCTGTGCCGGGCGCCGTGGTGACGGTCCGCCAACAGGACAGACAATGGCAGACCGTGACCGATGAACAGGGGAGGTTCAGCGTCCCGGACGTTCCGGAAGGAGCCGTCGAAATCGAGGCGCGGCTGTTCGGGTTCGATCTGGCGCGGCGGACCGTCAGCGGCGCGGAGAGAAGCCATGTCGAGGTCGCGATGTCGATTCCGGCGCCGGCGGCTGCGTCGTCCAACGGCGGCGTCCTTTCCGGAATCAGCGGCGGCGAGACAATCGAGATTCAGAACAGCCGCACGCTGGAGCCTGCGGCGCCGATGAACATCGACTCAAGCGACGCGAGCGAGTCGTTCCTGGTGCAGGGTTCGCTGAGCCGCGGCCTGCAGGAAGCGGGCCGCCCGGGGTTCTTCGAGTTCGGATTCGCGGCGCCGATGATGGCCGGGATGTTCGGGCCCGGAGGCATGGCGGGCGGGCCGTTCGGTCCGGAGGGCGGCGCGCCCGGCGGGGCGCCCGGCATGGCGGGACCGGCCCCGGGAAGCGCACCCGGCGGAGGCCCGGCGGGCCCTGCCGGCCCGGCGGGGTTCGGGGGCGCGCCCGGCGCACTGGGGGGCGGGCCCGGCATGGGCGGCGGCATGCGTGGAGGCGGCATGATGGGCGGCCCGCCCGGCGGCGGTCCCGGCATGCGCGCGGGCATGGGCCCGGGACTGGGACGCATGTCGCCCGAGGAGTTCCGCAACCTGCCTCCGGAGGAGCAGGAAAAGATCAAGCGCGAGCTGGCGGAGCGCTTCGGGGGCGCCCTGCAGCGGGAAGGGTTCGGCAACCGGGTGCAGCGCGCGCAACAACAGATCCGCGGCGGATTGTTTTTCAACCTGCGCGACGACGCCCTCGACGCCGCACCCTATGGCGTGAACGGGCGTCCCGTGGAAAAGCCGCAATACACGCAGACGCGCTTCGGCGGCTCGCTGGGCGGCCCGCTGAAGTTTGGCCGGATCTTCGGCGCGGACAACACGTTTTTCTTCGTGAACTACAATGCGGGCCGCGGCAACACGGTCTACAACGGCTTCGCGGTGCTGCCTGATGCGGCCGTCCGCACGGGCGACTTCCGCGTGCTGGAGCCGCTGAAGCCGGCCGTGATCTTCGATCCGCTCTCCGGCGCGCCGTTCCCGGACAACCGCATCCCCGACGCGCGCATCAGCCCGATCGCGCGCGGGCTGCTCGAGTTCATTCCTCTGCCGAACCGCCCCGGCGCGGTGCAGAACTGGACGCTCTCGGCGGCGCAGCCGCAGTCGAACGACAACCTGAACGTGCGGCTGAACCGCACGCTCAACCGCCGCAACCGGCTGGCGTTCGACCTGGCCTGGCAGCGGCGCTACTCGGAAAATATCCAGCTGTTCGGGTGGCGCGACCCGAACAGGGGGCGCGGCTGGAACACGGCCGTGAACTGGAGCCAGACGCTGGCCCCGCGCCTGATCCACAACATCCGCGTCCGTTACAACCGGAACTACAACGCGCTGATTCCTTACTTCGCCTATGGCCCGGACGTGGCGGGACAGCTGGGGATCGAAGGCGCCTCCCGCGATCCGGTCAACTTCGGTCCGCCGAACCTGAACTTCACCAACTACGGCGACCTGACAGACGGCAACCGGTCGCGGCGCATGGTGCACACCTGGAACTTCAGCGATGGCTGGACGATCGTGCGCCGGGCGCACTCGATCACGACGGGCTTCGAATTCACGCGGACGCAGCAGAACACGCTGCTCGACCCCAATGCGCGCGGCACGCTCTTCTTCGGCGGCCTTCTGACCAGCGGCCTTGACGCCGCCGGGCGGCCGCTGGCGGGCACAGGCAACGACTTCGCCGACTTCCTGCTCGGCTACGTGCAGCAGAGCAGCGTGCGGTTCGGAGAGCCGGACACTTACATGCGGCAGTCGGTGTTCAGCGTGTTCGTGCAGGACGAGTGGCGCGCGCGGCCGGGGCTGACGCTGAACGCGGGGCTCCGCTGGGACGCCTGGCTGCCGCTGACCGAAAAGTACGGGCGCATGGCGAACCTCGATCTCGCACCCGGCTGGACGGGCGCGGCGGTGGTGACGCCGGGCGGGCAGGGGCCGTGGATGGGCAGCGTGCCGGATGGACTGATCCGGTCCGATCTGAACAACGTGGCGCCGCGCTTCGGCCTCGCGTGGCGGCCGAGCCAGAAGCGGCGCACGATCGTGCGCCTGGGCTACAGCGTGTTTTACGACCTGGCCGTGTTCAACCGCATTGCGCAGCGGCTGGTCTACCAGCCGCCCTTCGCCACGGCGGCCACGTTCAACACGTCCACCGCCGCGCGGCTGACGCTCCGGCAGCCTTTCCGCGGGCCGCAGCAGCAGACGATCCTCAATTCGTTCGCCGTGAATCCGGGCTACCGCGCCCCCTACGCACAGACGTGGAATCTGAACATCCAGCAGGACGTGCGGGGCTACGTCATCGAACTGGGCTATCTCGGCACCAAGGGCACGGCGCTCGACATCCTGCGGATTCCGAACCGCGCCGCGCCCGGCTCGCCCATCGACAGCGAGCTGCGCCGCCCGATTCCCTACGCCACGGGCTTCACCTATGACAGTCCCGAAGGCAGCTCGATCTTCCACTCCGGGCAGCTGCGCGTGGTGCGGCGCATGCGGCGCGGCGTCAGCTGGTCCGCGGTCTACACGTTCTCGAAATCGATTGACAACGCCAGCTCGATCGGGGGCACGGGCAACCTTGTCGTGCAGGACGAAAACAACCTCCGCGCCGAACGCGGACTGTCGAACTTCGACGTCCGGCATCAGCTGCAGTTCAACGGCATGTTTGCGTCTCCGTTCGGCCCCACGGGCATCTGGCTGCGGCAGCGCAACAAATGGACGACGCTGCTGCGCGACTGGAACCTGAACCTGAACCTGCAGGCGAACTCCGGCCGTCCGCTGACGGCGCGCGTGCTGGGTTCGGTGGCCGATCCGGGCGGCAGCGGCGCCACGGGAAGCGCCCGCGCCGACGCGACGGGGCTGCCCGTGAAAAGCGGCTCGGGCTACTTCAACACGGCGGCGTTCACGGTGCCGCCCGCGGACCGCTACGGCAACGCGGGCCGCAACACGATTCCGGGGCCGGGCATGGTGGTGCTGAACGCGGGCTTCGGGCGCGCGTTCCAGCTGGGAGAAAGCGCGCGGCGCAGGCTCGACCTGCGGCTCGAGGCGCAGAACGTGCTCAACAAGGTGAACCTGACCAGCTACGGCACGGTGGTCAACGCCGCCAACTACGGCGAGCCTACTTCCGCCGCCGCCATGCGCAGCGTCCAGATCACGGCGAGGTTCCAATTCTAGCCATGAAACGCGAACTGCTCTCCAGCCTGATGTGCGCGGCTCTGCTCGCCCAGCCGCCTGATGAAACGCTGACCTTCCGCGCGTCGGCGAACCTCGTGATCGTCACGGTGTTCGTGCGCGATGCGCAGGGCCGCCCGGTGAAGGGGCTGACCGCGAACGATTTCATCGTCACGGAAAACGGCAAGCCGCAGACGATCCGCGTCTTCGAGTTCCAGCAGATCGAGGATGCGGCGCCCGGCGCGGCGGTGATGACGGCGGAGGCGGCTGCGCCGCAGACCGTGAAAGCCGAACAGCAGACCGGTGCGATCCTGCCCGTGCGTTACCGCGACCGGCGCCTGATCGTGCTCTATTTCGACTGGACCTCGCTTGATGATACGCAGCAGATCCGCGCCAGGGAGGCAGCCGAAGAATGGATCCGGACGAAGATGACGCCGGCGGACCTGGTGCGCATCGTGGCGTTCGGTTCGCGCCTGCGCGTGGCGCAGGACTTTACGAACGACCGCGACGCGCTGATCGAAACGGTGCGGAAGTTCCAGACGGGCGAGATGAGCGAACTGGCGGCGGAGGGCGCCACGAACGCGGAGTCCGCGGAAGACTCCGCTTTTGCGGCGGACGACACGGAATTCAACGTCTTCAACACGGACCGCAAGCTGGCAGCGCTGGAGGATCTGGCGCGGTCGCTGGCAGCGCTGCCCGAGAAGAAAGCGGTTGTCTATTTCACCGCCGGCGTCAGCCGGACGGGGATGGACAATGAAGCGCAGCTGCGCGCCGCCGTCAACGCCGCCGTGCGCGCCAACGTGAGCTTCTATCCCGTGGACGTGCGCGGCCTGCAGGCTGAACCGCCCGGCGGGGGCGCCACGGTGGCCCAGGTCTCGGGCACGGGCCTGTTCAGCGGGCAGGCGCAGGGACGTCAGCGGCAGCGCAGCTACGACACGCAGGACACGCTGGAGATGCTGGCTTCCGACACAGGCGGCCGCGCGCTGTTCGACACGAACGACCTTGCGCTCGGCATCCAGCGGGCGCAGCAGGACATCCAGAGCTATTACATCCTCGGCTACTACTCCACCGATGAGCGGCGCGACGGCCAGTACCGGCGCGTGGAGGTGAAGCTGCAGCCGGCCGTGCAGGCGCGGCTGCGGGCGCGGCTGGACTACCGCCGCGGCTATTTCGCAGAAAAGGATTTTGCGGCGTTCTCAAGCTACGACAAGGAGAAACAGCTGGAAGAGGCGCTGCTGGCCGGCGACCCCGTGACGCAGTTGCGGCTGGCGCTGGAGGTGAACTGGTTCCGCCTGGGGCGCAGCCAGTACTTCGTCCCCGTGGCGGTGAAGATCCCCGGTTCCGCGATTCCGCTCAAGAAACAGGGCGGAGCTGAAACGACGACGTTCGACTTCGCGGGCCAGGTGAAGGACGCGCGGGGCGTCGTGGCGGCGACGGTGCGCGACTCGATCAAGATCCAGCTGCGGGAAGGCAAGGCAGGCCAGCTCGCCGAGCGCAGCCTGGTGTACGACACGGGCTTCACGCTGCCTCCGGGCTCGTACACGATGCGCATGGTGGTGCGCGAGAACCTGACCGGAAAGCTGGGATCATTTGATACCCGCTTCACGATCCCGGACCTGACAGGGCTGAAAGACGAAGTGCGGCTCAGCTCGCTGGTGCTGGGCGCACAGCGCGTGCCGGTGAGCGAAGCCGTGGGCGCGGCGGACAGGAAGCTTGTGAAGAAACAGGACACGCACCCGCTGGTGCGCGGCAATGAAAAGCTCCTGCCCAGCGTCACGCGGGTGTTCCGCGAAGGGCAGACGCTTTACGTCTACGCCGAAGCCTACGATCCCGACACCGATCCCACGCAGCAGAAGCCATCGCTGGCGGCGGCGCTGACGATCTACCGCGACGGGAAGCTCGTCTACCAGTCGCGCCCGGCAGTGGTGAGCGCGCTCAAGGATCCGAAAAGCCGCAGCGCCGCGGTGGCTCTGGAAGCGCCGCTGAAGCTGCCCGCGGGCGAATATGTCGCGCAGCTCAACGTGATCGACCGGCTGGGGCAGAAAGCGGGATTCCTGCGGGCGCCGCTTGTGGTGGCGCCGTAAGGGCAGAGGACCGGTCAAAGTTTACAAACAAATCCGGAACACAGGCCCGGCGGGATCGTCCCCTGGTATATGCCAATCGACAAGAACCTGCTGGCTGTGCTGCTGCCTGCTGCTGCAGCCTTTGCGGGAGAGATGCTGCCGCTGCAGAACGGGAACCAGTGGACGTACACGGACCTTCAATCCGGCCACAGTTTCACCGTGCGCGTGGGCACGCCGCTGGCGGCCAATGACAACGTGTATTACCGGCTGAATGGTTACGTGGACCGGGGGTTGTGGGTCCGTCCCCTCAGGGATGGAACCCTGGTCTATCTGGACGAAGAGGCGGGCGCCGAGCGGGTGCTGACGTCGTTCGAGGACGCTGGCAGCGGCTGGGCTGCCGCCCCATTCCGTCCGTGCGAGCAGGAAAGCCGGCTGGCTGGCCCGCCCGCGCCGTATCAGGGCTCGGCAGGATGGTTTTCTGCGGCGCAGAAGCTGGAGTACCGCTCCACGGGCTGCGCCGATGCCGGAACCGGGGCCGAGGTATTTGCGCCAGGGATCGGCATGCTGCAGCGGACTGTCACGACCATCGCTGGACCGCGCGTCTATGAGCTCGTCTCCGCGCGCGTCGGCAAGTTTCTTTTCGAGGCCGGTCCCTCGACATTCTTCAGCGCCTCGCTGGCGGAGACTCCGTCTGGCGGGCTGTCAGCGTCGCTGCGCCTGGTTCCGGGAACGGGCGAGCCTGTCGATCTTTTTTACGCCGACTGGCAGGAATACGACGCCGTCCTCTGGGATGAATCCGGCCGGCCTGTTTACCGCTGGTCGGACGGCAAAGCCTTCGCGCAGGCGACGCGGATCAGGACCGTTTCCGGGGAACTCCGTCATGAGGTCCCCCTCGAGCTGCGCGAGCCGCTGCCCGACGGCCGCTATGTGCTGGAAGCGTGGCTGACGACAGGACCTGACCGGCGCGGGTATGCCGCGATGGCGCCGTTCCGGATCGAGGGAGGCAGGCTCAGCCGGTAGCCGGAGCCGGGACGGACTTCCGGGATCCGGCTGGCCCATCCGGGACACGGGGAGCCCGCTACTTTTCGACCCGGAACCGCCCGCGCGCTTCGGCTGTCTTGCCGCCCACTTTATCGACAACGGTTACGGCGAGCTGATAATCGCCGGGCTGGACGCCCTCGCTGACGCTGAGCGTCAGCATGCCGTTCAGCAGGCGGCGGGGGTAGAAGGGCTCGCCTTCATCGCTGGCGGCTTCCTCCTGGGTAAAGAGCACGTCTCCCTGCGTGTTCAGGACCTCCAGTCCGTAGCTGACGGAAAACCGGTTGTTCCCGCCGAGCGTGAAGCCCGCCACCTGGAACCGCGCGATCAGAGTCTCGCCGGGGCGGTAGACGGCGTCGGGCATGGGTTCGCGATCCGCTTCGTCGCGGTAGAAGCCGAGGTTGAGGACGGTCAGCCCGTCCACCTTTGGCAATGGCCTGCCGCCGACGCGGAAGGGGACGTCGTGTTCGGCGCTTGTCTGCGCCAGTTCATCGGCCACCCGGATCCTGATCCGGTAGCCGCCCGGAGGCAGCTGTCCGGGCAGCGCCATGGTGTACTGGACGCGCGGCAGCCAGTTCCTGTCCTCGTAGCTCAGCTCTTCCTGGATGGCGCCGCCCGCCGCCGGCTCCAGAAGCCGCCCCTCGGGATCCGTGGCGTAGAGAGACCAGCGGAGATCGACCCGGTCCTTGACGACGCGGAACCCGGCGATCCGGAAGCTGAGATAGAGGAGCTCGCCGGAGTGGTATTCGTAGTTGGCGCTGATCGGCGGGCCGTCCTCCTGCCGGTAATGCAGGGTGACTCCGGTGATGGCGAGCTTCGAAGGCGCCGGCTGTCCGGCGGAGAGCACCGCCGGCAGCAGCATCAACCCGATCCAGCCCACGCCTCTATTGTGCGCCTTTATTGCGCGGGAGGCATCTGCGGCTCCACCGCCGGACGGGCTTCGGGCGCCTCGACGCGGTAGGGCAGGCTGACCAGGGCGGTCTGTTCATGTTCCACGTCGCCGCCGCTGGAGACGCGCAGCTTGTAATCACCCGGCGGCACGTCAAACAGCATCACTCCGGTCTCCGTCTGCGTGCTGCGGACGCGGCGCAGCAACCCGAGCCACTGGGGAACGCCCTCGGCCTTGTCGAGCTCGAGCGTCTCCCGGCCATCTTTGTCGATCACGGCGAGCAGGGGCGCGGTGAGGTCCTCGGGACCGTTGTTCGTGATGCTGACAGTGACCAGCAGAAAACGGTGTTCGGGCTTGCGCGGGCCCATGTTCGTCTGCAACTCGTCCCGCCATTCCGTCTGGTAGACCGTGTAGCTGAGATCTCCGACGATGACGGGAGTTCCCATGGGGTGCACCGTGCCTGATTTGCGCGGCCCGCAAGCCGCAGAGCTGAGAACCACCGCTACTGTCGCCGCGATTCCGATGACCGGTCGAAATGCTGCGTACATTCGTCGTGCCTCCGAATCAGTATCAGTGTGAAAGATATCCCAAATCGCACGTCCGCGCAATTGGCCGCAGCTTTTCTTCTCCTTTTCGCCGTCTCCTGCAGCGCGCAGCCCCTGCGCCATCCGGTGAGCGGCCGGCTGATCGCGCCCGTCATGGGGGCCGCCGGCGCGCCGTGGCTCGAGCGGGCCGAGCGCGAGATCGAAGAACGGCCGAGCCTGGCCGTCCGGCTGCTCCGCATTCAGCCCGGCCAGACGGTCGCCGACATTGGCGCGGGCTCCGGCTACTACACCGAACTGTTGTCGAAAGCCGTCGGTCCCGGAGGCAAGGTTTACGCCACCGACATCCAGCCTGAAATGATCCGGCTGCTCGAACAGCGCATCCAGCGCAAACGGCTGGGGAACGTGGAGACGGTTCTGTCCACGGAAACCGATCCCCGCCTTCCTCCGGAATCGCTGGATCTCGCCCTGCTCGTGGACGTCTATCATGAGCTCGCGCGGCCGCAACAGGTGCTCCGCCGCATCCGCGAATCCCTCAAGCCTGGCGGCCGCCTCGTGCTGATCGAATTCCGCAAGGAAGATCCCAACGTGCCCATCCGGGAAGAGCACAAGATGAGCGTGGCCGAGGCGCGCGCCGAAGTCGAGCCCGAGGGCTTCGTCTTCGAACGCGTTTTGAACGATCTGCCCTGGCAGCATATCCTGATATTTCGCAAATGAAAGACGCGCGCTTTCCGTCCGAGCACGCTCTGGAGCGCGACGCCGCAACCGGCGCGCGCGTGCACAGGCTCACGGGCGCCCCGTGCATCAACCATCACACCTACTTCCTCAACTCCTCGCTGACCCCGGACGGGCAGTCGCTGATTTTTGCGAGCAACCGCACCGGCGCGTGGCAGCTCTTTTCCGTCGAGCCCTTCCCGGAGGGCGAGATCCGGCAGTGGACGGACGCTGCGCCAATCCATCCGTTTTCGCCCGCCATCCATCCGGGCGGCGAATCCGTTTACTTCGTGCGCGGCGGCTCGATCTGGGAGATCCGCAGGGACACGCTGGAAGAGCGGCTCGTCGCGCGCCGCGATCACGCGCAGTTCGGAGAAGTGTCGCTGTCGGCGGACGGAGAGTGGCTGACCGCCGCGGCAAGGATCGGCGGTGAATCCGGACTCGTTGCAGGCCGCAGGGACGGGCGGGACTGGATTTTCCATCGTTTCCCGCGCACCGTCATCCATCCGCAGTTCCACCCGCTCGAGCCGGAGTGGATCGAGTTCGCGGCGGACCCCGCCCCGCGCATGCACCGCATCCGGCGGGACGGCACGGGTCTTGAGTGCCTTTACGAACACTCCAATGACGAGTTCGTCGTCCACGAGACTTTCCTCGGGCGCACCGGCGACCTCGTCTATGTCGAGTGGCCCCGCGCGCTCTGGCGCCTGGACTGGACGACGAGGGAGCGGCGGCTCATCTGCGAATGCAACGCGTGGCACATCGCTCCCAACCGCGCCGGCACGCTGATCCTGTGCGATACCAACCACCCGGACCGCGGCCTGTTCCTGATCGACGCCGCCACCGGCGCGCAGCGCCTTGCCGCGCTCTCGCAGAGCTCGAACAGAGGCTCTCAGTGGATGAAGTCCCGCTATGCGCTGCCCGAAGACTTCGCCGCCGCGCGCGCGGCGCTGGGGGGCAATCTGAGCTGGATGGAGAACGCCGCTGATACGGTGTACGGTCCGCAGTACACGCACCCGCATCCCTCTTTCTCGCCTTCGGAGCGTCACGTGATTTTCACCAGCGACCGCAGCGGCCATCCGCAGGTCTACGCCGTGGAGCTCGATGGATAACCTCACACACTCGCTGACCGGCGTTCTGCTGGCCCGCACGGGACTGGCGCGCGGGGTGCCGTATGGAACGGCGCTGGCCGTGGGCGCGGCCAACTTCGCTGACATCGACATCATCACGGGCGCGCGGAGCTGGATCTGCTATCTGCATCACCACCGGGGTTTCACGCACTCGCTTGTCTGGCTGCCGCTGGTGGCCGCCGCGCCGCTCCCGCTGTGGTGGCTGCTCGCGCGGCGGCGCGGACCGGCGTCCCGTGCGCTGTGGCTCCGCGCGTATCTCATTTCCCTGGTCGCCGCGTTCACCCATCCGCTGCTCGACCTGCTCAATGTTTACGGAATCCGCCTGGGGACCCCGTTCACCGAGCGCTGGTATCACCTCGATCTGCTGTTCATCGTCGACGTCTGGGTCTGGGCGATTCTGCTCGTCTGCACGCTCGGGCCGATGCTCGCGCGGCTCGTGTATTCCGAGATCGGTTTCCGCCGCGCGCCAGGGCGCGGCATGGCGTGGCTGGGGCTCGCCGGCTTCGCCGCCGCCGTCGGCCTGCGCGCGCTGCTCCACGAGCAGGCCGTGCAGCAGCTGAATTCCCGCGTCTACGCGGGCGAGCCGCCCCGCCGCGTGCTCGCCACGCCCTCCCCTGCGAATCCGTGGAAGTGGACGGGCGTGGTCGAAACACGCTCCGCGTGGCGGCTGGTTCCTGTCGAACTCGGCCGCCCGTTCGATCCCGATGCGGGCACGGTGTTCTACAAGCCGGACACCGAACGGTTCCGCCCGATTGTGGCAGGCACGGAGACAGGGCGCGTGTTCCTGCACTTTTCCCAGGCGCCGTCGTGGTCGGTCATGCCCGCACCGGATCCCGAAGGCGCGGTGGTGGTCCGCATCACCGATCTCCGCTTCGGGCCGCCGGAAGGCAACGCTTTTGTCGTCACCTTCCTGATCGATGCCCAGGGCCGCGTGCTGCGCGAGGAATTCTCGTTCGGCCGCAGGCGCTGATCTCTTCAGCGTGGATGCGGCTTCAGAAGCGAAGGCGGACGGCGCGGCGGACCTGCGGCCGCGGAAAAGCCGCGGCCCGCGGCAGCCGGCATGCGCGGCTCCGCGGGCCGCTTTCTCCGTCTGGCTTTCAGGCCTTGAGCAGCAGTACTCCTACCGCCGTTCGAGCCGCACGGCCGTGTCTGTGGCCAGCCCATTCACGGTCAGCGTCACGTCCCCGGCGGCATCGGCCTGCACGGTTTCGGTCCGCACGGGCTGCCCGGTCGACGTGTTGTACCACGTCGCGGTGTAGGAGGCGTTGGCCGCGCCCATGGCCACTGTCACCGTGCCGCTCACCGCGGGCACGGCGGCGCCATCGGCCACGGCGCGCCACGTATGGCGGCGGTTGTCGATCCAGAGGTGCGCGCGGCCGCCTGCCGTGTCCTTCTGCCCCAGCACACGCAGGTCAGTGTGCGAGGCGCGCGCATCGGCGTCGCGGTAGCGGCCGTTGTTGAGCGGGATGCCGCTCATGAAGCGGTTCCAGTTGCCGTACAGGCCGTGGAGGCGGTAGTTGAAGATGTTGTCGGTGTACCAGTAGAGCGGATACACGCCGCCCGGGCCGCAGCGGGCCCAGATCATCTTATGCAGCCACACGCCGTTGCGGTCCTGCCGGAGGTCCGTGTCTTCCTCGTCGGTGGAGCGCGGGCCGTTGATGCCTTGCTCGCCCCACGTGGCCGGCTTGCCCCAGTTCATCTGGAGCGAGGCGCGGTCGTATTCGGCGAAGAAGCGGGCCGAATCGTTGGCCAGTTCGTCGCGGGGCTCGATCCAGCCGGCGCGCACGTACACATGGAAGTCGACGTTCGAAATGGGCGCGCTGTCGGGGTGCTTCCACGCCTCCTCGGCGAAGGTCGCCCAGGTGGACGTCGTCGCCGGATGCGGGTTGCCATCGGCGCCGGCCAGCGCGGCCAGCCGCGCCGCCAGCCGGAAGTGCGCGCCCGGCGAGGGCGCTTCTTCGTTGACCAGTTCCCAACTGTGCACGGAACGGTGAGCGCCGAAGCGCGCGAACAGGTATCGCCAGTAGGCCTCGTGCAGCCAGCCGCCCGGCGTGCCCGGCCCGTTGTTGAAGTTGCCCGGGTTGCGGTCGGCCAGACCCTCGGGGCCGAGGTGGTTCAGCAGATACTCCTGCTTCTCGCTGATCACGAGCCGGAGCGTGATGCCGAGCTGCCGCGCCACGTCGAGGATGGAGTCCATCGCGGCGCTGCGGCGCGGGTCGAACGTGGTATGCGAGTTGAACTTCGGCGACTGCAGCAGCTGCGGCCCCAGCGCGCCGCTGCTCTGCAGCTCGTAGAGCGCCACTTCGTCCACGAACGCGCTGCCTCCCGTCGTGTTCTCGAGAATCAGCGACAGGAAAGACGCCACGTCGGACGCGGCCGTGAAGTCGCCGTAGGCCACATGCCACGGAGTGTCACCGGCGACGTGCCGCACCAGCACGGGCAGCGATTCCGTCTGGCCGATCTCCGGCCAGCCGGTGAACTTGACGCAGACGCCGTACGGCTGGCCCGCGGTGCGCGGTCCCGTTACGCCCTCTGTCCGCAAACGCACGAACACGCGGTAGCGCCGGCCGGGAACCAGCGGCACGGCGGAACTCGAGAAGCCGTAGAACATCAGCGGGTTCCTCTCGTCGAGCCGCAGCGCCGCCAGACCGTGCGCCCAGGCGCTCTCCAGCGACAGTCCCGTGGCCGGGACCGTTCCTTCGTAGGACAGCGTGCGCGAGGTCCACGGCCCCCACGCCGAGCCCCAGATCTGCCCGCTGATCCACCAGCGGAACATCGTCTGGTTGCCCGAGCCGACCTGATTCAGGTTGTTGATCATCTCGTAGGAGAACTGCCGCGGACCGGCGCCAATGCCGCTGCCGCCGCCAAGGAACGGCGAGCCGTCGGCGTACTCGAAGTAGCGCCAGTCGGATTGGGAGACACGCACGGGTCCGCGATTGACAGGGCTCGCGGGGGCCGCGGCGGTGAAGGTCCGCTCGGCCGACTGCGCCGTGCCGCGGGCTTCGCGCACTTCAATCCGGTAGCGCCACGTTCCCTCCTGCGGCGGCGCGAACCGCACGGTCCACTCGGGTTCGCCCTCCGGGTACATCCATTCTTCGTTCGACTTCAGCGCCCGCTGGTAGCGCTGTTCGAGAAACGCCGGCCGCCGCAGCACAGTGGCCCAGTTGTCGCGCGTGAACAGCACGTCGACGCTCACGCCGTCCACCCACTCGAGCCCGCGCGGCGGGTTGGGATCGAAAGGAAGATGCGGATGCGTGGCCGCGCTGTTGGCCAGCCGGAAGCGGATGACGTAAGGCTCCCAGCGCTCCGCCGTGCCAGTTTCGCGGATATCGGTCACAGCGAGCGAGCCTGACGGAACGTAGCGGACACGCCGCTCCGCCGCAGCCACGCGCCCCTGCGCGTCGCGCACCTGAGCCAGAATCCGGTTCCAGCCGGGCTTCAGCGTCAGCGCCGCGCTCCAGGTGTTCGACAGGCTGGCCGCAGCCATCACGTCCCGGTCCGTCGTCACCAGGATCTCCGACAATGCGCCTTCCGCCGTGCCGCGCACGGTCAGCGAAGCGCTGTTGACCACCGCTCCGTCGGCGGGTTCGGTGATCGCAATGCGCGGAGCGCCCGCAGGAACAGGCGCGCTCCAGGCCACCGTGCGCGTCACCACGTTGCCATCGTCGTCCGACGCACGCAGCACCGCCGTGTAGCTGCCGGGCACGCTCACGCGCCGGGTTCCGGCAGGCCACTGCGAGCGCGCTCCGTCGCCGAAGTCCCAGTTGTAGCGGACCACTGCTCCATCGGGATCGTCGCCGGTCACGCGGTAATCGAGCAGGCGCTCTCCGCCCGCGCCTTCGCGCACCTCGATCACCGCGGTCAAATCAGGCGGCAATCCGGCTCCGGTCTTGCGAACAACGGCCAGATCGTCCACGAACACCGTCATGCGCAGGGAAGGACCGCCGAAGAAGCCGACCGCAATCCGCGTCTGCGTCGTCGACGCCTGGAAGGTCAGCGCATATTTCACCCAGCCGTCGCCCGCGCTCTGGCGCGAAATGTAGCCCGAATGCGCCAGCGTCTTCCAGTCCCAGCTGAGAGCTTCAAGGCGGAATCCGCCCCAGTCGCTGCCCGTTTCGGCAGCCACGCGCGCCCACCCAGTGAGTTTGTAGGTCTCGCCCGGCGTGGTCGTCACTACCTGCGTAATGGAATCGGTGGTGATGCGCGCCGACCACTGCCCGGAGTAGCGGTCTTCATTCGTGACCTGAGCCGAGCCGGACCAGCCGCTCAGAGTGCCGGTTTCGAAGCCGGGGTTCGCCAGCAGATTGCTGGAAGGCGCGCCGCCGCCTCCGCCACCGCCTCCGCCGCCACCAGAAGGCTCGTTCACCGTGATCGTCACGGGCGATGATGTCGTCTGCGCGCCACGGTCATCGACGGCGCGCGCCGCCAGCGTGTAGGTTCCCGTGTTGCTCAGCGTCAGGCTGGCGGAATAGGGGGCTGACGTGTCCGTCGCAGCCACAGCCCCATTCACCAGGAACTCCACGCGAACGACGCTTCCATCAGGGTCTGATGCCGCGGCGGCCACGTTGACCACTGCCGGTGCAGTGAACGTTGCGCCATTGGCTGGCGCGGTCAGCGCCACCACGGGCGGCTGGTTTGGCGGCGGCGTGTTGTCGGGCGGAATCGGCGATTCGCTCACGATGAACTCGTCGCCGCTGGCCTCATACCGCCCGCCGCCGCTGAAGTTGCTGAAGTTGATCCGCGTGTCCTGGGTGGTTGCGGTGAAGGTCATGTCGAGCCGCTTCCACTGTCCGACGGGGGTGTCCTGAGCGGTCACAAATCCGGCCGCCAGTTCCGTCCAGTCCCAAGCCGTGATGTTCACGCGCAGGCCGCCCCAGCCCGGCGGCTGGATTTCGCGGTCGATCCGCACGCGAGCCATCGCGTAATAGCGCCGGCCGGGCGTTGTGCGGAATGTCTGCGTGATGCTGCCATCGCCGTTCATCTTTAGCCCGAACCGTCCGGTATGCGCCGCTTCGGGACTGACCGTGAAGCCCCAGTCGTGACTCCAGCCGCTGAAGTCGCCCGTCTCCAGCCCGCCGTTCACCAGAATGTTGTTCACTGCGCCGCCGCCGCCCGAAGCCGGCGTCGCCGCCATCACGGGCGCGGACCAGCCCGAGCGGTTCCCTGCAGCGTCAACCGCCCGCACCCTGTATGTATAGGCCGTGGACGGCGCCAGGTTCGAGTCAGTGAACTCCGTGGCCGTGATCAGGGGCTGTGCAATCAGCGTTCCGTCGCGCTCGATCTCATAGCCGGCGACCTGAATGTTGTCTGTCGATGCCTGCCACTGCAGGCGGATGCTCGCGGGGCTTTGCGCCGTGGCCGTCAAGGATTGCGGCACGCTTGGCGGCGTGGTGTCGGCCGCCGTCTGCACCGTTACCGTCACTGCAGCAGACGTCGTCTGCGCGCCCTGGTTGTCCACTGCGCGGGCGGCCAACGTGTACGTCCCCACCGTGGCCAGCGTCGCGCGGTAGCGGTAAGGCGCCGCCGTGACGACTCCCGCCACCGAACCGTTCACGAGGAACTCGACGCGCGCCACCGAGCCGTCGGGATCCGATGCCGCCGCCGTCATGTCGAACGACGCTGGCGCCGTGAACGTCGCGCCGTTGGCCGGCGCTGTCAGCGTCACCACCGGCGGCTGATTCACTGGCGCCGAGCCGTCGGGCGGGATCTGCGTCTCGCTCACGTAGAACTCGTCGCCGCTGGCTTCGTAGCGCCCGCCGCCGCTGAAGTTCTCAAAGGCGATCCGCGTCTGAGTCGAAGCGGCGACAAAGTTGAAGTCCAGCCGCGTCCACTGTCCCGGAGGCGAGGTCTCGACCGTGACAGTCCGCTGGCCGAGCTCGTTCCAGTTGCTGGAATTCGTGATCTGCACGCGCACGCCGCCCCAGCTTGGCTTCGTGATCTCGCGGTCGATGCGCACGCGGGCCATCACATAGTAGCGCCTCCCGCGCACCGTGCGGAAGATCTGCGTGATGCGCCCGTCGCCGTTCATCTTCACGCCGAAACGCCCCGTGTGGGCCGCATCCGCGGAGACAGCCAGGCCCCAATCCAGGCTCCACCCCTGCAGATTGCCCGTCTCGAAGCCGCCGTTCGTCAGCAGGTTCGTCACCTGCGGCGGGGGCGGCGTTCCGCCTCCTCCGCCTGCGCCGGGTGTCGTCACCTGCGCGGCTGCGCTCCACCCTGAGCGGTTGCCGGCTGCATCGCGCGCCCGCACACGGTAGGTGTACGCCGTCGACGCCGTCAGCCCGCTGTCGGTGAACTCTGTCGCCGTCACCGCTTGCGGCAGCACCGCGCCGTTGCGCTCGATCTCATAGCCGGTCACTCCGGCGTTGTCCGTCGAAGCCTGCCAGACGAGGCGCACGGAAGTGGAACTGAGCGCAGTGGCCTGCAGCCCCTGCGGCGTCGAGGGCGGCGTGGTGTCGGGCGGCGGCGTCTGGGTCGTGACCTGGATGGTGACCGCCGCGGATGTCGCTGATGCTCCCGCATTGTCGAACGCCCGGGCTGCAATCGTGTACGTTCCCGCAGCGCTCAAAGTCACGCGCACCGTGTAGGGCGCCGCCGTGGCGGTGCCCGCGAGGTTGCCGTTCACGAGGAACTCCACCCGCGTGACGGTCCCGTCCGGGTCGGATGCTGTCGCAGCCAGATCCAGAGCGGCCGGAGCGAAGAAGGTGGCGCCGTTGGCCGGCGCCGTCAACGAAACTACGGGCGGCTGGTTGGGCGGAGGCGCACCGCCGCCCAGCGGAACCCACCGCTTCTCGCCGAAGCCTTCGATCGCTGCGATGACCCGTTGCCAGTGGCAGAGATCTCCGATCACGTACGGCGCATCGACATACTGCTCGAGCACGGCGCCCGGCTCGTTGTAGACATATGCGTGCACCATGAACAGCGCCCACGGCGTGTCCGGCGTGACCATGTGGTTTTCGCCATAGTGGCCCGTCCACAGATCGATAGGAGGATACTCGCCGCGATAGAGGAACCAGTACGGCCAGTGCCGCTCGATCGCGCGAGGCTGCCCGGGCTGGCCTTCCTGGGGGTTTTCCGTGACGCGGCGGCGCACGTCGGCGAGGCTGTTTTCAGCGAGAAACCGGCCGATTTCCGGGGCGAAAAACACGCCGACGGCATTGCTGTCGCGATGGAAATGGAAAGGCAGGAAGGCCCAGTCGTGCTGGCGGCCGCCGACATACCGCTGGAATGCCCCGTCCATGAAGGCGCTGAAATTCGTCCCCGCCGTCAGACCGGCGCGGATTTTCTCGAGCGCCGCCTGGTAGGTCGGGTCGCTCGTCAGCCCGAATTTTTCCAGCATCCGCACCCAGCCGATCGCCCCGGCGACTTCGCCATAGCGGACCGGCTGGTTCGGAATCGCCTGGAAGAGGTTCCGCAGCCGCGTCCAGCGCGCCCCCGATGGAGGCCGCGAGGCGGAGATGAAGTCCCAGTCGCCCGTGGCTTCGGCGTATTGCCAGAGCATGTAGATCGTCTCCGGCGGCACCTGCACGGGAGGCCAGATGTTGGGCCGGAGCGGGTCCGGGTTCGGAGACATCGGCAGCAGGTGGAATTCGCGCCGCGGCTGCGCCAGCTCGCACGCGCCCCAGCCGCCGCAGTGCTCGAAGGCAACTTCGGTCGGATCCGCGGCCCGCACCATGGAAGACAGGAAAGCGCGGACGCGCGTCTGCGTCTCCGGCTGCAGATAGGGCAGAGCCAGCGACATCACGTAGGCCGTCTCGCCCGGGTTGCCGTAGAGCATCCAGCTGCCCGTGACGCCGATTTCGAAATACGCCGGGCCCGGACGTCCGTTGCGGTCCACGAAATCCAGGAACCGTGCCACGTCCGCATCCAGCTCCGCGCGCAACCGGTCTGCGCCGGCGCCGATGTTGCGCACCTCCAGCCGCTCGACCGCGTACCGCCGCGCCGCGGCCGCGTCGATCGCCGCCGCATTCGTTCCGGCGGCCGCCAGCAAGAGAATGAGTGCTGTCGCTCGCATGACCGGCCTCCCCGTCATCTCGGCACTGCGTATGACTTGATCCCCGCGGTGTCGCGCAGCACGACGCGCGCGTTGGCGATCACCGCACCGACGTGCGTGCCGTACAGGCCGGCCGCGCCCGTATCATCGGAGCTGTAGAAGCGGATGTTGAACGTGCGGTTCGTCGACAGATCGACACCTCCAACCGAGACCCAGTTCGAAGAGACGATGGCGTTGGAGGCTGCCGTCAGGATTTCGAATTCATCGCTGATTTTGTGAAAATCTTCCCAGGCTTCCTTGCAGCCGAAGGATGGGCTTGCACAGCGGAAATATTGCAGGAACAGCCTCGCTTCAATGTTCGTGCCATCGGTGTAGACAGCCGGGTCGAAATTCAGGTTGATCGGGTTCAGGTCTCCGAAGGGGCGCACGCCCACTCCGTCGAACCGCGCCCATACGGTGCGCGCCGTCATCCACGCCCTGCCGCCCGCATCGTCCACCACCGGCGGCGCGCCCGCATCGCCGCTGCCGCTCGTCCACAGCACCGGTTCCGGCTGGCTGTAGCGGTCCTGCCCGTCGCTCGAGCGCAGCACCCAGAGCGACCGGCGGTGCGGATTGTTGCGAATCCTCTGGCTGATCGCCCGCTGTTCCGCCAGCCATTGCTGCGGAGTGCCGTCGTTCTGCGTCGCGTCGTTCACCCCGGTCGTCTGCTGCAGGAAGTACTCGTCGCCGATCAGCATGTCCAAGTGCGAGTACACCGGCGTCGTGCGGAAGATCACCACTCCGCCCGCCTGCCGGCTCGCCACCGGCCAGAGCCAGCTGAAGGACTGCCCCTCCAGCCGCCGCCGCCACAGGCGCGCCCCCGTGGAGGCATTGAGAGCGTACGCGTAGAGATTCTCGGCGCCGAAAAATACGCGCCCGTCGAGCACTGCCGCTGACGCCAGAATGGGCGTGCGCTCCGCCCCGGCATCATTTGGCCCGCCGACCTCGAAAACCCACACTGCCTGTCCCGTCGCCAGATCCACGCAATGGAACCGGCCATCCTTCGAGCCCAGATAAATCCGGTTGCCTTCCACCGCGGGGGACGCCGCGTAGCCCTTCTGCGCTCCGCGGTAGGTCCACACCCGGCTGCCGTCGCTGAGAGAAAGCGCCAGCAGCTCTCCCCGCTGCGTTGGCACAATCACCTTGCCATCGGCGATGGCCAGCGTCGCGAACACCGGCGATCCGGCGTCAACGGTCCAGCGGACCGCACCGGTGCGCTCGTCCAGAGCGAACACCCTCCCTTTAGTGGTGCCGATCGCCACCACGCCTTGCGCCACGACCGGCTGCCCGGACAACGGTTCGGGGGCATTCCAGCTCCACGCAGGAGACCCGTAACCTGCCGGGTTGGAGTTTGTGTGACGATCTGTTGCCAGCGTTTCGCCCGCCTGAAAACCGCTCCGGGCAGCGTCTCTCTGCAATTGCGGCCAGTCCGCCGCCCGCATCCCGGTAATTCCTGCCAGGAGCAGCATCACCGCCGGTAAATTTTTCAGTCCTGCTTTGAGAAAGAATCGCGTGCTCATGAGCCCGGTCTTCTCCTTTCCCGCACTGCGCGGTTCATTCCGTCCATCGGAACCTCTTTCAGAAGCCCGCATGGCATGGATCCCCGACCAGGAGCGGAAAAAACATCTGTGCTCCGTTCTCGCCCATTCAGCGGCTTTTCCGGCTCTTCGCCAGAGGATCACGAGAGGCTTTTCTCGGAGAAACTCCGTACTGCAAGGCCGCCGCCGGGCCGATTCCCGGATGCAATATGACTGCCAGATTCCTTCCGTTGCGGATTGCAGCAACCGCCGGTTGCATTCTCATGAAATTCAACAGCGTTTTCCCCGCGATTCCTGTGAATTGGATCTCCCTATTTCCCGGAGACATTTGCGGCAAGGCCGGTCCGCCGTGGCTCGGGCGCCGTTCCACGCCCCCGCGGCCGGCCTCTCTCGCCGGGCTGCGATCCTGCCGCATAGTACAATCAGTATTCATGCGAAAGTCCCTGATTTTCGCTATTCTGGCGCTCTCGGTCACCCCTGCGTCGCAAGCCCGCGAACCCGTCCGCGCGCGCCACGCCATGGTTGTCGCTCAGGAGCCGCTGGCCGCCGACGTTGGGGCGGAGGTTCTCCGGAAGGGCGGCAACGCCATCGATGCTGCTGTCGCCGTGGCCTTCGCGCTCGCGGTCACGCATCCTTCTGCCGGCAATCTCGGCGGAGGCGGATTCCTTCTGGTTCGTTTCGCAGACGGACGCTCCGCTTTCATCGACTTCCGCGAAATGGCGCCGCTCGCCGCTTCCCGGGACATGTACGTCGGCGCGGACGGCAAGCTGACGGAAGATTCGCTCATCGGCTGGCGGGCAGCCGCTGTCCCCGGCACTGTCCGCGGTCTCGAACTGGCGCACCGCAAGTTCGGCAGCAGACCCTGGGCTGAACTCCTGCAGCCCGCCATCCGGCTTGCCGCCGGGGGCGTCACCCTGTCTTACGCCGAAGCCCGCTCCCTCTGCGGCGCGCGCGCGCGGCTCAGCCGCTTCGAGGAATCCCGCCGCATCTTTCTCAAAGACGGGGCCTGCTACGAGCCCGGCGAAGTTCTCCGCCAACCGGAGCTTGCCCGCACGCTTGAGCGCATCGCCCGCCAGGGCGCGCGCGATTTCTACGAGGGAGAAACGGCCCGTATCCTCGCCGAAGAAATGAAAAAGCACGGCGGGCTGATCACGCTCGAGGACCTGCGCGGTTATCAGGCGGCGGAACGCGAACCGCTCAGGGGCGCCTACCGCGGCCACACGATCATCACCGCGCCGCTGCCGAGTTCGGGCGGCGTCGGCATCCTGCAGATGCTCGGCATGCTCGAGGGAACCGGATACGAAAAGCACGGCGCGGGCTCGGCAGCCTCGCTGCACTGGATCGCCGAGGTCATGCGGCGCTACTTCGCCGACCGCGCAGAGTTTCTGGGCGATTCCGATTTCGCGCGGGTTCCCGTGCGCGGGCTGCTGGAGCCGTCCTACATCGCCTCCCGGCGCGCCTCCATCCGGGCGGACCGCGCCACGCCCAGCTCTGAACTCGGCGCAGGCCGGCCTGCGCGCGAATCAGAAGACACGACGCACTTCAACGTCATCGACGCCCAGGGCAACGCCGCCGCGCTCACGTATACGATCAACAACTCCTACGGCAACGCCGTCACCGTGCCCAGGCTCGGCTTCCTGCTGAACAACGAGATGGACGACTTCGCCGTCCAGCCCGGCAAGCCCAACATGTTCGGCCTCATCCAGGGCGAGGCCAATGCGATCGCCCCGCGCAAGCGTCCGCTGTCGGCCATGACCCCGACCATCGTGGAAAAGGACGGCCGGCTCGTCATGGCGCTCGGAGCGCCCGGCGGGCCGCGCATCATTTCCGGCGTGCTTCAGGTGCTGCTGAACGTCATCGACTTCGGCATGGACATCCAGAGGGCGGTCGATCAGCCGCGCATCCATCACCAGTGGATGCCGGACCGCCTCTATCATGAACAGGGCCTTTCGCCGGACACGCTCGACCTGCTGCGCCAGCGCGGCCACGATCTGTCCCCCATCTTCGCCGTCGGCTCGGTGGAGGCCATCATGGTCGAGGAGCCGCGCGTGCGCTCCGTCGAGGACGCCACCACGAAGGGGGCCAACGTCACGGAACGCATCCGCTGGCTCGCCGCCGCGCAGAACGGACGCAGCGCGGGCAAGGCTTCGGGATTCTGAATTCTATGCAGCGCGCTCTTTCCACTCATCTGATCGTCAATTGCCGGCTCACCACCGTCTGGCTCGAGCGCATCCATGACGCCGGTTTCCCGCTGGTGGAGATCTTCTGCGCCCGGCAGCACTTCGACTACCGCAACCGCTCGCAGGTGGCTGAACTCGGCTACTGGTTCCGCGATTCCGAACTCCGCTGCCACTCCCTCCACTCGCCCATGTACAGCGACGACTGCTGGGGGCGTTCCGGACCGGGCGCTGTCGTCTCCATCACGGAGCTCTCCAAGCCGAAGCGTCTCGCCGCGGTCGACGAGATCAAGCGCGCGCTCGACGTCGCCGAGAAGTTTCCTTTCCGCTATCTTGTCCAGCACCTCGGCGTGTCCGAGGAAGAATACGACGAGAAGAAGATCGAGGCCGCGTTCACCGCTCTCGAAGACATCTGCCTGTTTGCGAAACACCGAGGCGTCGAGGTGCTGCTCGAGAACATTCCCAACCGGCTCTCTTCCGCCGAGCGGCTGCTGCACTTCAACGAGATGACGCATCTCAATCTCAATTTCTGCCTCGACACCGGCCACGCCCACATCATGGAGGGCGTCGAAAACGCCTTCCACCTGCTGAAAGACCGCATCCGCTCCACCCATATCCACGACAACGACGGCGAGCGCGACATCCACCTGTTCCCGACGCTCGCTTCCGGCGGCACCATCGACTGGCCGCGCATCATGCCGCTGCTCCGCGAGCGCGGCGATCAGTTCCCCCTTCTGCTGGAATTGAAGGAGTCCCCCGATTTTCCGAACCCGATCGAGTCCGCCCGTCAGGTGGCTGACAACCTGGAGTCCTGCTGATGTCCCCTGTTCCGAGAATCACGATCGAGAACGCCTCGCAATACGACGGCCAGACCGTTGAAATCGCCGGCTGGCTGTACAACCTCCGGCGCTCCGGCAAGATCATCTTCCCTCTGTTGCGCGACGGCACGGGCATCATGCAGTGCGTGGCCGTCAAAGCCAACATCAGCGAGAAATGTTTCAACGACCTGCGCGACCTCACGCAGGAGTCGTCGCTCATTGTCCGGGGCCGCATCCGCGCCGAGAGCCGCGCGCCTGGCGGCTACGAGATGGACGTCGAGGACGCAGAGATCGTCCACCGCGTCCCTGAAGAGCAGCCGTATCCGATCACGCCGAAGGAGCACGGCATCGAGTTCCTGTTCGATCACCGGCACCTCCACCTGCGCTCGCGCCGCCCGCACGCCATCCTGCGCGTGCGGCACGAGATCATCCGCGCCATCCGCGATTACTTTGATTCGAACGGCTTCACGCTGGTCGACACGCCGATCTTCACGCCCGCAGCCTGCGAGGGCACGACGACGCTGTTCGAGGTCGACTATTTCGAGGACGAGAAAGTCTACCTCACGCAGTCCGGCCAGCTGTACAACGAAGCCACGGCGATGGCCTTCGGCAAGACGTACTGTTTCGGGCCTACGTTCCGCGCCGAGAAATCCAAAACGCGCCGCCATCTGACCGAGTTCTGGATGGTCGAGCCCGAGATGGCCTACGCCACGCTCGAAGACGTGAAGCGCGTTTCGGAAGAACTGATCTGCTTCATCGTGCAGCGGGTGCTCGAGCGCCGCCGCCGCGAACTGGAAACGCTGGAGCGCGACATCAGCAAACTGGAAGCGGTGAAGCCCCCGTTCCCCCGCATCACCTACGACGAGGCGGTCGCCATTCTGCAGCGCAAGGGATCGGAGATCCAGTGGGGCGGCGACTTCGGGGGCACGGACGAAACCCTGCTGTCGGAAGAGTTCGACCGGCCGGTCATGGTGGACCGCTTCCCCACCGGGATCAAAGCGTTCTATTTCCAGCCTGACGAGCAGCGCCCCGAGGTCGTGCTCGGCGTCGACGTGCTCGCCAGCGAAGGCTACGGGGAAATCGTCGGCGGCGGGCAGCGCATCCACGACTACAACCTGCTGCTCGAGCGCATCCGCGAGCACAACCTGCCGCAGGAAGCCTTCGAGTGGTACCTGGACCTGCGCCGCTACGGCACCGTGCCGCACGCCGGTTTCGGCATGGGCGTCGAGCGCACCGTCGCGTGGATCTGCGGACTGGACCACATCCGCGAAACGATCGCTTTCCCGCGCATGCTGTACAGGACGCGGCCATGAGGAAGATGCCCCAGACGATCTCGGTCATCGGCGTGCCGCTCGATCTCGGCGCCGGGCGCCGCGGCGTCGACATGGGGCCTTCGGCCATGCGCGTGGCTGGACTCGATACGCGGCTTGAATCGCTCGGCTACCGCGTCGAGGATCTGGGCAACATCGAAGTGGAGCAGCCGGAGTCGTCCCGGGTCGGCGCGGAGAACGCCCGCTATCTGAAGCCCATTGCAGCCACCTGCCGCGCCCTCGCGTCGCGGGTCGAGCGCTCCATGCGGCAGGGCCGATTCCCTCTCGTGCTCGGAGGCGATCACTCCGTGGCCGTCGGCACGGTCAACGGCGTCGCCGCGCATTACAGGAAGCGCGGCCACAGGATCGGCGTCATCTGGCTGGACGCCCATACGGACATGAACACGCCGGAAACATCTCCTTCGGGAAATGTTCACGGCATGCCGCTGGCCTGCCTGGTGGGCGCGGGTCCGCGCGAGCTCACGCACCTGAACGGCGTCGCTCCGGTGCTCGATCCCCGGAATGTCGTGCTCGTCGGCATCCGGGATGTCGACCTGGAAGAGCGCCCTGTCGTGCGCGAGTCCGGCGTCGCCGTTTTCACCATGCGCCACATCGACGAGCGCGGCATGCGCGCCGTCATGACGGACGCCATCGCCATCGCCTCCCGCGGCACGGTCGGCATTCACCTGTCGCTTGACATGGACGGCATCGATCCCGGCGAAGCTCCCGGCGTTGGCACGCCCGTCCGCGGCGGCATCTCCTACCGCGAGGCGCATCTCGCCATGGAGATGCTCTGCGACTCGCGGCTGCTGCGCTCGATGGAGGTCGTCGAGGTCAACCCGATCCTCGACGTCGCCAACCGCACGGCGCAGCTGGCGGTCGAACTGGCCCTCTCGGCCATGGGGAAGCGCATTCTATGAGCGCTCTGCGCGTCGCCGTGCTTCACGGCGGGCGGTCCGGCGAACACGAAGTCAGCCTGCGATCGGCCGAAGCCGTCATCGACGCACTCGCCCGCAAGGGTTACCGCCCGATCCCGTATTTCATCTCCAAAGACGGGCGCTGGCATCCCGCCCCCATTTTGCCGGTCCCCGGCGCGAACCCCGACATCGACGTCGTCTTCCCCATGCTGCACGGCACCTTCGGCGAAGACGGCACCGTGCAGGGGCTGCTGGAAATGGCGGCGCTGCCCTACGTCGGCGCAGGCGTGTTCGCCTCCGCCGCCGCGATGGACAAGGTGCTGTTCAAGAGGCTGTGCCGAGAACGCGGCCTGCCCGTGGCCGACCACCTCGTGCTTCACTCGCGCTCGCTCGACCCCGCACCCGTGCTGCGGCGCTTCCCGTTCCCCGTGTTTGTGAAGCCCGCCAATCTCGGTTCCTCCGTCGGCATCCACAAGGCGCACGATGCAGCGGAACTCGAAGCCGCGCTCGCCGACGCCGCCCGCTATGACACGAAGATCCTCGTCGAGCGCTGCATCACGGGGCCCGAACTCGAGTGCGCCGTCCTTGGCAACCACGAGCCCCAGGCTTCCACGCCCTGCCAGATCTTCCCCTCGCGCGAGTTTTACGATTACGACGACAAGTACGTGCTCGACAAAGCCCGCGCCGTCATCCCTGCCGAGGTGCCCGCCGAGACGATCCGCGAAGTGCGCCGCCTCGCCATCGAGTGCTACCGCGCCGTGGACTGCTGCGGCATGGGCCGCGTCGATTTCCTCGTCGAGGCGGCCACGGGCAGGGTGTTCATCAACGAGCTGAACACCATCCCCGGCTTCACCAGCATCAGCATGTTTCCGAAGATGTGGGCCTACGACGGCCTGCCCATGCCGGAACTCGTCCACCGTCTCGTGGAGCTCGCCCTCGAACGGTTCCGCGAGCGCCAGGCCCTGCGTTTCGAGAAGTGATGCGCCGCGCTGCAGCCCTGCTCCTGCTCGCTCTGCTGCCCGCGCGTCCGCAGACGCCGCCGCCTTCCACTGAAGATCTGGAGGAAGCGGTCCGCCGTTTCACCGCTGCGCTTGCCGCCGCAATCGAGAACGCCGCCGACCCCGTGGATCTGGATACAGCTTTCTACCGCGGCGCCATTCCGGGCATGCTGCGGCGGCTCGACCCCCACTCCGTGTTCTTCGACGCCGAACAGTTCGAGCAGCTCAAAGAACTCGAGCGCAGCGTCACCAAAGGCTTCGGCACCGTGGTCAGCCTGCTGCCGGGCCGCGTCATCATCCTCCAGACCATGCCCGGCTCTCCATCGCAGAAGGCTGGCCTCGCGCCTGGCGACGAGATTCTCGTCATCAACAACATTCCTCTTGCGTATCTGGATCTCGATCAGCTGGTCGAACTGCTCGGCTACACCCGGCAGCGCGAGGCGCATCTGCTGGTCCGCCGCCAGGGCGAGCCCCGGCCAGTGGAGGTGACGCTTTCGCCCGCCGAACTCGAATCTCCGAGCGTCGACCGCAGCTTCCTGCTCGAGCCGGGCGTCGCATATGTCCGCGTCTCCAGCTTCGATGTCAAGACTCCGGAAGCCCTGCGCGAGGCCATTCAGAATCTCGGCGGGGAACAGCTGAAGGGACTCGTGCTGGATCTCCGGAACAATCAGGGCGGCGTCGTCCAGGCAGCTGTCGCCGCCGCAGCGCTGTTTCTTGAAGCAGGCTCTGTCATCTTTTCCGTCCGAGGGCGCAACACGCCAATCGAAGAGCTGAAAGTGCCCGAAGGTTTCACGCCGTACCGTTTCCGCCTCGCCGTTCTCGTCAACGGCAAGACGGCCAGCGCCGCCGAGATCTTCGCCGGCGCCATCCAGGACAACGACCGTGGCGCGCTGTTTGGCGAGCCGACCTTCGGCAAAGGCCTGGTGCAGCGCGTGTACCCTCTCAGCGGCGGCACGGGACTGGCGCTGACGACCGCCTTCTATTACACGCCCAGCGGCCGCTCCATCCAGAAGCCGCTCAGAGGCACGGAACTGGACCGCGCGACCGCCGAGTCTGAACAGGAGTTCCGCACGCGCCTCGGCCGCCCGGTGCGCGGCGGCGGCGGCATCCAGCCGGACTTCA
Organism: Bryobacteraceae bacterium; assembly: GCA_026002875.1. NCBI lineage: Bacteria > Pseudomonadati > Acidobacteriota > Terriglobia > Bryobacterales > Bryobacteraceae > Bryobacteraceae bacterium. Next base: position 3,864,820 of record BPGE01000001.1, read on the forward strand.
TCGTGTACCAGCAGGCCTATTCGCCGCTGGGACGCGTCCTCGAAGCCTCGGGATCCTACCCGAATTTCGCGACCGAATGGCTGAAAAACCGCTCTGCAGGCGTCAGCGGAGACTTCGAAATTACAGCCGAGATTCTCGACGAATTCCAGCTCTGGCTGTCCCGCCGCAACATCCGTCCCACGCTTGCCGAGTGGACTGCGGAGCGCGAGACCGTCCGCCGCCGGCTGAAGCAGGAGATCCTGAACCAGGCTCTGGGCGTGGCCGCCGGCGATGAAGTGGAGCTCCGCGCCGATCCTGTGGTCCTGCGCGCCCTGTCACTCTTTGGCGCCTGAGGCTTTCCGCGGCTTGCGCCGCGGCCCCGGCTTCGCAGGCGGCTCGACGGCGGCAGCCTGCTCCGGCGCCTTCGCCAGCCACCAGAATGCGCAGAGTATCAGAACGGGCATGACGTGCATCAGGAGCCGGTCCGCCGCCGTGCCGGCCTGCCAGGCTGCGTCGTTCGGCGATCCCCACATGACCGCGATGTCGGCGCAGAGCATCAGCGCCGCAACGGCGGCAGGCCAAACGGGCTTCCAGGGCTTTTCAGGACGGAAGACGGCAAGCAGAATCGCAGCAAAAATCAGCGGGTGCGCCGGAAATCCGCCCGATTTCCAGACCGCTCCCGCCATCCCTTCCAGCACGGTCACCAGCCGCCCCGCCTGCTGGAAACTCGCCATGCTGAGCAGGGATTTCGAGGGCGCCAGGCGCCACTGGAAGAGCAGCGTGAGGGCGAGCGCAGGGACCGCGCCGGCCAGCCACCAGGCGGCGCGCTGACGCGCCATGAAGAGAACCGCTCCGGCCATCAACAGGCAGAAAACCAGCCCTTCATTTTTCGTGAACGCCCCGAAAGCCGCCAGGGCGCCGCTCAGCGCCGCGATGGGGCCGGACCATCCCGCCCGGCGCGCCAGCTCGCCGGCGATCACCGAGCCCAGGAAAAACATCGCGAGCGGCACGTCTGCGTACTGGCTGCCCGCCGAACGCCACAGGGGGACCGTCATGAGCAGCGTCGCGGTTCCGGCCGCGGCCCACGGCCAGCCGCCCGTCATCCCGAGGCCGCCCGCGAACAGCAGGACCAGCGACGCCGCAGCCAGCCAGGCGCCTGTCTGCGGCGCAGCCTGCGAGACGCTCCCGCTTTCCGCCCACGCGCGAGCCACCGCCGCCGGCCAGAGGAGCGGATACTCCGGATGCGTCTCGCTCAGCTCCGGCGACACGGCGTTCCGCCAGAGACCTTCGCTGGCAAGAAACTTCGCCCTCAGGTTCCAGATGGCCCATGCATCCCAGTCGCCCTGCGGATTCGCCCGCAGATACACGCCCGCCGCCGCGAGAAACGCACCAAAGCTCAATGCCGCCGCAAGACCCGCCATCCAGGCCAGCGGCAACGGCCTTGCCGCCTCCTCAGCCTCTTCGCCGCCCTTGCGGCCCCGTCGGATCAGCCACAGAACCACGCCCCCGGCCAGCACCGCCGCATCACCGGACCATGCCGCCGCGCCGGGCTTCAGACCGCTCCAGAGGAGCGCGAAAAACGCCGCCGAGCACGCCCCGACGCCGAAGATGAAGGAGAGCGCGAGCTCCGCCGTCAGCCGCGCCCAGAGCCGCCGTCCCTCCGTCCGCGGCCACAAAGCCCGAACCCAGAACCAGCCCGCCGCGGCTGCCGTCAGCCAGGCCAGTACGTTCATGGCTTTGCCTCCGGCTTGCGGTACAGGACGACGTAGCCGCCCAGATCCTGCTCCAGCAGGAGCCCCCGGCCGGCGCCGATCTGCATGAAGTTATCCTGCCTGGAGAAAACCCCGAGCCAGAAACGCGCCCGGCTTGCCTGCGGCGCCTTCTCGAGAAGCACGATCCGGGGCGCGAAAGCATACTGGACGGCGAAAAACGCCGCCTGTCCCGCAACTTCATCGAAGGACACGTCCGAAAAGAAAACAACCCGTTCCTGCGGCGGAACCCTGGCCAGCGCCCTGCTGAGACGCTCCTGCAATCCCATCACCTGATAAGGATCCGGATAAAGCGAGGCGAACTGTTCCGTCACACCAAACTGGATCAGGGCTCCATAGAGCGCCACAGCTGCAAGCGCAGCCACGGCGGCCTTCGCGCGCCACAAGATCGGCTGTTCAGGACTCTGGCTCATGGCAAGCCAACATGATAGCAGGAGGATGCGGGATAGAATGGCGCGCAAAGGAGATCCCGATGCCGATCCATTGCCTCTCCCGCCGCGCCTGGCTGGGCGCCGCAGCCTCCGCCGCAGCCCTGAGAAACGGGGAAGCGGAAAACCGTTTCCTGCAGGACGCGCCTGTCCGCCCCCGCGATCCTCTGAAGATCACGCGCCTGGAGACCTTTCCGGTCAAACCCCGCTGGCTCTTCCTGAAGATCCACACCAACGCCGGCATCACCGGCCTCGGAGAGCCGATCCTCGAAGGCCGCGCCGAGACCTGCGCCGCCGCCGTGAAAGAGATCGAGCCCTACCTCATCGGCAAAGACCCGCGCGCCGTCGTCCATCACTGGCAGGCGATCTACCGCCACGCCTTTTATCGCGGCGGCCCCATCCTCACGTCCGCTCTCAGCGGCATCGACATGGCCCTCTGGGACATCAAGGGCAAGGCCCTCGGCGTGCCTGTCTACGAACTGCTGGGCGGTCCCACACGGACGCGCGTCCGCGTCTATGCTCATGCCAGCGTGAACAATCCGGACCGCGTCCGCGAGGCGATCCGCCAGGGTTTCACCGCGTTCAAGACCGGCCCGGCGCGCCGCCGCAAGTATCCCCGTTATGTCGAATCGCAGGCGGAGGTCGAATACGCCGCCGAGAAATTTGCGGAATTCCGGAAAATGGTGGGTCCGGAAATCGATATCGGCGTGGATTTCCATGGGGCCATTTCTCCGGCTCTCGCGAAGGTTCTCATCAAAGCCCTGGAGCCGCACCACCCGATGTTCATCGAAGAACCCTGCCAGGCCCAGAACCACGATGTCATGGCCGAGATCGCCCGTTCCACGCACATCCCCATCGCCACCGGCGAGCGGGTTTTCACGAAGTGGGGTTTTCGCGAAGTCCTCGAGAAGAAAGCCGCCACGATTCTGCAGCCGGATCTGTGCCACGCCGGCGGCATCACCGAAGTCCGGCTGATCGCCGGCATGGCCGAGGCCTACTACGCCGCCATCGCGCCGCACAATCCGCTCGGCCCGATTTCGCTGGCCGCCGGCATTCAGCTCGCCGCCTCCATTCCGAATTTCCTCATTCAGGAACAGGTCACTCTGGGGGAAGGCTATCTGAAACAGCCTTTCACGGTCCGCAACGGCTATGTCGATCTCCCAACCGGCCCCGGCCTCGGCATCGAGCTTGACGAAAACGCATTGGCCGGCAAGATCGGCCACGACTGGCGCAATCCTGAAAGCTACGACGAAGACGATTCAAGCGTCGTGGACTGGTAGCCGCCGCCTGCGCTGAACGCCGCTGCCGCTCTTTGGCGTCCTTCCCGTATTGCTGCACGCCCCGGGCGGAGCCCCGCTGAGGCGTGCGGCGCCAGAGGAAGCTCCATGCGCGGTCCTTTCTGATTTCGACAGCCCTGCATTCTTGCCGGTCTGGCCTCCCGTTGAAGGTCTCGAAGGCGCCATCCCGGGCTGTCGCCTGCGTTGGCCGGCGCTGGATCAGTCGCGCGGGGGACGCTCGATGAACACGCGCAGGCGGTGGCTGCGGCTGGGATGGCGGAGTTTCCTGAGCGCCTTCGCTTCGATCTGGCGGATGCGTTCGCGTGTCACGGCGAAATGCTGTCCGACTTCTTCCAGCGTGTGTTCGGAATCGCCCTGGAGACCGAAACGCATCCGGATGATCTTTTCTTCGCGCGGGCTGAGCGTCTTGAGGACTTCTGCGGTCTGTTCCCGCAGGTTCAGGTTGATCACGGCTTCCGAGGGCGAAGCTACGCGCTTGTCGACGATGAAATCGCCCAGGTGGGACTCTTCCTCTTCTCCCACCGGCGTCTCCAGAGAGATCGGCTCCTGGGCGACCCGCAGCACCTTCCGGACTTTCGCCACGGACATTTCCAGACGGCGGGCGAGCTCTTCCGTCGTGGGATCCCGTCCCAGCTCCTGCTGCAGCAGCCGCTGGGTGCGGACGATCTTGTTGATCGTCTCGATCATGTGCACCGGGATGCGGATGGTCCGCGCCTGATCGGCGATGGCGCGCGTGATCGCCTGCCGCACCCACCAGGTGGCGTACGTCGAGAACTTGTAGCCGCGGCGGTAGTCGAACTTGTCCACGGCCTTCATCAGGCCGATGTTGCCTTCCTGAATGAGATCGAGAAACGCCATGCCGCGGTTCGTGTACCGCTTGGCGATGGAGACCACGAGCCGCAGGTTGGCTTCGATGAGCTGTTTCTTGGCCGAGTCCGCTTCCGCTTCGCCTTTTTCGGCCAGGGCGAGCGTGCGGCGCAGTTCGGTGCAGGAGACGCCGAAGGACCGCTCCATGGCCGCGAATTTCTGGTTGGCGGTCCGCAGTTCGCGCTTGAGATCGCGGACGCTGGCCGCGCCCTGCGCCGACGCCTCTTCGATCGCGCGCTGGAGCCGGGCGATGTCTCTCTCCAGCGGAGCGATCTCGTCCACCGCGTTCCGGAGGCGCGTGGTGAGGTGCCGGTACACCGCCGACGAAAGCTGCATGTCGCGGATATGCCGGGACAGGCGCACGATGAGCCGCCCCAGCTCCCAGCGCGTGGCGCGGAACTGCTTCAGCTTCGTGCGCGGCATCGCCGTCAGCTTGTTCCGCAACTGGTGTACTTTCTTCAGCTCCCGCGCCAGCGTCTCGATCTGCTCTTCAAAAGACGCCTGGAATGTGCCGAGATCTTCATCGGCGGTCATCAGCTCGGGCATGGCGAGCACGTCGCGCAGGTGGCGCTTGCCTTCGCGGACTTCCCGGGCGATTTCCAGGACTTCCCGCATGATAAAAGGAGAGCGGGAAAGCGCGCGCGCAGACATTTTCTGGCCATGCTCGATACGGCGGGCGAGCTCGATTTCTCCCTCGCGCGTCAGCAGGCTGACGGACCCCATTTCCCGCAGATACATGCGGACGGGATCGTTCGTTTTGTCGGATATATCCGAGTAATCGGGCTCGATGAGATCTTCGGATTCCTCGACTTTTTTCTCGTCGAGGCGGGGTTCTTCCAGAAGATCCACGCCTGCTTCGTCGAGGTCGGCGAGAAGGTCGTCCAGCTGCCTGCCCGAGGTCAGATCTTCGGGCACGAACTCGGCAACATCGTCGTAGAGAACGTAGCCCTTCTCCCTGCCCAGGTCGATGAGCTTCTGGAACCGGCTGAAACGATCCTCCGTGCTCACGGCTGCCTCGTCAAGCGACCCCTCGAATTCGTCCTTCCTATCCTACACCACCGGATGCTCCCGGATTGGCGGGAGCGGAACGCTCCAGCCGGCCCAATTCCTCCAGCAGCCGAAGCGCCTCCTCCAGATTGCCTGTCTGTTCCGCATCGCGGATCCGACGGCGCAGGAGCGCTCGGCGCGCTTCCTGCTCCGATGCCGCCAGCTTGCGGACGCACGAGACAGCCAGCTCGGTGGAATAACTCTCCGCCAGCGTATCGTCGGCCAGAACCAGCGCGGCCAGACGCTGGCGGTCTTCCTCGCGCAGACGGGCTTCCAGCGAGTGGTATGTCAGCGGTTCGCCCGCGGCGGCAATGCGCCGGATGGTCTCGAAAATTCCGTGCGAGGGCGACTTCTCCAGGACCGAGAGCTCGCCGAGCAGAGGCGCGATCTCGGCGCGGGCTTCCGGATCGTTCAGGAGTGCGTGCAGCAGCAGGACTTCGTTGGGATCCGGCAGGACCTGCTCCCGGGGTTTTGTCTGGCGGCGGCGCTCCGCCGCCGCCTTGCGGAACTCATCCAGAACCACGCCCGGCTCCATCCGCAGATACTCGGCCACATCGTTGGCCACGGCCAGCCGGTCCAGCCGCTCCGGCATCCGCTGGATGGCAGGCAGCAGGAACTGGAAGGCGGCCACGCGGCCTTCCGGAGTGCGCAGGTCGAAGCGCGAGCGCGCCCGGTCGGCCAGCCAGTGAAAGTAGCTCCGGGCGTTGTCGAGCGCCGCACGATACGCTTCCGGGCCGTTGGCCTGGATGAATTCATCCGGGTCGTGACCGCCGCGCAGCTCGAGAACGCGCAGCCGAAGCCCTTCTTCCAGCAGCACCGGAATGTGCCTCTCCGCCGCCGCCGCGCCGGCGGCGTCCGGGTCGAAATTCAGCACCACCTCGGGCGCATGCCGCCGCAGGCTGCGCACCTGCATCGCCGTCAGCGATGTCCCGCAGACCGCCGCTACATTCCGCACGCCCGCCGCGTGCAGGCCGATGGCGTCCATGTAGCCTTCGACAAGAATGGCGCGGCCAGCCTCCTCCATCGCCTTGCGCGCGCGGTGCAGGTTGTACAGAACCTGGCTCTTGCGGTAGATCGCCGTTTCCGGCGAGTTCAGATACTTCGGCTGGTCGTCCGCTTCAAGAGCCCGTCCGCCGAAGCCGATCAGCTTGCCCGACTCCGAGTGGATCGGAAACATCAGGCGTCCGCGGAACCGGTCGTAGAAGCCGCTGCCGTCGTTGCGGCGCAGAACGAGGCCGCTCTCTTCCATCAGTTCAGGCGCGAAACCCGCTCTCTGGAAGGCGCGGACCAGCATCTGCCCGGAGCGGTCGCTCAGCCCGAGGCCGAATTCCTCGATGACGGCTTTCGGCACGCCGCGCCGCTCCAGATACTCGCGGGCCTCGCGCCCCGCCGGCGAATGGAGCTGTTCCCGGAACAGCCGCGCCGCGATTTCGTGCATCTCGTACAGCGCCGCGCGCCGCCGCGACTCTTCATCGGTTTCCGCGCCCTGCTTCGGCAGCGGAATGCCGTGCCGCTCCGCCAGCAGCCGCACCGCCTCCCAGAACGTCAGCCGCTCGATCTCCATCACGAACTTGATCACGTCCCCGCCCGCGCCGCAACCGAAGCACTTGTAGAACTGGTGCGTCGAATGCACCGAAAACGACGGCGTCTTCTCGTGATGGAACGGGCACAGCCCCGTGTAGCGCGGCCCAGCCCCCGCGCGCTTCAGCCGCACGTAGTCCCCCACCACGCGCACGATGTCGACTGAAGACTTCAGATGCTCGATGAAATCCATGCCCGCCCCGCTGGCCTCGGTTTTCAATTATCGCGCTGCGCTGCGGAGGGATCCAGCCGTGCGGGGCCGCTGCCGCTGCACGCGGTAGTCGCCCCGGCTGAAGTATTTTTCGAGCCAGCAGTAGAGGGCGATGAACAGATACCGGCTGCCCATTTCCTTGATGCGAAGCTTCGACACCCCCGTGCGGCGGCCCCTCCAGGAGATGGGAACGACCGTCCATGTGAACCCCCGCACGATGATCTTCAGCGGCAGCTCGACGGTCAGGTTGAAATGGGGCGAAAGAAACGGACGGCACCCGTCCAGCGCTTCACGCCGGTATGCCTTGAACGCATTCGTAAAATCGTTGCACGGAACCCCGAACAGAAACCGCAGGAACAGATTGGCCATCCTGTTGAGCAGCAGCTTCAGAAACGGATAGTCGGAAACCCGCCCGCCATGGATGAAGCGCGACCCGAACACCGCGTCCCACCCTTCCTCCAGGACTCTCCAGTAACGCACGGCGTCGCCAGGGTCATCTGAGCCGTCCGCCATCATGATGACCAGAGCATCGCCGTTGGCGGCATCGATGCCCCGGATGACCGCCCGCCCAAAACCGTGGGGGCCGGGATTGTCCACGGGCCTTAGTTCCCGGATCCTCTCTGCGAGCGACGCCAGAATCAGGCTGGTTCCGTCGGTGCTGCCGTCATTCACGACGACAATTTCATGCGGCACCCCCGCTGAGGCCAGGGTCCTGTGAACATCCTCCACCGTCTCCGCAAGGCAGCCCTCTTCATTCCGGGCGGGAATAACCACCGAGAACAGCCGCAGCGGGTCAGGTTCGGGCGCTTCTCTGTTCATGCCTGACTGATCTCCAGCCAATCCGGATGCGCTTCCGCGTGCCGCGCAATCTCTTCGAGAATCTCCTGCAGCGGTGTTGCTGCCCGCCAGCCGAATGCCTGCTCTGTGGCCGTGGAGTCCATCACGATCCAAGGCACATCGTACCGCGGCTCGCACGGATCGGCGGCCACCGGGTGCGGCCCGAAGCGTTGGTCGCACCATTCCGTCAGCCCGCGCAGAGAGATGGCGTTCGCCGTTCCGCCGCCTGCGTGCCACACACAGGGCCGCGCTGGCCGTCCCGCCTTCATCTGTTTCACCAGCAGCGCCGCCAGATCGCGCGGGTGCAGAACGTCGCGCGTCTGCAGCCCTTCGCCGCCAAATCCGGTGTAGCGCAGCGGTCTGCGCTGCCTGTGGGCGTGGATCCAGTAGGCGATGATTCCCTGCCGCGGAGTGCCGAACTGGCCGGCGCCAGCCAGAATGCTGCACCGCGTGATCCACACCGGGAGCCCGAACGCCTCGCCGTATTCCTGCGCGAGTCTCTCCGCGGCGAGCTTCGTCGCTCCGTACAGCGAAACCGGCGCTTCTGTCGAGAAGTCTGGGGCAAGACCTTTCTGTGAAACACCCGCCGGCAGGGGAGCTTCACCATTCAGCCGGTATCCCTGGCTTTCTTCTTTCAGAGGGAGGGACCGCAACCCGCGAATGCTGTAGACGCGGCTGGAGCTCAGCAGCAGCAGCCCCGCCCCATGACGCCTGCAAAATTCCAGCAGGTTGAGCGTCCCGAGCACGTTGTGCTCCATCAGCAGGACGCTATCGTCCCCGAGTCCCGCGCGCACGTCCGGGATCGCGGCTGCATCAATCACCCAGTCAACGGGAGGAATGCCTGCGACATCCACTGCGGACCTCTGGTCGCCATGGAAAAACCGCACGCCCAGATGTCTCATGAGAGTCCGGTTCTGCTCCGAACCGGGCCGCATGAGATTGTCGAGGCCGAACAGCGACGCCTGCGGATCGAGTTCCCGCAACGCGCGGCAGAGCGCGCTGCCCACAAAGCCGCAACAGCCCGAGACCAGGATCCTCACTGCGCTCTCTGAGCCGCCCTGTCAAACCACGCCCGCGCGGTTTCTTCAAAGATCTGCGGCAGCGTCCGCGTGATCGACCACGCCGGATAATGGGACTGGATTTTCCGCAGGTCGCTGATGTAGCAGATGTGGTCTCCTTTCCTGGCTTCGTCGACGTAAGTCCAGTTCATTTTCCGGCCTGTGGCTTCCTCCGCCATCGTGATCGCCTCGAGCACCGAGCACGAATTGCCCCGCCCCCCGCCGAGATTGTAAACCTCCGCCACGCGCGGCGCCAGAGCGAACTCCTCGACGAACCGGGCTACGTCGTAGGAATGGATATTGTCGCGGACCTGCTTCCCTTTGTATCCCAACACGCGGTAGGGCCGGCCCTCGACGCAGCACCGGACAAGATAGCTCAGAAAGCCGTGGAGCTCGACGCCGCTGTGGTTGGGGCCCGTCAGGCAGCCTCCGCGCAGACAGCACGTCGGCATTCCAAAGTACCGCCCGTATTCCTGCACGAGCACGTCCGCTGCGGTCTTGGAGGCGCCGAACAGGCTGTGCATCGACTGGTCAATCGGGAAGTCTTCGCCGATACCCCCGGCATACCGGGGGTCGTCGTAGTCCCACCGCGTGGGCAGTTCCCGCAACGGAATGGTGTTGGGCCGGTCCCCGTACACCTTGTTGGTGGAGAGGAACACGAAAGGCGATTCCGGGCAGTGCTGCCGCGCCGCTTCCAGCAGGTTCAGCGTGCCCAGCGCATTGACCTCGAAATCGAGAAACGGAATCGCTGCGGCCCTGTCATGAGACGGCTGGGCAGCCGCATGCACGATCAGATCCGGCTTCAGGCTGTTCACTGCCGCGTCCACCGCCGCCCGGTCGCGGATGTCGATCTCGTGGTGCTGGTAGCCGGGCGCCTGCTCGAGCAGGTGAGACAGCATCCATCGTGTATCTCCCTCGCGGCCGAAAAACACGCCCCGCATATGATTGTCAATCCCGGCCACGCGCCAGCCGCGCTGCGAGAAAAAGAGCGTCAATTCCGACCCGATCAGGCCGCAGGAGCCGGTGATGAGAGCCAGCTTCGCCCGCATAATCCATCAGCATAGCTCACGGCAATGGACTCGGCTCCCGATTCGCTTATTCCGCATCTGCGCTCCAGCCGTTCTTGAGACAGAACCTGTGCTGCTTTAGCCGGCAGCTTGCCGCCAGCCATGTCCGGCAAAGCGTTCGCACCAGAATGCCTCCAGCAGGAACTCACCGCAGAGAACCGGGTGGGCCCATTCTATTCGCGTTGGCTCGACTCCCGTCCCGGCAGCACAAACGTCAAGCCCTGCCCAGCGGCGCGCAGCCGCACGGAGCCCCGCTTGCCCCGGACCGTGACTCTTCCGCTCCTGTTTGAACATTGCCTTCAGCGCTGCCGTTGCTCACCTCTCGTGGATTCCGCCAGCCCGCTCGCACCACCTTCGCTGTCGGCAACCCATCGGACGCGGAACCACTTCACTCGAATCTCAGGATCGTACTCGGCTGGCCGCGGCGTCGTCCACGCAATGGCCTGCACCGGATCCTCCTCTTCCCGGGCCGGACTTTCCAGCATTTCTGAAAATTCAGCGAGGTTTTCCGGCAGCGGCCGGATCTGCGCCGGAATCGTCAGCAGCCGCCGCACGCTGCGGTACCAGCCCTCCTTGCCAGACCGCCGCCAAACCCGCAGATGGATGGGCGCCGCACGGAGGAGAAACGTCCGCAGGGCCCCGTACGGCGAGGGCTGAATGTCAGCAGCGAAGTAGATGAACTCTCCGGGGCCGGAGTCAGGCAGCTCGACGGGTTGGTTCCAGGCGACAGAGGTCTCGCCGGCAGGGATCAGTTCAACCTGCACAGGCGGGCTTCGGCGCTCCATCAGCAGCGCACGATCACCGACCAGCACAGGCCTGTAGCGGGTCTTGAGCGCGTGAAGCGTCGCGGCGTCCTGCAGGAGCGGGTGGCGTCCATCAATGGCCTCCCAGACAAATAGCACGAAATCCGGCGCACGGTCTCCGGAGAAATGATCGGCGTTAAGACGGTCCAACGCGGGAGTATAGGCGCCGCTGGACTCGATGGTGGGACGCGGCCGGTAATTCCAGCCGTTGGCGCAGATGACGTCGATGCAGTGCGGGAATGCATCGACAGATCTGGCTCGGATGGCTTCATGGAACTCGGCGGGCAGGCGGAGATGGGTGCGGGCATTGTGAGAGTGGATCTGTAAACCCTGGTACTCACGGCTCCAGTCCGCCAGTGTGCGCAGTGCGCCCATGATGCCCTGTGGCGTCAGCCTCGAGGCGGCGATGCGGACCAGCCATGGCTGCTCCTGCAGGACGTAAATCCAGGTGAAGGCGCTGCCGAAGAGGAGCACCGGAACAAGCAACCGCCGCGCGAGGGGCGCCGTGCAGGCGGCAAGCAGAAACAGTCCGGCCAGGGCGAGCTTCTGCAAAGCAAGGTCCGCGTGGCCGTCCTGCCGCACCATGGCGTGCTTGAACCCAACGAATGCCGACAGACCAAAGCAGAGAAATGCGGGGCTGCGCAGCCAGCGCCACTCGCCGCTGACAACAGGCACGGAGAGAATCAGCATGCCATAAAGGACGGTCAGTCCCACTTGCCAGAGCGGCCCGTCGATGCTCATCGCATCGCTGTAACCGCTTGTGGTTTCCAGAAAATTCCTGAAGTAGGGGAACACCGCAAAGAGATCCCGCTCTACAAGCCCGAACCAGAGCAGCACAGTGGCGGGCGGCAGAGCGAGGAAGAAAGCGGCCTGCAGGCGGCCAGGCCTGTGACGCCACAGAGCAGGCACGCAGAGAAGGTAATACAGGAGGAACGCTGCCAGCCCCTCGTTGGCTTTCAGCAGCATGGACAGGCCTGCAGCGATGGCCGCAACCGTCAGCCGCACAGGCGCCCAGGCATCCGCCCATGCCAGCGCCAGCAGGGCGGCCATGTAGCCTGCCTGCCAGACATCGGCGGGAGTGCGATCCAGAAGCGCCTGCGTGGCCAGCACGGCCGCCACGGCGGCGCCCTGCGGCGGACCCAGGCGCCGCAGCGCAGCAAAGGCTGCCCAGAGCAGGAGGAGCCAGTTCAAGACCCGCAACAGGAGAACCTGGCCAGCCGAAACCAGTTCCGGTTCCGGCGTGAACAGATAGCCGAGCGGCCCCATTGTGTAAGCGATGTGGCGGCCGAACACGAGACCCTGCTCGTGGATCAGATTCAGCGCAAGATACCAGGAGGCATCGACGCCCGCTCCATTGACCCAGGGCCGGCGGGGCAGCGCGCCGGCGAGCAGCCACAGAGCCAGAAGCCAGCAAAGGCGCAGGGAAAGATTACGGCCGGAGACGGGGAGAGCCGGGAGCAGACCTCGCGCCCGGGACCAATAGGACATTGGCCACATTCTAGCGAAGGGCCCTGGCTATTTCTGAATCGGCTCCTGCGACGGCGATGAGGGATTTCGGGAGGCCGCAGAACCGCTCGCGCAGGATCCGCGCTTCGGGGAAGAAACGCTGCATCTCTGCCTGCCTCAGCAGCCGGATCTCTTCCAGGTAGTGGCGGAGATAGAACTCGCGCTCGTCCGCCGGCGCCCGCGACAGCAGAGCCCATAGTGAACAACGCGGAGCGAGGGCGCGCTGCCATGTCCCGGGCAGCCAGTGCAGAAACGGCGTGTAGAGGTGCGGCTCGACGGGCGACGCCGCGTCCGGCGTCTGCACGAAATACCGCCGTCCCGTGCGCCGCACCTCCGCGGCGAACCGCGCCATGGCCTCCGCCGTGCCCAGATGCTCAATCACGGAATTGCTGAACACCAGGTCGAACGACTGGTCTGCAAACGGCAGCGCCGTGCCGTCGCCGTCCACGTAGAGAACCCCGGGCGGCACGGGCTCGCGCGCGCGGGGCTGGTTCAGGATGACCAGACGCGGACGCACGGGGCAGAGTTCCCAGATCGCTGGAGTGCCGCCTACATCAAGCACGAGCCAATCCGGCTGCATGCCGAACCATTCGGCCAGCCAGCGCATGCGCTTCCGGCGGAACCGCGCACCGAGGCGGGCAAGCTGGCCGAGTGCATCCATCATTCGTAGTCTACGCAGGCGTGGATTCCGCAAGCTCTCCTGACGCCGTCAGCTTCAACTATGGCAGTCGAACACTGGCAGGCAGGGCTGCCGGTGGAATCACCGAACGGGGAGAAACACAAGATGCCGGCATCCCGGATCGCATCCTTCTGGGTGCTGCTGTGCGGGAAACCTCGTTCTTCCGGGCGCTTGCAGCCTTTCCTTCGCTGCGCGGAACCTGCCGGAGGACCAGGCGATTCACCGAGACGAGCGCCTTGTGCGAGCGTCCGGGCGCCTGCGGTGACAGCTCGCGCGGCCGAATTCGCGGTCTTGCGCAAGAAACGCGGATCCTGCTAAGATTCAAGTGCGGGGTGGAGCAGCCAGGTAGCTCGTTGGGCTCATAACCCAAAGGTCGGTGGTTCAAATCCACCCCCCGCAACCAACTCTCCTGCTCCCCAGTTTCTCTTCCTCCCACGTCCACTCTGTTTTCGAGCGAAGTCTCCCGTTCTCCTGCCTCGGTGCCGGCAAGATTCTGATTCGTCGGAGGCGTGCAGCTTTGCGCCCTCTCTCCGCTGTCAGCCGGCAGCAGCGGAGCGGGGCTTTGCGGCGCGCTGGAGGGGCGCTATTGCAGTCCGACAAGGCTGCTGAGCTTGGCCTTGTCGACGGTGAACATGGCGCGCGTGATGGGATGGGCGACAAGCTCGGCGGAGATGGAGTGAATGCGGAGTCCGGAGGCGGGCTTGCCGAACGAGTACACGTCGGCGCGTTCGGGGTCAGCGTCGAAGGGCCGCCGGTTGGTTTCTATGTCGAAGACGGCCTGATCCACGTACTTCGCTCTGATCTCGGAAACCAGTTTGGAGCGCTGGGCATACAGGGCGTCCAGCTGGGCTTTTGTGGACTGCTTGTAGGACGCTTCCAGCGCGGTCATCTCCGCGTACTTGGCGTCAGCGATGGCGCGCTGGGCTTTGGCCGTTTCGTTGTCCTGCGCCCGCTGCGCCTTGCGCGAGGCGGAGCTGGCGGCCGACATTTCGGCCTGCAGCGCCTTGTATTTGGCATCGAGATCAGGCGGAAACTGTTTCAGCGATTCGATTTTCGATTCGAGTTCGGTGGCAGCGGCCCATTCCGGCGTCTTGCGCTCGTCGACCTGGCTGGCGCGTCTGTACGTTCCCGACAGACGGATGGTGAAAGATCCGATGGGGCTGTCCGAGGAGAAACTGAGAGGCGGCTGGTTGGCCACCATGGAGGCAAGGTCGGGCTTGACGAATCCGTCTGGGGCCTCGGGAAAGACTCCGGCCAGAGCTTCCAGCGCCTTTTTCTGGAACGCCAGCTCGGCGGGCGTGGGTTTGCGTTCCCTGCCGGACGGGCAATCGGCCAGCAAGGGAGACACGGCGAGAACAGCCAGGAGAATGGGTTTCATGACTCGTGAGTATACGTTAATCCTGAATTTTGGGAAAGAGAAATATCAGCCCCGCCCGGCCTGTCCCGGAGCCATTACGGACAGGACGGCAGCGTGCAAACCAGGCACAAGCAAGAGCGTTACAATCCTCTGACAAAAACGACAACGGCTTCAATTTCCGGGCGCTTGTGGAACCGCCCGCGGACGAGGACTTCATGCTGGCTGAGTTCGCCGACGCGAAGCCGCTCGTAGACCTGGGAGGACGTGAGGCGATTGCCGATGCCCGTGAGCGGCTTGACGTCGCCGCAGACCTCGAGCGAGCCGTCGTCGCCATGGCAGCGGGCGCAGGCGGAAAGGAACACGCCGCGCCCGAGCCGCCATTGATCGAGGAAGTGTTCGAGATCCTTTCCGTTCAGAATGCGTCCCGTCTCGATCCGGCGGACGATGCCGCCTGAGTCGACGAGCAGGGTTGCCGTGCTTGATGGATCGAACCCGGGGCGCTCGGCGTCCGATCGCGAGGGCGCAACGAGGAGATCCGCATCGCGCTCTGCGAGCTTTTTCCGGGCACGTTCGATGTCCTGTGTGGGGATGGCTTCCCCCGCCCGGGGAACCAGCAGGATGGCATCGCGTTTGTGCTGCCGCAGGTAGGAGAACAGAGAGGCGGGCCTGCCGTCAGCGGTTTCCACGGCCCAATCGGGCGCGGGCGCCCCGAGGCGGAGCGGCGGATCAGCCGCCGCCACTATGAATCCGATCCATGCCAACGGCAGAGTGAGCCAACCCCGCATGACTGCCTCCTCCTGGATTATGCCCCCGTCGCTGGCCGACGGCGATATCGATCTGGCGGGAGACTGTGTGACGTCATAATCATCCCCCTGGAAAACCGCCGTGTGTCCGTCAGTCTCCCGCTCAGTCCATCGACCCTGTCTCGGTGGCGGGAATGCTCGGCATGGTCATCACGGCCGCACCTCCGGGGGCAGCCGGCCCGCGATTTCATCGAACAGCCGGCGGGCAATGGCGAGAGCCTGTTGAGCTTCTTCTGGCGGAGGATCTTCTGAATCGCCCGGATAGCGAAATTTCCAGGCGTATTTTGTCAGCGGCACAGCGTCGTCAATCGCGTGGGCAAGCGCCGGTTCCAAGGCAAGGCATTGCTGGCCGAGCTCTTCCAGCGCATGCGTCTTCCGAAATGGAGCGCTGTGCCAGGTCAGGAAGGCTTTCAGGGCTTTCTCAGCGCCTGCTGGGCATGAAAAGCAGCATCCGCGGTGAAAGGCGGGGAGGCGCCGAGATCATGCGAACCCGCACCCAGGTCCTGAGCAGCCTTCACAAGCCAGGCCCTGGTTTCGGCAGCGAGTTCCTGGTCATGCGGCATGGATCAGCCTGCCCTCCCTGAGGACCGTGGCGGGCAGCGAGCAGACGACGTGGCGGCGGCGCTCGAAGGCGGTGCGGGTCCAGACAAGGATGTCGGCGCCGATGCCGGTCCCGCGCAGGGCACGATAGCCAAGGTCGCTGTCGCGCCGTTCGGGCGGGGCGTCGTCCGGGACGATCAGCAGCAGGTCGTAGTCGCTGTCCGCGCCGGACTCGCCTCGTGCCTTTGAACCGAACAGATAAATCCGTTCGGGCTGATAGGCCTCCACCAGGCGCGCGACAATTTGATCGAGGACGGGATCCTTCTCGTTCATCGATCCATCCATGCCCCGGCTGCTGGGCACAGCGGCGGAGCAGCGTTCTGCTGAATGGATTGTACCCGGATTGCAGATCGCGATTCGCGGGGTCCAGGAACAGCTGCTGCTGCCTGCTCCGGACGATCCAAACGCTTGACGCCGCCGGGAATCGGACGCGATAATCGCAAATGCGCGCGGTTGGGCGGCCTGCAGGCCGTCCACGCAAGAGGGAACCCGGTGGAAATCCGGGACTGCCCCGCAGCGGTGAGCGGGAACGAACGCCGCAGGAGAAGGCACTGGGAGCGCAGGCTCCTGGGAAGCCGCGGCCAGTAGGAACGCCGGCCTCAGCAATGAGCCGGTCCAGCCCGCAAGTCCGAAGACCTGCCGCCGCCCCCGGGCCCGAGCGCCCGGCGGAATCCACAAGCAGCTCTCGAGGGAGGAGCGAATGAAACAATTCGCTGTATTTCTGTTTTCTGCTCTCAGTGTCTTCGCGCAGGGCCAGGGCGCGGCGGGCATCGCCGGCACGGTGACGGACCCGTCGCAGGCGGCGGTGCCGCAGGCCACGGTGCGCCTGTTCACGCGCGATTCGACGATCCAGCTGGCGACCACCGCGGACGCGCAGGGACGCTTCCGGTTCGAGCGTCTGGCGCCGGGCGAGTATCTGATCGAGGCGCGCACGGAGACGCTGGACCAGGCGAGCCCCGTGCTCGTGAAGGCCGAGGCAGGCCGCACGGCCGAAATCGAACTGAAGCTCGACATCCGCGGCCTCGCCGCGCAGGTGCAGGTGACGGCGGCGGTGACGCCGCAGTCGACGGTTGAATCGGGCAAGGCGATGGACATTGTCGACGCCGCGATGCTGGAGCGCCGCGCGGAGATCCTGCTGTCGGAGGCGGTGCGGCTGGTGCCCGGCCTGCGCGTGCAGCAGCTGGGCGGACCGGGCTCGTTCACGCGCATCCAGATGCGCGGCCTGCGCGCGGCCGACACGGGCGTGCTGATCGACGGCATGCGGCTGCGCGATCCGGCCAGCGTGCAGGGCGATGCGACGGCGTTCCTGGGCGACATGCAGCTGATCCAGACGGACCGCGTGGAGATCCTGCGCGGGCTGGGCTCGAGCGTCTACGGAACCAACGCGACGGCGGGCGTGCTGAATCTGGTGACGGACTCCGGCGGCGGGCGCACGCGGGGCGAGATCGGCGGCGAAGGCGGCGGGTTAGGACTCGCGCGCGGACTGGCGAAGATCGCCGGCGAAGCGGCGCGGAGCCGGCTGCACTACAGCGCGGGCATCGCGCACCTGAACGTGAACGGCGGCGTGGACGGGGTGGAGAGCGTGCGCAATTCGAGCGCCCAGGGGCAGCTCCTGTGGCGGCCTTCAGCGACGGCGTCGCTGTCCGGACGCGTCTGGGCGACGCTGAGCACGGTGGGCGTGAACTCGTCGCCCTATGCGGCGCCCGCGGCGAATCTGCCGGCGAGCACGGTGATCCGCGCCATCCCGCTGGATGCGGCGCAGGCGCGGCTCGGCGACCGCGGGCTGCCGTTCCAGTGGGGCAATGCGACGTTCGCGCCCAATTTCTTCGACCCCGACAGCCGGCGCGAGGGCCGGTTTGTGACGACGCTGGTGCAGTGGGTGCAGCAGGCTTCGCCGCGCTTCAGCTACCGGCTGAGCTATCAGAACGTGGACACGGAGCGCGACAACCGCAACGGTCCCGCCGGGCAGGGCTTCCAGCCGCAGTTCAACTCGTCGAGCCTCTTCGCGGGGCGCATCGACACAGTGCAGGCGCGCGCCGACGCCGCGCTGGCGCGGTGGAATGCGTTCAGCGCGGGCCTTGAATGGGAACGCGAGTCTTATGAGAATCCTTCGCGCGACGAAAACCCGGACCCGGCGCAGCGGGTGAATGCGCGGGCTTCAGCGCAGCAGCGCACTCTGGCGGTGTTCGTGCAGGACCAGATCCGGCTGTTCCAGGAGCGGCTGCAGATCGGGCTCACCGGGCGCTACCAGACGTTCGATCTGTCGAAGCCGAAATTCGAGGGCGGCTTCCCGCTGTATCAGAACGCGCCCTTCACGGCGCCGCCGGACGCACTGACCGGCGACGCGGCCATCTCGTACTTCATCCCGTCGGCGAACACGAAGCTGCGGGCGCACGCAGGCAACGGATTCCGCGCGCCGACGCTGTACGAGCGCATGGGCAGCTCGTTTTTCTGGGGCGCCTTCAGCCCGCTGGGCGATCCGCAGCTGCGGCCGGAGCGCACGGTCTCGTTCGACTTCGGCGTGGACCGTTACTTCGCCAATTCGCGCTACCGGCTCAGCTCGACGTATTTCTACACGCGCCTGCAGGAAGTGATCGGCTACTCGGGGCTCGTGAACGACCCCTACGGCCGCTGGGGCGGGTATGTGAACATGGGCGGCGGGCTGGCGCGCGGCGTCGAACTGGCAGCCGAAGCGCGGCCGCAGCGCAACCTGCTGGTGCAGACGTCCTACACCTACACGAACGCCGACGAGCGGCGCAGCTCGCTCATCGGCGGCTCGCTCCGTTCGATCCGCGTATTTCCGCACATGTTCACACTGACAGCGACGCAGCAGGTGACGCGGCGCTGGCAGGTGACCACGGATTTCCTCTCAGCCAGCGACTACATCTCGGGCTCGTTCTTCGTGGGCAGCGGGAGCCGGCCGTATGAATTCCCGGGGCCACGGAAGCTGGACATCGCCACCAGCTACACGCTGCCGCTGGATGACACGCGTTCGCTGCGCTTCTACGTGCGCGCGGAGAACGTGCTCAACCAGCGGTATTTCGAAGACGGCTTCCGCACGCCGCGGGCGTGGGCGTCGGCCGGAATGAAGTGGATGTTCTGAGGCGCCTGCGCCTCATTTTGACAGGCCGGAACGCCAACGCCGGTCAGAAGCGCAGGCGTTCCGGCTCTTCTTCGTCGCGCCGCATCGTGAAGGGCAGGCGGAACACTTCGCCTTTCCGGTTGGCGAAGCAAAGGGAAGACGGCGACGGATTCAGCGCGCCGCCGCCGGCCCAGATGGCCAGAAAGTCCGGATGAGCGTGCAGCGGGCGCCGGACATCCGCGTGGTTGAACCGGCTGCCGCGCGTCAGCTCGCGGGACTTTTTCCGGGTGCGCCCTGCATCGCGGCTGATCCATTCCTCGATTTCACCCCCGGTAGACCAGGGCTGGGGCCGGGTCCGGGCGGAGCGAGAAACCGCCACAGGCGGCCGTCTTCTTCGATGTACAGCGAGCCGTGATCGTCGTTGTGATCCGCCGCGCAGAGGGCGGAGAACAGCCATTCCGGGCCGGTCCAGCGGGCAAGCATGAAACGGTGAGGCCCCTGTTGCGGTCCCGGTTCAACGCCGCGGCTGGTGAGATAGACGATGATGGGACGGCCCTGCGCGCGGTCATCCGGCGGGCGCCGGACCACGGATCAATGCTGCGGCGGGACGTAATCGGGCGGCAGCTGCGCGCCTTCGCCGAAGAAGTACTGCTCCATCTGTTTGAGCAGGAACTCCTGAGCCTCGCGCGTGCCGAGATTGAGGCGGTATTCGTTCATGAGCATCTTCATGTGCTCGACCCACATGCGCCACGCCTCTTTGGACACGTTCTCGTAAATCTTCTGGCCCAACGGATGGTTGTCGAAAGGGACTTCGTCGAGCCCTTCCATCTCGCGTCCGAATTTGACGCAGTGCACCATGCGCCTGGGTTTGGCTTCCGACATTCGATCAGGCCTCCTTTAGCAGTTTCGCGCAAACGGGAGCGGACGGGCGCGCCTCATTTCGGCTGCGCCTCGCGCGTCCATGAGCAGACCGTCTGGATCTCCGCGCCGGTGAGTTTCGCCTCCGGATGAAGGGCGAGATAGCTTTTCAGCGGCATGGAGCCGACACGGATCTCCTGGCAGACATCCTTGAGCGACATCTCCTCGGTGAAGTCGTCCATGTTGAAGTGGCGGCGTCCGTCTTTGACGTGATCGGCGAGGAACCAGGAGACGGGGGCCAGGTTGCTGTACCAGGGCCAACGGGTGCGGTTGGAGTGGCAGTCGCCGCAGGCGCGCTCGAGGATTTGCTTGACATTCTGAGGCACTTCATACTGCGCCTCGAGCGTGTATTCCGGGTTGACGGGCGGATTGGTCCGCTCGGGACGGACGGCCTGCATCCCGGCGAACACAACCACCAGAGCGATGACGATCCAGCGGGCCCAGCGCGTGCTCATGCTTTTCATGATGCATCACGGGGGCGCAAGGAAGCAGGCTCAGACGCCGCGGGCGAGCAGCGCGCCCCAGTGGAAGCCCGCGCCGAACGCAGCGAAGACGACCGGCGCGCCGGAACGGAAGCCTTCCGCGCGGCTCCACTCGCAGGCCGCAATCAGCAGGGATGCCGAAGAAGTGTTGCCATAGCGGCGGATGTTGGAGAAGAAGCGATCCGGCGGCACGCCCAGGGCCGCAGCGATCTTGTCGAGCAGGTTCTGGTTGGCCTGGTGCATGAGGAACGCCTGAACGGCGGCGGGCGCGACGCCATTGCGGTCGAGCACGGTGCGGATGGCGGCGGGGATTTTCCGCGAGGCCTGCAGGATGACGCTGCGGCCGTTCATCTGCAGGGGCGCACCGTGATCGAGTTTCAGGTCATCCGCAAAGGAGCCGTCGGAGGCCAGGAAAGAGTCGACGATCTCGGCGCGTCCGGCGTTGGGCGAAACAAGGCACGCGCCGGCGCCGTCGCCGAAGAGGATGGCGACGCCCCTTTCCCGCGGCTCCCGCAGAACGACGCGGGACATGATCTCCGCGCCGATGACAAGGATGGGGCCGAGCTGTCCGGCCAGGCGCGAGGCGAGCGAGAGCGCGAACAGCGATCCCGCGCTGGCCATGGGGATGTCGAGGGCGGGCACGTGCTCCGCGCCCAGCAGCCGCGCCGCCGTGCAGGCGGGACCGGGGAAGGAGCGCTCGGCTGTGCCGCTGGCCACCAGGATCATGCCGAGATGTTTCGCTGCAAGACCGGCGCGCTTCAGGCAGTCCGCGCCCGCGCGGGCGGCCAGATCGGCCACCGTCTCGGTCTCCGCGGCGAAGCGGCGCTCGTCAATGCCGGAGACGTTCCTGACCCACTCGGCGTCCGAGCCGACCCACGAGCCGGCTTCCGCGCTGGTGACGATGTGCTCCGGCAGCCAGCAGCCGAATTCTGCAAGAAACGCCATGCGCGGTCAGGCCCTCGAGTCCAGATATTCTTCAATGCGCTGGATGGAGTCGAACTTGCGCGGGTTGAGGTCGGAATCCGGGATCTGGATGGAGAACTCCTGCTCGAGGGCGCTGACGAGGTCCGGCAGGGCGAAGGAATCGAGGACGCCGGACTCGAAAAGAGACTCCTCCGGGCCGATATTCACGTCTTTTTTGGTGACGGATTTCAGGATTTCAATGAGTTTTGACCGGCGATCCATTGCCGTTTTCTCCCATGATTTTATTCCGGATCGAGACGAAAATGCCGTACTGGCCCATGATCAGCTCGTACAGCGTGTCGCCCACCAGGCGGTAGCCCGCGGCGGTGAGATGGACATAATCGCCCTGGGCGAGGCCGGCGCGGACCCACTCCCGCATGGCGCCGGGGCCGCCCATGGCGGAGCGCAGGTTCCAGAAGGCGCAGCGGTGGGCGAGGGCGGCGCGGCGCTGCGCCTCGAGGATCTGATCCGTGCCCGAGGGCGGGACGGCGGCGCGGCGGGTTCGGATGAACTGGTCCGGCGCGCCGACGACGAGGATGCTGGCGACGGGCGCCGCCTCGCGGAGCAGCGTCAGCACGGCGTCGAGAGCCTGCTGATAGGTTTCCACGGTCCAGTCCTTGCGGCGGGACTCGTTGGTGCCGTAGGCGACGAGGATCAGAGCGGGATTGCGGCGGGCGATCTGATCCTTGAGCAGCGCGGGGTCCTGCCTGAGGAGCAGGTCGGCCTGCGCGCCGTTCAGCCCGAGCGTCTCCCAGGTGATGCCGCCGCGGCGCTCAAGCACCCAGCCGAAGACGCGCACGGGAGCATCGTGGAGGGTGCGCAGCAGGAGCGAGTGCGGGCCGGCGGGCAGTTCGGCGCGGAAATAGCCTGGCCCCGGAGAGCCGTCCGTAGAGACTTCTCCGATAATGGAACCGTTCTCTTCGAGTGAAAAGGAGCCGCCGCCGGGCTGCTTCCAGTAGTAGAACTCGAGCACTTCGCCCTCGGCTTCGAGCGTGAGCGTCTCGCCGGCGCGGGCGGTGGCAAGGCTGACGCCGGCGATGCCGTCGAAGCCGTCGCCGCCGCGGATGCCGCCGAGGGTCTGCCATCCGCGGGACATGGAAGACTTCGCATCGAGGCGGCGGAAGCCCGCATAGGGACGGCCCGCCTGGACGAAGCCGGGGCCTCCGGGGCCGAAACGCTGCTGAAAGCGGGCGCGCAGCTGGCCAGGCCAGTCGTCGGCGGCGGTGTGGGAATCGCCGAACTGCAGCACGCGCAGGGGCTGGCCGTTCTCGACGTGGTTCTCGAGCCGGTACATCAGCTCGTAGAGCGGCACCATGGCGGCGGCGTTTTCGATGCCGGTTTCCGGCGCGAGTCGGACACGCGATTCGACTGTAGCAGCGGCCTCGGCGCGAGCCTGCGGGGAGACGGGAGGGGGTTTCGGGACGGTGCGCCGCCGGGCGGCGGGACTCGCGGTTGTTTTCTTCGGGGACGCGGAGGACTGTCTGGTGGAAGAACTCTGCGGGAGAAGCGGGGCAGCAGTGAGGGCGAGCGCCAGCAGCGCCGCGCGCGGCAGGATGCGTTTCATTTACGGCTGGACCGTCCCGGGCTGGCTGCCTGCGGCGGCGGTCTGGCGCAGCAGCCTGAGCTTGTAGGCGTTGAAGCCGTCCATAAGGGCATTGTAGAGCAGCGTGCCTACGATGCGCCCTCCGGCGGGCAGCGGGTGGATGAAGTCCGCGCTGACGAGCCGGGGTTCGGCCATGTACCACTTGCCCATGGTGCCGGGGCCGCCCATCGCCTCGAAGGTATTGAAGAAGGCGCAACCGTTCTCTGCGGCGAGCTTCGCCTGAACGGCCACCAGATGGGGGATGGAGGGCATGGTGCCGATGGCGCCGCCAGACTCCCGCACGCCGCGGTCCATGGGGCTCATGATCAGGATGGACGCTTCGGGAACAGCCGAGCGGACGCGGCGGATGATCTCTTTCACGTCCCGCGGGTACGTGGAGTCGATGTAATTGCGGTAGCCGCTTTCGTTGGTCCCGTAATGGATGATGACGAGATTCGGCCGCGCCTGCCGCAACTGCTCGGCCCAGTGGCTGGCGTTCATATGCCAGGCGAGAACGCCCGCCCAGGTGCCGTTCAGCCCGATGCTGTCGTACACGATGCCGGGGTTGGGCTTGAACAGCTCAACGTGGAACAGGCGCACCTGCCCGCGGGTGACGCGCAGTTCCAGCTCCAGCGTTTCCGGCGGGATGTCGAACGCCTGCCGGGCGGCCATGACTTCCGCCGCCGCCGTGTCGAGCACGCCAGCTTCGATGTCCCCCGCCAGGATCCGGAGCTCGCCGCCGCCGGGCTGCGCCACGTAAGAAAGAACCAGCTGCGTGTGGCCGGGCCTCTTCAGCCGGAGCCGGCTCCAGGCGCCGGCAGAGCCCGTGAAGCTGACGCCGCCCAGACCGTACCAGCCGTCCTTCTGGCCTCGCAATGTGGCGGGGTCGGCCTTCCAGCCTTCGGCTGCGGCGTCGACGCCCCGGTGCGCGTACCAGGCCCAGGGTTTGGCGATGAGATAGGCGCCGTGGCCGGCATCGCCGAACCGCTCCTGCAGCAGGGCGCGGACGTCGGCGGTGATGAGATCGGCCGTGACGGGCGAATCGCCGTAATGCAGAATGCGCGTCACCGCGCCTGGCTCGCGGCGCTCGGTGCGCAGGAGGCTTGCATAGAAAGACTCCATCGCCCCGTGCGGATCGGCGATCTTCAGCGGGTCCTGTCCGGGCCTGGGCGCCGCCGGACGCAGCCGCGCCAGTTCCTCTTCCACGGGGCTTTCCTTGCGCATCCGCGGCTGGAAATCAAACAGGGACGAGGCTGAGCGCCACTCATAGACGCGCCAGTTATGCCACTGCGGAACGTATTGCGGCAGCGTGATCAGGAGCCCGAAGGTGGCCATCACGGCGAGCGGTTTCAGCGGCCAGAGAGGCTTCATGGCGTCCTCAGAACTGCGTGTACAGGAACGGCGCGGCGCCCGTGATGGCAACGTACTCGATGGCCAGAACGAGCAGCGCCAGAGCGGCTGCCTGCGCATAGAACGGCGCGCGCGCGTACAGGGCCGCGCACCACTCGGCCCAGCGCTTCGGCAGATAGTGCGCCGTGACGGCGATCAGCAGAACCACGGCGATCGGTAGCGTGATGTTGGCGAAGCTGACCGTGAGCGACCCGATCCTGCCCAGCACCTCGAAGGCGTTCCCGATCGAAGAGGCGCGGAAGAAGATCCACGCGAAGATGACGAAATGCGCCGTCAGCACGCGGCTCAGCAGCCGCGCGGGCCAGCCGCCCGGCGGCGGATTGCCGCGCGCCGCCCGGAAGCCGTGATGAACGGCCAGCGCCAGCCCGTGCAGCGCGCCCCAGACGACGAAGGTCCAGCTGGGGCCATGCCACAGTCCGCCGAGCAGCATGGTGATGAACAGGTTGAAATAGGTGGGCCACTTCCACCTGGAGCGGAGGCCCGGCAGCGAGAAATACAGATAATCGCGGAGCCAGTTCGACAGGCTGATGTGCCACCGGCGCCAGAACTCGCTGATGTTCAGCGCCAGATAGGGCCGGTTGAAATTCTCCGGCAGCCTGATGCCCAGCAGAAGCGCGCTTCCGATGGCGATGTCCGTGTAGCCGGAGAAGTCGTAGTAGAGCTGCGCGGCGTAAGCGTAGACGCCGATGAGAGTCTCCATGCCGGTATACAGACCGGGCGTGTCGAAGACGCGGTTGACAAGATTCTCGGCCAGATAATCGGCGATGAGGAATTTCTTCATCAGGCCGATTCCGATGCGCCAGAAGGCGCGGCCGCTGTCTTCGGGGGAAAGCTGCTTTCCGGTCTTTTCGAGCTGCGGCGCCAGCGCCAGCACGCGCGTGATGGGACCGCTGAGCGTCGTGGGAAAGAAGGTGACCGCAGTCATGTGCGTCAGCAGGCTGCGCACGGGCTTGCCATCGCGCCGGTAGAGGTCGATGGTGTAGGTCATCGCCTGGAAGCAGTAGAAAGAGAGGCCGAGCGGAAAGACCCAGTGCCATTCGGGCGCCTTGCCGCCCGAGGCGGCTGCCCAGGTCCCAAGGAAGAAGGGCATGTACTTGAACGCCGCCAGCAGGCCCAGGTTGAGGGCGATGCTCGCCGTCACCAGCAGACGGCGCACCGGGGGGCTCTGCCAGGCGCCCAGACCGCGCCCGATGAGGTAATCGAGGAACGCCGCCGGCGGGATCAGCGCCAGGTAGTGCAGATCCCACTTGGCATAAAAGAAGAGATTGGCGAACAGCAGCAGCGCGACAGATGCCGCGCGCCAGCGGGACAACGGCCAGTAGAGGAGAAAAACCCCGGCCAAAAAGACGAAATAGATGGAGCTGGCAAGAACCATGCGCACGCCGCCGAGGGCGTGTGTTTTCCATTCTAGCCGGAGCGAGGCTCAGGGCCGGTAGGTTTTCGAGAAATTGTTGCGCTGGTTGCGGACGGTGATCACGCGGTCCCGCGTGGCTTCGACTTCAATGCCGTAGCCCTGGCACTTCTCCTCAACGTTGGCGATCCGCTCTTCGGTCACGTTGGCCTCCTTGCCCCCTGCCACAGAATAGTGGAGCTGCCAGAGATCCTCGAGACCGGGGGAAGACTCGACGATGCGCCACGCCGCGGGCGAGCCGCCCTTGCGGGCGCCGTTGTTCATGATGGCGACGCGCGGCCGCAGGCCATGGACGATCTGCGGACAGCCGCTCTGGTCGAGGCCGTGGTGGGTGGTCAGGTACAGGTCCACGGGGCCGATGAGATGCTCGGGACAGGCGAGTTCGAGTTCCTTGTTCCAGGTAAGGTCGGCCAGGTCGACGAAGCGGAAGCGGCCGTAAGTGAGGACGAAACCGATGGAGCGGGCGTTTTCCGTGGGGTCGTCCGCCCTGCGTTCCGCTTCCGGGCAGAGCGGGTTCTTCTGGCCGCCGCCCCGGACAGGCTTCGCGATGCGATCCCCGCGGGCGGCCACAATTTCAATGCGGACATCCTTGAGCGGCAGCACGTCGCCGGGCTTCACCGTCAGCCGTCTGGCGCCGGTGGCGAGCACCTTGCGGTAGCCCTCTTCGAGCGCTTTGGCCTGCGGCGAGGTTTCCGTGTTGTCGCCGTGGTCGATGAACGCGCCGACGGGGAACTTCGCCGCCAGCTCGGGCACGCCGCCGACGTGATCGAGATGGTAGTGCGTCACCAGCAGCCAGTCGATGCGTTTCAGGCCAAGCTTCCGCGCAGCTGCAACAATTCGGTCCGAGTCGCGCCCGTTGTTGCCCGGGAATCCCGCATCGACCAGGAGCGATTCCCCGCGCGGCGTCAGGATCAGCGTCGCCTGGCCTCCTTCCGTGTCAATGAACACCATCTTCAATGGCTGCGCGCGCACGCTCCAGCAGAGGAACAAACAGAGCGAAAGAACGGGGAACCGCATCATGCGGGCATCCTATCACGCGCGCCCCGCGGCGGAACTTTGCCTGCGGAACCCCCGTAGTACACTACGGGAAACGAGAAATGCCCTTCTGCACGCACTGCGGCTTCCAGGTGGACGAGCAGGCGCTGTACTGCCCCGCCTGCGGCGCGCCGCAGCGCGCCGACGTTCCTCCGCCTCCCGGCGCCGGCGCCCGGTCAGGAGGGCCGTCTGCAGGGGACGATTTCCTCGCCCGCATGCCGGCGCGCCGCGCCGCGCTCCTGTGCTACGTGCCCATCGTGGGCTGGATCATGAGCATCATCGTGCTGGCGGCGGACCGGTTCCGGCAGGAGCGGATCGTGCGGTTCCACGCCTTCCAGGGACTGTACCTGTTCGTCGTGTGGCTGTTCGCGGACTGGGTGTTCAGTCCGATGACCGGCTACACGCCAGCCCTGAAATTCGCCGCCGGGACGATCAAGCTGGCTGTGCTCGTCCTGTGGGTCTACATGATGGTGCGCGTCAATGCCGGCGAAGACGTGCGTCTGCCGCTGATCGGGGATCTCGCGGAGCGGTCGGTTTCCGAGCAGCAGTGAGCCCCCGGAACCAGGCGGCGGCAGCCTCTCCCCGGAACTGCCGCAGGGATGCGGGTGCGCCGCGCCCAGGCGGCTGGCCGGCTGCGCCTCTCCTTCTTTGCGGAAAGGATGTTCAGGAGAGAACGCTGGTATAATTATTCAGTGGAGTGAATAAATAACCAGGCAATGAAGATCCGGGCTGGCATTGTTGGGTTCCGCGGCTACAGCGGAATGGAGCTGGTGAAGATCCTGTCGGGACACCCGCGGGTGGAGCCCGTGCTGATGGAGCACCGCTCCGACGCCGCGCCTGAGGTGCACCCGCTGGGCTGGCAGGGACCGGAGCGGATTGCAGCCACGGCGGAAGCGGCGCGGACGGCTGACGTGGCGGTGGTGCTGCTGGCGACGCCGGCGGACGTGAGCATGCAGCTGGCGCCGGAGTTTCTCGAGGCAGGCATCCGCGTGATCGACCTGAGCGGCGCGTTCCGGCTGCGGACCGTTGAGCGTTACCGGCATTGGTATAAGGAGGAACACACGCAACCGGCTCTGCTTGCGGAAGCCGTCTACGGACTTCCCGAGTTTTACCGGGAGCAGGTGAAGGGAGCGCGGCTGGTGGCGAATCCCGGCTGTTACCCGACGGCGGCGAATCTGGCGCTGCGCCCGCTGGTCGAGGCCGGTTGCATCGACCGCAGGCATGGAATCATCTGCGACGCCAAGAGCGGCGTGAGCGGGGCGGGGCGGAAGCCGTCGCTGAAGACCAGCTTCTGCGAGGTGACGGAGAACTTCAGCGCCTATTCGATTCTCGGACACCGGCATGTCCCGGAGGTGCTTCTGAACAGCGGGCTGGAGGAAAGCGAGTTCAGCTTCACGGCGCATCTGCTGCCCATCCATCGCGGGATTCTGGAGACGATCTACTTCCGCGCGGCGGAGGGTGTGACGGCGGAGCGGCTGCTGGAGGTGTATCAGGGCGCTTACCCGGACGAGCCGTTCGTGAAGCTGTACCCGCCCGGTTCGGTTCCGGACCTGCGCCCCGTGCAGCATACAAACCTGTGCCTGATCGGCTGGCGGGTGGACGATGCAACGCGCCGGGCGGTCGTGGTAGCCTGCATTGACAACCTCGGCAAAGGCGCCGCCGGACAGGCGGTGCAGAACCTGAACCTGATGCTTGACCTGGCCGAGACGGAGGGCTTGCAATGCGCATCGTGATCAAGCTGGGCGGAACGCTCCTGGATCAGCCGAAGACGCTGAAGGCGCTGGCGGCGCAGATCGCCGCCCTGCCGGCTGGCGCGCAGCCGGTGGTGGTCCACGGCGGCGGCAAACAGATGACGAAGTTCCTGGAGGAGCGCGGCGTGGAGAGCCGGTTTGTCAACGGGCTGCGCGTGACGACCCCGGAAGTGCTGGACGCCGTGCTCAAGATCTTCGCCGGCAGCGTAAACAAGCAGCTGGTGGCCGCGCTCGTGGCCGAGGGCGCCCCTGCCGTGGGGCTGAGCGGCATTGACGCGAAGCTGGCGGAAGCGAAACCGATGAGCGCGGAGCTGGGCGCCGTCGGGCGCATCCACCGGGTGAACGCGGAGCTTCTGGAAGTGCTCTGCGACGCCAGCTACCTGCCCGTGGTGGCCTGCGTGGCGGGCGACTCGGACGGCAACATCTACAACGTGAACGCGGACCAGATGGCTTCGGCGCTGGCCATCGCGTTTGATGCGGACCGGCTCATCTTTCTGACGGATGTGGAGGGCGTGCGCGGCGCCGGCGGAGCGATCCTGTCCCACCTGACTCCGGACGACGCCAGGAAGCTGATCGCCGCCGGGGTGGCGACCGGCGGGATGCAGGCGAAGCTGGAAGCCGCGTGCGAAGCCGTCGATCAGGGGGTGTCCGAGGTGGTCATCGCGCCCGGCGCGGCGCCGGGCATTCTCGACCGCCTGATTGCCGGCGAGGCGGCGGGCACGCTGCTGAGCTGGAACTGGGAGCCGGAGGACGTGGAAGAGGAGGAAGAGGAGTGACGCTGCGCAAGGCGCGCATGAGCGATATCCCGGGAATCCTGCGCCTGATCAACGGCTATGCGGCGCAGGGCCTCATGCTGCCGCGCAACGGCTTCGAGCTGGCGGAAAACATCCGCGACTTCACCGTGGCTGCAGCCGCCGATACGGTGCACGGATGCGCCGCCCTGCACTTCTACGGCCCCGCGATGGCGGAAGTGCGCTCGCTGGCGGTGGACGAGACGCTGAAAGGGGCGGGCATCGGCAGGCTGCTGATGGAGGCGCTGGAGGCCGAGGCGCGCGGGTTCGATCTCGACCTGCTGTTCGCCTTCACCTATGTGCCGAAGTTCTTTACGCGGCTGGGATACCGGCAGGTGGACCGGAGCGCCCTGCCGCTGAAAGCCTGGAAAGACTGCCTGCGGTGCCCGAAATTCCAGGCCTGCGACGAAATCGCCGTGCTGAAGTGGCTGAAGCCGGAGGCGGAACTGGCGGGACGGACCGAAACCGCCGACACCGACGAGCTGATCCAGATCCCCGTGTTTCGGGGCAATTAGGGCCCGCCCGCCGGGGGCAGGAGCCGCTTTCTGGAACTTCGGTACCAGGAGTACCAAATTCCCCTGAGATTTTTCCGAGGCGGCAGGCACTAGTCTGGCGTGAATGGCGGCCGCGCCATTCCCGAACGGTCACCGGATTCCGTGGCGCGGCCGGGGAGGTTCCATGCGCGCCCAGACGATTGATGTTCGCCAGGCCCACGGCAGGGTTCTCTGCTGCACGATCTTCCGCCCCGGCGGGAAGAAGCTGCTCTCCAAAGGCCATGTCCTCAGCGCCGAGGATGTGCAGCTGCTCGAGACGGAAGGACTGCGGACGGTCTGGGTGACGGAGCTCGAAGAAGGCGAGGTCTCGGAAGACGAGGCCGTCCTCCAGGTGGCAACGGCCATGGCCTGCGGGTCGGCGGAGGTGCGTCCCGCAGCGGGCGGGCGGGCCAACCTGCACGCCACGGAGGATACCTGCGTTCTGGTGGACGACGAGCTGCTGCGGCAGATCAACTGCACCTCCTCGGTCGTCATTGCGACCGCCGCCAACTTCTCTTTTGCGCGGGCGGGGGACCGGATCGCAACAGTGAAGAGCGCTCCGTTCGCCGTCTCGAAGCAGGAGCTGGAGGTGATCCTCGGCACGCTGGGAGAACGCGGGCCGCTGCTGCAGGCGCGGCCGGTGCGCAACCCCTCGCTCGCCATTCTGTACAGCGACCACTACGACGGCGAGCGGGCGCGGATGATGTTCGAGCCGATCGTGCGGCAGCGCATGGCGCGTTTTGGGATTCAGCCCCGATACCGGCTGTCCTGCACGGAAACCGAAACCGAAGTGGTGAAGTCGCTGGGACACCTCCTGCGCATGAATCCCGACGTCGTGCTGGTGGCGTCCACGACAGCGCCGGCGGGGCCGGAGGACGTGATCGGCCGCGCTATGCAGCGGCTGGGCGCCCATCTGGAACGCTATCTGGCGCCCGTCGAACCGGGCAACCTGCTGCTGCTCGGATACAGGGACTCGGTTCCCATCGTTTCCGCGCCGGGCTGCTTCCGCTCGGCGAAACCCAATGTCGTCGATCTGGTTCTCCCGCCGCTGCTGGCCCGCTACCGGGTTTCGGGCTGGGAGATCGCCTGCCTTGGCCACGGGGGGCTTCTGTCCTGACCCGCTCCATGCACCTTCCAGAGTTGGATTTCCAGGGGCGTTCCTCCTGAAGCAGACCCTGTGGCGAACCGGCCGGAGGCCCCGCGCGGGGTCTCCGGCCGGCCTTTTTGTGCGCTGGTCCGGCGCGCGAACCGCGGGCTTGGCGGCGGCGCAGAAACGCGTCAGGATGCCAGAAGGGGCGGCTGGCCATGGCAGGACGCCGCGCAGCGCTGCGGATCGGAACCTCGGGCTGGTCGTACCGTCACTGGCGGGGCGTTCTCTATCCCCTGGAGGCGAAGTCCGCCGAACTGCTGGGGCTGTATGCGCGGGTCTTCCGGACGGTGGAGCTCAACGCGAGCTTCTACCGCATGCAGAGGGCGGAGACGTACGGCCGGCAGGCGGCGTCCGTGCCGGATGGCTTCGTCTTCGCCGTCAAGGCGCACCGCTCGATCACGCACGAAAAGCGGCTGGAGGGCGTTGAAACAATCTGGCGGGAATTTGTTTCCAGCGCGCAGGCCCTCGGCGGGAAGCTCGGCCCGGTGCTGCTGCAGTTTCCGCCGTCGTTCCGATGCCGCCCGGATCTGCTGCGGTCGTTTCTGGAGGAGCACCGGCGGGCTTTCGGAGAGGCGGTGCGGCTGGCGTTCGAGTTCCGTCACGCTTCGTGGTTTGATGCCGAAGCGCTGGACCTGTTGCGCGGTGCTGGCGCGGCGGCCGTGATCGCGGATTCCTCCCGCTACCCGCGGGCGCCGCTGGAATGGGCAGGACCCTTCGTCTATCTGCGTTTCCACGGTCCCGGAGCGCTGTTCGCCTCCGGCTATTCGGACGAAGAACTGCAAGAGTGGGCGTTGCGCATCCGCGAGTGGTTGGCGGACGGCAGGGACGTCTACGTGTATTTCAACAACGACGCCGGGGCGTGCGCCGTACGAAACGCGCTGCAGCTGATGGAGCTGGCGGAAGGCTGCAGCGCAGAGAGCAGCGGCGCTTGAAGGCTCAATGTTTCTGGGCGACGAGGCGGACGATGCGCGCCCGTGCGTCATGCGAATCGTTGCCCCACTCGGAGGGCATCTGGCGGTCCTCGTAGCGGAGGATGCGCAGGCGCTCGTAGAGGTTCAGCAGCTGGTTGTCATGGAAGCCCGTGACGGCGTAGCCGGCGGAGGCGATCGAGAGGGCTTCGATATGCCTGCCTTCGATGAGCAGCAGCCCGCCGGGCTTGAGGGCTTCGATGAACTTGCGGGCGGCGCGCGCGGCGAGCGGTTCCGTGTACAGGCAGAGGATCAGGTCGTAAGAGGCGCGCGGGAGGTCCATCTTCTCGACATCGCCGACCCGCGCGTCGAACTCGACCTTGAGCCTCGAAGCCTCCTCTCGGGCTTTGCGGACGGCCGCCTCGGACAGATCGACGCCGGTGACTTTCCAGCCTTTGCGGGCGAGGTAGATGGCGTTGCGGCCGTTGCCCATGCCGGCGTCGAGGGCCACGCCTGCCGGCAGGTTCGCTGTCGTCTCCAGCACGAGCGCGCTGGGATTGACCGGAACGCGGGCGTCGGGGTTCAGATAGACCTGGTCCCACGTCTGGGGCGCCTTCTGCCGGGTCTGTGCAGGCAGCAGAGACAGCGGAACCAGCGCGGCGAGCACGGCGAGGCGATTCATCATTACTCCACTACGACGTCGGTGAGCCAGTAGTTCAGATCATTTACGTTGACCGTGGCGCGGATGACGGCGCCTTCCTTCAGCCTGGCGAAGTCCTCTTCCTTCGGGATCGGGAATTCCATCGTCATCGCTTCCATCCATCCGTCGATCTTCTCGTGGTCGATGGAGGCGATGCGGGCTTCCGGACGGAGGCGGAGGACCTTGCCGCGAAGCTGGTAGCGCTGCTTCGGTTCGCCGTAATCGAACTTGGGCTCGCGCCGCGTGCCGCAGGCGGCGGCGAACACCGCAACGAGAGCCAGAATCTGGCGGCGCTGCATGGGGATACCTCCGGTCTCCAATCTTACTTGTAGGCGGCGACGCCTGTCAGGCGCTCCCCGATGACCAGCGTGTGGATGTGGTCCGTGCCCTCGTACGTCTTGACCGACTCGAGATTGCACATGTGGCGCATGACCGGATAGTCGTCGACGATGCCGTTGGCGCCGAGCAGGTCGCGGGCGATCCGGGCGCAGTCGAGCGCGATGGCGACGTTGTTGCGCTTGAGCATCGAGATGTGGGCGAAGTCGAGCCTGCCCTGGTCTTTCAGGCGCCCGCAGTGCAGGGCGAGCAGCTGGCCCTTGGTGATCTCGGTGGCCATCCAGGCGAGCTTCTCCTGCACCAGCTGATGGGAGGCGATGGGGCGGTTGTCGAACTGCTTGCGTTCGACCGAATACTGGCGAGCTACTTCCAGGCACTCCATGGCCGGACCGAGGACGCCCCAGCCGATGCCGTAGCGCGCCTGAGAGAGGCAGGAGAGCGCGGCCTTGAGGCCAACGGCGCCGGGCAGGCGCATCGATTCCGGCACGCGGCAGTCGGCGAAGGAAAGCGAGGAAGTGACCGAGGCGCGCATGGAGAGCTTGCCGTGGATGTCGGAGGCGCGGTAGCCGGGCGTGCCCTGCTCGACGAGAAAGCCGCGGATGCCCTCTTCCGTGCGCGCCCAGACGACGGCCAGATGCGCGGCCGTGCCGTTGGTAATCCAGGTCTTCTCGCCGTTGAGCACCCACGAATCCCCGTCCCGCACGGCCGTGGTCGTCATGCCGCCGGGGTTCGAGCCGAAACCGGGTTCGGTGAGGCCGAAGCAGCCGACCATCTCGCCCGCGGCGAGCTTCGGCAGGTATTTCTTCTTCTGCTCCTCGCTGCCGTAGGCGAGGATGGGGAACATGACGAGCGCCCCCTGGACGGAGGCGAAGCTGCGCAGACCGGAGTCGCCGCGCTCAAGTTCCTGCATGATGAGTCCGTACTCGACGTTGGACATGCCGGCCGCCCCGTAGCCTTCGATGTTGGCGCCCAGAAAGCCCATTTCCCCCATCTCCGGAATCAGCTCGGAGGGAAAACGGCCCTGGTTGTAGCAGTCCTTGATGATGGGAATGACGCGGTCCTCCACCCATTGCCGCGTCGTCTGGCGGACCAGCTTCTCTTCGTCGCTCAACAGGGAGTCGATCAGGAGATAGTCAAAGCCGTGGTACGGGGGCATATGCCTCCATGGTAGTCCGTTGCGCGGCGGGTGAGATTTCTGCCGCCCTCGGGCCACTGAATCCATGTATGGCGGCGATTCTGATTCTGGCGCTGTGGCTGTCGAACCCGGCGGCGGAGGAAGCCGGCCGCGGGTACGCGGCTCTGCGCGCCGGGCAGTACGATGAGGCGGTAGCGGCGTTCGACCGCGCGCTGCAGGCGGATCCCGCGCTCCGCCACGTCAGAAAGGATCTGGCCTACACGCTGCTGCGGCGGGGCGACCGCGAAGAGGCGCGGGACCATTTCGACCGGCTGCGCCGCGAGGATCCGTCAGACGAGCAGTCGGCTCTGGAGTATGCGTTTCTCTGCTACGAGACGCGGCGGGTGCAGGAGGCGCGGCGGACGTTCCATATGCTGCGTCTGGCGGCGAAGGATGAAAGAGTCCGGCAGACGGCGGCGGAGGCGTTCGAAAACGTGGACCGCCCTCTGCGCGAGGGCATCGAGCGGTGGAGCGAGGCCGTGCGGCGCGCGCCTCAGCAATGGTCCGCGCACGAGGAGCTGGCGCAGCTGGCGGAGATGCGCGATGAACTGGCGCTGGCGGCCGAACATTACGAGCTGGCGTGGAAGCTGAGGCCGCAGAAGCTGGAGCTGCTGCTGGCGCTCGGGCGCGTGTGGCGCGAGCTCGGGCAGGAAGACAGGGCGCGGGCGGCGCTGGCGACGGCGTTGAAGCGCGGTTCGACGCGCGTGAGCGAGCAGGCGCGCGAGATGCTGCAGGGCGAGGCGCCGCAGACGGAACTGGCGGTGCCGGCTGCGCCCGCGGCGCCTGTTCAGGCGGCCATCCTCGCCGCGGCGCCCCTGCCGGCGCTGGAGATGGGGGAGCGGTCGCTGGCCGGAAGCTACCTGAACGACGCCTACCGCTACTTCCGGATGGCGGTGGAAGAGGAGCCAGACAATGCGAAGGCGCAGTATCTGCTGGGCGTGACGGCGAACCTGCTGCAGAAGGACGAGGAAGCGCTGCGCTGGTTCGCCCTGGCGCGCCGCGCCCGGGACGCCGGGATCGCGGAACGCGCCCGGGAGAGCTATCTGGCGCTGAAGCCCAAATACAGCCGGTTCCGCACCGAGGCCTGGGTGATTCCGTTCGTGTCCACCCGGTGGAGGGGGACTTTCGCGTTCGGTCAGGTGAAGGCGCAGTGGCGGCGGCCGTGGCTGCCGGTGGAGCCGTATCTTTCGCTTCGTTTCGTCGGCGACTCGGCTGGCGCGAGGCAGGCGTCGAAGGCGCTGCTGCCGCTTTATCTCAGCGAGAAGAGCCTGATCGCGGCGGTCGGCGCGAGCCGGACGCTGCACCGGACGACGTTCGCGTGGTTCGAGGCGGGACGGTCGTGGGCCTATGGCGAAAAGCGGTTTTACGAGCCGCGGTGGCGGTGGGACGCACGCGGCGGCATCTCGCTGCTGAAGGGGTGGGGAACGCTTCTCGGCGGGCGCGAAGCCGGACTGTTCCATGAAGTGAACCTCGATGGCGTGTACGCCTCCCGCTTCCGCAACAACATGCTCGCGTATGCGCAGAACAGGAGCGGGTACACGTTCGCCCCCGTGCTCGGCGGCATGCAGTATCAGGTGTACGCGGTCTGGAACGTGACGGGAGACTGGCGGGGCGAGTACTGGGGGAATTTCGCCGAAGCCGGGCTCGGGGTCAGGGTGCTGAGTCCGGCGTTGCCGCAGGGGATGAGCTGGCGGGCGGAGTTCGTGCGCGGGGCGCACCTGCGGAACGAGTCGAACCCCTGGAGACAGAACTACTGGGATTTCAGGACAGGCATCTGGTATGCGCGCACCAAGTATTAGTTGCGGTCTGATTCTGCTGCTGATGTGGGCGGGGCCGCCCGCGCAGGGCGGCTGGAGCCGGGTGCTGGAGGCGGCGGGGCTGGATCCGTCCCGGTTAACGGTGCTGGAAGGCGACTCGGCGGCGGCGCGCGCGGCGGGCTTCGTGCCGGAGGGCGGAAGCATCGAAGTGCGCAGCGTGACCGACACGTTTCTGCCCTCGCTGCAGATCGTCTGGGAGAAGCCTGTCACGGTGCCCCGTTTCCGGGTTCCCGAACGGGCCGCGGTGTTTACACGGGAAAAGTGGACCGGAGCGCCGCTGGCGGCGGGATTCCGGGAGGGCGGGAAAGTGGTGTTCTGGACCGCGGCGCCCATCGGGGAGAAGGGCTATGAGCGGTATCCTTACCTGGCGCAGGCGCTGGTCGAGCTGGGGCTCGAACCGCAGGCGGCCACGCGGGGCCTCTGGGCGTTCTTCGACTCTTCTTACCGCCTGCGCGCGGATCCCGAGTATCTGGCGGACCGCTGGCGCGCGGCGGGCATCAGCGCGCTCCATGTGGCGGCGTGGCATTACTGGGAGCCGGACGGGCAGCGGGACGAGTATCTGCGGAAGCTCGTGGCCGCCTGCCACCGCAGGGCCATTCACGTCTATGCGTGGATCGAGTTTCCGCATGTGAGCGAGGCGTTCTGGGAGGCCCATCCGCAGTGGCGGGAGAAGACGGCCACGGGCCAGGACGCGCATCTGGACTGGCGCAAGCTGATGAACCTGGCCGATCCGGACTGTTCTGCGGCCGTCGAGGCGGGCCTGCGGAATCTGCTCGGGCGGTTCGACTGGGACGGGGTGAACCTGGCCGAGCTGTACTTTGAATCCCTGGAGGGCTACCTCAACCCGGCGCGGTTCACGCCGTTCAATGAAAGGGTCCGCCAGGAATTCAAGGCCCTGGCGGGCGTCGATCCCGCGGATTTCTACAATCCGGCCTCGCGCGCCTACCACGTGCGGGACGCCGGCCCGATGCGGCGATTCCTGGAATACCGGGCGCGGCTGGCGCACCGGCTTCAGGTCGAGTGGCTGGGCAAAGTGCGGAGCATGGCGGAGGAGAAGGGCGGGCTGGATCTGGTGCTGACGCATGTCGACGACCGGTTCGACACGGCCATGCGCGACAACCTGGGAGCGGACGCCGCGGCGCTGCTGCCCGAGGCGGCTCGCTTCGGGGCGGCGTTCCTCGTGGAAGATCCGGCGACGATCTGGAATCTCGGGCCCGAACGCTATGCGGAGCTGGCGCGGCGGTACGCTCCGATCACGCCGCCGGGCGTCCGGCTGGGCGCGGACATCAACATCGTCGAACGCTACCAGGACGTGTATCCGACTCGGCAGCAGACCGGCGGCGAGCTGTTCCAGCTTCTGCACTGGGCGGCGAAGTCGTTTCCGCAGGTGGCGGTCTATTTCGAAAATTCGATTCTGGCGCCCGACTGGGGGCTGGTCGGCGCTGCCGCGGCGGCGGCGCGTGTCCGCAGCGCGGCCAACGGCGGCATCGAGGTGGAATCGCCGAGTCCCGTGGCCGTCGCCTGGCAGGGATGCGCCGAAGTCGACGGGCAGCCCTGGCCTGTCTGGAGCCACGGAAAACTGCTGGTGCCGGCGGGGCGCCGGCGGGTGACGCCCTGCAGCGGACCGTTGCCGCCGGTTCTGGAAGACTTCAATGGCGACATCGTCAGGCTCGAGCAGATCGACGGCATGTGGCGGCTCGAGTACGAGAGCCGCGCCCGGGCGATTGCCGTGCTTTCGGGCGGCGGACGGCAGGTGCGGTTCTTCCCGCCGGGGCGTCATCAGGTCTGGCTGCGCTGACCGGCGGCGCCGGGCAGCCGCCTTTCTGCATCCTGCCTGCGGCAGGCGCATCCAATGGGGCATGATGCGCCGATTCCTGCTGACAGGAGCTCTGTTTGCCATGTCCGCCCTGGCTGCTTCTTCCATCTACGAATTCACCCTGAAGACGATCGATGGCGCGCCTGCGCCCCTGAAGCAGTATCAGGGCAAGGTGGTTCTGATCGTCAACGTGGCCAGCCGGTGCGGCTACACGCCGCAGTATGCGGGTCTCGAGCAGCTCTACCGCAAATACAAGGACCGCGGGTTCGTCATCATCGGCGTGCCGGCGAACAACTTCGGCGGTCAGGAGCCGGGCACGGACGCGGAGATCAAGGAATTCTGCACGCGGAAATACGACGTGACCTTCCCGATGATGTCGAAGGTGTCGGTGAAGGGCAGCGACATGACGCCGCTGTATCAGTTCCTGACGTCGAGCGCCGGCGGCGACGTGAAGTGGAACTTCACCAAGTTTCTGGTCGGCAAGGACGGCAAGGTGATCGGCCGCTTCGAGCCGGGCGTGAAGCCGGATGCGCCGGAGCTGATCGCAGCCATCGAGAAAGCCCTGTAAGAGGCTGATCCCTCCGGCCGTCTGGTACGCTGGAGGGGAGCCGTGCCGACTGCGCCGGCTTGCCCCGACACGCGTCCATGGCCAACATTCTCGTCACCGGAGGCGCCGGCTACATTGGCGCGCATACGGCCCGGCTTCTGCTCGAAGAGGGCCACGACGTCCAGGTTCTGGACGATCTGAGCAAGGGCTACGCCCACAACGTCCCCAAGGGCCGCCTGCACATCATCAACCTGCACGACACCGCGTCGCTCGATGCGCTGTTTTCGGCGCACCGGTTCGACGCGGTGATTCATTTCGCGGCTCTGATCGCCGTGGGCGAGAGCATGCAGGAGCCCGAGCGGTATTTCCGGAACAATGTCGGCGGATCCGTGGCGCTGTTCGAGATGATGCGGCGCTACGGCGTCCGCAGGCTGGTCTTCAGCTCCACGGCGGCGGTCTATGGCGATCCCGATGCGACGCCCATTCCGGAGGACGCGCCGCTGCGCCCGAAGAACCCTTACGGCGAGTCCAAGCGCATGGTGGAGAGGATTCTGGAGTGGCTGGACGAAACGTCGGGGCTGAGGAGCGTCAGTCTCCGCTACTTCAACGCCTGCGGCGCCGAGCCGCGCTACGGCATCGGCGAAGAGCACCAGCCGGAGACGCATCTGATCCCGCTGATTCTCCGCGCCGTGCAGACAGGCGAACCGCTGACGGTTTACGGGGACGACTATCCCACGCCGGATGGCACGTGCATCCGCGACTACATCCACGTCTCCGATCTGGCTCTGGCGCACGTCAGGGCGCTGGACTATCTGATGCAGGGCGGGCGGAGCGACGTGTTCAATGCGGGTACCGGGCGGGGGTATTCGGTTCTGGAGGTGATCCGGGCGGCGGAGAAAGCGACAGGCATGCCCGTGCCGTTCCGTTTCGGCCCGCGGCGCGAAGGGGACGCGGCCGTGCTGGTTGCAGACAGCTCCAAGCTCCAGAAAACACTGGGATGGAAGCCTCAGTACGAGACGCTGGAGGCGATGGTGGGCACGGCCTGGGAGTTCGCGCAGTCCCGCCGTCGGCGGTGAGGTTCCGGGCCGGATGTAACCGGAAGAGTGCGCTTGTGCGCCTTTTCCCAGTAGAGCGCGTCTAAGATCTGGAAAGGAATTTTGTGTTTCCATGCCGGCGATGACTCATCCAGCGCCTTCGACAGGCCCCGGGCAGGCGCCCGAGACCCCGAGGCGGCACAGGCCTTCCCTGACGCGCCCGCTCCTGATCGTGGCCGGACTGGCTGCCGCAGGCGTGGGAGCGTGGCTCTACCTGCGCGCGGAACGTCAGGCCGGGGAGGCGCAAACCGTGCTGGCCGCCACGCGGACGGCCACCGTGCAGCGCGGCGCGCTGGAGGTGCGCCTGCGGATCGCCGGTTCCACGTCGGCCAAGGATTACGTCAACATCACGGCGCCCCGGCTGAGCGGGCCGGACGCCGGCCCGCTGATCATCCTGAAGCTGGCCGAGGCGGGCAGAATGGTGCAGCCGGGCGACGTCGTGCTCGAGTTCGATCCGCAGAGCATGCGGGATCACCTCGACGACACGATCGACGGCCTGCGGGACCGGCAGAACGACGTCGCCAAGCGCAAGGTCAACAACGAGCTGCGCATGGAGAACCTGCAACAGTCCCTGCGGCAGGCCAAGGCGGCCGTAGACAAGGCCGCGCTGGACTACAAAACTCTGGACGTGCGCACCGATATCGACCGCGAACTGTTGCGGCTCGCGCTGGAAGAGGCGGAGGCTGCATACAAGGAAATGCTCGCGGAAGTCTCCCTGACGGAGCAGTCCCTGGCCGCCGATCTTCGCAACGCCGAAATCGGCATGAGGATGGAAGAGCTGCACGTCAAGCGTCACGAAGTGGACCTGACGAAGCTGGTGGTGCGCGCGCCCATGGCCGGCATGGTGGTGCTGCAGACGACGTTCCGTCCGGGCGGCGATCAGGTGACCCTGGCCGTGGGCGACCGCCTCGGTCCGGGGCAGCCCGTGATGAAGATCATCAATCCGGAGAAGATGATGGTGGAGGGCACGGTGAACCAGGCCGAAGTGACGCGG
This sequence comes from Bryobacteraceae bacterium, assembly GCA_026002875.1. Classification (NCBI taxonomy): domain Bacteria; kingdom Pseudomonadati; phylum Acidobacteriota; class Terriglobia; order Bryobacterales; family Bryobacteraceae; species Bryobacteraceae bacterium. The sequence continues at coordinate 3,905,204 of BPGE01000001.1, forward strand.
CTGCGCATCGGCCAGGAAGCCGTCATCGGGCTGGATGCGTTTCCTGAGGCGAGCTACCGCGGCAAGGTGTATTCGATCGGCGCCATCGGCGTGGGCAGCCGCCGGGAGAACTATTACATCCGCAACATCCCGGTGCAGGTGATCATCGAAAACCCCGACCGCCGCGTGATCCCGGACCTGTCCGCTTTCGCCAACGTGCTGGTAGACCGGCAGGAGAACGCGCTCCTGGTGCCCGCTTCCGCCGTGGGCGAGCAGGAGGGCAGGACTTTCGTGCACGTCCGAACGGCGAAGGGCTTCGAGAAGCGCGAGGTCAAGACCGGACTGAGCAACGGCGTGCAGACGGCGATCCTCGAAGGGCTGAACGAGGGCGACGTCGTCCGCGCGCAGTTCTGAAGCGCGCGCCAGACTGCTTCCTTCAAAACTCGCAGAGTTCTTCCACCCAGGCGGCGGAGCCTTCGCGGAGCCAACCGTCGAGCTGGGCGACCTCTTTCAGCTGCTGTCCGCGGCGCCTGTCGACGGCCACGTAGGCGCAGCGCCACTCGGGCAGCGCCGTCATGTCTCCCCAGAGCTTCTCGTACTGGCTGACCGGGAAGATGTCTTCCTGCCCTTTGCCCCAGCGCTTCTTCACGTCCTTGAGCGTGACGTAGGCGGGCATGCGGGCGGCGAGGCGGCGCACGGCTTCGCGGGTCCGCTCCGCGCTGGCAAGATCGGCGCGAGTGAGGCCGAAGACGCCGAGCAGCGCGTCGATGGTGATCCACATCGTGTTCGTGTTGTAGTACGACAGCTCGAACTCAAGACGCTCTTCAGGAAGCGCGAGCCCCTCGACGAGACGCAGCTTGCCGTCGACGCGGGCCAGCCCTCCGCCGCGGTCCTCCATTTCGCGGCCGATCACCTCGCAGGTCATGGCGGCGCCGCTCTCGATATGCAGGCCGAGCAGCGCCGGGTCGGCCCACGCGCCCAGAGTGTCGATGTTGTGCAGCAGCAGGTACTGGAGGCCGGGCTGTTCCTCAAGCAGCGACCGCAGCACGCCGTTCAGGAACAGATTGGGCACCTCATACCAGTGCCCGACGGGATGGACGCACTGTTCGGGGAGGTTGTCCGTGTAGTCGGCGCCTTCGCCGGAGCTGACGGCCCACTGAATGAGCGCGGCGCGGGCGCTGTCGCGGACTTTCTGCTTCTGCTCGTCGAGCATCTGCTGCGGCATCTCCTCCCAGGCGAAGCGCAGGTCGCGGGCCATGGGGATCAGCCGCAATCCGATCGAGCGGCCGGGGGAGAGAACCACGCGGCCGGAGTAGCCATAGTTGGCTTCGCGCTCGAGCCACTGCGCGACGGGCGCGTGCGTCATGAAGCTGGTGGTGAAGATGTGCGCGGGGCCGCGCCCGTAGCGGCCGAGGGCGCGGCGGCTCTTGGCGAGGTGGATCTCGATGAAGTTCCGCCAGCGGCCTTTCAGACGGACGAAGGGATTCAGGGCCTTGACGACGCCCGCCCCGCGCGTCCATCGCGTGCCCATGCCTCCGGCCAGAGTCAGAATCGCCAGAGCCCCCGAGGCGAGCGCCTCTTCGCCGATGCGCGTCAACGCCGGGGGCAGGCCCTTGCGGGTGTCGGCGACGTCTCCCTCGCGGACGTCTTCGACCGCCGTCGTCACGGGCAGCCGGTTCTGCGCAAGGCCGATGCGGCCGCTGCGCAGATCCGCGCGGATCTTTTCGTGCTGCACGCGGTCGAAGCCGTTGGCGGCGAGCAGTTCTTCGAGCGCCTGCCGGCTGGTGGAAGCGGCCGTTTCGGCTGCGGGCAGGAGCCGCTCGAAGAGGGCGTAGGCCATGCCGCTCCACTCGGGGCGCGTGCGGGCGGCCGCGGCGAAGACTTCCAGTTCGCGGCGCTGACCCTGCGACAGCTCCCGCGCTTCGCGGCGAAGAAGCGACGGGCCGCGCAGCGTGTAGTAGCCCGGGGGCATCAGGGCCTCGCGCCCGGCGTACAGTTCGGCCATGGTGCCGTTCTCGTTGATCGAGAAATCGTACACTACCGGGTCCATGGCGAACGGCACGCCGCGCTCCAGCCTGCGTTTCGTTTCGAGCAGAAGTTCGCCCAGCGCGGTGCGGGCGCGCGCAGCCGCGGCGGGCTCGAGTAGGAATCCCATGCCTCCGCCAGCCATGCCTCCGAGCATCCAGAAGCCCCAGAACCCGCCGCCGAAGACGCGGCGGACGGAGTCGATCAGCAGATCGGTGTAGTGATTGCCCGCCCAGGGGATGATGGTCTGGATCGGCCCCTCGAAGTTGCGGTGCGTGCAGGCGCCGAGGCCGCGGATGTCGCCGCGCTTCAGGCATTCGATGATGTCATCGAGGATGCGGCCCGCCTCGAGACGGGCGCGCCACTCGGCGTCGAGACGCAGAAGGTATTTCTCGGTGACCATCTCGAGGATGGGGCCGACGTCCTGCGCCATGCCGCCGTGGACGAGGATCAGGCTCTCCTGCAGCTTCTGCCGCGTTTCGCTGCTGATCTCATCCAGCGGGTACACGCGGTGGCGCGGCAGCAGGCAGCCGCGGCTGATGCCGTACTCGACATCGCCCGGACTGGCGGCGACGCCCTCGATCAGCTTCATGCCGGGCCAGACGCCGCCGGAATCCTGCCAGCCGCCTCCGCTGCCGCCGAGCCACTCGCCCAGGATGGCGCGCGCGGCGACGGTGCGCCGCTCCTGCTCTTCCAGCCCGCCGGTCAGCCGGCGCACCTGTCCCGTGGCGCGCATGCAGACCGTGATCAGGCAGGCCAGCAGGCTGGTGGAAACGGCGAGGCGGGAGCCTTTGGGAATGTCATGCACGCGGCTGACGAGCTCGATGCCCAGCGAACGGCTGCCGGTGAGCCGTTCCAGCAGGCCGCCGAGATCGAGCCCGCTGCCTTCCATGCCGGAAGGGACCAGCCCGGAGGCGATGACGGCGGCCTTCAGCAGTCCCAGATAATCGCGCGCGAAATCGAAGATCTCGGCGGTGGTGCGGATGTCGGCCGACGCGCCCAGATCGACGCTGACCAGGCGCAGGACCGGCTCGTCGATGATGCGGAACGACGCCTCGACCGGCGGGCGCGGCTCGCCGGAGCCGCGCACGGCAAGATTGATGGACGTGTTGAAGACGCGCGCGCCTTCCGGGTAGTCCATGCCGAGGAAGAAAATGTCGCTCCACGCGCTGTGGGAGAAGTCCATGCGCACGGGCGTCGATTCGCGCAGGATGGGGAAGAGTCCGGTGGCCGGGTCCGTGGAGAGCAGCTCGCGGCGCACGCGCAGAGGCGAGTCCAGCGGGTGGCCGGCGCGGAACATCCACTGGTTGCCGCGCGTGCTTCGGACGCTGCGCCGCACCTGGTCGGCGAGCGTCTGAAAGCCGAGGCCGCGGTAGGCGGCAGCCAGAGCGCTGGAAAGCGCCGCGCTGGGACCATGGGCCTGCTGCGCGGCGAGAAAGGCGCGGATCGCTTCTTCAAAACGGCGCTCGAGCAGGTGCACGTAGCCGTGGAACGGGATGCGGCCTTCTGCGGCGGCGCCCTCGCGCCGGGGAATCTGGAAGCGGTGGATCGAGTACAGGAAGAAGAGCGCGCGCACCCGCTCGTAAAGGTTCTCGGAACGGCGGCGGAACTCCTCGAGCGCCGCGCACTCGGCCATCAGCTCCGCCAGAGGAAGCTGCGCGCACAGCGCATCGAGCGCCTGATTGCGGATCTCCGGCTCGCGCGCGGTGATGACCTGTGCGAGGCGGCTCATGCGCGGCCTCCAGCGCCGCCCGGCTGCAGGGCGAGCATTTCGACCAGCGACGAGAGAATCTCGGAGCGGTCCGCCCCGGACAGGGCCAGAGCGAGCTGTGCGTGCAGCAGGCCGTACCGCGCGCCCAGATCGTACCGGCGGTCCTGCATCTCCAGCGCGAGGTAGCGCTCCGAACGGGCCAGCGCATCGAGCGCGGCGGAGACGGAACACGGCCCCGGGGCGCGCGCCAGCAGTTCTTCCACGAGATCCATTACCGCGGGCGTGAAGACGTGCAGTCCGAAGAAGCAGAGGTAGTGCCCCGCCCGCAGTCCGGGGACGAACAGGCGCTGCTCGGCTTCCGTCGGGGTGGGCTTTTCGAGCACGGCGTCGATGCGGTAGAGGCCCGGCTTGCCGTGCACGGGCTGGCCGCCGATGGCGCCGAACTGCGTGATCTGGCCTTCGCGCGTGGCCTGCACCGCCGAGATGGAGCAGTCCTCCTGTTCGGCGAGAGCCACCAGGCGCGCCGCGCAGCCGCTGCCGCCGGAGCTCACGAAGAGATGATCGCCCACCATGTGCAGGAACGGCTCCCCCGCGGTGAAGCCGCGGGCGCAGGCCAGGGCGTGGGCGTAGCCGCGCGGCTCGGGCTGCTCGATGAACCGCACGCGCGCTGCGTGTTCGCCGGCCACGGCGGCGTAGGCTTCCGCATCGCCGGGACAGACGATGACGGCGATCTCTTCCATGCCCGCCCGCGCGGCTTCCTCGAGCAGAATGGCGAGGACGCTGCGCTCGACGCCGTCGCGGTCGATCAGCATCTGGACGGGGAGGCGGCGCTGGGAGGGGGCGGCCGCGGTGAGGACGCACTTCTTGACCCGCATCATTCCTTGTGTACCATCGAATCGATGTCCGCGCCGAAGACCAATGCCATGCGGCTGCTCGACAGCCTCGGCATCGCCTACGAGGTCCGGACCTACGAAGTCGATCCCGACGACCTGTCGGCGGAGTCCGTGGCCCGCAAAATCGGCTTCCCTCTGGAGCAGACGTTCAAGACGCTGGTGACGCGGATCGATGATTCCGAGGTTTGCCTGGCCGTCATTCCGGGCGGCGCGGAGCTCGACCTGAAAGCCCTGGCGCGCGCCGCTGGCGGCAAACGGGCGGAGGTGGTTCCCCTGAAAGAAGTGCAGCCGTTGACGGGATACGTGCGGGGCGGGGTGACGGCGCTGGCCTGCAGGAAGGACTACCCGGTGTTTCTCGACGAATTCGCGCAGCTCTACGAGCGGATTTCCGTTTCGGCCGGAGCGCGGGGCATTCAGGTGCTGTTGAGCCCGGAGGATTACGTGCGGGCCACGGGCGCGCAGTACGCAGCGCTCGCGAAAGACAGGTAACGCGGGGTCACGCCACGGGAGGCTGGATCAACAGCTCGAAAAGCATCCGGGCCAGCCGCGCGATCAGCAGCAGTCCGGCGTTGTCTTCGGTGTAGTCCACCTTCTTCATGCCGTCCACGGTGATGGCCATGGCGACCTTGCCCTGCGGGGCGGACACGATTCCGACGTCGGAGCGCAGCGCATCGAGCGCGCCGCTCTTGCTGGCGACCTTGTACTCGGAGAGCTTGCGGCCGATGCCGTCCTTGTACTGCTGGCGCTCGAGAATGGCGAGCATTTCACGCGAATCTTCAGGGGAGACCACCTTGCCCTGGTCGAGCAGCGCCAGCAGCTCCACCATCTCGCGCGAGGTGGACACGCCCAGGCCGAAGCGGCGGTTCTCCTCGATCTGTCCCGCCCGGCTCCAGCCGGACGGCGCCTTCAGATTCGCGCCGTCGCCGCGCACCTTGCGCAGCGAGCGGGTCTGTTTCAGCCCCAGCGTGTCGAGGAAGTCATTGACGGCGTCGGCGGTGATGCGGTCCAGCACCAGATTGGTGGCCGTGTTGTCGCTGACGACGATCATCAGGTGAACGAGATCCCGCAGCGGGAGCTGGACCCCGTGCGACAGCTCCTGCAGCACGCCGGAGCCGGAGACCTTGTCCTGATCGCGCAGCTCGATCCGTTCACCCCACCGCGCCTCGCCCTTGCGCACTTTGGCGAACACGGCGGCCATGATGGGGAGCTTGATCGTGCTGGCCGTGCGGACGCGCTCGTCTTCGCGCCAGCCGAATGACGCGCCAGTCTCCAGATTGCGGGCGTAGAGGAACACGTCGGCGTCGAAGGACAGGATTTCGCGGAGGATGGCATCGCGGAGACCTGCGGCCTGGCGCGCAGCGGCGGCGGTGGCGGCAGGCAGGGAAAGAAACGTTCTGCGGCGCATGGCTTTCTGCCATCATGCCACTCGAGCGCAGAGCGCAGGGGCGGCGTCAGCGCGGACGGCTACTTTCTGCGGGCGGATTTGGCCGCCTGTTTTGCAGCGGGCCTGGCTCCGGCCGTCTTTTTCGGCTTTTCCGGCGCCGCCGGAGCCGGCGGCGGAGAAGCCTGTTCCAGCATCTGCTTCATCAGCGCGGCCTTCTGCAGCTCCCGTTTGGAAGGCGGCACGACGCAGCGGCGGTAGGGGCCCTCGTTGTAGCAGCTCCGGCAGCGGACCTTGACGGGTTCGCCATCGACGATCGCCAGGATCGAGTGGTTGGTGACGCGCTTGCACTTGATGCAGTAGTCGTCGATGTCGTCGCCGAGCCGCAGGCTTGCCATCGGTGGCTCCTTCCCGCTGAGCGTATCACCGCCGGGGCGCCCGGTTCAAACAGCGGCCGCCCCTGCTCAGGCGGCGGGCGTGGGGGGCTCCGCTCCCGTCAGTCCGAGTCCTGGCCAGGACGGATCGGCTGCAGGATTCGGCTGGGGCAGGCGGGCGTCGGTCTGGCGCAGCCACTGATGCAGAGCGAGACCGAGCTTTTTCGCCACGGCTGGCTGGCTGGCGGCAAGATTGCGCGTTTCGCCCGGATCGTTCCGCAGGTTGAACAGCTCGCGCCGGCCGCCGTGGTAGAACTCGATGAGCTTCCAGTCGCCGTCGCGGATGGCGCTTGAGGGTTCTCCGCCCTGGTTCGAGTAATGCGGGTAGTGCCAGAACAGCTGGCGGGGGCGCAGGGGTTCTCCCCGCAGCAGGGGCAGGAGGCTCGACCCGTCGACGTTGCGCGGGCGGAGCCCGGCGGCCTCGCAGAGCGTGGGGAACAGGTCGACGCTGGAGACCGGCGCATCGATCGTCGCACCGGCGCGGACGGCGCCGGGATAGCGCAGCAGGAAGGGCACGCGGATGCCGCCTTCATACAGGTGCCCCTTGCCGGCGCGCAGCGGGGCGTTCGTGGTGACGCGTTCTTTCGACGTTCCCTCGAAGCAGAGGCCGCCGTTGTCGGAAAGGAAAACGACGACCGTGTTGCGCGCGAGCCCCGTTTCCTCCAGCGCGTCCATCACGCGCCCCACGCTCTGGTCGAGGGTTTCCACCATCGCCGCGTACACCGGATGATAGCGGTCCCCGGCGCGGGCGCGGTGCTTTTCCACGAGATCCTGCGGGGCGCTCAGCGGGATGTGGACGGTGAAATGGGACAGCAGAAGAAAAAACGGATTCTGCCGGTTCTGTTCGATGAATCGGACCGCCTCGCCCGTGAGTTTTTCGGTCAGGAACTCGCCGTCTCCGGCTTTCATGCCGGGCAGTTCGAAGGGGCCGAAGTAAGGACGCGGGCTGCGCGGCGGGCTGCCGCTTTCCGTGCCCGCGATGTTGAGATCGAAGCCCTGATCGCCCGGCAGGAAGCCCGCGCCGCCGAGGTGCCATTTGCCGATGCTGGCCGTGCGGTAGCCGGCCTGGCGCAGCTGTTCGGCCAGCGTGATCTCTTCCAGCCGCATCTGGCGGGCCGTGGCCGGCGTGACGAGCGGTCCGTCTTCCGGGGACGGCCTGCCGGGAATCCAGTCGGTGATGCCGGTGCGCGCGGGCCAGCGTCCGGTGAGGATGCTGGCGCGGGTAGGCGAGCAGACGGGCGAGGCGGCGTAGGCGTGCGTGAAGCGCGCGCCCTCCGAGGCCAAGCGGTCGATGTGGGGCGTCGAATGATGCTCGTTGCCGTAACAGGCCAGATCCCGCCAGCCGAGGTCGTCGGCGAGGATCAGGACGATGTTGGGCCTTTGGCCGCGGGGCTGGGCCTGCAGGAGGCCGCCTCCCGCAGCGGCGATCCATTCACGGCGGTTCAGCATCCTTTTCCTGCCTTCCCGGCCGGCAGCGGCAGCGCGCGCGGAGCTACAGTCCGGCCAGCGTCTCCAGATCGACGTTGCCGCCGCTCAGGATGATCCCGATGCGATGGAACCTCTGCGGCAGCTTCCCTGCGAGCACGGCGGCGGCTGCCACGGCGCCGCTCGGCTCCACCACGAGTTTCATGCGCGTGAGAATGAATTTCGCCGTCTCGCGAATCTCGTTTTCGGTGACCAGCAGCACGTCGTCAACGAGCCGCCGGATGATGGGGAAATTCCACTGCCCGGGCTTTGTCGTGCGCAGCCCGTCGGCGATGGTCGGCGGTGGGGGGATCTCCACGGGTTCGCCTTTCCGCAGCGACAGCCAGTAGTCGTTGGCGGCTTCCGGCTCGACGCCGAAGACGCGGATCTGCGGGCGCAGGGCTTTCGCGGCGGTGGCGCAGCCGGCCAGCAGTCCGCCGCCTCCCAGGCAGACCGCGAGGGCGTCCAGGTCCGGCTGCTGTTCGAGCAGCTCGAGAGCGCATGTTCCCTGGCCCGTGATGATCCACGGATGATCGTAGGGCGGCACAAGCGTCGCGCCGGTTTCCCGGGCGATGCGCCGTCCGATCTCTTCGCGTGATTCGCGCAGGCGGTCGTAGAGGACAATCCGCGGTCCCTGCGCCCGGGTGGCTTCCAGCTTCGAGCGGGGCGCATCGGCGGGCATCACCAGCGTGGCGGGGATGCCCGCATGGCGCGCGGCGATGGCCACCGCCTGCGCGTGATTGCCGGAAGAAAATGCGACGACGCCGCGCGGGCGGTCCGCTTCCGGAATGGAAAAGATGAAATTGGCCGCGCCGCGGATCTTGAACGCGCCGCCCGTCTGGAGGTTCTCGCACTTGAAGTACGCCTCGCAGCCGGCGAGCGCGTCGAAACTGCCGGAGCGCCAGACGGGCGTGCGCTGCGCCAGAGGCGCAATGCGCGAGGCGGCGGCGCGGATCGCGTCCAGCGTGATCTCTTCCATCAGTACCCCGCCTCTTTGTCCACGATGTTCTTCAGGGGCTCGCCTTTGACGTAGCGCTCGAAGTTCTCGACAAAGAGCTGCATGGCCTCGTCGAGCCACGTGGGCGTGTTGTCGGCGCAGTGAGGGCTGAGCAGGACGTTCTCCATCGACCAGAACGGATGGTCCGCCGGCAGAGGCTCTTCGTCGTAGACATCGAGCACGGCGCCGCGGATGCGGCCGTCGCGCAGGGCGGCGATCAGCCCTTCTTCCTGCACCACCGGCCCGCGCCCTACGTTGATGAGCACCGCCCCGGGCCGCATCCGGCGGAATTCGGACTCGCCGATCAGCCCGCGCGTCTCGGGCGTCAGCGGCGCGCTGACGAGGATGAAGTCGCTGGCTGCGATGACCTCGTCGAACTCTTCGCGCGGCGATCTCCGTCCGACGCCGATCACCTTCATGCCGAACGCCGTGGCCAGCGCGGCCACCGCGCGCCCGATCGAGCCATGGCCGATGATGCCCAGCTGCCTGCCGTGCAGTTCTTCAACGGTGAACTTCTCCCATTTCCGCTCCCTTTGCTGCCGCCGCATGCGGCGGATGTCCTTGGCGAACCAGAGCATGCCGGCGATGACGAACTCCGCCAGCGAGCGCGCGAACACGCCGCGCCCGTTGGTCAGCGTCACCGGGCTTTGCGCAAGCGCCGGAAACAGCAGCGAATCGAGCCCCGCCCACATCACATGGACCCACTCGAGCCGCGGCGCCATGGCGAAGACCTCTTCGAAGAGCTCGCGAGGAACCGCGCCCACCAGCATCACGTCGGCTTCCGGCGCCGCCTGACGGAACGCCTCGGCCGAGGCGCCGGCGGCGATCCGTGTTCCGGCGGGCAGTCTGTCCAGCCACTTCAGGTGGGGCGCAGCCGGGTCGTTGAGGACGAGAAGCGTCGATGCTTTCATGCCTTGATTCCCAGAATAATCCCCCGCGCAGGTTTCTTGCCCCGGCGAAGCCGCTTACGGGAAACTGAAGGCGTGGAGACATTCTGCACCTGCGGGGCCAGGCTGGTGGAAGATGCCCTGTTCTGCCACCGCTGCGGCCGTCCCTTGCGGGAACTCGTGGCGGAGGAGCCGGCGCAGGCCGAAGTGCAGGAAGAGCCTCAGCCCGAACCGGCCGGACCGCAGCCGGTTGCGGCGGAGCCGCAGGCGCCCGCGTTCCAGAGCCAGACGGCCGTCCGCGTCGGCTTTCTGGCGGCGGTGCTGGTGCAGCTGGCCTCGATCCTCAGCGCCCTGGCCGGCGCTTCCCTGCTGATGCCCCTGCTGCTGATCGGCGGCGGCTTCTACGCCGCCGTTCTCTACATGCGGCGGACCGGCGAGCCGCTGACCGCCGCGGAAGGCGCCCGCGTGGGCTGGATCACCGGCATCTTCACGTTCGTCATCGCGACGGTGTTCTTCACCGCGGGCATGGCGCTGCTGTCTTCGAGCGGCGAACTGATGAAGGCTTACGAAGAGAGCCTCTCCCGGATGAACCTCCCCGCCGATTCCGCCGAGCGGCTGCGGCAGCTTCTGGCCGACCCGAAGACGTTTGCGATGACAATGATCGCCGGACTCGTGTTCCAGTTCCTCTTCCTGACGATCTTCTGTTCGCTTGGAGGCGCGCTGGGAGCGAGGCTGCGCAGCCCGCGCCACTGAGCGTCAGCGCCGGTCCTGCATGCGCTTCACCAGCGCGACGCCCAGGAAGATGACCAGCATGGCGGCGGCCTCGCGCCAGCCGAACGGCTCGCGGTAGAAAATCCAGCCCAGGATCACGGCCACCACGGGGTTGATGTAGTTGTAAATCGAAACGACGGCGACGGGCAGCCGCTCCAGGGCGACGATGTAGCTCGAGTAGCCCACGATGGAGCCGAACACGACGAGATACAACAGCGCTCCCAGGCCGCGCTCCGAGAACTGGATCTGGCCGGGCCACAGCAGCGAAGCCGGAATGAAGGCGAGCCCCGCAGCCAGCTGCTGGATGCCGCCGGAAACGATCGGATGGGAGCGGGTCGGCAGCCGCTTCTGCAGCAGGGAGCCGAGCGACCAGCTGACGCAGCCCACCTGCAGCACGAGCGCGCCCTTCAGCATGGCTGCGCCTGCCGCGCCTCCCTGCCATGCGCCCGGACCCACCAGCAGCACGGCGCCGCACAATCCGATGGCCATGCCCAGCAGCGTGGGCGGATGGAGCGGCTCGCGCGGCGGCAGCAGCGCATTCAGCCCGACCATCCAGAACGGGCTGACCGTGATGATCAGGGCGGCCATGCCGCTGGGAATCCACGTTTCGGCCAGCACCAGCGCGCCGTTGCCGACGCCCAGAATGACGACCCCGTAGAGAGCCGTCAGCGCCAGCTCGCGCCCCCGCGGAATTTCCGCTTTTAGCAGCAGGGCGCCGGCAAGGAGAATTCCGCCGGACAGCAGAAAGCGCACGGAGACCAGGGTCATCGGCGGCCACATCTCCAGCGCCATGCGGATGCCGAGGTACGTGGTGCCCCAGAAAAAACAGACTGAAATCAGGGCTGCATAGGCCCAGAATTGCGGATGGCGTTTCAAATGCCCAATGTAACACCGGCCGCGCATTCACGATAAAATGAGGCGTTGATCCTCACGCTGACAGCCAACCCCGCCATCGACCGCAATGTGACGGTCGACCGTCTCGTCTTCGACGACCGCGCCTATATTCTCGACACGCGCAAGTCGGCGGGCGGGCGCGGCATCAACGCGTCCTGCGTGATCCACGCCTTTGGCGGCAAGACGCTGGCGATCGCCATCTGCGGCGGCAAGGCGGGAAAGCAGCTGGAGGAGTACCTCGGCTGCTGCGGGTTTCCCTGCGAACTCGTGCGGGTGCGCAGCGAGATCCGCACCAATCTCACGATCGCCGACAGGCACGGCCTGGCCATCAAGCTCAATGAAATCGGGCCGGAGCTGAGCGCGGCGGAGGTCGCCCGGCTGGAAAAGACCGTGCGGTCGAAGCTCGCCGGCGCCGAGTGGCTGATGCTGTGCGGCTCGCTGCCTCCGGGAGTTCCGGCGGACTTCTACGCCCGGCTGATCCGCGCAGCCGAAGAGGCGGGCGTGCGGACTCTGCTGGACGCGGACGAAGGAGCCCTGGAAGCGGCCATGGAAGCGCACCCGACCGTGGTCACGCCGAACCAGCAGGAAGCGGAGCGGCTGCTGAGCCGGGCGCTGCTGACGCGCGCTCATTTCCAGGAGGCGGCCGAACGGATCCGCGGCATGGGCGCGCGCAACGTCGTTCTCTCGCTGGGGGCGCGCGGCGCGGTCGGAGCGTTCGAGGATGGCTCCGTCTGGGAGGCGATCCCGCCGCGGGTGGAGGCGCTGTGCCCCATCGGCGCGGGCGACGCGCTGGCGGCCGCCTTTGTGTGGGCTCTCACGCAGGAGGCCACGCGGCCGGAGGCTCTGCAGTGGGGCGTCGCAGCCGGAACGGCGTCCGCCCGGCTGCCCGGCGTCAGCTTCGCGACTCTCGAACAGACCCGGGAGATCCTCGCCCGCGTCACGCTGGAACGCGCCGCCTGACGGGCGCCCCTTCAGGATGGCGCGCCTCCGTCCTGGTTCTGCGGCTTCGGGCGGCGTTTGACGAGAAACTCGCGCGGCTTGACCCAGAGGAACAGCACCAGCCCGAAAACGGCGCCCAGCGTGAGGAACGTCGCCACCGATCCGATGACCAGATAGTCGATCTGGGTGCGCGGTTCGGGAGTCAGGCGCAGCCCCGCCGCCACGGCGCCGGCGAACACGGCGGCGGCGATCAGAGCCACGATCAGCACGCGCCGCGGGGAATCGCCCATCAGCTTTGATTCTAGTCGTATTTCTCGACGATGATCTGACGGCGCTCGAACCCCCGCTCCTTGAGCATCCGGCGCACGTCCTCGACCATCTCCTTCAGCCCGCAGATGTAGACGTCGACATCGGTGCGCCCTTCCAGCGCCTCGTCCAGATGCGCCTGCACCCTTCCGGTGCGGCCGGTCCAGCCCTCCGGCGGCCGCGTCAGCGTCGGCAGGTAGCGGAAGCGCGGCATGCGGCGCTCGAGATCCTCGAACTCGCTCCGGTAGAGGAGCGACTCCTCGTATCGGGCGCCGAACAGGAGCGCGATCCGGGCGCCGCTCTGAAGCACTTCCTCCGATTGCAGAAACGCGCGGAACGGCGCCACGCCCGTGCCCGTGGCCACGAACACGGAATCGCGGAAGGGCCTCCGCGGCGTGAAGTAGCCGAGCGGACCCTTCATCGCGACCGTCTGCCCGGGCAGGAGTTCGAACAGCCACGGGGAAAACAGCCCCTCCCGGACGCGGTTCAGGCAGAGTTCAAACCGGTTGCCCCGCGGCAGTCCGGCCAGCGAGTACGGGCGCGTGACGCGTCTGCCCTTGACTTCGCCCGTGAACGAGACGAACTGCCCGGGTTGCGCCTGCAGCGTGTCCGCCCCGGCAGCCTCGAACACGAAATGGCGCACTTCGGGGCCGATGTCGGAGTACGAGACGAGCCGCGCTTCCATGGAGAGCCTGACTTCAGTACAGATGCCTCAGGCGAGGACGGGATTCTGCGGCGGCGGGGGAGGAGGCAGGATGCCGGCCAGGCTTTCGATGAACGCGCGCCCTTTGCGGCGCCCGTTGTTCCGCTGCCATTCCATCCGCTGCCAGAAGACGAGGGAACCGAGCACGTCCTGGTCGCGGACGCTGTGCACGCCGGTCTGCTGCGCCACGCGTTCGCGGAAATCGGCCATCTCCTTCTGGAAGCGCTCCACGATGGCGTCGGCGATGCGGTTGGCCGGACGGCTCTCGTAAATCAGTCCGCTGGACGCGGTGCGGTACGTGCGCGTCAGCGAATCCAGCGCGTCCCGCACGTCGGAGTCGACGGCGCCGGGCGTCTGCAGCGCAGCCACCGCCAGGATCCTGCCCGCCAGCACCACCAGCGGTTCGTTTTCGGCGAGGAAGCGCTCCGTGACCTCGATGTCGCTGTTGGGCAGCGTCTTCGGGTCGCGCTCGGGCGGCTTCTCGTGCAGCCGGGCATCGCGGAGGTGCGGGCAATCGAAGGGGCAGTCGATGGTCTCCTCCCGGTGCTGTCCGCAGCAGACGGCGCAGATGTCGCGGCCGAGAGCGGGACAGGCGCGGCGGGGAGGCCTGGCCTCGCACAAATGGCATTTGACGCGCTGCATCGCTTTCATCGTATCATTCGTTCCATGAACGCCGTGGATATTTACCTGAAAGTGGAAGCGGATCTGGATGAAAGCGAAAATGCCCGGCGCTTCGCCGCCGAACTGTGCCGGATTCTGGAGCGCGTCTACGGCGTGCGCCGCGCGGAAGTGATGAGCGTCCACGAGGACGAAAAAGGCGGGAAATAGGGAGAAATCCTCTGCTTCAGCCGAGCAGGCGGCGGACGGTGCGGCGGAAATACCCGTCGGTCATTCCCGCAATATAATCGCAAACCACCCGGTGCAATGAGAAATTTTCCAGCCTTTGCCTGTGGTTTTCAGGCAATTCGTCCGTGTTTTCCATGAAAAACCGGAACAGCGCGGCGATCTGCTCCATCGCACGGCGGCGCTCCTCCGCCAGCATCGGGATCGAGTACAGATGCTCGAAGAGGAAGCGCTTCAGGGCGCGGTTGGTCTCCGCCGCAGCGGGCGTCATCGCGGCCAGGCGCGGCAGGCGGCGCACGTCGTCCACGGTTTCCGCGCCGCTGGCCGCCGCGCCCGCCGCCGTTCCTTCAATCAGCGCGGTGGCCAGGTAATCGATCAGGCGGCGCTGCGACTCGAGAAACAGCATCTTCCCGGAAGCCCGGGGGAACAGCCGCCGGGTTTCGGCGGCGATCTCCGCGTAGCCCGGCACGGCGGCTTCGATCTGCTCCATCGTGAACAGGCCGGCGCTCCAGCCGTCGTCGAGGTCCGCCGTGTTGTAGGCCACTTCGTCGGCCAGATCGATCAGCTGGGCTTCCAGCGGCGGCCGCTGCCCCGGCAGGTATTCGTCGAACTCGGGATGCTCGCCGGGCTCGAAGTCGCGGGAGTGCTTCACGATGCCCTCGCGGACCTCGAAGGTCAGGTTCAGGCCGGGGAACGCGGCGTAGCGCTGCTCGAAACTCTCCACCAGCCGGAGGGCGTTCACGTTGTGATCGAAGCGCTCTCCATACTGGCGCATCTGCGCATCGAGAGCTTCTTCGCCCGCATGGCCGAACGGAGGGTGCCCGATGTCGTGGGCGAGGGCAAGCGCTTCGGTAAAGTCCTCGTCCAGCCCCAGCGCGGAAGCCACGGTGCGGGCGATCTGGGCGACTTCGATCGTGTGGGTCAGGCGGTTGCGGAAGTGGTCGCTGAGGCGCTCTCCGAACACCTGGGTCTTGTCTTCCAGCCGCCGGAAGGCGCGGGCGTGGACGATGCGGTCGCGGTCGCGCTGGAACTCGTTGCGGTAGGGGTGCGGGGCTTCCGGATACCGGCGTCCCCGCGAGGCGTGCAACGGGAACCGGAGTCGGGAAAGGGTCACGATCCCTGTTTGCGGCTCAGCTCCGCCAGAACGCTGGCGGCGGCGCGCCCGACAGCGCCCGGCTTGCTGACCAGGGGGCTGATGAGCTTGCGCGCCTCCTCCGGGTTCTTCCGGGCAAGGATCCTCGCCAGCTCGATCTGAGCCTGGTCCGCGGTCACCAGCACGGTGGGCTTGCCAGCCAGCTCGCGCAGGATCTTCTCGGCTTCCGCATCCTTGCGCTGGGAGGCGTACAGCTGCGCCAGAGAGAACTGAGCCAGCGACCGGAATTCGCGGCTGCCCTCGGCGGCTGCCTTCCTGAAATACCGCTCCGCCGCGTCCACGTCGCCCTGGTCCGCCGCGTGGCTGCCCAGCAGCATCGTGGCCATGGCGGCTTCTTCGCTGCCGGGGTACTTCTCGATGATCTCGTTGCAGCCCTTGACGACGGCTTCGTCCTTCTCCTGCTCCGTCCGGAAGGCCATGAACTCCGCGGGCGGAGGATCGATGACCGGGGCGTTGTAGATCTCCATCACCCGCCCCAGCGCCTGCTGCCGCTCCGAACGCTTGGCGCGCAAATAGCCGTATCCGGCCAAGGCCACCACGATCGCAACCAGCGCGATGACTCCGTACCGGATGATCGCCTGGCGGTGCGCTTCGAGGAAGTGAACGGTTTGACCGACCTCTTCCACGAACTTGTCAGTCTTCAGTTCATGTCTTGTCAGACGATCCACAAAATTCTCCGCAACTCAAACCTTCAATTTTAGCATGCGCCTTCCGGCCGCCCGGACGCACGCCGCGGCGGCGGATGGCGGACAATAGAGTTTTCGACCCGGAGAGCCGTCTATGGATTCCGTCTGGTTTGAGAATGTGAACCGCCGGGTGACCCGACGCACCGTTTCCGTCGCCGCCGCGACCCGGCAGAGCCTCGCGCAGGCGTGCACGCAGACGCTGCAGCGCGCCGGCCAGGCTCTGCTCGACCTGCAGAAGCCGGAAGGCCACTGGTGCGGGGATCTGCTGGCGGACACGACGCTGGAGTCCGACTACATTCTGCTGCAGCTCTGGCTCTATCCCCCGGATTCGGCGGGCTGGAATCCGCCGGCGAAGGCGCGCATCGAAAAGGCCGCGCGGTCGATCCTGCGGCGCCAGCTCCCCGGCGGCGGTTTCGACATCTACCCCGGGGGTCCGCCCGATCCGAGCGCCAGCGTGAAAGCCTATGCCGCGCTCAAGCTGGCGGGCGTCGATCCCGCCAGTCCGGAGATGACGCGCCTGCGGCAGTGCATCCTCGATCTGGGCGGCGTGCAGGCGGCCAACAGCTACGTCAAGATCAATCTCAGCCTCTTCGGCCTGTATCCCCGCGAGCACGTGCCCACCATCCCGCCCGAGCTCGTGCTGCTGCCGGGCGGCGTGCTGTACGAAATGTCGTCCTGGACGCGGGCCATCGTCGTGCCGCTGTCGATCGTGCAGGCGCGCGGCGGAACGCGCCCCGTGCCGCCGGGCTTCCACCTGAACGAGATCGTCGCGCCCGGCAAGAGCTTCCGCCTGCCGCGCCGCGACAAGCTTTCCTTCCTGTTCTACGGCATCGACCGCGGCCTGAAGATCTGGCAGGACCGGGGCAACGCGCGCGTGAAGAACGCGGCCATCCGCGCCGCCGAAAAGTGGATGCTCGACCACACCCGGTACTCTGAAGGGCTGGGCGCGATCTACCCGTCCATGATGTACCTGATCATGGCGCTGGATGCGCTCGGCTATCCGCGCGATCATCCCGATCTGATCGATGCGATCCGGCAGTTCGAGGCGCTGCTGACGGACCGCGGCGACGAGTTCTATTTCCAGCCCTGTTTCTCGCCGGTGTGGGACACTGCGTACGCAGCCTTCGCCCTCGGCGAGATGGGACAGGCGCCCGAGGACCGGCTGCGCCGCGCAGCCGACTGGCTGATCGCCCGCGAAGTGCGCCGCAAGGGCGACTGGAGCGTCAAGCGCCCCGATCTCGAGCCCTCCGGCTGGGCGTTCGAGTACGCCAACGAGCACTACCCCGACATCGACGACACGGCCATGGTGCTGCTGGCGCTGCTGCACGCGCGGGCCACCGACCGCGAGGCGCAGGCCCGCTGCGAGCGCCGCGCAGTCAACTGGCTGATCGGCATGCAGTCGAAAGACGGCGGATGGGCGGCGTTCGACGTCGACAACGACTGGCAGCTGCTGAACAAGGTCCCCTTCGCCGACCACAACGCCATGCTCGACCCGACATGCCCGGACATCACGGGGCGCGTGCTGGAGTCGCTCTGCCGCCGCGGCCTGGTGCATTCCCACCCGACCGTGCGCCGCGGCGTCGACTATCTGCTCAAGACGCAGGAGCGCAATGGAAGCTGGTACGGACGCTGGGGCGTGGATTACATCTACGGCGCTTTCCTCGCCATGCGCGGGCTGAAATATTCCGGCGCGCCGAACGTGCAGGAGGCCGTGCGCAAGGCCGCCCGCTGGCTCGCCGCCGTCCAGAATCCCGACGGAGGCTGGGGAGAGAGCTGCGCCAGCTATCTGGAAGACCGCTTCGTGCCCGCCCCGAGCACGCCATCGCAGACGGCGTGGGCGTTGCTGGGGCTTCTGGCTGCGGGCGAGTCCTACTACGACGGCGTGCGCCGCGGCATCGAGTATCTGATCGAAACCCAGCAGCCCGACGGAACCTGGAGGGAAGATCTCGCCACGGGCACGGGCTTCCCCAACGTGTTCTACCTGCGGTACACGCTGTACAGCAAGTATTTCCCGATCCTGGCTCTCACGATGGCGCGCCGTGCGCTGGGCCGCGACGAGCCTGAAGTGCTCCACGCCGCGGCGGGTCTGCCCAGCTGACGCCCCCGCCTGCAGGCTCCAGGCGTGTCCCGGCTGAGGATCTGCGCCAGATCAGCGCCGCCGCGCCGCCGGGTAATACTGCATCAGCGATCCGGCGAATGCGCCCAGAGCCGCGAACGCCAGCCATGCCACCGACTTGGCCTGGTCCGCCGAGTAGAACCGGTAGACCGGGCTGACGAAAAACCCGTACACGAGCAGGGCGAAGCAGACGAACGTGAAAGCCACCAGCAGGGGCTTCAACTTGCCCGCGAAGGCCAGCACCGCCGCCAGGACGCCGATGAGGCCGGCGCAGAGCAGGACGTACAGAACTGCGTCCCCTTTCACCCACGGCACCATGTCGAACCGGTAGTTGGTGGCGCCGCTCAGCAGCAGCACGGCCGCGATGCCTGCAACGAAGAGTCCGAATACGAGGGAAAAAAGATAGCTGTAGAACCGCAACACCATGGCGAACAACTTCACACTGCCTCCACAGGCCGCCAGAACGGCAAGCGTTCATTCTATCAATATGCGCGGCGCGGCCTGTTGCAGCCCCTGAGCGCAGCCCCGTGCAGGCGGCGTCCCTGCGCCTTGCCCGCGCGCGTCTTCACCGGACCGTTCCGGGCTCTGCCAGCAGCGCGCGGACCCGCTCCTCCAGCAGCCGGGTGAATTCGCCGCGGTCCCGGAGCGTGAAGCCTTCCGGAGGCAGCGGTTCGCCGATGCGGACTTCGACATCGCCGGGCAGGATGCAGGAGTCAAGGGCGGGCAGGACGCGGTCCGTGCCAAGGATGGCGGCGGGAACGGCCTGCGCGCCGGATTCGATGGCCAGCCACGCCGCGCCGTCCTTGAACGGCTGCAGCGTTCCGTCCGGGCTGCGGCGGCCCTCGGCAAAAATCAGAACCGACAGGGAATGTTCCCGGATCAGGCGCGCGGCCTCGTTGAGGCTTTCAATCGACGAGCGCACCGAGCGGCGGTCGACAGTGAGGTGCCCCGCGCGGCGCAGATACCAGCCGATGAACGGGACGCGGAGCAGCTCCCGCTTGGCCAGAAACTTGAAGGGAACCGGCAGCGCGTGGAACATGACGGGCGTGTCGGCCAGGGACAGATGGTTGGAGACGAAGACATAGTGGCCGCGGGGATCCAGGCGCTCCGCTCCGCGGACGCGCACGCGCGCGCCGAAGAGGAAGAGCACGGCGCGGGCCCAGAGCCGGTACAGGCGCTCCTGCCACGGGCCGGAAGGAGCGAACGGCGACGTGGCGATGGCGATGGTGATCAGAACCGCAGTGACGGCGCTGGCGGCCGGGATGGTCCAGAGCCACGAGCGGAGATAGCCGCTCCAGGGCCGCCTCCGGAAATCCATGGGGCTGCGCCCGTTCAGGGCTTGGGCGCGGGGGGCGGCAGTTCGCGCGCCTCGCACGCGCTCTGGAATCCCTGGCGGCCGTGCGCGCCGTCGCAGAACGGCTTGTTGGCGCTGAGCCCGCAGCGGCACAGCGAAATCACTCTGCGCCCGGCGAGGCCGTATTCCTTCCCCTGGGCGTCGCAAATGGCGAACTCGCCGGGTTCGCCTTCAATGCGGATGGGACCGTTGTTGATCACGGTGACTTTGACCGGCATGGCAGAAGCGATGATAGCAGAGCCGGGTGTTCCTATACTTGAGACATGAAGCAGGGGCTGGCGGCTGTGGTCCTGTGCTGCATGGCGGCGGCGCAGGAGCCTTACGATCCGAAGAAGCCGCTCGGCGCGGAAACGATTCTTCTGGCGCGCATCCGCAATGTCGTCCATGAAAACCTGTCGCGCCTGCCGAATTTCACCTGCGTCCAGACCATCGAGCGGTCCCAGCGGCTGCCCGGGGCGAAGCGCTTCCGTTTCGTGGACAACATCCGCCTGGAGGTGGCCCTCGTGGAGGGCAAGGAGCTGTACGCCTGGCCGGGCTCGCCGAAATTCGAAGAGCGCGAGCTGCGCGACATGGTGGGCGGCGGCGCCATCGGCACGGGCGACTTCGCCCTGCACGCCAAGAGCATCTACCTCAGCAATACGGCGCGCTTCACTTATCAGGGCACGGAACAGCTGCGCGGGCGCAGGGTCCATGTGTTCCATTACCGCGTGCCCATGGAGTCGAGCCGCTACATGATGCGGATCGAAAAGGTCGAAGGTCCCGTGGGCTATCAGGGCCGCGTGTACAACGACGCCGAGACGCTCGAAATCGCGCGCATCGAGATCCACATCGACGAAGTGCCGCCCTACCTGCCCCTGAAAGAAGGCCACAAGTCGATCGATTACGCGCCCATGGACATCGGCGGCGTGCGTCACGTCCTGCCGGCAGCGATGGAGATGACGCTGGTGGACCTCAACGGCGGGGAGAGCCGCAACCGCGCGGTCTTCAGCGGCTGCAAACAGTATCAGGGAGAAAGCCGCCTGGTCTTCGAGGATCCGCCGCCGGAGGAGACTCCTCAGGAGACGCCTGTCGAATGGCGGCTGCCGGAAGGCCTCGATGTGCGGCTGAAGCTGGCGGAAACGCTGGATCTCTCGAAGGCGGCGATGGGCGATCCCGTGGTGTTCGAGGTCTCCCGCGACTCCGCGCGCGCCGGCCAGGTCTGGCTGCCCCGCGGCGCGCGCGTCACCTTCCGGCTCGACCATATCGCCTGCCGCGACTATCCCATCAGCCATTGCTTCTTCGCGCTGGTTCCGGGCCGGTTCGCGTTCCAGAACAAATCCGGCGAATTCCGTGCGGAGCTCGTGCAGCCGGATCTGGCGCGCTCCATGGACATGCTGTTGCGCAACGTCCGGCCGCAGCTGCGCACGATCCCCGCCGAGATCGGACAGGCGCCGCAGGAGGCGGCCATCCTGCTGGTGAGCGGCGCGCGCGGCAAAGTGCCGAGCGGCTTTCAGACTGTTTGGCGTACCCTGAAGACACGGGGAGATCAACAGCCGTGATCCAGTTCGGTCCGGAAATCGACCGCGGTCTGATGGAAGAGGCGCTGGCTTTCGCCGAGCGCCAGGTGACCCGCCTGATCGAGAAGCATCCGGGGTTTTACCCCGTCTACACGAAGAACGGAAAGTGGAAGCATGAAGGTCCGGCGTGGACCCACTGGTGCGACGGGTTTCTGCCGGGGCTCATGTGGATCTTCCACAAGCGGAGCGCGGAAAACGGCGGCGCCGGCGCGTTCTGGATGGAGAAGGCCATCGAGTACTCGCGCCCTCTCGAGCCGCGGCAGTTCGACCGCGACGTGCACGACCTGGGCTTCATCTTTCTTTCCAGCTATTACCGCTGGTATCAGGCGACCCGCGATCCGAAGCTGAACGAGGTGCTGATCCAGGCGGGCAAGACGCTGTCGCAGAGGTTCGTCGAGAAAGGCCAGTACCTGCGGTCGTTCGTCAGCGAAGACTCGCTGTTCATCGACATCATGATGAACGTCGGGCTGATCTTCTACGCCTCGCGCGAAACGGGCGACCGGCGGCTGCGCGACATCGCCATCCGGCACGCGCTCACCACGCGGCGCTATCTGGTGCGCGGCGACGGCTCCACGGCGCACGAAGGAATCTTCGACGTCAGAACGGGCGAGTTCCTGCGGCACTCGACGCAGCAGGGCTGGCGCGCGGACTCCTGCTGGGCTCGCGGTCTCACCTGGGCGCTCTACGGATTCGGCAGCTGCTACGAATACACGCGCGATCCGCGGTTCCTCGACACCGCCGAGCGCTGCGCCGATTACTACCTCACGCACACCAACGCGGACGGCATTCCGCCGTGGGACTTCCAGGCGCCGGAAGATTCGCGCAGAATGGTGGACACCTCGGCGGCAGCCATCGCCGCCAGCGGGCTGTTGCGGCTCTGCCGCATGCTGCCCGATCCGGTGAAAGGCTTCTACTACTGGTCCAGCGCGCTGCACATCCTGCGCAGCCTGTGCGAGAAGCACACGGCGAAAGACGACCCGCAGTGGGAAGGCATCCTGAAAGGCGGCGTCTACCACGTGCACAAGAATCTCGGCGTCAACGAGAGCGTGATGTGGGGCGAATACTTCTTCTGCGAAGCTCTGGAGAACGCGCTGCGGCACACGCTTTCCAATCAGGCCCGCAAGTCCAACGGAAAATAGCGCTCCGGCTGCGCCTCAGCGCGCCGCCGGGGCGGACCGGCGCGTGGCCGCGATGATGGCCAGCGCGGCTG
This sequence comes from Bryobacteraceae bacterium, assembly GCA_026002875.1. Lineage (NCBI taxonomy): Bacteria > Pseudomonadati > Acidobacteriota > Terriglobia > Bryobacterales > Bryobacteraceae > Bryobacteraceae bacterium. The sequence continues at coordinate 3,927,506 of BPGE01000001.1, forward strand.
CGTACAGCAGGGCCCCGGCCAGCAACGTCAGGCGCAATCCCAGAGCGACGGCCGCGAAGACGGCTGCGCACGAACCCAGCACGCTGGCGGCGGCGTTGATCGACCACGCCCACTTCACCGCTTCCGGCTGCCAGCGGTCCAGCCGCGCGAGGCCGGACGGGAAAGCCATCCCCATGGCGAAGGCCGGCGGCGCCAGCAGCAGCGCCGTGGCCAGAAGTTTCCAGGGCAGCTCCCACGACGCGCCCGCGCCGGCGAAGCGGCCGATCGCAGCCGCCGCCGCGGCGATCAACGCAGCCGCAGCCGCCAGCGCGATCATCAGCCTCTGGTCGTCATCCTGCACGATCCTCCGGCTGAAGAAACTGCCCAGCCCGCTCCACAGCAGCATGGCGAAGATCACCACCGTCAGTGCATAAGTCGGGTGGCCGAGCACCATCACCAGCCGCTGGATGAGGCCCACCTGCACAATCACGTACCCGGCGCCGAGACACACGAAGTAGAGCAGAAACAGGCGCACGCCCGCGGCGGGCCGAAGACGCGCGCGCAGCACGAGCGGCGGCAGCGCCAGCGCAATCAGGGTGGCGGCTGTGCTGACCGTCAGCAGCGAGAACAGGTTGAGCGCCATGGCTTCGCTGCGCGGGTCGGCCGGCTTCCGCGCAGGCTGGAAGAACCGGTCCAGCCGGGACGTGAAAAAGAAAAACGGCCTGTCGTCCGTGACGGGGCGGACATCGTAGGCATATCCGCTGTAAAACCGCGACGGATCCGGTTGCGTGAGGACTGCGGAGAACAGCGAGTCCTGCGCCTGCCCGGGCATGTAGAGGATCTCCAGCCCGCCGCGCATCGCCTCCAGCGCAGCCCGCTCCAGTTCATCGACGGGCAGCGGCGAGCGGCTGATCACCACCGTGTCCAGCGCGCCGCTGGCCGGCGGCTCTTCCTGCTCTTCGCGCAGCACGATGACGTGGCGCCAGGGTTCGCGGTAGCGTGCGCTCTCCAGAGCCGCGCGCGCCAGCGCCGCCAGCCGCAGGGACTCCCGCGGAGGATCGAACCCCCAGTGCGTGAACGACAGCAGCCCGTCCGGCGTCAGGCGCGACAGGTAGTCGCGGAAGGCTTCCACCGTGTAAATGCTGCTCTCGTTCAGCGCGTGCGTGCCCGCGGCGGCCGAGGCGCGCGTGTCGACGAGCGTCGCCAGAATCAGATCGAACCGCTCCCGCGTGCGCCGGACGAAACTCCGCCCGTCTTCCACTACAGGCCGCACCTCGGGACGGCTGTACAGCCCGCGGCTTTCCTCCCGGAAGCGCCCGCGCATGATGGCGTCGACGATGATCGGATTGATCTCCACCGCCGTCACGTTCCGCGAGCCGCTGGCCAGCGCCAGCGCCACGTCCCAGCCGCCGCCCGCGCCCAGAATCAGAGTCCGCCCCGACGGGCGCAGCCGCAAGGCGTAGCCAGGCCCGTGCTGCAACAGGCGGTTCTTCTGCTCCGGCGTCAGCTCCAGAGGATCGAACGTGGGAATCCGGCTGCTCGAGCTCGCGTCGACGAGAATGAGTGGGGACGCCCCGTCCTTCATCACGCTGACGCGGGAAAAGCTGTTCCATTGCACGAACAGCTCGCGGCGCAGATCCATCCCCTTGGCTGCCGAAACGTCGATCAGCCGTGCGCTCTTGTTGACGACGATCAGGCCCACGAGCGCCAGCGCCACCGCCGTGGCCGCCACCCTGCCCGCCCACGCCCCGGCCAGCCCGAACCAGACGCCCGCGGCGGCCGCCAGCAGAACGGCCGCGCCAAGAATGGCGCCCGGGCCGCCCATCACGTTCAGAAACGGAATCACCAGCAGACAGCCCGCGGCCGCCCCGCACAGATCGAAAAAGTAGACCTTCTCCACGCGGGCGATTGTGTCGGCGATCACCAGCGACAGCGTGATGCCCGTGCACACGAAAGGCAGCGCCGCCGCAAAGTAAACAGCACCAAAGGTCCAGAGCCGCATCGGCCAGGCGCCAGCCTGCACGGCGACCAGCAGCGCGGCCGCGAGAGCCGCCGCGTTGAGCAGCGACATCCGGCCCAGCCGCCGGTACAGCGCCGTTCCCCGGACCGAAAGCGCATAGGACAGAATCCCGCCCGCGCTCAGCCCGAACAGCGCGATCGAGACGGCGAGGAAGGAGGAGTGATAGTGGAAAATCACCGAGAAGATGCGCGTCAGGGCGATCTCGGTGATCAGCGCCGCGGCCGCCGTCAGCACGACGGCGGCATACAGAAACGCCCAGGAGGTCCGGTTTCCGGCGAACGGCGTGGAGACGACCGACAAATCACTATGATATCCGCTCGCCCGTCAGGCCCTGCCGCGCTCGGGCTTCGCACCGCAGGCCCCGATAACCCGGCGCGGCATCAGCATCGATGAAAATGGCGGCGGGTTCAGTGCCGCAAGCGACGAGGCCGCAGGCCGCGAGAGCGAGCGGCCCCCTCGCGGCCCGCTGGCGAACGGCGATTTTCGGGCGGGCGCGGCCTCCCGGCCGGCGCAGTTTACACAATGGCTGCGGGCGGCGCGGGCTCGTCCGGGCTGCCGGCCTTGGCCAGCGGCCAGCGGATCATGATGAGCGCCAGCAGGACCAGCACGGCGAGGCCTGCCGCCACCGGCGGCTTGTCGAAGAAGCTGAGGATGGAGGAAAGCGGCCTGTCGCCGATGGCGAAGCCCGCCTTCACCATGCCCATCAGCGCCTCGCCGGCGATCAGCCCCGAGGCGATCAGAACAGCGGCGTTTTCGATCCGCGCCTTCTGCGGCTCGTTGAAATTGCTCCGGTCGCGCGCCCGCTCCATCAGCCAGCGGATCACGCCGCCGGTGAAGATGGCGAACGTCGTTTCCAGCGGCAGGTACATGCCCACGGCGAACAGCATCGGGCTGCGCACCTGCAGCAGCACCAGCGCCAGCCCCATGCAGATGCCGGTCAGCACCAACGGCCACGCCATCGAGCCGCCCACGATGCCCTGGCTCAGCATCGCCATCAGCCCTGCCTGCGGCGCCGACAGCTTCGGATCTCCAAAGCCGATGCCGCCCTCTCGGATGTTGCCCTCATGCAGGATCCACAACGGGAAGAACAGCAGCAGCCCGCTGATCAGGATGCCAATCAGGTCGCCGATCTGCATCGAACGCGGCGTGCCTCCGAGAATGTGGCCAACCTTCAGATCCTGGAGCATCTCGCCCGCCACGGCGGAGGAGACGCAGACCACCGCCGCGACGCCCAGCACCGCCGCCACGCCGGACAGCCCTTTCACGCCGATCGCCACCATCAGCAGCGCGGCCACGATCAGCGTCGACAGCGTGAGGCCGGAGATCGGATTGTTCGACGAGCCGATGATGCCTACCAGGTTGCCGCTCACCGCCGCAAAGAAGAAGCCAAGCACGATCATCACGACGGCGGCCACTACGGCGCCGGCCAGCGACTGCGAAAAGAACTCGTACAGCACAACCATGGCGATGAACGTCGCCACCAGCCCAGGCAGCACGACCTTGAAGCTCAGGTCCTGCTGCGTGCGGTCGACGGCTTCCGCCTGCCCGCTGGCCTTCTTCAGATCGGCCACCGCGCGCTGCAGTCCCGCCGCCAGCGACTTGCGCATGCGGAACATCGTCGTGGCCGCGCCCACCAGCATGCCGCCCACCGCGATCGGCCGGACGATGTTGCGCCACACCTGGCTGGCGATGCCGTCCCACGCTTCATGGCCGGCGCCCTCGGGAATGTTCTTCGCCAGCTCGGGTCCCAGGAAGTAGACCAGCAGCGGCACCAGCAGCCCCCACGCCGTCAGCCCGCCGGCGAAGTTCAGCGCGCCCAGCCGCGGACCGATGATGAAACCGACGCCCAGATACGCCGGGGCGATGGCGGGCAGAGAGAACTTCGTCCATCCGCCGGTCGCCGCCTCTCCCGCGGCCCCCAGCTTCACGGCGCTCTTGCCGAGTTCGCCCACCTTCAGCAGGAATTCCCTGCTGGCGGAAAACAGCCGGAATTCGCCCAGCAGATAGATGAACGCACCGACGCCCATCGCCTGGAACAGCGTCTTGGCGGCGTCGGCGCCGCGCTGCCCGGCCTTGTGGATCTCGGCCGCGGCCTTCGATTCAGGGAACGGCAGCTCCGGGTCTTCCACCATCACGCGCCGCAGCAGCGTCACGAACAGAATGCCCAGCGTGCCGCCCACCAGCATCAGGGCGCTGGATTGCCAGTACGCTTCAAACGTGTCAAAACGCTGCCAGGCGCCCACGATGACGAAGGCGGGAATCGTAAAAATCGCGCCGGCGGCCACGCTCTCGCCGATGCTGCCCACCGTGCGGGCCATGTTTTCCTCGAGAATCGAGCCGCGGAACAGCCGCAGCACCGCCATGCTGATCACCGCCGCCGGATACGTGGCGGCGATCGTCTGCCCCGCGCGCAGCCCGAGGTAGGCGTTGGCGGCGCCCAACACGACCGTCATCACGAGACCGAGCAACACGGCCCGGAACGTGAATTCGGACATCTTCATGTCAACGGGGACGAAGGGTTTGTACGAGTTCTGCTGGTTCGCCATGTTCCGTGCTCCGGAGAATCGCCCTAGATCATACCCGTTTCGGGGCAGTTTCCGCTAGTGGGCGAAATGCCCCACGCGCGGCGCAACCTCCGGCCGGTGGTGAATCCGGCCGCGTTGAAAATGGACGGGTTAGTTCGTGGCTCCGTTTGGCATGTCAGTTGCTCGATTCAGGCCGGAGCCCAAAAAACCATGGCCTACGTGATCGTTGACACCTGCACGAAAGACAACCACTGCATCGAAGCCTGCCCGGTCAACTGCATTCACCCGACGCCGGACGAGCCGGGCTACGACGAAGTTCCCCAGCTCTACATCCACCCGACCGAGTGCATCGACTGCGGCGCCTGCGTTCCGGTCTGCCCCACAAACTCGATCTATATTCTCGACGAGCTTCCCGCGGATCTGGCGCACTTCGCGGAAAAGAACGCCGCCTATTACAACTAGTTTTCAGCCCGATCTGCTCCTCCACACAGGCGCCGGGCGATTCTCTCCTCCTCCGCCCGGCGCCGCCTGCCTTATGCGGCGCCGTTCGCCCGCCGCCGCTGCAGCGACGCGCAGACTCCCTTCGGTCCCTGGATCCGCTGCAGGACGCTGCCGTCCTCCAGTTTCCATGTCTGCACCCGGATCTGCTCGCCCGGCAGGGCTTCCTCGAGGAAATCCGCCTGAAGAAGACACGGGGGCTCGACGTCTTCTTCCGCTTCCGCCCAGGCGAGGTAGGCCGCGTTGTTGGCGTGGTTGTTGATGTCGAGGTCTTCCGGACCGACGATCCGCACGGCAACCCGCGGCGGCGCCTGCGGAGGCTGCGGCACGGGAGCGAATGTCACGCGCGTGTCCCGGGGCGGAAACTCCAGTGCATGGAGAAACCGGGGCAGCCGCACTGGCCTGCGGCTCTTCAGGTCGGCGATCAGCCACACGGACGCGGCCTCGATGAGGGTTTCCCCCGAACTCGACGTCAACTCGTATTCGCGCCAGGCGCGCGCGCCCGCGGTGCGGCGCGACGGCCAGGTGGCGACCTCCACGGCCTCTCCCGGCTCCGGCCACCGCCGGACGGCCATGCCAAGCTGCACGAGCATCCACGCCTGGCCCTTGGCCCGCAGGTCCCCGATCCCCACGCCCAGCGCGGCCGCGTGCGGGCCGGCCGCCTGCTCGAACAGCCGCGCCACCGCTGCGGCCCCGCGCCCTCCAGCCCGGCCTGAAATGCGGTAGATCAGCTCCCCGGGCATCAGCCCAGCCGCGCCTTCACCAGGTCGCTCAGCCGCTTGCCGTCGATCCGCTTTCCCGCCAGCTTCGCGCGCGCCGCAGCGATCACCTGCCCCATTTGCCGGCTGCTCGTGGCGCCGGTCTCCGCAACGGCCGCCTCCACCGCCGCGGCCATTTCCTCTTCCGTTGCGGCGGCGGGCATGTAGCTCTCGATCAGTTTCATCTCCGCTTCTTCTTTTTCGGCCAGCTCCGGCCGCCCGCCCTGACGGTACATTTCCGCCGCGTCCTTCCGCTGCTTGATCAGCGAATTCAGGACTTTCAGCTCGGCCGCTTCGTCGAGTTCCTTCATCGAATCGACCTTCTCTTTCATCAGCGCCGACTTCATCATCCGGAGCGTGGCCAGGCGCGCTTCGTCGCGGCTCTTCATCGCCGCCGCCATGTCTTTCTGAAGCTGATCGAGTAGCGCCATCTCTGGTATCCTGAAAACCTATTTCCCTCTGATTTTCCCATAGCCATGCATGTCAAGAAGCAGCGACTCCTGACCCCAGGGCCGACGCCTCTTCTGCCTCGCGCCCTGCACGCCATGATGGCGTCCGACATTCATCACCGGACGCAGGACTTCATCCAGCTGTATCCGCGCGTGCTCGCCGATCTCAAAGAGGTCTACGGCACGCAGAACGACGTTCTCATCACCGTCAGCTCCGGCACCGGCGCCATGGAAGCCGCGGTCTCCAATTTCTTCAGCGAAGGCGACAGGGTGGTGGTTCTCTCCGCCGGCAAGTTCGGCGAGCGATGGGTGGATCTGGCCAAAGCCTACCGCCTCAACCCCGTCGTCCTGACAGCCGAATACGGCGACGTCGTCAGCCCCGAGCGCGTCGCCCAGGCTCTGAAAGAAAACCCGGACGCGAAGGGCGTTTTCTTCCAGGCTTCGGAAACCTCCACGGGCGCGGCGCACGACGTGCGCTCGATCGGCGAGATCGTCAAACAGACGCCCGCCCTGTGCATCGTCGATGCGATCACCGGTCTCGGCACCATGCCGCTCGACATCGACGGCTGGGGGCTCGACCTCGTGATCGGCGGCTCGCAGAAAGCGTTCATGATCCCTCCGGGGCTGGCCTTCATCAGCGTCAGCGCCAAAGCGTGGGCGCAGAATGAAACGGCGCGGCTGCCGCGGATGTACTTCGACCTGAAGCGCGAGAAGAAAATGGCCGACAAGGGCGAGAGCGCCTGGACGCCGAACGTCAGCCATATCCTGGCGCTGGCCGAAGCGCTCGCATACATCAAGCAGCTCGGCATGGCGAAGCTCGTCGAGAACGCCCAGTGGCTGGCCCGCGCCACGCGCGCCGCCGCCGTCGAGCTCGGCCTCGAACTGTTCGCCCCCGGCTCCCCGTCCTCCTCCGTGACTGCGATCAAGGCCCCTGCCGGCATGGACTCGGGCGAAATCGTCAAGGGCTTCCGCACCCAGTTCGGCTCCATCATCGCCAACGGCCAGGGCACGATGAAGGGCAGGATCTTCCGCATCGCGCACCTCGGCTACTTCGACTTCGCCGACCTGTTCGCCGTCATCGCGGAACTCGAGCTGATCCTCCACCAGAAGGGCCTGCCTGTCACCCTCGGCAAGGGCGTGGCCGCGGTGCAGAGGACCTATCTGGAGGCCCAGAGCGGGAATTGAAGCCATGAAGATTCTGGTTGCAGAACCGATGTCTCCGGCGGCCATCGAGCTGCTGCGCCGCCAGCCCGGCTTCGAGGTGATCGAGTCCAATCCGAAAGAGTACGAGCAGCACCTCGGCGATTGCGAAGCCATGCTCGTCCGCAGCGCCGTCAAGGTGAAGGCCGACACGCTGGCCAAAGCCCCGCGCCTCCGCGTCATCGGCCGCGCCGGCGTCGGCGTCGACAACGTCGATCTCGCCGCCGCCACCGCCGCGGGCGTGCTCGTCATGAACACCCCCGGCGGCAACGCCGTCAGCGTCGCCGAACACACGCTCGCCCTCATGCTCGCCCTCGCGCGCATGATCCCCGAAGCCAACGCCTCCACGCGCGCGGGCAAGTGGGAAAAGAAAAAGTTCCTCGGCAACGAGCTCCGCGGCAAGACGCTCGGCATCGTCGGCCTCGGCAACATCGGCCAGGAGGTGGTCCGCCGCGCCCGCGGCTTCGAAATGCGCGTCATCGCTTCCGACCCGTACGTGAATCCCGCCACCGCCGCCGATCTCGGCGTGGAGCTGCTGCCGTTCGACGAGCTGATCGCGCAGTCCGACTACATCAGCCTCCACGTGGCGCTCACGCCGGAAACGAAGCACATGATCAACGCGCAGACGATCGCCCGCATGAAGCCGGGCGTGCGCATCATCAACTGCGCGCGCGGCGAACTGATCGACCAGGACGCCCTCCTCGAAGCCTTGAACTCCGGCAAAGCCGCCGGCGCCGGCCTCGATGTCTTCTCGCCGGAGCCGCTGCCCGAAGGCCATCCGCTGCTCTCCGCGCCCAACCTCATCGCCACGCCCCACATCGCCGGCTCCACCGAAGAGGCGCAGGAAATCGTCGGCATCCGCATCGTCGAGCAGCTCGTCGAGTACCTCCTGCACGGCGTCGCCATCAATGCCGTCAACATGCCCGCCGTGGCGCCCGAGCAGTACCGCGCCATCAGCCCCTACATCGAGCTCGCCGAGCGGCTCGGACGCTTCGCCGCCTTCATCGCCGCCGACAACCCGCAGGCCGTGCGCATCACCTACCGCGGCCGCATCGCAGAGCTGAACACGAATCTGCTCCGCAACGCCGCTCTGGCCGGCGTGCTCAGCCGCAGCCTCGCCTCGCGCGCCAATCTGGTGAACGCCATGCAGCTCGCCTCGCAGCGCAACCTCACCGTCACCGAGGCGCATCAGCCGCGCGGCGGCGCCACGGATTCCATCCAGGTGGAAATCATCGCGCCCGCCTCGGCCACCTCGGTCACGGGCGGCGTCGTCATGGACAAGCCGCGGCTGCTCTCCGTCGACGGCATCCCCGTCGAAATCACGCTCGCCGGGCACCTGATCTACATGCGCAACATCGACGTCCCGGGCGTCATCGGCCACGTCGGCGGCATCCTCGGCCGCAACCAGATCAACATCGCCAATTTCTCGCTCGGCCGCCAGGAGACCCCGCCGGCGCAGGGCCAGCCTCTCGAAGCCGTCGCCCTCGTCGAGGTCGACACGCCTGTCAGCGAGGCCATCCTGGCCGAGCTGCGCTCCCACCCGGCCGTGCGTCTCGCCGTCACCGTGGAACCCGCCGGCTGAGCTCCTGCGCCTCCCGGATCCCGCGGCCATCTGACAGTCTGGGCGGCCCAGGAAACAGGCGCCGCGCGTCCCGCCTCGCTCAAGGCCGCCCGGACCCGGCAGCCGGCTCCGGGCCGCGGGCTTCCCCTCGCGCTTGCGCGAGGGCCCAACTGTGCCCGGTTCCCCTTCTCCAGCGGGTTTCCCCTCGTCCCTCCCCCGGGTTTCCCGCCGCCCTTGCGCGGCGGCTGCATCCCAACCGTTTGGCCCTGACTTCGACACCAGGCGGTCCCATCGCGGTCCGTGTGCCGCGGGCGCGGGACTGAAGGTCCGTCCCCGTGAAGGCGCTCCGCCTCTTCCTGTCGCCCCAGCGGGCGGCCGCGCGCAGCCTGCCGGTTACTCCTCCGGCGGCGGCTCGCCCAGGTCTTCAGCCAGGTTTTCGAATTTCGTGTACTTGTGGAGGAACACGAGGTTCACGACGCCGGTGGGGCCGTTGCGCTGCTTGCCGATGATGACCTCGGCCTTGCCTCGCAGGTCCTCGCGGTCCTTGTGATAAACCTCGGGGCGGAAGATGAAAGCCACCATGTCGGCGTCCTGCTCGATGGAGCCGGACTCGCGCAGGTCGCTCAACTGCGGGCGGTGGTCGCCTTCGCGCTGGTCGGGCGCACGGCTCAGCTGGCTGAGCACCAGGAAGGGCACGTCCAGATCCTTCGACAGCAGCTTCAGCCCGCGGCTGAGCGCGCTGACTTCCTGCACGCGGTTGGCGTTGCGCCCCAGAGAGGGCGAAGGCATCAGCTGCAGGTAATCCACCACCACCAGGCCCAGCGGGGCGCTGATGGAATGCTTGAGCTTGCGCACCTTGGCGTTGATGTCGAGCAGCGTGGTGCCGGACGTGTCGTCGATGAACAGCGGCGCCTCGTAGATGTCGGCGGCGGCGGCGGCGAGGCGCGCTCGGTCCTCGCGGCTGATGTAGCCCGTGCGGAAGTGGTGCTGATCGACGCGGGCGCGGGAGCAGATCAGGCGCGTGAGCAGCGAGTCCTTCGACATTTCGAGCGAGAAGATCACCACCGCGCGCGGCGCCTGCCGGTTGGTGGCGACGTGCAGGGCGATATTCAGCGCCAGCGCGGTCTTGCCCATCGCGGGGCGGGCGGCGAGGATGATGAGCTCGCCCGGACGGAAGCCGCCGGTCATCTCGTCCAGCCGGATGAAGCCCGTGCTGACGCCCCGCACCCGGCGCGACGGATCGAGGAAGCTGTTGATGCCTCCTTCGGCGGCGTCGAAGATCTGCTGGGCGCTGGCCAGGGTGTTCTTGGCCTGGGCTTCGCCGATGCTGAGGAGGCGCTCTTCAGCAGCCGAGAGGATCTGCACGGGATCGTCCTCGGCGAGCATGCAGCGCTGGATGGTCTCCTGCGAGGCGGCGATCATCTTGCGCAGCAGGCTCTTGTCGCGGACGATGTTGACGTAGCTCTCGAGATGGAAGATCTCCGGCAGCCCTTCGTCGAGAGAGGCGATGTAGGACAGGCCATCGACGGACTCGAGCTCGCCGTGGCGCATCAGCTCGTTGGCCAGCGTCACGCGGTCGATGCGCTCGTCGCGGTTGTGCAGGTCCATCATCCGCTGGAAGATGATCCTGTGCTTGTCGAGCGCGAAGTCGCCGGGCGCCAGGGCGGCGGCGGCGGTGACGAAGGCGTTCGGGTTGAGCAGGATGGTGCCGAGCACCATGCGCTCGGCGTAAATGTTGGCCGGAAGGCCGCGTTCGTATTCAGCGTCGATTTTGACTGTGGTCGACATTTCCGCGGGCAGGGTGCTCTTCCAAGGTACGCATGGCCGCCGCCGGCCCGCAAGCCGCATTTGCAGCCCGTCGGCGCTTCAGGCAGTTAGGCTGTGGACTATCTGTGAAATAGGCGAGAACGTGATGACGGACGCTGCGCCGTCCGCGTCCAACAGGGTGCCATGAAGACGCTCAACACTCTGCTGAACGATGAATTGACCCTGTATCTGCAGACCTGGAACGCCCACTGGAACGTGGAAGGCCCGCACTTCGCGGCGCTGCACCAGCTGTTCGCGCAGCAGTACGGGGAGTTGGCCGGCCTGATCGACGAGATCGCCGAGCGGATCCGCGCGCTCGACGGACGGGCCGAGACCCGCGTGAGCGTGGAGCAGGCCGGCGCCGCTGGCGCGGCGGAGATGCTGCAGGCTCTCGAGCAGGCTCACACGGCCCTGAGCCAGAGGATCCGCCAGCAGGCGATCCCCGAGTTCGAAAAGGCCGGCGACCCCGGCACGGTGGATCTGCTGACGCGGACCGTGCAGTTCCACGACAAGGCGGCCTGGATGCTCCGCGCGTCGGCGCGCTGAGCCGAAGGGCGCCCGCCCCGCCCGCCTCGTGCGCGGCGTCCCGTCCGGACGCTTCACAGATCCAGCGCAAGCACGTCGTAGAAAGCGATCGGCGGCGTCCGGGTCGCCAGCACGCCGTTGCGGTATTCGAAGCGAGCCTCGCCGCCCTGCCAGAGCCAGCGGGCGCGGCGGGGCCGTTGCGGACAGCGCACGGCAAGGCGTTGCGGCGGCAGCGGGATGTGCTCGCGGATGGGGCCCTTCATCGCGTAAGGGTTCGTCAGGTTGACCAGATGCACGGTCAGCGATCCTGCCTGCTTCCAGACGGCCGCATCCACCAGCCCCGGACCTTCCAGCTCGAGAACGGGCTCTTCGTTCAGCGCCCAGCGGACGGCGTTGGCGAAGAGGCGCCCGTGATCGGGCGACAGCACCTCCCAGAACGTCCGGTCGATGTCCCAGGGAAAGTAAACCACGCGTCCCTGTCCGGACGACCGGCACAGAACGGCGGGAATGCGGGTGGGCGGCTGGCGCACGTACACCTCTTCCATGGGCAGGTCCGGATAGGAAGGCATGGTCGTGAGCGGCGGAAGCTCGCTGCCGTGCGGAGCAATCTCGACGCGGCGGACGCCGTGAATGAAGCGTCCGGCATCGCGCAGACCGTCGAGCAGCGGATGCTCGCGCACGCGGATGTCGATATACGCGTTCTGCTGCCGCGCGATGGTCGCGCCCGCGTAGGAGCAGCCGAACAGATCCGCCAGTCCGAAGTCCGGACGGCGCCGCCCGGCTTCGTCATACAGCGAGGTCTCATGCGTGGCGAGGATCGAACCGCCGGACTGGACAAAAGCGCGGATCTGCGCGCATTGCGCATCGGACAGGGCGGCGAGATTCGGGAGAATCAGCGTGCGGAAGGGGCGGAGCCGCTCCGCATCGAGCAGTTCGTCGTGAACCATTTCGAAAGGGATGCGGGCTTCGATCAGGGCGTGGAAGGCGCCGCGGATGAAGTCGTCGGCATCAGGCGCCACGCGCAGGGCCGTCTGCTGTGAAAACACAATGGCCACGCGGGCGAGGTTGGCTTCGTTTCGAAAATAGCGATCGTGCGCGGCGTGCCAGGCGAAGAGTTCCTCGACGGGCCTGAACCAGCGCGAGTCGAGCGGCTTGGCGTTGAACTTGGTGACCCAGGGGCGCATGCCGTGGGCGATGCCTTCGGCCATCCAGAGCTGGATCTCCTGCGGCTGCTGCACGGAGTCCTTCCAGCGGTATGGCGCCTCGAGCCCGACGGAGACGAGCCCGGCGGCGGGCTTCGCCCCCAGCGCGGCGCGGTACTCGCGGGCGTTCTTGCCGTTGGCCCAGGCCAGCTGCAGGCCATAGCGCGCCTGACGGTCGGCGACCAGGAAAGGAGCGCGCCGGCCGGCCCGCTTCATGTCGATCTCGGCATTGGCGCCGCCGCCCGTGTTGGGAATGAACGCCGCCTCGGGACGGACGCTCTGCACCGCCTGCTCAAGCACGTCCCATAACTGAAAGAGGCGTTCGTTCTGAAACTCGCGCCACCGGATCCAGGCGGGATCGGAGCGGTCCGCCGTGCGCGGCAGATCGCGGCCGGCGAAGGCGCGGAAGTTGCGGCGGCAGTGATCGCACCAGCACATGCCGGAGCCGGACCAGCGGTTGGAAAAAATGCCGTCGATGTCATAGCGCTCCGCGATCTCGCGCACCACATCGCGCATGAACTCGAAGTTGTACGGGCCGAGGCCGCAGGTGACCCAGTAGTCCGGCATGGCCCAGTGGCGGCGGGGACGGCCTTCCGGATCGCGCGCGATCCAGTCCGGGTGGGCCTGGAAGACGTCATCGTGAGCGGCGTGAGGATCGACGCGGGCGAGAATCGCGAGGCCCATGCGGCGGCATTCGGCGACGAGTTCGCCGAAGGGATCCTGCCCTTCTTTCATGAACCGTGACCTGTAGTGCAGCGGGATGCGGGTGGGGTAGAACGCCACGCAGCCGCCCGCGGACAGGCAGACGCCTTCCGCGCGGATGCGGCGGATGTAGTCGAGCCAGAACCCCATGTCGTAGTTGCCGGGGTCGTCCTCGACAAAAGCCAGCTGGAGCCAGCGCATCGGGCGGGCGAGCCGGGACCCGGGCTGGACGCGGAACGCGCCCATCAGCGGCGCGGCGGCGAATTCTCTGCGCGTCATGCGGATACACTCCTGACGGGATGTTGTCCGGTCACGGGGAAGCATACACTGGAGCGAGGAGAAACGCATGGCCCGCGCCACGATCCTGATCGTTCTTCTTCTGCTGCTGGCGAGCGCCCGGTGGATTGCAGGCTTCGCCATTGAATATCAGTGGTGGAAGGAAATGCAGCAGGTGGAGACCTGGCTGCAAATGCTGTCCTATAACATTCTTCCGGTGGCGGGAGCGGCGGTGCTGGCATTTGCAGCGCTCTGGGTGGCCCACGCGCGGGGGATGAAGAGCGCGGGCACGGGGCTGCGGCAATATCCCCTGTACGCGCAGGTGTCGACCGGGGCGCTGTTCCTGGTGGCGCTGCTGCTCGCCACGGCGACGGTGGACGGCTGGACGATCGTGCGATGGGCGGGCAGCCGCGGCGCGGCGACGGGATGGACGGATCCGGTTTTTGGCAATCCGCTGAATTACTACTTCTTCGAGCTGCCGTTCTACCGCGTGGTGCTGCGGTTCGTGCTGGCGGTTTCGTTCGTCACAGCGCTGGTGTACTGGGCGGCGGCGCGGTTCTGGGAGCTGCGGAACCGGACGTGGTTCGCCGAGGAGACAGGCTTCCGGTACGAGCTGGATCTGCGGGACCTGGCCGGCTCGTTCGACGCAAGGTTTCTGCGCGCGGCGGCGGCGCTGTTTTTCGCGGCCTGGGCGGTGTCGATCTGGCTGAGCCGGTACGATCTGCTGTTCGAAGATCACGGCTCGCTGGTGGGGGTGGACTGGACGGCGGAAAACGTGAGCCTGCCGCTGTTCTACCTGAAAAGCGCAGCGGCCCTGGCGGCGGGCGCCGCGTTTCTCGTGGGGCGGTACAGGTGGGCGCTCGTGTTCCCGGCGGCGCTTGTGCTGGGAGCGGTGCTGCCGCCGCTGTTCAGTTCGCTCTATGTGCGGCCAAGCGAGATCACGATCCAGCGGCCCTACATCGAGCGGCACATCGCTGCGACAAGGGCGGCGTACCGGCTGGACCGGCAGACGGTGGAAGTGGACTTCCCCGCGGTGCTGGAGGCGCCGATCGACCGCAACCGCCACCGGGCGCTGTTCGACAACGTGCGGCTGTGGGACTGGCGGGCCTTCCACGACACGGTGACGCAGATCCAGGCTCTGCGGCCGTATTACGTGTTTCAGGACACCGACGTCGACCGTTACATGATCGACGGGCAGTTGCGGCAGATTCTGATCACGCCGCGCGAGATCGACGTGGCCCAGCTTCCGGCCGACGCGCGGGCGCGGTGGATCAATCCGCACTTCGTCTACACGCACGGCTACGGCATGGTGGCTGCCGAGGCCGCGCGCATCACTCCGGACGGGCTGCCCTACCTGCTGATCCAGGACGCTCCTCCGGTGGTGCGGACGAAGTCGCTGAAGCTGACGCGGCCGGAGATCTACTTCGGCGAGGTTTCCCACGAGCCGGTGTTCGTGCACACGAAGCAGCCGGAGTTCGACTATCCGTCGAGCGCAGGCAATGTCGAGACGCGCTACGCGGGCCGGGGCGGCTTTCCGATTTCGTCCATGCCGCTGCGGATCGCCGCCGCCCTGAAGTACGGCGACTGGAACATCGTGCTGACGTCCTACATGACGGAGCAGAGCCGGATGATCATCCGCCGCAAGGTGCGCGAGCGGCTCAACGCCCTCGCCGAGTTCATCCACTGGGATCCGGACCCCTATCTGGTGATCACCGATGAAGGCCGCCTCGTCTGGATGGTCGACGGCTACACGGCAAGCGCGGACCACCCCTACTCGCGTCTGCTCCGCCTGCAGGGACCGGGGCTGCTCAATTACATCCGCAACTCGGTGAAAGCAACCGTGGACGCTTACGACGGCACCGCGCGGATCTATGTCTTCGACGAGGAAGACCCAATCCTGGCCTCTTACCGGAAGCTCTTTCCGAAGCTGTTCACGCCGAAGAGCGGCATGCCGGCAGACCTCCGCGCGCACGCCCGCTATCCCGAGACCCTGTTCCGCGTGCAGGCAGAAATCTACCGCACCTATCACATGACGGACCCGGAGGCCTTCTACAACAAGGAAGACGTCTGGGATCTGGCGCGGAACATGAACAGCCCCGGCGGGCGCCCGCAGCCCGTGACGCCGACCTACATCGTGGCGGCGCTGCCCGGCAGCGATACGCCCGAGTTCCTGCTGATGACCACCTTCACGCCGCGGAACAAGGACAATCTGATCGGGCTGATGGTGGCGCGGTGCGACGGAGAAGCCCTGGGCGAGCTCCATTTCCTGCAGCTTTCCAAACAGCAGCTGATCTTCGGACCCATGCAGATCGAGGCGCGCATCAACCAGGACCAGAACATCAGCAAGGATCTGACGCTCTGGAACCAGCAGGGCTCCCAGGTGCTGCGCGGGCAGATGCTCGTGCTGCCGGTGGAGAACACCCTCGTCTACATCGAGCCGATCTACATCCAGGCGGCGGAGGCGCGCATGCCGCAACTGAAAAAAGTGGTGGCGGCGATGGGGAACCGCCTGATCTACGCCGATACGTATGAGGACGCCCTCGCGCAGCTGACCGGACAGGCAGCCCCGCCGGCCAGACCCGCGGAAGCAGGCGCTCCGGCTGTCGCCTCGGCGCCGCTTCCGGGCAGGGACGAACGGCGGCAGTTGCTCGAGGAGATATCACGGAGACTGCAAAGGTACAAAGAGCTGATGGGACAGGGCAGGTTCGCCGACGCCGGCAGGGAAATTGAAGCGCTGGAGCGGCTGGCGGCTCAGCAGAAGCCCTGACGGCACGCCGCCGGGAACGGCAGGAAATTCCTATTCCATCGGGCGGCCCGGTTCCGTACAATACGGCAAGGATCTTGGGAATGACACCAAAAGACCGGCATCGCATCCTGGTGGTGGATGACGATCCCGGCGTGCGGGATGTCATCCGCAGCATGCTGGAGGCATCCGGCTATTCGGTCCTGCTCGCCGAAAACGGCAAGGAGGCCATGCGCCTGCTCAAGACGGAGCGGGCGGACCTGATTCTCACGGACCTCGTGATGCCGGAACAGGAGGGGATCGAGACCATCAAAGCCCTGCGGCGCGAGTACCCCAGCCTGAAGGTCATCGCCATGAGCGGCGCTTTCGGGGGAGACTATCTGCGCATTGCCGCCTATCTGGGCGCGCACGCCACGCTGGCCAAGCCGATTCAGATGGAAGCGTTGCTGAAACTGGTGGAGGAGACGCTGGGCCGGGAAGGGTGAGGCGCGGGCGGGCCGCGTCAGGGGCCGGGAAGCGGGCGGCGGGAAAGGCGGGGATTCGAAGGCTCCTGCTGGCTCCTGGGCGGCACGATGGCCGTACGGCCCGGAGTGGCAGGCAGCCCCTCGAGTTCGCTTTCCTCGAACTTCAGCGTGCGGTCCAGCACCATCTCCACCGTCGAGCCGCGCTCCAGAATCGCGTCAGGACCCCGCGTCAGCATGACCCCGACCAGACCGGCGGCGGCGCCCGCGGCGGCGCCGATCCCCGCGCCCTTCCCCGACCGCGCGGCCACGCCCCCGATCATCGTGCCCCAGCCCGCGGCTTCGCCCACTTTCACCGCGTCGCCCGTCTTGTTCGATTCGCCTTCCACTTTGCCCTCGGTGCGGTCGACGCGCCCGGGATTGGAGGCGTCCAGAGTGTGCACGGCGGCGCGGAAATCGCGGGTCACGCCATTCGGCAGTGTGAGGGAGTCGAACCGGACATAAAGCTCCGCGCGGCCTTTCACCTTCCCGCCCCGCTTCACCTGCGTCACCGTGCCCGTGACGTAGGAGCCGGGCGGAATGACGATGCGGCCGCCCGACAGCACCGGAAACGCGGTCTGCAGATACACGCGGTCCCCGATCGCCGCCGTTTTCGTGCTGACGCTGTTGATCAGCTGCAGCGGGATCTTCGTCCCCTCGGGCACCGTGTACGTCTTTTCCGCAAGCGCCGGAGGCTCGGTCTGGATCTCTGCCTCCTGCTGCTGGGCGGTCGCCGGCAGGCAGACCGATCCCAGGAAGATCGCCGCGGGGAGAAACAGGGTGCGCACAACGCCTCCTTTTCCAAGGCTAACGCAGATTGGCGGCCCCGGCGCCGCCGTCACTGTGTGGAACGCGCCCGCGCCTCCGGCGGTTGCGCCCGCGATGGATCCACGCGGAGGCGCAAGCCCTCCTGGCTGAAGCGGCCGTTGATGGAAATGCGGATCTCGGGATCGGGGGGCGTCCAGGCGGGCAGCCGGAACCGCAATTCGTAAATCGCGGCCGTTCCCGGAGACACCCCGGCGTACAGAATGTGGTCCCGCGGCGCCTCCACCCCGTCGAGGTAGACCGACACCGTGTCCCGCGCCCGCAGCTCGGTGCGCTGGCTGGCAGGCTGAAGATTGACCGCCCGGCGCAGCGTCTGGCCCCATCCCGTGCCGTACAGCACGATCTCGTCTCCGGGCGCCGCCGGACTGTCCGGATGGCGCCAGTCCATCGTCTGCGCGTCCCGCGCGAGCGCCCACTCCGACTCCAGCGGCAGCAGCCCCGGCGCATGCTCCTGCAGCTGAACCCTCACCGTGGGGCCGTTCACGCCGTTCCTCGTCAAAACAATGGAGACGGTCCCTGGAACGAACTCCGGAGGAACGATGAACACCACTGCCTCCGGCGATGCATATTCGATCGCCGCCAGAACGCCGTTCACCTTCACCGTCACCCCGGTTCCGGGCAGCGTGGTGGGCAGAATCGCGGCATTGGGCGCCGCTTCGATCCGCGAAGCTGCAATGGAACTGAGATTCTGGCCGTAGATCACGGCCAGCGTGTTCGGAGCCAGCTCCGGCAGACCGCTGGCCAGATTCAGGATCCAGGCCTGGCTGTATGCCGGCGCCCACCGTTCGCCCGGCGGAGCGGCAAGCACGGCGGATGCCGCCGCGGCGAACAGGGCGCAGAACCGGCGCCCCAGCATCGCCCACCATCCTACGGCCGGCCGGGGAAAGAGTCGATATCCCCCCCGCAGCCCGGGATTAGCCCGGCGGCAGGAGGCAGCCCGCCAGCAGCCCGGGAGGCTGGCGGCGCTAGACTGGGAATGCCGCGCGTCCGGCGGGCGCGGGCAGAGAGGATCATTCGGCCATGGACGAGAAGATGTACGGCCAGATCATCGACAACTTCTTCACCTGCGATCCGGAGCTGATCACGTCCATCTTCCGCGAGTTTCTGCTCGCCGTTCAGGCAGAATCGTCGCTGCCTCCCTCGGCCCACATGGCGCAGAACTATGAAACCGCGCAGGCCAACCCCGAGATCCACGTCCTGCCGGGCAACCTCAAGGACGCGCGCGACGCCGTGTTCCCCTACTTCTGGGGCACCGACGGCTGGTTCAGCCCGCTGCACCTGGAAAACGTCAAGGGTCCCGCCAACTACGCTTCCCTGGTCGGCGCGCTCGCCTGCCTGCTGAAGAACCCCAACCTCTGCACGGACACCTACAGCCAGCGCTCGAACGAGCTCGAAATCAAGGCCGTCACCGCCCTCGCCAATCTGCTCTTCTATCACATCGAGGATCCGTGGGG
Source organism: Bryobacteraceae bacterium (assembly GCA_026002875.1). NCBI lineage: Bacteria > Pseudomonadati > Acidobacteriota > Terriglobia > Bryobacterales > Bryobacteraceae > Bryobacteraceae bacterium. The sequence goes on from BPGE01000001.1 coordinate 3,946,529, forward strand.
CGTGTTCACCATGGGCGGCACGATCTCCAACCTTTACGGAGCGAAGCTCGGCATCGAAAAGACCTGCCCCGGCGCAATGCACAACGGGCTCGACGGAACAAAAATCGCCGGAATTGTTTCCGAGGCGGCCCACTATTCCAACCTGACGCTCGCCGGCTGGCTCGGGCTCGGCACGCGGAACCTCCATGCGGTGCCCGCCGGCGAAACCTTCGCCATGCGCCTCGACCTTCTCGAAGAGAAGCTCGAGGAACTGCACGCCGCGGGCGTGCGCGTCGCCTTCGTGACGGCCACGTTCGGCACGACGGACTCCTCGGGCATCGACGACATCGCGGCGATCCGGCAGATCCTCGATTCGTTCGCCGCGCGCCACGGCGTGCCGCGCCCGCAGCTGCACGTGGACGCCGCCGTCGGCTGGGTGCTGAGCTTCCTGACAGCCTATGACACGGCGCAGAACAGCCTCGGATTCTCGCCGTCCACGCTGGCGCTCGTCGAGCGCGCGCAGCGCGCCACCGCCGGACTGCGGCTGGCCGACAGCATCACCATCGACTTCCACAAGATGGGCTGGGGCCACTATCCGGCCAGCGCGTTTCTCGTGAAAAGCCGTCAGGACCTGCGCTACCTGTCCCGTTCCACCGAGGACATGCCGTATTTCTCCGAAGCCGACGGGCGCCGCGACCCGGCCGTCTTCACGCTCGAAACGTCGCGCCCCGCCCTCGGCCCTTACACCGTCATGGCCTCGCTCAACGGCATCGGCCTGGCTGGCTGGCAGCTGCTCGTGGCGCGGGCGCTCGAGCTCGCCGAAGACCTCAAGCAGCGGCTGGAACGGCTCGACTACTGCAAGGTCCTCAACCTGGGAACCATCGGCCCCAGCGTCGTCTGGTGGGTGCTTCCCAAGGGCCGCAACGCGAAAGAGATCTACCAGCGCACCATCGACGGGCAGATGCCGGCGGACAGGTTCGCCCGTTACGCCGCCGAAATCCGCCGCCTCTTCGAGAAGCGGGAGAAGAACCTCGACCCGCGCCTCGACGCCAGGCTCAGCTTCACGCTCAACGCCGGCCACAAGGCCCACGGCCTTGCCCTCCCCGCCTGGAAGGCCGTGTTCTTCAACCCGATGACCGATGCCGCCGTTCTCGACCGTCTGATCTACAGCATCGAAGAGCTGCTGTAGCCGCGCCCGCCGGGGCGTGCGTGTATATTGTGGATTCGGGGCCAGACCATGCCTTGCAGAACCTCTCTTGCAATCGCCGCAACCCTGCTGTTCCTCCACGCCTGCAGCGCTCCGCCGCCCCAGCCGGGAGGAGCGGAGGCGGGCGCGCGGCGCATCCTGGCGCGCGTGCATCCCTCGGGCTTCGAGCACGCGCACGACACCTACAACGGCATGGGCGTGGCCAGCGACCGGCGCGTCTATTACGTTCTCAGCAGCGAGAAGCCCGACGTCGCCGGCCAGATGTACTTTTACGATCCCTACTCCAACCGCGTCGGGCACGTCGGCGACCTGACGGAAGCCGCCGGCGAGAAGGGCATGAACGCCATCGCGCAGGGCAAGAGCCACGTCAATTTCGTCGAGGCGGAAGGCAAACTCTGGTTCGCCACCCACATCGGCTACTACTCGATCATCGACGACATGGAAAAGCCCGGCGTGCCGCCTCCGGGCATGAAGCCTTACCGCGGCGGACACGTGCTCGCCTACGATCTGAAGACGCAGCGGTTCGAAGACCACGGCATCGCGCCGCGCGGCGAGGGGATTCTCACGATGAACATGGACCCGCTGCGCATGCGCGTGTACGGGCTCACATGGCCCACGGGCTTGTTCTTCCGCTACGATGTGCGGCGGCGCGAGTGGAAGGAGATCGGCGCGTTCTTCGAAGAGGGCGAGAACGGGCGCGGCGCCACCTACCGCACCATCTGCCGCTCGCTCGGCATCGACCCCCGCGACGGCAGCGTGTATTTCACCGTCGGCGACGGCACGATTTTCCGTTATCGCTACGACACGGAGTCCGTGGCTCCCGTGCAGGGCGACAATCTGAAAAAGGACTACTTCGGCCAGTACGACATCACCTCCCCCGGCCACATGGCCTACAACTGGCGCCAGGTCGTCTGGCATCCGCGCACCGGGATGTTCTATGGCGTGCACGGCAACTCCGGGTATTTGTTCCGTTTCGATCCGCGCGCCGAGCGCGTGGAGGTCCTCGATCGCATCACCAGCGAACCCTCGCGCCGCAGCGGCATGTTCGACCAGTTCAGCTACGGCTACCTCGGCTTCACGCTGGGACCCGACCGGGAGACGCTGTATTACCTGACGGGAGGGCCGATTTACCGGGATGGCCGGCGCGTCACCGGCAAGGACGTCACCGGCAAAGGCGAGGCCAAGGGCGACGAGCACCTGCACCTGGTCACCTGGCACATCCCCTCAGGCCGCTACACCGACCACGGCGCCGTGTTTTATCAGGACGGCAGCCACCCGACCTACGTCAATTCCATCGCCGTCACCGGCGATGGCCGCGTGTTCACTCTGGCCCGCGTGCCGCAGAAAGACGGCTCGTTCCGGACCGAGCTGATCAGCTTCCGGCCCTAACGCAGGCGATTGAGCCGCCTCCGCCCGGCGGGGAGCACCGCCCCGCCGCTCCCTCTCCCCAGGGTTTCCCCTCGCCCTCCCCAGCGCATTTCCCGCCGCCCTTGGGCGGCGGCTGCATCCCAACTGTGTTCCGCGCCCCGCTAACGGGTTTCCCCTCGCGCTTGCGCGAGGGCTACCGCAACCGCACCCGCGGCTGCCACCGGCAGTTCACGAGCGCTTCATCCCAACCGTGCCCCCCTCGCCCTCCCCAGCGGGTTTCCCCTCGCCCTCCCCGGCGGGTTTCCCCTCGCCCTCCCCAGCGCATTTCCCGCCGCCCTTGGGCGGCGGCTGCATCCCAACTGTGTTCCGCGCCCCGCTAACGGGTTTCCCCTCGCGGCTTGCGCGAGGGCTACCGCAGCCGCACCCGCAGCTGCCACCGGCAGTTCGCGAGGGCTGCATCCCAACCGTGCCCCACTCGCCCTCCCCAGCGGGTTTCCCCTCGCCCTCCCCGGCGGGTTTCCCCTCGCCCTCCCCAGCGCATTTCCCGCCGCCCTTGGGCGGCGGCTGCATCCCAACTGTGTTCCGCGCCCCGCTAACGGGTTTCCCCTCGCGCTTGCGCGAGGGCTGCATCCCAACCGTGCCCCCCTCGCCCTCCCCAGCGGGTTTCCCCTCGCCCCTCCCCAGCGCATTTCCCGCCGCCCTTGGGCGGCGGCTGCATCCCAACTGTGTTCCGCGCCCCGCTAACGGGTTTCCCCTCGCGGCTTGCGCGAGGGCTACCGCAGCCGTACCCGCAGCTGCCACCGGCAGTTCGCGAGGGCTGCATCCCAACCGTGCCCCACTCGCCCTCCCCAGCGGGTTTCCCCTCGCCCCTCCCCACCGCATTTCCCGCCGCCCTTGGGCGGCGGCTGCATCCCAACTGTGTTCCGCGCCCCGCTAACGGGTTTCCCCTCGCGCTTGCGCGAGGGCTGCCGCAGCCGCACCCGCGGCTGCCACCGGCAGTTCGCGAGGGCTGCATCCCACCCGTGTTCCCCTCGCCCTCCGAATTCCCCTCGCCTGCCCGCGACCGAACCCAGATTTTCCACAGCGTTCTGCCAGCCCTTGGGAATCCCGTCTCCGAAGATGACACCCCCGCAATCCATCCGGCGGAAACGACCCCATGCGAAACGGCCCACCGGAGGAGGAAACCGGTGGGCCGCGTTTCAGGAAGCGAATCGAAGGAGGGGGCTTCGATTCTTCCGGATTACTGCCCGGCCAGCTTGAAGGATCGCAACGCCGCGTGCCGGAGGAGGTGACACGGGAAATCAGCGCCGCTGGCCAGACAGGCTAATCAGATCTATTACTACTTAATCTCAGGTTGCAGAAAAATGCAATACCGGAAGAGCGAAAATCTTCAGTTTTTCTGATTAAAGGCGCTCAATCAGGCAGCCGCAGACAAAGAACCCCAGGATTCAGCGATCCGGCTGTTGGGCTTTTCAACACCCTCTGCCGGCACTGAGGTCTCCCTCGGGGAATCGGAGACTGCAGCCGGCTTCCCCGCCAGCGGATTTCCCGCCGCCTTCAAATTCCCCGCGCGCTTCTCGAGGGCTGCATCCCACCGCGGCCCCCCTGCCCTGCAGATTCCCCGCCCTCCTCCCCAACGGGTTTCCCCTCGCGCTTGCGCGCCGGCTGCATCCCAACCGTGCCCGCTCCCGCAAGCGCTTGCCTCGCATCCCCCGCCCAACCCCAAACCGCAATCTTCCGAAACGAACCGAAACCCGCCCCGCGCAAACAGAGCCGCGCGGGAGCAGCCCGAAGGGCTGCGACCAAGCGGTTCAAACACAACCTCCCCCACCCTCCGACACCCCCCTCGCGCCGCAGGCGCGGCCAGGCCGCCGCCGCACTTTCCCGGGCAGACCGCCCCAATCGAACCGCTATGTGAATGAAAACACTTGACATCACGCCACGACTATGGCAAAGTTGAGGGCATGCGGGACGGCCGCAATCGTAGATGGGAGGTCGAAACAAATTCACCCAACTATGTTTTTTCCGAAAAAATTGTCAACGGCCTCTGCAACTCGTTGTGCGGCGCGAACTTAACCAGGGGGGTCGGTCAGACCTGAGCCCCGTTCAAAAGGGGATTGAGAATGCTTCAGGCTTTCGTAGTTCGGCGCGTCCAAGTCAGACCTGAGCCCCGTTCAAAAGGGGATTGAGAATTGTCACTCCGATGTTAGAGTGACCGGCCAGCTGTCAGACCTGAGCCCCGTTCAAAAGGGGATTGAGAATAGTTACCGGAGCCACAGTGTCAATCCACTGCAGTCAGTCAGACCTGAGCCCCGTTCAAAAGGGGATTGAGAATCGTGTATGCAATTACCAGCAACACTTTCAGTCAGACCTGAGCCCCGTTCAAAAGGGGATTGAGAACGCGAAACCCACTCACTTTTCTATTGACAAACGTCAGACCTGAGCCCCGTTCAAAAGGGGATTGAGAACTTATGCGCCGCTTTTGGTTTCAGTTACGGCAGTCAGACCTGAGCCCCGTTCAAAAGGGGATTGAGAACGGTCTGGTTCAGCGGATAGGACGGGCTGCTGTCAGACCTGAGCCCCGTTCAAAAGGGGATTGAGACGAATACACATTAGCAACTCTAAGAGTAATCTCGTCAGACCTGAGCCCCGTTCAAAAGGGGATTGAGACAATTTTTAGGAAAAAACCGCCGTGTTTTCAGGTCAGACCTGAGCCCCGTTCAAAAGGGGATTGAGACAAAATAGTCTTCCCGTTTAACAATATTGACAGTCAGACCTGAGCCCCGTTCAAAAGGGGATTGAGACAGGTCGCGTTTTTTCATTTTTGCCTCCTTTAAGTCAGACCTGAGCCCCGTTCAAAAGGGGATTGAGACACTTCTTGACACGCATCTTCCGTTGTTTCCAAGTCAGACCTGAGCCCCGTTCAAAAGGGGATTGAGACCCTTGTCCTTGTAAATATACTCAGTTATCTGAGTCAGACCTGAGCCCCGTTCAAAAGGGGATTGAGACTGAGCTCTTCGGCCTCGTACGCATCCAGAGGCGTCAGACCTGAGCCCCGTTCAAAAGGGGATTGAGACAGCCTCGTACCGGGCGCCTTTCCCGTCCAAGAGGTCAGACCTGAGCCCCGTTCAAAAGGGGATTGAGACTCATCCAAAATCACAACCTTCAACCCGCCATCTGTCAGACCTGAGCCCCGTTCAAAAGGGGATTGAGACGCAGAATTCAAACAAATTTTCTTAGTATTTTGTCAGACCTGAGCCCCGTTCAAAAGGGGATTGAGACATGCGGTGTACATAATAACCTCCATTTTTATTTTGTCAGACCTGAGCCCCGTTCAAAAGGGGATTGAGACGGCCGAATCAACCAGCCTGGCCCCGTTCTTGCGTCAGACCTGAGCCCCGTTCAAAAGGGGATTGAGACACAGCCGCACTCGGCGGTAGCCGCCTGGGCTAAGTCAGACCTGAGCCCCGTTCAAAAGGGGATTGAGACACATAGCACCTCCAGCATGGAGGTGCCAGTTCCTGTCAGACCTGAGCCCCGTTCAAAAGGGGATTGAGACTCTTTAATAGTTCAATCATAGAGTCTCCTTTGTCAGACCTGAGCCCCGTTCAAAAGGGGATTGAGACATTCTCCATTCGCGCCCGTTCTTGACAACTGTGTCAGACCTGAGCCCCGTTCAAAAGGGGATTGAGACAGATGCCCCGTTTGTCCCTATTCCATTTCCTAGGTCAGACCTGAGCCCCGTTCAAAAGGGGATTGAGACTTTATCGGGTCCACAACGATTGCACCTGAAAGCGTCAGACCTGAGCCCCGTTCAAAAGGGGATTGAGACGGGGGGTGATGGACGTGAGAGCTCCGAACCAGTCGTCAGACCTGAGCCCCGTTCAAAAGGGGATTGAGACTGGCCTCCCAGGCAGCGTCGGCCTTCTCTTTCGTCAGACCTGAGCCCCGTTCAAAAGGGGATTGAGACGAGATTTCAGAATCACTTGCCGGCCGGCTTTGTCAGACCTGAGCCCCGTTCAAAAGGGGATTGAGACATGAGAGCGACAAACACGGTTGAGTTCCACAGGGGTCAGACCTGAGCCCCGTTCAAAAGGGGATTGAGACTCGTGGGTCTTTCATTTTCACCACTCTACCCAGTCAGACCTGAGCCCCGTTCAAAAGGGGATTGAGACAGATTTTGCTGTTCATTTGTGTTCTCCTGCCTGTCAGACCTGAGCCCCGTTCAAAAGGGGATTGAGACCGGGACCAACGCCGTTGTCCCACTCATCCCAGTCAGACCTGAGCCCCGTTCAAAAGGGGATTGAGACATGTCGTGGCTCCATGCCTCTTTCTTGGTCTTCATGTCAGACCTGAGCCCCGTTCAAAAGGGGATTGAGACGCCTACACCTATCAAGACGACAAAGGATTTTTGTCAGACCTGAGCCCCGTTCAAAAGGGGATTGAGACCCTCAACCCATAAGAAAAGGGGGGCGCAAGCGTCAGACCTGAGCCCCGTTCAAAAGGGGATTGAGACCTTCCTTTTCTATATAATTTCGCACCATCTTCAGTCAGACCTGAGCCCCGTTCAAAAGGGGATTGAGACCCAGTCGGCCAGCAGATTTGTCACTTCTGCCAGGTCAGACCTGAGCCCCGTTCAGAAGGGGATTGAGACCCGCAGATCGGGCAGTACTCGCCCGTGTATTCGTCAGACCTGAGCCCCGTTCAAAAGGGGATTGAGACGCGGCCCAGGACCTGAGCACGAGCAGGACCGGTCAGTCAGACCTGAGCCCCGTTCAAAAGGGGATTGAGACTGTGTAGTATCCGGGCTTGAGCGCCCAGTATCCGTCAGACCTGAGCCCCGTTCAAAAGGGGATTGAGACGACCTGGTGATGCCACGGGAGGCGGACGCGCGCGGAGCGCCCATGGCCCCGTTGAACCGAGCGCGATCGTTGGGTTTCCCGGCTCTGCATCGCCGCCCGCCCCCGCGCCGGGGGCCGCGTCTCCCGCACCGCTGTTGCCGTCCTGTTGAAGCGCGCAGGACTGAGCCGAAGCTCCGGATTCCCGGCAAACGCACGGCAGCGGGGCAAAGCCGCGGTCTGGAGTGGTTTCCGCGGCAAGGGTCAGGTGAATTCCCGGTCTGGATCCTGAAGGTGTGGAGTATGATGGGGGCAGATGAGCCTGATCTCGCAGCGCCTGCAACTGGGAGTCAAGCAGCAGCAGATCCTGACGCCTGGACTGGTGCAGATGGTCACCGTGCTTCAGCTGAACAAGCTGGAGCTGCGGGAGAAGATCGTGCAGGAGATCGCATCGAACCCGGTGCTGGAAGTCAGCGATGAAGGAGAAGAGCTGACGCCGGCCGAGGTTCAGGCGATGCTCGAAGCGGAACGCGCGCCGGAGCCGTCGGACAGGGAAGTCCTGCAGGTGACGATGGCGGCTGCCGAAGAGGCGGCGGCGGAGGCGGGCGAGCGTCTGACGGCCGAGGAGACGGCCACGGATGCGGCAGCGGCTGAACCCGCGGCCGAAGAAGAGCCGGCCGCGGCCAGCGCCGCGGAAAAAGCGGCCGACCCGTTCGAGCAGGTCGACTTCGGGGACTACTTCGACGAGTGGATGGATCCGGGTTTCCGGACGCAGGCGGCCGAAGACAGCGAGAAGCCGTCGTTCGAGCTGTTCCTGTCCGCTCCGGTGACGCTGAGCGAGCACCTGCGGCAGCAGCTGGCCCTCGTCGTTCTGGACGAAGAAGTGCGGGCGGCGGCCGATGCGATCATCGGCAACCTGGACGAGACGGGCTACCTGTCCGTGCCGCTCGAGGAGATCGCGCAGTCGGAGGGATTCTCCGAAAAAGCCCTGAAGGAAGCGCTGGCGGCGGTGCAGCGGCTGGATCCGGCCGGCGTGGGGGCGCGCTCGCTGCAGGAATGCCTGCTGCTGCAGCTGGACAGCCGCGGGGCGCGGGGCGGCGTGGCGTGGCAGATCGTGGAGAACCACCTGAAGCTGGTCGAGTCGCGCAGCACGAAGGAGCTGATGCGGCTGCTGGGCCGGCCGCAGGAGCACATCGAGATCGCGCTGGAGGTGATCCGGCACCTCGACCCGAAGCCCGGGCTGAAATACTCCGGTCCCGGGGCGCGGCAGGTGGAGCCGGACGTCTTCATCACGAAGAACGGGGACGAGTACGTCATCCAGATCGCGGACGAGGATCTGCCCCCGCTGCGCATCAACGGCAGCTACCGGCGGCTGCTTGATCCCGGACAGGGCGCCGACAAGGAGACGAAGAACTACGTCAAGGAGCGCTATCAGTCGGCGCTGCAGCTGATCCGGAACATCGAGCAGCGGCGGCAGACGATCCTGAGGGTGTGCGAAGCGATCGTGCGCCGGCAGCGCGAGTTTCTGGAGAACGGCATCGACGCGCTGCGGCCGATGATGATCAAAGAGGTGGCGGAGGAGATCGGGGTGCATCCGTCGACGGTGAGCCGGGCGGTGGCCAACAAGTTCGCGCACACGCCGCAGGGCGTGTTCGAGCTGCGGTTTTTCTTCTCCGAAGCGGTGCAGGGCCCGTCGGGCGGGTCGATTCCGCTGCTGACGCTGAAGCGGATGGTGAAGAAGATGATCGAAGAGGAGGACAAGAGGAAGCCTCTGACCGACGATCAGATCGCCGCCGCGCTGCAGAAGCAGGGCATCCAGGTGACCCGCAGGACGGTGGCCAAGTACCGGGAGGACATGAAGATTCCCTCGACGCACCACCGCCGCGCCAGGGACTGAAGAGCAGTCTGCGGCGCGGCCGCACTCGCGCCGGGAATGGAAAGGCAAGTCCATGAAAATCACATTCACCGGAAAGCAGGACAAGCTGACTCCCTCGCAGGAGCGGAAGCTCGCCATGGCGTTCGCGCGCCTCTCGAAGCTGCTCGAGCGGCGGGGCGAGAAGGGAGCCCAGGTCATCTTGAGCGAAGAGCGGCACCTCCGCCACGCGGAGGTGCGGGTGAACTTCTACGATCACGCGCTGTTTGGCAAGGGATCGGCGCCGGACCAGTTCACGGCGATCATGGACGCGGTCGAGAAGGTGGAGAAGCAGGCGCAGCGGCTGCTGGAGAAGAAGCGCGAGAAGAAGCGCTCGTCGTCGCCGCGCAAAGAAGCGGCGCTGGCCGCGGCCGAGTCCGTGGAAGAGTTCGGCGCGGAAGCCGCCGCCCCGCGGAAGGCGAAAAAGGGAAAGCGGCAGGCGGCGGCTGAAATCGAAGAGTCCGAGGCGGCGCGGCCGGCGCGCGTGGTGCGGGCCGCATCGCGCGCCAACGGCAAGCCGATGACGCTGGAAGAAGCGATGCTGGCCATGGAGGACGGGCGGGACTACCTGCTGTACCGCGACGCGGACACGGACCGGCCGCACATCCTGATCCGGCGCAGCGACGGGGCGGTCGATCTCGTGGAAGCCTGACCATGACCGCCGCCAGCCGTTCGCCCGAGCTGGTCATCATCACCGGCCTGAGCGGCTCGGGCAAGGGCACGGTGCTCAGAACGCTGGAGGACCACGGCTACTACGCCGTCGACAACCTGCCGCTCGGGCTGATCGAAACGTTCGCGGAGCTGACGCAGGACTCGCCGAACATCCGCCGGGCGGCTCTCGTGGTGGACATCCGCGAGCGCGAGCAGCTGCAGCAGCTGCCGGACATCGTGGCCAAGCTGCGCAAGAAGCTGCGGACGCGGCTGCTGTTTCTCGACGCCGACGACGAAGCGCTGGTGCGCCGCTACAGCGAGACGCGGCGGCCGCATCCGCTGGGCGGGCACCGCAGCGTGCTGCGCAGCGTGCAGCTTGAGCGCAAACAGCTTGCCGGCATCCGCGCGCTGGCCGATTTCGTGCTCAACACGAGCGAGCTGAACGTCCATCAGCTGCGCAAGCGGGTGGGCGAGATCTTCGGCGCGCCCGACGACGCGGGGCTGCAGGTCCACGTGATGAGCTTCGGCTTCAAGCACGGGCTGCCGCCGGAAAGCGATCTCGTGTTCGATGTCCGGTTCCTGCCCAACCCGAACTACATCCCCGAGCTCCGCAAGCTCACCGGCAAGCATGCGGGCGTGGCGCGCTACGTGCGCAGCTTCCCGCAGACGCAGGAGTTTCTGGACCGGATCACGGGGCTGCTGCTGTACCTGATGCCGCACTATGTGGCGGAGGGGAAGAGCTACCTGACCATCGCGTTCGGCTGCACGGGCGGGCGGCACCGCTCCGTGATGATCGCCGGAGAGGTGGCGCGGCGGCTGAAAAAAGCAGGCTATTCCGTCCGCACGGCCCATCGCGACATCGAAAAAGAGTAGACGGCCGGGCGCGTTTCACCCGGTTGTTACAATGAAGACACAGGGCCCGAGCGGGAGATGCCTGCCGTTACCGCCATTGCCGAAGAGATTCTCGAGCTGAAGAAGCAGCGCAACGCGATCCTGCTGGCGCACCACTATCAGGAGAGCGAGATTCAGGAGCTCGCCGATGCGGTGGGCGACAGCCTGGAGCTGGCGCGCCGCGCGCAGAGCTTCGACGGCGAGGTGATCGCCTTCTGCGGCGTGTGGTTCATGGCGGAGACGGCGAAGATCCTGAACCCGTCGAAGACGGTGATCGTGCCCGACGCGGAAGCCGGCTGCAGCCTTGTGGATTCGTGCCCGGCGGAGCAGCTGCGGGCGTGGAAGCGGAAGCATCCGGATCACGCCGTGGTGAGCTACATCAACACGTCGGCGGAGGTGAAGGCGGAGAGCGACATCATCTGCACGTCGCGCAACGCGGTGCAGGTGGTGGAGTCGATTCCGGCGGACCGTCCGGTGCTGTTCGCGCCGGACGTGAACCTGGGCCGGTGGGTGCAGCAGCAGACCGGGCGCGCGAATCTGACGCTCTGGCAGGGCGCCTGCATCGTCCATGCGACGTTTGCGGCGCGGCGGCTGACGGCGGCGAAGATGGAGCATCCCGAAGCCGTGATAGCCGCGCACCCCGAGTGCCCGCCCGAAGTGCTGCGCATGGCGGAGTTCATCGGCTCGACCTCGGCGATCATCGACTGGGTTGTGGCGCACCCGGCGCGCGAGTTCATCGTGATGACCGAGAGCGGCGTGCAGCACACGCTGAAGCGGCGGGCGCCGGAGAAGCGGTTCTACTTCGTGCCCAACGAGCAGTGCAACTGCAGCGAGTGCCCGTACATGAAGCGGAACACGCTCGAAAAGCTGCGCGACGCGCTGGCGAGCCTTTCGCCGCGCGTGGAACTCAGTCCGGAGCTGATCGAGCGGGCGCGGCTGCCGCTCGAGCGAATGCTGGCGCTGCGGTAAACTTTGATTTGCGCATTTCGCGGCGCCTTCATGGAGAGCCACGGCACATCCCTGATCGACGGCTACGGCAGGCTGCACGACAATCTCAGAGTCAGCGTCACGGACCGCTGCAACATCCGGTGTTTCTACTGCATGCCGGAGCGGGACGTGGAATACGTGCCGCGGGCGGAGATCCTGACGTTCGAGGAGATTGAACGGTTCGTCCGGATCGCCGCCTCGCTGGGCGTGCGGAAGGTGCGGCTGACGGGGGGCGAGCCGCTGGTGCGGCGGAACCTCGACGGGCTGGTGCGCAGGCTGGCTGCGATTCCGGGCATCGAGGACCTGGCGCTGACGACGAACGGCGTCCTGCTGGCTGATCAGGCGGAGGCGCTGCGGCGGGCGGGGCTGAAGCGGCTGAACGTGCATCTGGACACGCTGGACCGGGCGAAGTTTTGCGAGATCACGCGGCGCGACGAGCTGCCGCGCGTGCTGGCGGGAATCGAGGCGGCGCGGCGGGCGGGGTTCGATTCGATCAAGATCAATGCGGTGGCGGTGAAGGGGCTGTGCGAGAGCGATGTCGTGCCGCTGGCGCATTTCGGCCGCGAGCACGGTTTTCAGATCCGCTACATCGAGTTCATGCCGCTGGACGCGCAGGGCATCTGGGACACGGGCAGGGTGCTCCGGATGGAAGAGATCCTGCGCCTGCTGGGCGAGGAGTTCGGACCGCTGGAGCCGGTGCCGGATCCTGACCCGCGGGCGCCGGCGCTGGAATACCGGTTTGCCGACGGGCGGGGCTCGGTGGGCTTCATCGCCAGCGTCAGCCGGCCGTTCTGCCTGAACTGCAACCGCATCCGGCTGACGGCGGACGGACATCTGCGCTACTGCCTGTTCGCCATCGAAGAGACCGACATCCGGGGGCTGATGCGGGGCGGAGCAGACGACGGACAGATCCGCGAGGCGATCCGGCGGACGGTGGCGGCGAAGTGGCTGGGGCACGAGATTCAGCAGCCCGGGTTCGTGCCGCCGCCCCGGCCGATGTATGCGATTGGAGGTTGATGCCGTTGCGCAAGCGCCTGCCGTGGGCCGCCGCGTTGCTGCTGTGCGGCTTCTTCGTGATGGCGGGCCTGTGGTTTCTTCCCTACCCCGGAGCGCAGTACGACGAGCTGCTGTTTCTGAACGGCGTGGTGCGGCCGGAGGTGGCGGAGTTCTGGGCGGAGCTGCCGTGGGCGGGGCGCGTGCCGACGATGCAGATGAGCTACCTGGGCACGGTGAAGGCTCTCGTGTACCGTCCGGTGTTCCGCGCGTGGGGTTTCAGCGACTGGTCGCTGCGCGTGCCGGTGCTGCTGCTGGGCGCGGCGTCCGTGTGGCTCTTTTTTCTGACTGCGCGGAGGCTGGGCGGAGCGAAGGCGGCGGCGGCCGCTACGGCGCTGCTGGCGACGGATGCGTGCTACCTGCTGACGTCGGTGTTCGACTGGGGTCCGGTGGCGATCCAGCATTTCTGCCTGACGGCGGGGCTGTATGCGATGGTGCGGTTCGCGCAGGAGAAGCGGGCGGGGTGGCTGTTTGCAGGCGCCTTGTTTGCGGGTCTCGGACTGTGGGACAAGGCGCTGTTCCTGTGGGTGCTGGGCGGGATGGGGCTGGGCGTTCTGCTGGTGTTTCCGCGGGAGACGTGGCAGGCGGCGCGGCAGTGGCGGCTGGCGGGCGCGGCGGTGCTGGGGTTCGCGATCGGCGCGGCGCCGTTCCTGCACTACAACCTCTCGACCGGGTGGCGGACTTTCCAGGGCACGGCGCGGCGGGATAGCTGGAGCGCGCTGTTCCAGAAAACAGTGGTGCTGGACCGGACGCTCGACGGCGGCGGGCTGCTGGGCTATCTGGTGCGGGACGCGTCCGAGGGCGAGCCGGCGGACCTGACGGAGCGGGAGAAAACGATCCTGGCCATTGCGCGCCGGCTGGGGATGCCGCGGCAGAGCTGGCAGGCGCTGCTGCTGGTGCTGGCGCTGGCTGCCGCTCCCGTGCTGAACTGGCGCACGCCGCGGAGGCGCGTGGCGCTGCTGGGGAGCGCGGCCATCGTGGCCGCATGGGCGCAGATGGCTGGCACGAGGGAGGCGGGAGGAAGCGTGCACCACGCGATTCTGCTTTGGCCGCTTTTTCACCTGCAGGCGGCGCTGGCAGCGGCGGCGGTTCTGGAGCGGGCGCGGCGGAAGGCTGCCGTGGCGGTGATGGCTGTGTTTGGTTTCTGCGCGCTGTCGAACGGCGCTGTGCTGGCCACATACGCGGGGCACTTTATCGCCTACGGTCCGCAGCCGGTCTGGACGGACGCTTCACGGACGCTGGTGCAGTTTCTGGAGGCGCAGCCTGGGCGGGCGGCGTTCGCCGCGGACTGGGGCATCCTGCACGAGATCATTTTCTACGGCAGGAACCGCATCCCGATGATCGGCCATGCGGACGGGATCGTGATGCGCGTGGACGAGGACCCGAACGCAGCCAAAGAGCTGGAAGCGGCGCTCGCCGATCCGAAGCAGCTGTTCATCACGTTTACCGAAGGCAGGGACGTGTTCCCGGACACGCGCCGGAAGCTGATTGCGTTTGCGGAGGCGCGCGGATACAGGCGGCGGTCCGTGGCGCTGATTGCGGACCGGCACGGCGTGCCGATTTTCGAGATCCATGAATTCACCCGATGACGATCCGCCCTTCGGGGAAGCCGTGCCGCTGGAGATCACGGACGTGCTGGACCTGCACGCGTTCGCTCCACAGGACGCGAAAGCGGCGCTGGAGGCATGGCTTGAGGAAGTGCGGGCGCGGGGATACCGTCACGTGCGGGTGATTCACGGCCGCGGCATCGGCGTGCAGCGGGAGATGGTGCGGAAGGTGCTGAGCCGGCGCCCGTTCGTCGAGTGGTTCGGCGACGCGCCCGCGGAAGCGGGCGGCTGGGGGGCGACGCTCGTCACGCTGAAGGCCGGCGGAGAGCCAGAAGAGCCTCGACCGTAAGCCACGAGGCGGCGATCACGAGCAGCGGCGCGGTCAACACGCCGGGGATGGCTTTCTCGAGATAGATGGCGAAGCCGAGCTTGGCGGCGGCATACAGGAACATCACCTCGGCGTAGGCGATGGCCGCCCAGATGATCCAGCGGGCGTTGTATGCCGCGAACCAGGTCATGCCGTACAGCACACCGAGGATGACAATCCAGCCGCCGAGCCACGCCGCGAGAGTGAAGGTGGGCATCCATGTCCACAGCAGCGTGTCGCGCAAAGACATGGCGAGGGGGTTGTAGAAGCTGAGATAGTCGCGCAGCGCTCCTTCAATGATGTGGAGCGTCAGGACGACCGTCAGCGCAAGCCAGGCCTGCGAGAGGCGCGAGCGGCGGAGAGGCGGCATGGGAATCCCGTCCAGCATTCTACGTCCTGGAACCGGACGGGGCAAAGGCTGGCGCGGCGAGAAAAAAGGCCGGCGGCTTGCGGCCGCCGGCCTTTATCGACGGAGTCTGCACGGTCGTGGAATCTGGGGGTCAGATCCAGCCGCCCGCGCGGCCCGGCCGCATCATGCGCATTCCGGGGCGGAAGCCGAGGCCCGGCGCATCCGGACGTTCCGGAGGGGCGATGAGACCGAGCCCCGCAGCCTGCCGCGCGGCGCGGGCCAGGGACAGGGCTTTCTCCAGATCAGCCAGCTTCGTGCGCTGCTGGGCCGTCAGGACGGTCTGCGTCTGCGTGCGGAGCTGCTCGAGCCGGGCGAGCCTCTGCTGGTGCAGCTTCTGGATGTCGAGATGGAGCTGGCCGATTTTGGCCGGGTCCGGGTTGGCGGACTTCATCAGGTTGGCGATTTCCTGCCGTTTGGCCCGGATCTGTTCGGCGACGGCCCGGTTGTCCTCGGCGGCTTTCTTCCGCATCTCGATCAGCTGCTGCACCTGGGCGTCGGTGAGGTCCAGGGCGTCCTTCAGGGGGGCGAGCGCCTCAGGCCGGGCGGCCCACGCCGCGCCCATGCCCGGCCCCGCACCCACGCCGGGGGCGGCAAAGCCTGCGCCAGGGCCCGGACCGAACGGCTGCGCCGCCGCCGGCGCGGCGAGCGCGAACAGCAGGCTCCAGACCGCGATCCAGATCGATGATTCCCTCATGGTTGTCTCTCCTTTCCGTTGTCCTTTCTTCTCCGCTGCCTCTCACTCCCTATTGACGGGGGATTGCGGCCCGGGTTTACGGCCGGAGGCGGAATTCCGCGTCAGCCGGACGCCGGAATTCCGTATTCGAGTGCGGAGGGAATTCGGTTAGACTGGTGCGACAGGGGATGCAGCTGGGGCAGTACCAGGTCTGGGAAGAAATCGGCCGCGGCGGCATGGGCGTGGTCTATCGAGGCTACGACCCGCTGATCGGGCGCGAGGTGGCGCTGAAAACCATCCATCTGTACGCGATCGCCGATCCGCGCGAGCGGCAGGAGATGCAGGAGCGGCTGCAGCGCGAGGCGCAGTCGGCCGGGAGGCTGTCGCATCCCAACATCGTGACGATCTACCAGATCGGCTACGCGGAACTGCATCCGGGGCAGACAACGGCGTTTCTGGCGATGGAGTTCGTGCCGGGACCGAATCTGTCGGCGCTTCTGGAGACGCTCCGCTGCGGCCCGCCGGAGATGATCGTGGCGTACCTGAGGCAGGCGGCGGCGGCGCTGGACTATGCGCACAGCCGGGGCGTGATCCACCGCGACATCAAGCCGGCCAACCTGCTGGTGACGCCGGAAGGCGTGCTGAAGATCGCCGATTTCGGCGTGGCGAAGATCGTGACGCAGACGGTGACGATGACGGGCACGGTGCTCGGGTCGCCCGCCTACATGTCGCCGGAACAGATCAAGGCGGAGAAGATCGACGGGCGCACGGACCAATACTCGCTGGCGGTGGTGGCGTACGAGTTGTTCAGCGGGCGGAAGCCGTTCGAGGCAGAGACGCTGTCGTCGCTGGTGTACAAGATCGCGCAGCAGCCGCCGCCCCCGCTGGAGAGCGTGCCGCCGCAGCTGGCGGGGCGGGTGGGACCGGTGCTTTTCCGGGCGCTGGCGAAAGAGCCGGAGGCGCGGTACCGGACCTGCATGGAGTTTGTCGCCGCGCTGGAAGAGAGCCTTCGCGCGCCGGCATACGCAGCCGCGAGGGTCTCAGCGGCGCCGCAGGCGGAGATGCCCGCGCCGCAGGCGGAGATGCCCGCACCACCGCCGCTGAAGCCCAGGCCGAAGGTGCGGGTTTCGCCGCGGCTGCTGGGGGTGGCGGCTGCGGTGTGCGCGGGGATCGCAGTGCTCGGGTGGATGGCCGTGACGCTGCGGGAACCGGCGCCGAAGGCGCAACTGGCGGCGACGGCGCAGACCGGTTTTCCGCAAACTGCAACGGAGCAGGAGGCGGAGCTGCGGACGGCTTCCATGGCGGCTGCGCCGGAGGCGAAGCCTGCCGCGGCGTCTTCCGGCGGGCGGATCTCCGCGGCGCTGCCGGCTGCGCCGGGCGGAAGTCCTGCGACCGCACAGAAGGGTTCGCCGTCCCCGCCGCCCGCCGGGGCGAAGACTGCCTCTGCCGTGAACGCGAGCGCGCCGGCTGGAGTTCCGAAGGGTTCGTCCCTGCCTCAGGCAAAAACCGGGCCGCCGCAACAGCCTCTGCCGGCGGCGCCGGAGGCCAAAACCGAGACGCCGAAGACGGCAGCGGCGCAGCCGGAGCCCGAACCGGCGCCGCCTGCTCCTGCGCCGGCTCCGGCGCGCGAGCCAGTGCGCACGCCGCCGCGCGCGGTGCAGACCGCTCCCGCCGCCTATACGCCGGAAGCCCTGCAGCAGGGGATCGAGGGTTCCGTGCTGCTGTCGGTGGACATCGACGAGCAGGGCGTGCCGCGGCGGGCGCGGGTGCTGCGGTCGCTCGAGCCGGGGCTCGACCGCAAGGCGATCGAGTCGCTGGCGGGCTGGCGTTTTGCGCCCGCGACCGAGGATGGCAAAGCGGTGCCTTCCACGGCGAACGTCGAAGTGAACTTCCAGCTGGTGGGCGCTCCCCGCCGGACGCCGCCTTCGCTGAAGAGCCTGAAGAGATAGTTCCCCTGAGAAAATTCGTTCGGCGGGGGCACTGTTTCATGTGCGGTCCGACTCCGCAGCCCAACCGGCGCGCCTGCCCGAGGAGCCTTTGCTCGACCAGATCGAGCGGTTGAGCGGCTGGATCGCCGCCCGCGACCAGGAACTGCAGCGGCTGCGCGAGGAACTGGCCATCCGGGACCGCTACATCGACGAGCTGCACGCGGCGCTGCGGAGACAGGCGGAGCGGCTGGAGCAGATCGAGAAGCGCATTCTGGCTCTTGTGCCGCGGGCGGAGGACTGAGCAGGCTGCCGGCGGTTTGCGCCGCGGACATTCATCGGGATGACGAGTGGCTCCGGGCGGCGCGCCAGGACACGAAAAAAAGGGCCGCCACCACCAGAAGCGGACCCGCGAGGATCAGGCTCCAGTCCCAGTGCCCGCGCCGCAGGGAAAAGACGCTGTAGGCGAGAGCCAGCGCGAGGTAGCCGACCGCGCCTGCCAATGGGCGGCGCCAGGCCAGAACAAGGATCAGGATCAGAACATAACCAGGGATCAGGTGGACGAGCAGGGCGCCAAGGACTTCCGTCCAGGAGCGCCCCTCCCCGAAAACATCGAGCGCGAACATCGAGACGAAGCCGATAAACAGGATCGACAGGATGCGGGGCGTCCAGACGATCCAATTTGCACGGTTGACGGTCATGGGCATCTCCTATTTTCCGGCAGAGCCGCGCCGCTGATCCCGCTCGCGCAGGCTCCGGGCGACGCGACGGGTGGACTGACGGGCGGAAAGCGCGCCCGGCAGGTGCGGCGTCACGCCGACAGTTTCGGCGCCAGGGGGCGGATCGAGCGCGACGCGGTTGACGGGGGCGCGGGCAGCCGCTTCGGGCAGGAGCGGCTGAAGCGCCTCCCAGATGCTGTCAATCGGCGCCTTGCCGGCGAGCTGCCGGAAGCCGCGCCCCCAGCGGTCCAGTTCAGCGGCTTTGCGGCGGCCGCCCGCCTTTTTCGCTGCATCCATCGCCTCCTTCCGCTCGAGCACCTGCCGCGGCCAGAGCTCTGAACAGCAGAATGCGACGACGATCGAGGGACGGTGGAACACGCCCACGCGCTCAGGAGGCTGGCAGGCGGCCAGGGTCAGGGCGCAGAGGGCTGCCGGGCAGATCCACATTGCATTGCCTCCAGGATCAGCGTGCCCGGGGAGAGGCGCGAAAGGAGCTTCGGAATTGTTTCGGATTCCTTTCCGACAGCGCTGGGGGGTTGCGATTCTGGAAGGCTCAGCGGACCGAAGCTCCAGCGACGGCGCTCGAGGGGGCCGGCGGGGACATCCAGTGGCGGAGCACGCGGACCTGATGGAGCGCCTTCGCCTCTGCTTCCGTGAAGGGGTGGTCGAGTTGGCCTGCGGCCTCGAGTTCGCGGTGGCGGGCGAGGAAGGAGTCGATCACCTCCGCCGACTGAAGCCGCAACTGGCGGTCGAAGCGGAAGATCGTGGCGCAGTCCCTGTCTGCGGAGTGCTCGGCCGTGCCGAGCTGGAAGTGGTCTGGATGCACGATCAGCCCGAGCGGACGGCTGTAGGGATCGAACCGGCGGCTGATGCAGGTGCGGGGCATCAAAATCCGCGCCAGTTCGCAATCCCTGCCGGGGAAGTCCAGCTGGTAGCCGGGATGCTCCTGTTCATCGGAAGCGCAGCCCAGATTGTCCGGGTCCAGCGCGACGAGCGTCGTGGTTCTGTGGGAGTTGCTGATGCCCGCCAGCAGGACGCTCGAGCCGCGCCGTCCGTCCAGCCCCGCGATTTCCCCGAACAGGAAGTGCCCTGAATGCCAGTACTCGCCCAGCAGCTGGCCGCGCGGAGAAAGCCGCGCCACCTGCGACGGGTAATAGCTGACATGATGCGAGACGTAAAGGACGTGTCTCATGCCATCCGGTCCTGCGGGCAGGGCCAGGACGAAGCTCGCGAGATACGGGGGGAAGAACGTCTCCGCGGGTGTCGAGACCGTCTTTTCCGTCCGGTATTGCCAGAGCACGCTGTGGAGGGGTGGGAGAAACTCGGGCCATGTTGGTAAAAACAGGGCCGTAAGCTGTCCGAAAACCGGGCTGGAATCGGGTTTTTTCAAAGTCTAGTAAGCGCTGGTGTATCGTACAGTGAAACAAAGTTTGTATCACTGGGAGCAACAAAAGGGAGAGCAGAGGGTGGTAGGGATGCTAGGCGGGGCGGCGAAGGATCGAGACGAGGCGCGCCGGCATGGGCTAAAGGAAAACCCCGGAGCGCGCAAGGCATGCCGAGGTGTCTGGCATGGCTTCTGAATGGATCCAGCCAGACGAACTGGACCCTGAACTCCGGCGGCTCGTGGATCTGCTGAACCTGATCGAAGGGGTTGAGACGAGCAGCTCATGCATCGGTCATGGCATAACAAGCCCAACGGCCGAAATTGATTTCGCTGTTGATGACCTCGAGACATTGAGGCGTGTTCTACAGGCACTACCATTCCTAGGCGCGCGCGGCAGGATCGTGAACGACCCAGTGCTTGAGTCGATTCAGGTTGTCGCCGGGCTGAAAGATGGCCAGATGTCGTTCAGGCTTCTGATTTCCGCCGCTCCGCCGGCGGCCAAGCTGGACCTGGTACGGGAGGTGGAGTGCGCTATCGCTGGGATCCTGGGAGAGCAAGCCAGGCATTGTCCCTGTTCCAGACCTGGGAGATCTGACAATACGGACAGACGGCCCGCATGTCCGGGATTGTTGCATGCTCGTAATGCTTCTGGGTCGTCGTGAAGCCGGTCCAGAAGGGCTTCTTATCGTAGTAGCAGTAGGTCATGACCCATAGGATCTGGTTCTCGTAGCGCGGGTCATCCTTGCTATATGGCGGACCGCCGGGCTCCGGAGGCGGAATATACTTCGGCTGCCGCAGCGGCCGGCGGCCGAGCCTGTGCTCCAGCTCGCGGTCGACGAATTGGGTGAGACGCGACCAGAAGTCCGAGAAGCGGGGATCGGAGCCATGCTTTTCCCAGAGATCGAGCAGATCGAGCAGGATTGGATAGACGTCCATCTTCCGTTGGACGAAGCTGCGCAGACATTGCGCCAGCCTGACCACGCCTTCCGGCACGTCCTCATCTTCGTTGACCACGACCCCGAGCATCCGCATAGCATCGTCGGCAGTATGAACGCCCTTACGATGCAGTTCCTCCATGATCGGCTGCCGCTCTTCGCCTTCTGCCATGGCCAGCAGGAGCAGGAGCACCTTCGGACTTGGCTTCGCCTTGCCGCTCTCATATTGAGACACAGTTGGGTTTTTCACGCCCAGATCCAGTGCCAACTGGACGAGGGTCTTTCCAGTGCGTCGGCGGATTGAGCGGATAGCTTCAGAAAGATTCATCTAGGTATATCAAGATTTCTCTTGACATCTCTTCTAGGTGCTCCTAGAATCCAGGTATGGACCGTAGGAATTACGACACTTCAGAGTACCGCAAAGCGATCCGCGAGGAGATGAAGGCGCGCGGTCTGACGGTCACCAAGATCGCCGAGATCCTCAAGGCGGACCGGGCCTTCGTCTCCAACATCCTGAATCTGCGCAAGAAGGGCTGGCGGCTGCGTGCCCGCATGGTGCGGGAGCTCGGATTCCCGCTGTGGCTGCTGGACGATCCGAACGACGCCGGCGTGCGGCGCGCCGCATGATCACCTCCTGAGCCCATGATGGGGCCGGCTGGCCCCGATTGGAACGAAAACATTGGGATTTGTTTTTCAGGAGGCTGCATGGGTGAGTTAAGGAGTGTGATCAAGCGGACGATCCTCGGCTCCAAGAAGAGCGTGGCCCAGATCGCGGACGAGATGGGCTGCTCTGAATCAATTCTCTACCGGTATGGGCTGGATGGAGAGAGCGGGGCGGAGATGCCGCTGAGCCGCCTGATCCCTCTCATGCGCGCCACGGACGACTACCGGATCCTGCGCCACATCGCCGCCCGATGCGACCACGTCGCAGTGAAGGTCCGGCGCGTGGCCGCGCTGAAGAAGAAAGATCCGGCCATCCTCAATGAGATCCAGGGCCGCTTTGCAAAGATGATGGCTGATTTCTGCGCGTACACAGCCGAGGCCAGTGAGGCGGAGACGCTCGGGCTGCTGGACACGATTGCCCGCCACCTGGCGGACGTGGCGGCTATGAAACGGGCGGTGAAGGACTACCGGCAGGAGGATCTGTTCGCATGACGGGGCTGGCGGGGTTCCTGATGCTCGTCGGTGGGGCGGCGGCCGTGCTGGCGCTTGGCGCGGCGCTGTCGCCTGAAATCTGCCGCCTGCTGGCGGCGGCGCTGCTGACGGAAGCGGAAACGACGGAGGCCGCGCGCGCATTCCGGCGCCGCGCGTGGGCGCGGAACGAGCGCCGGCTGGGAGTGAAGCTGACACGAAAGGAGGCCGTGCGTGGGCGTTGAGACATTGACCCGGATCACGGTGGATGCGATCGCGCGGAACGAGGCGGTCGCCACGGCGGACAAGGTGAACGGGAAGTGGGCCGGCTATGTGATGGTGCGGGCCGAGGGAGGCAACTGGATGCTGGCGGTGTCGACCGGCCACCGTTACGACAGCTATGACGCCGCGCGGGCCGCGATGGAAGAGCTGATCGAGGAGGCGAGGCGGAGGCGATGACGGACGGGTTCGAGAGCCTGCGCAAGGGGCTCGAGCTGATCGAGCTGGCGGGCCGGATCGGCGGGCTGCGGGTCACGGTGGTGGCCGGGCAGCTCGGCTGGACGAGGGCGCAGGCATCGAGATACCTGCGGGCGCTGGCCCAGATGGGCTGGCTCCGCGATGTGGGCGTCGGGCCGCGGCGCCCGGTGTGGGTTCTCGGGCCCAAGGCCGTGCGCCTGTTGCCGGAGGTGAGGCTGGAAAAACCGTAAACATGTTTACGGTTTTATCCCGTGTAAGTCCTTTGTTTTCAATGAAACGTTCACAAAAAACCGTAAATTTTTTACGGGAGGCGAGATGGAAGACGGAAGGAAAGCGCTCCAGATGGCTGGCGAAGCGATCGACGAGTCGATGATGGAGGTCATTCAGATGGGCGAGCTGAGCGGGGCGTCGAAAATGGCGACCCACATCGCGCAGTACTGCACCTACGCCCAGGCGATTGCACTCAAGCGCCTGAAGGACAGCGGCGCTTACAGGAGGCTGGGCCTGGACTGGGAGCAGTTCTGCCCGGCTTACCTCGGCCGTACCAGGCCTGTTATCGACGCCATCATCAAGGATCTGGAGCAGCACGGCAAGAAGATCTTCGAGCTGGCCGAGTCCGCCGGCTGCCGCGTGCCGGGCGAGGTTTACCGGTACATGGACTTCAACGACGACGGCAAGCTGATGATCGAAGGCGAAGAGGTGGATGTCACGCGGGCGAACGCGGAGAAGATCCGGGCCTATGTGAAGCAATTGAAGGCGGAGGTGCGGCGGGAGAAGGAGGCGCACCAGAAGTCGGCCAAGCGGCTCACGGAGGCCCTGGAGGAGAAGAAGGCGCTCGCCAAGGAGGGCGAGGAGCGGGTGCAGAAGCTGCAAGAAGCGCTGGAGCAGGAGCGCAATGCGCAGTACCGCTGGACAAAGGACCCGCTGCATTCACGGATGCTGGACATCCAGACGCAGCTTCTGTTGCAGGCGACGAGGCTGCGGGGGCTGTTGAAAGAGGAACTCAACGAGCGGCAGATTGACATGCTCGTCGGACTGGCCAACTGGGCCTGGTCGATCTACCACGAGATCTGGTGGGACACGATGCAGCAATACGCGGAGGGGCCGAATAACCGCCCGTACCCGGCGATCAACTTGGACGTGGCCGAGATGACGGCGAGAAAAAGGGATCTGCTGGGCGAGTGGTACGAGACTTTGGAGAAGCCGCCGCTGGAGCAGTAGGCAATGCCCCCCGCGTTCCCTGCGTGGCTCGAGGGCGAACTGGATGACCTGAGCCGGATGGACCGCCGCCGGCGGGCGGCAAGGAGGCGTGAATTGGAGCAGATGCTCGGCGTCAGCAGCACGACTTTCAGCCGCATGCTTGCGGCGCGCGGGCTCCGGTTCCGGGCCGCCGAGGCCGGCCGGGCGGACGAGGCTCCGGCTCCGGTGGAGAGTCACTATTCCGAGGTCTTCGCTGTGCAGCTGTCGAGCTACAAGCAGGGGGCCGGATTGCTGATGCCGGCTGAAGTGGCGATCGAGATCGCCGAGCGCAACGGACGCATACCAGCCGGCTCGGTATCGGCCGACGCTTACCGGGCATGGGCGCGGGGGCAGGGCGGCAGCCGGAACGTGCTGGACGAGCCGACGCGGCACATTCATCTGGCGAGCCTGGGACCGAACCACGTCCACCAGGCGGACTTCTCGCTGGCGATCAACTGGAAGATCAAGAACAACCGCCCGGTGTACGAGCAGTGGGTGTACAAGAACAAGCTGCCGGCGGAGGGCGAGCCGCGGCTGTGGCGGTTCATTGTGACGGACCATTGCTCTGGTGCGTTCTTCGTCTGGTACGCGGCCTCGGTCGGCGAGAACGTGATGCTGCTGGTGGAGGGTTTGTGGCGGGCGTGGGTGAAGAAGCGGTGTGGCGGGAGGGACATCACGGACCTGTACCCATTCCGCGGCGTGCCGAGGATTCTGATGATCGACCGCGGGCCGGGCACCAGGTCCGAGGTGTTCCGGAATTTCCTGGCCTGGCTGGACGTGCGGCCGAACATCTGCGAAGGCCCGCGCTCGAAGGGGCAGGTAGAAAACCTGCATGGCTGGTGGGAGGAGCGCTTCGAGAGCCGGTTCCGGGCCGAGCCTGTTGAGTCGATCGAGCAGCTCAACGACGAGGCCGTGCAGTATGCGGCCCATCTGTGCCGGACGCTGAAGCACACGCGGCACGGCAATCCGCGTTCGGACCACTGGGAGTGGCACATCAACCGGAGCTTCGAGACGCAGCTGCGGGTTCCGAATTGCAGCTTTGAGGTGGCCAAGCGTTACGCGGTAGCGGCGGCTCAGCCTGTGCGCGTGGCGGGCGACGGGACGGTGAGGTACCGGGGCAAGCATTACCGGGTGCCCGATGTGTTGTTGCACCGGACGAAACTGCTGGTGGAGTACAGCCCGTGGGATTACCCCAACGTGGCGGTGCGTGCGGATGAGATGGGCGCGCCGAAGTTTGTGCTGGAGCCGTTGGAGAGAAACGAACACGGCTTCTTCTCCGACGCCGCGGTGATCGGCCAGGAATTCAAGAGCCGGAAGGAGGGGCCTGCGCAGCGGCTGGTGAAAGAGGCGCGGGCGATCGCGGAGACTTGGCCGGGAGGACGGCTCGTCACGCGGGGCTACCATCTGGAAGGGCTGGAGGCCAGCGGGATCCGGAGCCGCGAGACGGAGATCTCGGGGCAGGCGGAAGAGGCGGCGTGGAGCCGCCTGGATGCCTGTCTGGAGGTTGCCGCGCGCATCGGGCGCGGCCTGGAGCCGGCGGAGAAGCGGCTGCTGGGACGGTTCGGGGGGCGCGTCACCGAGAGCGAAATCCGGGCGGTGGTGGAGGAAATCGAGCGCGGCGTGACGGCGGAAGTGATTCCGCTGCGCGCTGGGCAGGCGTAGGAGGCCGCATGACGATTCGGGAGGCCGTGCAGAAGACGGGCTTGAGCTACCGCCGGCTGGCTGAGATGACCGGGGTGAGCAAGAGCACGCTGGAACGGCTGGTGAACGATGGGGAGCTGCCGGTCCGGCGGCGCACCCAGGTGATGGACGCATTGGCGGCCGTGCTGGCCGAGCACGGCCTGAGCAGTGAACCGATCGAGATGCCGGGGGGAGAACTTCTCGGCAGGAGCAAGGAGGCTGAACCGATGAAACTGGATCCAGCGATCCTCCAGCACTTCCGCTTCACGGCGGATCCGTTCGTGAACGATGTGGAGGATGACGCCGACGTATTCCGCTACAAGACGTACTCGAAGATCGACCGCCAGATCCGCGAGGCCATCGACGAATGCGCGATGGTGGCCGTCGTCGGCCCCGTGGGCTCTGGCAAGACGACGATGATGGATGGCATCGAGGCGGATCTCGCCCAGCGCGGAGATGTGATCTGCAAGCCGCGGATCAAGGACAAGGAGAAGCTGAGCGACAGCCATCTGACGAGGGCGCTGCTGTTCGCCATGACGGGCGAAACGGCGAAGATCCCGGCCAACGCCGAGGACCAGGGCCGCCTGTTGAGCCGGACGCTGCTGGCGCTGCGGATGGGCCACGAGGGCGGCCGGCGGGTGGTGCTCTACATCGACGACGCGCACCACTGCAACGCCCCGGTGCTGCGGGCTCTCAAGGCATTCCATGAGGAGAAGGCGGGCCGGCACAGGCTGCTGGCGATCGTGCTCGTCGGCACGGAGGAATTGCCGAAGAAGCTGTACCGGACGCCTGAAATCGGCCACCGGACGCGGATGATCGAGATCCCTCCCGTATTCGTGCGCGAATATCTCGAGTTCAAGCTGAAGCGGGTGGGCAGCTCGATCGAGCAGGTGTTCGAGACGGCGGCTGCCGAGGCGCTATTTGCGCGCTTCCGGCGCAAGCCAGGGGTGCCGGCGCTCGGTTATCCGCTCGAAATCAACAACGTCTGCTCGCAGGTGCTCATGAAGATGTGGTCGACGCTCGACGTGCAGCCGGGCATGAGAGTGCCAGCGCGTGTGGTCGACATGGCCGGAGGGAGCACGCAGCGGGCTGCGTGAGGCATGCGGCGATGATGACCCTGCATGAGGTGAGCGCGCTGGGGACGCTGCTCCGATGGGTGCTGAGGCACCCGGAAGGCGAGCCCCCCGCGGCGGCGCGCGCGCTCCGGGCGGCGATGTTCCTGGCCGAGCGGGCGGCGAAAGCGGATCCGCTGTTCCTATCGCCGCAGCTCATCCGGAGCCGCTGGCACCGGGCGCGGCCGAATCCGGAGCGTCCGCGGTGCAGCTGGTGCGGAGCGGACGGCGACCGTGTGGCCGTGCTGCTGACGGCATGGCAGGACCCCAACGTCTGGATTTGCGGCGGGTGCATGACCGCCCTTGGCGAGACGGCCCGCTGCGTTGACGTCAACGAACCCAGGAGGCAGAACCGTGACCAGTTGGACTGAAGCTGACAATGCCCTGCGCAAGATTGCGCTGATCGATCTGCAGGTGGCGGAAGCCGCAGCCGTGCGGGATCAGAAGGCGCTCGAAGCGCAAACCGAATACCAGAAGGAGACGGCGCCGCTGCTGGCGACGCGCCAGGTGCTGGTGGAAGAGCTCGAGGCCTTCTACCGGAGCCAGAAGAGGAAGATCGAGGCCGAAGGCAAGCGGAGCGTGGAGCTGACCTATGGCCGGCTCGGCATGAGGCTGGGCAAGCCCGCGCTGGCGCTGCTGAAGGGCTGGAAGTGGGACCGCGTGCTGGAAGCGATCAAGGAGCGCTGGTCGCGCAAGCCGGACCTGCTGAGCGCGCTGGTCACGGTGAAGGAGAGTGTGAATAAGGAAGGCGTGAAGGCCAACCTCGACGAGGAGGCGCTCGCCCAGATAGGCCTGCGGATCAAGCAGGAAGACGAGTTCTACTACGAGACCTTCCCCGAGCGGGTGAAGGCGGCCTGAGCGGGGGAGGATGCCAATGGCGGATCAGGCTGCAATGCTGAAGGCGTTCCTGCTCGGGGCCCCAATCGAGGCCATCGCCGCTTTGATAGGTGAGGATGCGGAGGCGGCGATCCGGCGCGAGCTGCGTCGGCTCGCCGCCGAGGAGGACGATCACAAGGCGCAAACCTGCGCACCGAAGCCGAAGTCCAACGGCGGCATTGCTGCCGGTCCTGCGGCGCGGAAGCGGATTCAGAAAACGCCGAAGCCGGCCAAGACCAGGGCTGCTTCTGGCGAGGGCGACGGCGCCGCGACGTTCTGCGACCTGCTCCGGACCACGCTCGCGAGTCTCGGGCGGGCGACGGCGCAGCAGATCGAGAATGAACTCCGTGTCTCCGGCGTTCCGCTGAAGGCGGGCAAGGTCTGCTCCTATCTCTCCTACCTCAGGAAAAAGGGGGACGTGCTGAAGGAAGGAGACCAGTGGAGGCTCGCATGACGGCTGCGCTCCAGCAGGCGGGTCTCTTCGAGGGGGAGGGGCGGCGCGAGGGCCCCTTCTCCGCTTCGCGATTGCCTCCCACGAAGGAGGAGATTCTGGTGGCGTCGCTGATCTGGCAGCGCCGTGGACAAGGCAATCCCATCTCCATCGCCCGCCTGCGGCAGCTGACCGGGTTCAGCGAGCGCCAGATCAAGGGCATCGTCGAGCAGCTCGTGGTGGCGCACAGGATGAGGATCGGCGCGCGGCGGGAAGAGCCGGCAGGGTATTTCATGATCGAGACGGCCGAGGACCTGGAGGCGGCGGTAAAGCCGTACCGGAATCAGATTCTGGCGATGTGGCGGCGGCTGCGGGTGCTGGAGCAGACGCACAAACTCATGGAGCTGCTGGGGCAGCTGCGGTTGGAGGATTGAATGACGCTCAGGGAATTCCGGGATGGCGGCCGGCCAGCGACGGATCTGATTCAGGCGCCGCTGGTGCGCGCCTGCATCGTGAAATGGAACGAAGGCCGGGAGAAGCATGGGCTCTGTTTCAGGGGCGATCCGCTGCCGGATGCCTTCGAGGAATGCATCGACGGGATCAATTACCTGGACCAGGCGGAACTAATGATGCCGGCCGAAGACCTGGAGCAGATCGCCTACTGCCGGAACCTGCTCATGCTCTGCGCGGAGCGGATCCAGGAACTATGGCGGAAGCGGAGGTGATCATGGACTCGATCCGGCTGGCGTTCTACAGGGCGGAAAAGGGCAAATGGTGGGACAAACTGATCGGGGTGAGAACCGGATCGAGGTATTCCCACGTCGAACTGGTGCTGCCGGAGGGGACATGCTGGTCCGCGAGCCCGCGCGAGGCTTGCGTGCGCGGCAAGCGGATCGACCTAGGGGATGGGAAATGGGACGTCATCCAGGTGCGGTTGCGTCCGGACAGCCATGTCGGCCGGATGGAGCTGTTCTGTCGGGATCAGCAAGGTGCCAGGTACGACTGGCCGGGAGTAATCTCCATCGGGCTATCGCCTTTGCCGGGAGTTCAGATTCCGCAGTGGTGGTTCTGCAGCGAGTTCGTCGCGGCGGCCTTGCGGGCCGGCGGCGTGCTGCGGAGCCTAGTTCCTCATCAGACCCGCCCGGATCAGCTTCATCAGGCGCTGCTGGGCTGGAATGACGCTCTGTCTGCTGGAGGTGATGCATGAGCCGATCACCATCGGAGTATTGGCGGAAACAGGCGCGGCACGAGATGAGGTTGAGGGCCGCGCTGGAGATGAGGCTGGACGAACTGGAAGACGAGATCGAGCAGCTGCAGACGGCGCTGGAAGGGCTCCTGGAAGCTACGGAGCCGGGCGGCGATCCATCGCATCTGCCGGCGCGGCGGGAATCTGCTGCCGCGCTGCTGGAGAGGCTGATCGGACCGGCGGCGCTGATGGAAGAGGAGGCCCTATGAGCACGAGGCTGTATGAGGAAGTTCGCCGCGCCATCCATGACCGTGCGGTGATCGTGGCGTTCCGCGCGGCTGAGTTTGCGCGGGGATATCATGCCGGGCGCGCCACGGCCGTCTATATCGGCGAGCCGCTGGATGCAATCTTTGAAATCCAGGCTCCCTATCCGGCCATCGCCATCCGCTCGAGCAGCCACGATCTCACGTTCCTCAAAACGAAATTGCGCTTCAAGACATCGATCCTCGGCTACGGCAACCATGACTGGGACGCCGTGGTGCTGAGTCGAGACGAGGTGACATACCTACTCGGCCGGATGAAGAGGGACGGGAGGTTTCATCTCGCGGCCGCGCCGCAATGGTTCCGCGACCGCTGGGGCCGACTGGATGGATCCGCGGAGGATGCAGATGTGGCGTAACGGGAACGATCTGGGCCTCAACCCGGTCTTTGTTGCGGCGTGGGTGCTGATTACGCTTGTCGGGCTGGCCACCTGGGCGCTGATCGGATGGGGATTCTGGACGCTGATTCGGTGGATCACGGGCCATGCCTGAGCATCGCTGGTACAGGGCTATCTACGGCGTCTGCAGGCAGGAGGGGATCGACAACGATCTCCTGCACCTGATTGTCGAGCAGCGGTTCGGCAAGACGAGCCTGAAACTGCTGACCGAGCGGGAATGCAGTGATCTGGTTGACGGCCTCCGGCGGCGCCGGAGCGGGGGCGGCGTCTCCGGCCTGAAAGGCACGGCCCGGGGCCGCGCCACGGCAACGGAGGGCCGGCGCGACGTGCGCGGCCAGGTGGAGCATTTGGTGAACGCCCGGGAGATGGCATTGCTGCGGGAGGCAGCCGCCTTGCGCGGCTGGAGCCAGGAGACGCTGGAGGCTTTCTGCCGGCGCCAGAACCGCGGCCGGCCGCTGCGGACGATCGGGGATTTGAACCGGGTGTTGTGGGCGCTGAAGGCGATGAACCGGAGGGACGGACTGTATGGGAAAGAAGCCCAGGCGCGGCCGGCGGCCGTTTGAGAGGCCCAAGGGCGTGGAGAGATTGTTTCTGCTGGCGAAACGAGGTGCGCTCAGGGCGCTGATCAATATCACGCCCAGGCGCTGGATTATCGAGCGGCCGGGATGGAGGAAGGCCTGGGCGGCGTGGATCTACAGCGCCCATTATGCGGCCGGTGAGAGATTGGAAGGAAGGCTCTAATGCATCAGCGACAGGAGCAGTTGCGGCTGCATTTCATCAAGATCGAAGAGACGCTCGACGTGTCGATGGCGTCGCGAATCGCAAAGGTGAGCGTGGGCACGGTCAGGCGCTGGTGCGAGGAGGGGCGGATCTACGCCTACAAGCTGGTGGGGCGGTGGCGGATTCCGAGGGCGGCATTTCTCGACTTCCTGCGGGCTTCCGGTGCGCGGCTGGTGGAATAATTCCGCCCGAATCATCCGAAATTCGGCAGCTTTATTTTCTTCCCTGAAGGACACTCGATACAGGTTCACGGCCTCCGGGTGAACTGTCGTGGGGGGGAGCGCAAGCGGCGGCGCTCCTCCCCAATGTTCCAGGCTGTGGGCCGGAGAGGTGCGAGTGGCCAAGACGGCTGAAGAACTCCGGGAGCACATCGAGGAGTATTTGAACCTCCGCATCCGCTCCAAGGCGGAGGAGGAACGGACGCGGCGCGAGGAGACGCTGCTGGCGGCTCTGACGACGGCGAGCGACCTGCTGGTCCGGCAGGAAAAGGCGAAACGCGAGTCCCGCACGGAACTCATCATCGGTCCGCAGGTGGCAAGCGTTTTGCGGGCGTTCACAGGCGCCAACCGGGCCCACAGCATGCTGGGCGACGACGAGGAGGAGGGGGAGGCCTGATGCATGCCGGACCTGAACACCTTCGAGCAGCTGGCAGCCGGTCATGGTGTGGGGATGGCCGTGCTCATCATGGCGTGCATCGTCATGGGCGCCGTGGTGATCTCGCTCTGGCGCGAGAACAAGGCGCTGTACGGGCGGATCGAAGAGCTGCTGAAGGAGCGGGTGGCGGTGCTCGAGCAGCTGCTCGAGGGAGGCTTGAATGATCGCCCGCGCCCTGCTCGCCGCGGCTGACGCCTGGCTTTGGGCGAGGTGCGCCTGGCTGCGGCGCCGGATCCTGAGGGTGCAACTGGATGCCGAGATTCGCTGGTTGAGGGCGGTGCGTGCCTGATGGCGTACGACACGAAGGCGCAGGATTTCGTCTTCGGCTTCTATCTCCGCGGCTGGTCCAAGGAGCGGGCCCTGCCGGAGATCCGCAAGGTCTATCCCGGCTTTTCAGCCTCGACCTGGGATGAGTGGGAGAGGAAGTTCGACTGGAAGACGCGCCGGGCGCTGGCCGATCTGAAGCGGCGCGAATTCGAAGAGCTGTGCCGCGACGCTGCGCGCGCCCTGATGCTGGAATTGAATGCCATCCGGGAGCGGCTGTTCCAGGAGATCAAAGAGAACGCTGCCGACACGCAGAAGGTCTACGCCTTCACCTCGGTGACCAAGCAGATCGCCGATCTGGCGCGGCAGCATCTGGCGCAACAGGACCCGCAACGGATCTCGATGGAAGTGCTGTCGCGGGCGATCGAGAAGTTTCTCGCCGGTTTGCGCTCGATCAAAGGGCTGGAGAAGCCGCTCGAGGACCATGCCGCCCAGGTGGGCAAGCTCGTGCAGGAGATCGGCGCAGAGTTCGGGCAGGAGGCGGCCGGATGAGCGTGCGGCACAAGCGGGTTCTGTCGACCGAGGAGCTGGGAGCGCGGGCCGAACGGCTGCTGCGCGGGGCGCGGCCGGATGACCGGATGACTCGGGATGAACGCAGGGCCCGCGGCCGCAGCGATTTCGCGTGGTTCTGCCGTCAATATCTGCGCGAGTACTTCCATTCCGAACCGGCGCCCTTCCACCGGGAGCTGGCCGAGCTGATCGAGACGCGCGAGAGGGTGGTTTGCGCGGCACCGCGCGAGCACGCCAAGTCCACCGTGGTCAGCTTCGCCAAGGTCCTGCATTCGATCTGCTACGGCCAGGCCAGGTTCATCGTGGTGATCAGGGAGAGCGAGGATGTCGCCAAGCAGGCCGTCGATGATTTGCGGCAGGAGCTGGAACAAAACGAGCGCATTCTGGAAGACTTCGGCGACCTGATCGGAAAGCGGAAGTGGACCGAGGCGGAATTCGTGACCTCGAACGACGTCAAGGTGCTGGGCCGCGGCCGCGGATCGCCGATCCGGGGGCTGCGGTTCAAGCAGTGGCGGCCGGACCTGGTCATCGTCGATGACATCGAGGACGACGAGCTGGTCGATTCGCGCACGCAGCGCGACAAGCTCGAGCGCTGGCTGCGGCGGGCGGTATTGGGAATGATCGGCCCTGACGGCCGATTCTTCATGATCGGCACCGTGCTGCATCACGATTCCGTCCTCGTGAGGTTCCTCAAGCAGACCGATGTCTTCACCACGCGCGTCTGGCGGGCGATCGGCGAGGATGGCCGGCCGCTCTGGCCGGCCCGCTGGCCGCTGCGGCGGCTGGAGGCGAAACGGGCCGAGATCGGCGCCCGGCATTTCGCCACCGAGTTTCTGAACGATCCGGCCAATGAGGAAGAGCAGATTTTCTCTCCGAACGCCTGGAAGTTTTTCACGGATGATGACCTCCGCGGCGTCAAGCTCAATCTGGTGGCCGCCATCGACGTGGCGATCGGGCTCAAGCAGAAGAATGATGACACGGCCCTGGCTGTGGTCGGCGAGCACAACGGCAACTACTACGTCGTGCGGATGGTCATCCGGAAGCTGAAGGTCCAGCAGCAGGTAGAGCTGGTATTGTCGACCTGCCGCGAATGGCCCGGCATTGCACGGTTCGGCATCGAGACCGTGGCCTACCAGGATGCATTGAGGCAGCTGGTGGTGGATGCCGCCAGGAGGGCGAACCTGCAAATACCATGCGTGCCGGTCGAGGATATCTCCATCGACAAGATCCGGCGCATTTCCCGGCTCGCTCCGCTCGTCGAACAAGGCCGGCTGCTGTTTCCATCGGCGGCCAGTTCGTACTGGTCGCCGGACGTCCAGAAGTGCCTGGATGAATTCGAGGCTCTGGGCGTTTCATCTCAGGCCCACGACGACGGGCCCGATGCGGTCGAGCGGGCCGTGGCGCTGTTGCGCGGCACAGCCAGTGGGAGGATCCGGGCGAGGCTGTTATGACGGAGAGGCGCATCCAGGCATTCGTGTTTGATTCAGGCTCGGGCGCAGTGGCTCGGATCAATTCGCCCCTGCTGGCGGCTGCGGCCTATGATCTGGCCGCGCACCATGAAGTGGTCAAGGCCGTCACGGACCCATTACCTCGGGGCAGCCGGCGTCTACGGCAGAAGTATGGCGTGCAGGTGGGCGGCGTGAGCTGCGCCTCGCGGCCCTTCGACATGGCGTTGTTCGCCTATGCGATGACGCTCAACACCTATCACGCGCGCGCCGTGCGGGCGAAGGTGAAGGACATTACGGGCCGCCCCTGGGTGATCGCCGGAGAGGGCAGTCCGGCGGCGAAGACGATCATCGAGCGCTTCTTCCGGGAGGCCTTTGACCGTCGGAGCTTCGCCCAGGGCATGGGATGCATCTGGACAGATTATGAGGGGCTCGGCAACGGCTATATGGAGGTTGTCACGGATCCGCGCGGGGAGCCTGTCGCCCTGGAGCATCTGCCAGCCACTGAGATGTGGGTGCGGCTCGATGGGCTGGGGTATATCCAGCAGCGCGGCGGCGAAGTGGCTCATTTCCGGGTCTGGGGCCTGGATGACGAAGCCTACTCGGGGTTGCCGGCCGAGGATCCGCTCGCCCCGGGGAAGCCGGCGACGCATGTCATTCACTTTCTCCGGTACTCGCCGTGGTCGCAATTCTACGGCCTGCCGGCTATCCTTCCAGCCTGGGCGGCCGTCTGCCTATCGGTGCTCGTCAACGAATATAACCTGACCTTCTTCCAGAACAACGCCATCCCGGACTATGCCGTGATCCTGGAGGGCGAGGTCGAGGAGCAGGCCGCCGACGTCATCCGGACATATTTCCGGCACCACCTGAAGGGGCAGGCGCACAAGACGCTGGTGCTGGAGTCTCCGTCCGGCTCGAAGATCCGCTTCGAGAAGCTCACCGATTCGAGCGCCCGAGAGGGGAGTTTCCGCCTGCTGCGGACGGATTGCCGGGATGAAATCCTCCATGCCCATGGGGTTCCTCCGCAGAAGGTCGGCATCGTCGAGACCGGGAAGCTGGGCGGTAACCTGTCGAGCGAGCAAATCCGCGAATATCAGCTGTCGATCGTTGTGCCGAGCCAGGAAGGGATCGCTTCGCGCATGACGGATCTGATCCGGCGGGGCTTCGGACTGGATGGCCTGCGGTTCGAGTTCCTGCCCGCTGACACGGAGGATCGGAAACTCAACGCCGAGATCGATCAGATCTACCTCCAGAACCGAGTGCTTGTTCCGAACGAGGTCCGCGCGAAGCGGTTCCCTGACGCCGCCCCGCTGCCGGGCGGGGACGACCCTGTCGGGGCGCCCTCCATGGCGGAACTGGCCGGGCTCGATCAGGCGATGGGAGATCTGCAGCGGCAGATCCGGGAGGCGGTCAAGGGATGAGCTGCGCCTGCGCGATCTTCTCCGCAACGGCCCGCGCGCTCCGGCGGCTGAAGCCGCCGCGCAGGTTCGACCGCGTCCGGGCATCGCGGAAGCTCTACCGCATGACGGCCGAATGGTGGCGCGAGGGAATTGACGCGCTGTTCGCATACCTTGACTCGGGAGGATGGGACAAGATTCAACAATTCGTGGAGCGGCGGCTTCCGGTGGCTGCGATGCGCAAGGCGCTCAACGATGAGGAGCTCCGGTTCTTCGTGGAGCTGCTGGCCGGCTTCCGCTTCTATGACGACGCTGAGTTGCGCGCTGCGGCGATCGTGGAGGCAACGCGCTTCGAGACGTTCAACGAGGCTGCGCGGTTCGCGCTGCGCCAGCTGGGCATTGCCAGCCCCGAATTCCATCTGCGCAATGAGCGGATCAAGGACTTTGTGCTGGAGCGGAAGCAGGCCGATGTGCACGCGGCCCGCAACAACCTCGAGAGCATTCTGTCGGCGATTCTGGAGAACTTCTATGAGCTCGGCCGGAACCCTTATGACACGGATTTCATCGCCAAGCTGAAGAAGGAGCTCGGCGGCGTAGCGGACTGGCAGGCGCGGAGGTTCGCTCTGACGGAAACGGGGATCGCCAGCGAACTGGCGCAGGCGGAAGTGTACCGGCGCAACGGAGTGACAAGAAAGCGTTGGAACATCCTCGGCGTCAACACGCGCGATACCCATGCGGCGCTGGACGGTGTCGAGGTGGGCATCGACGAACAGTTCATGGTGGGCGGCTATCCGGCCGACCACCCCCTGGACCCGCGGCTCCCGGCCGGAGAATTGGTCAACTGCCACTGCTGGCTGACGCCGGTCGTCTCCGATGATTTCGAGCTCGATCCGGCCCGGATCTGGGAGGGGGACTGAGATGCGCCTTATTTGGCCCAGGACGCGCGCGGGTGGCCGGGTGGCTACCTCGGTATACCAAGGTCCGTGTGGGACGAATTGGGACGAATTGGGACAGGCTAGCGGGCCTGTCCAGGAGGCGATGGGATGCGGAAGCTGACGATCAGGGTGCAGGCGGCCCGGCAGGACCAGGAGCTGGGCATCATCTGGGGCTATGCTTCCGTGGCCGACATCCTCGACGAGCAGGGCGACCTGATCCCGCAGGATGAGCTGATCCGGGCCGTGTATGAATTCATGGAAAACTACTACCGCGGCGAGACGACGATCCGGGTCAACCACGGAAAGCCAGCGCAGGCCGTCCTGGTGGAATCCACCTTCCACCTGCTCGGGACCAATGCGGCGTGGTTCGTCGGCGTAAAGCTGCTCGACGAGGATCTCCGCGAGGCGGCGCGCCGTGGAGAAATCAGCGGATTTTCGATTGGAGGATGGGCGCAGGACGATGGGACGCCTGAAGAACCTCGTGCTTGAAGAGTTTTCGATCGTGCGGGGCGGCGACGTCAAGCCGGCCAACCCCGAGGCGATCGCGTTGAAATACAAATCCATGCCCGCCGAGGGCGGGCGGAAGGAGAAGGAGAGCCAGATGGACATGACTCAGACGCCTGCGGCGGAACCTCAACACAAGTCGCTGGCAGCGCAGATCGCGGACGCGGTGCGGATGGTGGTGGGCAAGGCCAGCACCACGCGCACGTCCGAAACCGTCTACAACTCGACCACGCGCACCGTGGACACTGTCGTCGACGACGGCCAGCAGGCCGCGCCGGATGCCGGATCCACCGTAGTGGTCATCAGCGATGCGGTGCAGAACGGCCAGCCGGAGCCCAAGCCTGAGCCGGCGGCAGCCAAGGCGCAGCCGCAGCCGGGTCCGGTCGATCTGGTCAAGGAAATCGGCGCCGCGCTCGATCCTCTCATGGCCGCTGTGAGCAAGCTGGACAGCCGCATCGCGGCAGTGGAGAAGCGCGCGGCGGTCTCCCAGAAGGTGAAATCCATGCCCAATTTCGTTTCCGTCGAGTCCAACTCGGGCGAGAAGTTCCCCGAGTTTGCGAAGTTTCTCGCGCAGGTCTCCGGCCTGACGCCCGGCCAGAAGCTGACCAAGGCCACGCTGACGACATCCGGCTGGACCTACGGCCTGAGCCTGCAGGAGGCGGACCGTTTCCTGGACTATATCGTCGACGAGTCGGTCCTGCTGAAGCAGATCCGCACCGTGCGAATGACCGCGGCCAAGCACAGGATCGACAAGATCGGTCTGGGCGACCGTGTGCTGCGCAAGGGCCAGCCCGGGGTGGATCCCGGCGACACGGTCAGCGTTCCCGCTCCGACCGCCATCGAACTCGTGGCCTCCGAAGTCGTCGGCATCGTCTCGGTCAGGGACGATCTGATCGAGGACAACATTGAGGGCGAGGCGTTCGTCCAGCATTTGCTCGGCATGATCGGCCGTGCGGCCGCCAACGAGATCGAGCAGGCCGCCATCCATGGCGACACGGGCGCGGCGGATCCCACGGGCATTCTCGACCGCTGGGACGGCTTCTACAAGCTGGCCAAGGCGGGCGGCGCCCATGTGATCGAGGCCATGGCGGACACGGACCGCTACTGGCCTGGCGCCAATGGCGGCAAGGCCACGCGCCTGGTCAAGACGCTGCCGACCAAGTACCGCCAGGACTACCGCACGCTGGCGGTGCTGCTGCACAACGACCTGTATCTGGATTACATGGACGAGCTGGCCAGCAAGGGCTACAGCGAAGCCTGGCAGGCCATCACCGGCATGCAGGACGTGCCGATCCGCTCGATCCGCAACATCCGGGTGCCGCTGCTGAAGACCGACATGGCCTTCACCTACAACAGCCAGAACTACACGGACGGCACGTTCGTGATGGTGACCGACCTGCGCAATCTGATCGTGGGCATCCAGCGCGAGATCCGGATCGAGCCTCAGCGGTGGGCCCGCAAGCGCTGCACCGACTGGGTGATCTCGATGCGCGCCGACGTCAAGATCGAAAACGCTGACGCGATCGCGATCTACGATCACGCCAAGGTGAGGTGAACTCTGGGGGCCGGCGCCCCGCCGGCCCAGTCTCGAGGAGAAACAGATGGCTGAGAAGAAACAGAACGCGAAACTGTGGGCCGTGTTCCAGCGGCCGGCCGGCTCGCTCACGCTCGGCGCCGTACGGCTGGCGCCCTTCGCAGCGGTGGCGGTCGATCCGGCTACTGCGGCGCTCGCCTGCCCGGAGACGACCCCTGTGCGGTTTTTCGATTCCGAGAAGTCCGCCGAGGCCGAGATCGAGAGGATCCGCGCGGAGGCGGCAAAGAGCTGAGGAGGTTGAATGGCGGCGCTATTGACCAGCTTGAGCCCGACGCCGGCCCGGCCCGGCGAGTGGCTCACCCTGTCAGGATCAGGCTTCCTGCCGGGCGTCCGGGTGGATTACCGCGCGGCGAATGTTTCCGCCAGCGATACAAACCCGCAGCTGGTCAGTAGCTCCGAGCTGCGGTCGATCGTGCCGGATCTGTTCCAGGGAATGTCCGGGCAGCTACTGGTGTCAGTGCTGAATCCCGGCGATGACCCAACCAACGAGCTCGCCCTGGATATTGCCGCCAACCCCGATGTCGCCCAGACCTTCCCGCTCGTCTCCCTCGGACAGCTCAAATCCGCATTGGGGCTCCGGTTGGATGACGAGAGCCAGGACGATCGGTTCCGGCAGCTGATCCTGCTCGCCAGCGCCGCCATCGCCGGCTACTGCGAGCGCGAGTTCCGGGTGCTGGAATACGCCGAGTCCTATGACGGCGACGGAACGAGCGTTCTACGGTTGCGCCACACGCCGATCATTGAGGTCCTTGCGCTATCGATCTTCGGCCAACTGGTGCCAGTGAGCGAAGTCAAGGTCACGCCAGAGTTCCTGCAGTTTGAGGACGCAGGATCCTACGAGGCCAGGATCAGGGCCATGGCGCGATATTTCCCGGCCGGCGTTCAGAACATCCAGGTCTCCTACCGGGCGGGCTACGAGCAGGTGCCGGCCGAAATCGCGCAGGCCTGCATCTTGCAGGTCTCCTACCTCATGAACACGCTCGCCAAACAGGGCGTGGCCAACGAGGGCAATACTACGGCTGGCGTCCAGACGGCCTTCCAGCAGGGTCTGCTGGCTCCAGCCGCCCGGGTTCTGGCCAATCGGTACCGCAGGCCGAAGGTGCTGGCGCCATGAAGATCGATTTCGACTGGAATGATCCCAACCGGCTGCTCCGGCAGGTGCATGATGAGCTGCGCAGGCGCGGCGACGCGATTCGGGCCGTGCCTGAATCGGCGGTGCGCGCCGGGGCTTTCGAGCTGCTGGCGCAGATCAAGCAGGCTTTGCCGAAGAAGACCTCGACGCTGGCCAGGAGCGCGACGGTGCGCTTCGAGAGGCCGGAGGCTGGCTCATTTCTGGCGCGCATCGGCACCCATCTGCCCTATGCCGCCTACATCGAATATGGCACCGGGATATTCGGCCCGCGGCAGAGGCCGATCGTGCCGGTCCGGGCCAGAGCGTTGCGCTGGTTCGCGCCACTGCAGATCGGCATGACCGGCGATGGCAAGACCGTCTATCGGAGCGCGAAGACGCGGTCGGGCCAGACCACCGTGGCGCGCAAGGCGGAAATCGCGGCAATCTTCCGCAGAAGCGTGAGGGGCATGAAGCCGCGGCCCGTCTGGCGCGAGCAGACGGCGAAGTTCCTGCCACGGTATGTATACCTGATCCAGCGTGAACTGCGCAAGGAGACCGGCGGGCGATGAGCGACATCTATTTTGCGACCGAACAGGCGGTGCTAGACATGCTTCGCCAAGCGCCGGGTCTCGCCATGGTGAAGACCTTCGAAGCCGACATCCGGGAGGCGTTTTTCAGCGGAGAATCCCCCGCGCGCGGCTTCAATCCAGGCGAGCTGCCGGCCGTCAACGTCAGCGCGGTGGCAGAGCCCTGCGAGAGCGAACCGTTCACGGCTGGAGAAATCCGCTATCAGGTGCCGGTGACGGTGGTTATCGTCACCAGGCATCAAGACAAGGGCCTGGCGCGGTCCGCCGCCCGCGCGATCCAGTGGGAAGTCGAGAAGCTGGTCCACCAGGCGCGCCGGTCGGCCAATCCCTTGGGGCCGAACTCAGTAGTGACGGGACCGGTGAGGAGCTCTCTGGCGGTAATCCAGGACCGTCCGGCGCATTTCGGGCTGGCGCAGGTGGATTTTACCGTGACGAAGGTGGTGCCCCTATGAGGGCCAGATGCAAAGCGCCCGTGCAGATTTACGAGCAGGGCGTCGAGGGAGTTTACGAGCCGGGCCAGCTCGTCGGCGATGACCGCGCGGCCTGCCTCGTCGAGAAATACCCACAGTGGTTCGAGGCCGTGCGCGAAGAGCGGCCGGCCCGCAAGAGGGAGGGTAAGGACTGATGCCGAAATCCATCATCGGTGCATGGCGCGGCTTCTCGCTCGCCAAGCAGGCCGACATCCAGACGCCGGCAACCGTCGACACGCTGCTCTATTTCGAGGGCGAGCCGATGGAGCCGGAGATCGACACTTTCTATGTCAACGACAGCGAGATCACCGGCGAGCTGCTGCCCACGGTGGCACGCGCGCTGAATAAGAAATTCACTGGCAAGCACAAGACCAAGGCGTTTCCCCACATCGTGGGCCTGTTCGCCAGCCAGGCGATGGGGCGCGATACGGTCACGCAGGTAGCCACGACGTCAGCCTACCAGCACAAGATCGAGATCGACAAGAACGTCGTCGAGTTGCCGTTCCGGACGATGATCGAAAACGACGGGTACCAGCAGCGGAAATTCACTGGCGTGGCCTGCACCGGGTTTTCCCTGTCCGGCGAGCGCGGCGGGTTCGTCGAGTTCGAGGCCGATCTGCTGGGATCAGGCGCCGAGTCCGCAGACGCAACCCCAAGGCCGGCGCGCATCAATGAAAGTTACCTCACCTATCAGGATGTCAAGCTGACGCGCGGCGGGACATTCAACGGCAGCGACGTGACCGGAGGCGACGACCTGAGCGCTCCGTTGAAGAGCTTCAAGGTGGAGTTCAAGAACAACGGCAAAGGAGTCCACCTGTTCGGAGATCCGAGCGGGAACATGGGCTCGATCCGCCGCGGCCAGAAATACGAGGTGTCGCTCGAACTGGACTTCGAGCTCGAGGATGCCTCCCACCGCACGGCGCTGTTGGCCGGGACCGAGTATGTCATCTCGCTCCCGATGGTCGGCGCCGTGGCGGACGGCACGGCGTGCTATACCGTCGAATTGATCTTCCCGCGCGCGGTTTACCGCGAGGCGAAGAAGGGTGTGGATGACGGCACGCTGACGGTGGCGGCGAAATTCGCCGCGCTGAGCCATCCGGCCCACGGAGGGTTCATTGTGCGCGTCGTCAACCTGTTCCAGAACAACTATCTCGGCTGATTGCAAGGAGGCATGAATGGTACAGATCGCGACTGACAACCTGCGGATCCCGGTGCCGGTCGGCAATGAGGACGTCGTCTTCGTCTGCCGCCGGCCGAGGGCGAAGGAAATCTCGAATTTTCTCAACAACCGCTGGCGCCGCGGGCCGCGCGGCAAGATCATCGACCGGCTCTATGATGCTCGCCGGGAATTCGTCGACTCGATTCTGATTGACGTCGAAAATGTCACCTGGAAAACGGCGGCCGGGGAAACGGTGCCGCTGAATGCCGGCACCGTGCTGACCGAGGCCGACCGCCAGCATTGGAGCGAGATGCTGGGCGAACCCGTCGCCAGCTGGAAGGACCTGATCCCGCTCAACTGGAAGTCCGCCGTGGCGATGCATTTCGAGGACGCCCTGAATTTCAGCCAGGAGGGCGAGGAGGGAAACTGACTGCGCGCGTCCTCCGGTTTCTGGAGGAGGACTATGCGAAGAAGGAGCGGGACTGCGATGCGTGCGAGGCACCGGAACACGATATCCAGGACGACGGCCGGTGCAGCATCTGTCCGTTGCGCCGGTTGGACGCACTGTATCCAGAAGAGTTCCGCTCCTGGGTCTTCAATCTCATCCGCCTGTACAAGTGGCGGCAGGCCGGCTACCGCCTGGATGGCGAGGAACTCGACTTTGACCAGTGGGCGGCCCTGGCGGAGATCACCAGATGGTTTGCCGTGCAGGATATCGAGGCGCAGACGCGATTATTGGGCAGGGCTCTTTGACGGGCTCGCTGGCGCAAGCACCCAGCGGAGGAGGCGAAGGGCCAGGGAGATCACCCAGAACAAGCCGGCCACGGCGAAGCAGAACAGCCCGGCCAGCGCGAGGGCGCCGCGGCGCAAGGAATCGATGAGCCAGAACGCCGCCAGCACCAACAGGCCTCCGATTAATGCTGCCGCTATGGTCGCCATCGCCTTCATATTACGGCGGTGCTGGGAGAAATGCAATGGCCGCTAATACCATCGAAGCAGTGCTCGTGTCCCGGTATGTCGACCACGTCAGCGCCGGCGTGCGCCGCACCATGGATACGATGCGCGCGGGGATCATGACCATGGCGGCTGGCGCGCAGGCGGCCGTAGACGGAATGGTCAGTTCCTGGATCAATTTCGGCCTCCAGATGATGAATGTCAGCCGGCAGGGCGCATCCGCTTCGCAGGGACTGGCATGGCGCTTCGCAGCGCTGGGAGTCGTCGTGACGGGCGTCTTCGCCCGTATCGCGACCGCTGCAGCCTCGTTCTTGGCGGACATCACCAGGCAGGCCAGCGAGGTGCTCGAACTGAAACTTGCCTTCGAGAGCCTGACGGCCACCATGGGGGTGGCTGCGGACACAATGATGGGGGACCTCAAGCGGGCCACCGAAGGATTGGTCTCCAGCACCATATTGCTGCGCAATGCCAACCGCGTCCTCAGCGCAGACATCCCGCTGACCAGCCAGCAATACGTTCAGCTGGTCAGCTCGATCTTCAAGCTCAGCAAGGCTGCCGGCGTGGATGCGGCACAAGCGATCCAGACGCTGACGGACGCGCTGATCCGGGGCAACGCCCGCGGCTTGCAGGCGCTGGGCTTGAACCTCGGTTCCGTGCGCGATGCCATCAGCCAGATGGCCGAGGCCACCGGGCAAAGCACGAGCAAAGTCGAGGCTGATGCCAAACTGCGCGTCTTCTACAATGAGCTGCTGCGCGCCACGTCGAGCGCTGCGCAAAAGAACGCCGCCGATTACTTCAGTCTCACAGACGCGTTTACCAAATCCCAGAACGTCTTCAAGGCCTGGGTGAATTCCATCGGCGAGGCCATTGGCCGCAGCGAAGTGTTCGAGCAGCTCCTGCAGCGCTTGAGCCGCGCGCTCGATGACATGGGGCCGTCTGCGTCCGGCGTTGAGAAGATGGCCCTCGCGGTCAACCGCGCTCTGATCGACATGATGCAGCTGCTGGCGCGGATTCTCGATCTGATCACCGCCTTCGGCCCAGTCTGGGCGAGCCTCTATGCGGGACTGAAGGCGCTCGGCGGCCTTGCGTTCTACGTGCTGAACCTGATTCTCGGAGTAGTCGTCCATGTGGTTGGACGCCTGGTCGAGGTTCTGAGCCTGATCCCGCGCATCGGCGAGATGTTCAAGCCTGTC
Organism: Bryobacteraceae bacterium; assembly: GCA_026002875.1. Taxonomy (NCBI): domain Bacteria; kingdom Pseudomonadati; phylum Acidobacteriota; class Terriglobia; order Bryobacterales; family Bryobacteraceae; species Bryobacteraceae bacterium. The sequence continues at coordinate 3,989,840 of BPGE01000001.1, forward strand.
GTGGCCGAGATGGCCAGGCTGCGGGACCAGCTGCTGGATTGGCGGTGGCGGGGCATCGAGACCTTTCAGCGGAGCTTCGATGGTTTCGGATCCGGCGTGATCGCCCTGGAACGGATGTCGGAGTCGCTCAAAAGCACTGCGCGCGAGATGGAGCGATTCGCGGGCAGCGTTGTCAGAGGCGCGGCGTCGACCGGGAGCATGCGCCGGGAGACGGAGCGCGCGGCCCTCACCGTGGAGCAGCTGAAGGAGCAGACGAAGAAGTACAACGAGCTGGCCTCGGAGTTCCAGAAGCGCTGGGTCACTCCTCCCATCCAGGCCACGCTGGACTACATCGCCACGCTGAACGAAATCAATAGGCTCACCGCCGTGAGCGAGCGGCGGAAGAATGTGCTACGGGAGGAGGCGTTCCGGGCATGGCTGAAGCGGATGCGGGAACTGGACAAGGAGGCCAGAGACAAGGCCTTCGTTGAATGGAAAGAGCAATGGGAGCTGGAGCGGATGCTGCTCGAGCATCAGAAGGATTTGAGCCGGATGCCCCAGCCGCCACAACGGCCGGATGTCAATCTCGGCTCGGATCCGTTCTTTTCCGGGCACCGCCAGGCCGAGTTGGCCCGCATGCAGGAGTGGCAGCGTGCGCAAGAGGCGCTGCAGAAGCAAATGGATCGCAACACGCCGGATTGGGCGAAGCCGGTGCGGGATCTCCATCTCGAGCTGGACAAGCTGAACCAGATCAGGATGGACCCTTTCCACCAGACCATTGGAGCGCTCCGGTCTGGCATCGCCGACTTCGCCTCTGGCGCGGGGCAGGCGTTTGCGAATTTCTTCTCCGACCTCGTCAGCGGTCAGGAGAATGCTGGCAAGAAGCTGCTGGCCGCGTTCCTCGGCATGATCGGGCAGATGCTCGTCAAGCAAGGGGTATTCCTGATTCAGGCAGGCATCGCTGAAATGGCGCTGGCGTCTACCTTCGTCGGAAAAATGATGGGCGCGTCGCACGCGGCCGGCGCCAGGGCTGTGGCTACCGGCACGGTGATGGCAGCGCTGGGAGGCGCCATGGTGGGAGCCGCGGCGGTCATGGCCCAGACGAACCGCGCCGGGGCTGGCGCAACGTTCCAGGAGAATGTGCCGCGGCCGATTTCCGGGGCCCAGGTCCAGGTGATCGAAGTCGGCGCCGCCGGGCGGGCCCAGAGCCGAACCGAAGTCCAGCAGCAACAACCGAAGGAACTGGGCACTCTGATGATCAAGCTCGACCGCGGGCTGATCGTTCAGGAGGTCAAGTCGAATATCCAGGCGAACGGACCATTGCGGACCGTGATCCAGAACATCTGACATGGCTGATTTCCCAACAACCCGCAGGCCCGATTATCCGGTGGAGGTGCAGGCACAGGAACCGGAAGTGCTCGTATCACGGCACCGAGACGGCAGCGAGCAGCGGCGCCTACGCGGCGCCGGCGACAAGCGGATCTTCCGATTCACGATCGGCCAGTCTACTCCGCTCACCAGGCAGGAAGCGCAGCAGTTTCTGGATCATTTCGCGCAACAATCCGGCCAGCTGTTCGCCTTCAACTGGACTCACCCCGAGTGGAACGAGATCATGGTCGTCCGCTACGCCGGGCCCATTCAGGTCAGGCATGTCGGCTATAACGCCTACGAGCTCGAGGTGCAGCTGAAGGAGGTGCCGGCGTGATTCAGGTGAGCTCCGCCCTCCGCGCCAAGCTATTCTCGGCCGAATGCCAGCCGCTCGACCTGTATGAGCTGCATCTCGATAGCGGTATCCGCTATTACTCCAGCGAGCACATCACCTGGGAAGGCCATGAGTATCTGCCTTACGTCGTGGATCGGTCCGATGTGCGCCGGTCGGAGCGTGAGATCGATTCTGTCACCGTAACGCTCTCCAACGTCGACACCGCCATTGCCCAGTTGCTGTTGACCGAGCCCATTGAGGGCCGCCGCCTGATCATCCGCAAGATCGACCGTTCGGTGGCGGGCGACAGCATTGTGCTGTTCAACGGACTCATGGACAGGCCGTCCAGAATCGATGAGAAGACGGCTCAAATCACGGCACGGGAGCTGCTGGGCTCGATTGACGTGGAGGTGCCCGCGAGGGTGTTCTCGCCCTCTTGCCCCTGGCAATTCAAGGGAGAAGAGTGCGGCTATGGCGGTCCGGAAACCGAGTGCAACAAGAGCTGGGCGCGCTGTCAGCAACTCGGAAACACGGCCCGTTTCGGCGGATTCCGCTTCATCCCGCACAGCGGTGTCTATCAGTACAAGCAGGTTGAGAAGCAGCGCACCTGGTACACTCTGGGGCTCTGGGCCCGCAAGAAAGAGAAAACGATCACGGCCGTGTTTAACGCGGTCGACGATGTCATCTACGATCTTCCGATCCCCATCGTCCTCGGGCGGACACAGATCACTGGCATCCCCATCCAGCACGTCGATGAGGGCGGGCAGACGAAGGTCCTGGCGGCCTTCGCCGCCGGCGCCTGCGCCCAGATCACGTATCTCCGAGCGAACGGGCAGGTGGTGACGGACTGGACGGCCCACTCCGGCCAGTTTGGAGGCGAGGGGAATCAGTTGCCGGACCCGCGGTTTCCCGGGGCGTATCCCTATTCGCTGCTCTGTTACGCCGGCATCACCGTTCCGAGCGAGGTCACGCAGGAGGATCCCGCGCCTGCCGTCGATTGCGTTCTGCTCGGCTCGATCGTGGCGGTCTTCGACGAGCAAGGCAATCTCGTTACCACTGAGTGGACCGACAACCCGATCTGGAATGTCAGGCATCTGTTGACGCTGCCGCTTGCACAGGGCGGCATGGGGTTCCCATTCGACTGGATCGATGACGCGCACCTGGCGCGCGAAGCGGCCTATTGCGAGGAGCTGATTACGGACGTCACCGGGTCCCAGATGATCGTCGTGCCCCCGGAGGCGCCTGTCACGCCAGGCGACGACTACAGGCGGTATCAAAGCACGGGGGTCTATGGTGTTGGGGAACTCGATGATGGGCCCTATGAAACCTATACTCCTGCGCTCGACACCACGCCTCCGCCGCCGAAGCAAATCAAGAGGTTTACCCTCAACGTCGCGATCGCCAAGCAGGAGAAGGCGATCGATATATTGCAGCGGAAGCTATTCCCGGCTTTCCGAGGCTACCGGAAGTACTCGAAGGACGGCAAGCTCCAGATCTGTGTCGAGAAACCCGAGCCGAACACGAGCCTGGTGGCCGCGGCCGCGCAAGGCACGCAGACTTTGGACGTAGCTTCGGTGGCGGGTCTGCAGGCTGGCGACCTGATCCTGTTGAATCCATTCACCGCGGCGGCAGAGATCGCGGCAATTTCCGCTGTTGCGCCGGGACAGCTGTCTTTGGCGGCACCAGTGCAGCTGGCCCACGAGGCCGGCGCAGTGCTGCATCGGATCGCCATGTATTTTGACGACAGCTCGATCGTCGGCGACCTCGAGTATCCGCTAGCGGACCGCCAGCCGAGCTACAACCGGGTCACCATCAAGTATGTCGACGCCCCTGCAGGCTTCGAGCCACGCGAACTGCGCATCAATGATTACGAGCACCAGGCTCAGGTGCGCCGTGTCGAAAATCTGGATGTCGACGGATCCGCCATCGACAACTACAACCAGGCGTGGCGAATCGGGCAGTGGATGCGCGCCAAAGCGCGGGACCTCGGACGATACATCACTTTCCGGACGGACATGCGCGCCAGCCTGCTGGAAATCGGCGATGTCATCGCCGTGTCGGCTGGCGAGGTGGGACTGCAAGCCGTTCCGTTCCGGATCACGGAGATGTCGTTCCTTGAGAACGACGAGGTGGTGCTGATCGGCCAACTGTACAGCCTGGGCATTTACAGCGACGAGGCGCCGCAGGCCACCCTGACTGTGCCGGCCATCTTCAAACCGCTCACGTCCTTGATCCCTGGCATCAACAATCTCGCAGCTGTGGATCTGGCGCTGGATGGGGACGCCAAGCAGGTGCGACTAGCTCTGACCGGCACGGCTCCGGACTTTGAGAGCCTGTCGCAATTCAGAGTGTATGTGGAGATTCCGCAGGAAAACGACCCGGATCTGGAGCATCCTACGTTGCCCGGGCAGATGTTCTTTGTCGGGCCCCAGTATGCCCAGCCAGGTCAACCAGTGCGGATGGAGATTGCGCTGCCATTCCCGCCGGATACATGGCTGGCGGCGCGCTACATCCCCTCGCAACCGCTCAAGATTACCTGGATCTTCTATGTGCTGACGGAAACCTGGGACGCATGCCAGCCGCTGAAACGGCTGACGAGCCTTAGTCCGGCGGCTCCGGCGGACGCCTCGCCATGGGTGGCTGTGACGCTGGATTTTACCAATGTGGCAGGGGCGGCTGCCGCTGGTCACCTGGGGCCTGCCATCGAGCCAACGATGACCACGATTGAGGTCGTGCATGGCAAGGCTGAGATCCGGCTGGCATATTTTCCGGTTTACCCGTCCATTGACCTGAGGGCGGTTCACGTCTATACATCAACCGAGCAGAGCCCCCAGAATGAGCCCCATGGGCGCTGGCCCTATGAGGGGGGCGGGACTACCTTTCCCGACGCCTATGGGTGGGTGAAGGTTGCTGTGCCCCTGCCCACGGTGCTCCCGGCAAAGTTGGCTGTGCAGTTGGCGGGCGAGTGGGGCGACGGATACACGAGGGCACCGGCGCGGATCTTGTGGGATAACGGGGAGCCGCAGAATGTCCCGGCTGACTGGGGCACGGTAGTGACGCTGAGCGGGGAGTCCGTGACGCTGGGGGCACCGTCGATCCAGTCTGCGGCGGTGGAGTACAAGCGCACCGAGGGCGGCTGGGCGTACCGTTTCGCTGTGACGCTCGCGGGCTCGGTGCTGTCGCAGCCGCAATACGGCGGCTCGGATGTCTATGTCCGGTTCGCCGGCGACGCGGAGCCGAGCGAGCCCTCCGGCTGGGCTCAGTTGCGCGGGATCGTTCAGCACAGACCGGGAGACAGTGAGACGGTTTATAGCGCGTGGTGGCCGATTCAGCCGGGTACGTCGATCCAGTTCTGGCTGCGGGCGGTGGCGCGTGACCGCTCTGGCGTGGGCCGGGCGTGGGGCGATGTGGCCGGGCCGTACTCGCTGCATCTCCCGCTCGGGGATGCTGTGCCGGGTTCTGGGCACAACTGGAACTTTACGGCGCAACTTGGCGGCTACTGGGACGACGGAAACGGGATCCGGTACGGCAGGCTGAATCTAAGCTGGACGCCGCTGACGATTCCTGGTGTCGTGTACGGCATCTATGAGTACCGCTCGCCGGAGTCTGAACCACCGCCATACTCGCTCTATCAGCCGACCGAGGCAAACACCACGGAGAGCGCGATCACGATGTGGGTTCCGCCTCCGACTGGCGAAGGCGAGTATATTCATCTGGCGCTGGTGGCCCAGCTTCCAGCCGAGGGAGTCTGGCCGAAGCCGTCGGACTATCAGGACGGCACGCTCCCTGTGACGTCCGTGTGGCTGCCTCAGGCTGGCCTGAGCGAGCAGGTGTCCAACTGGTCGGTTACGGTCGAAACCGACCAGTCCCAGGACATCCCGCGCGGTCGTTTCGTCTTTGCGTTTACGCCGCCGAGTGACCCTGACTTTCACCATATCCACGTTTACCGTCGGCCTGCGGACTCGCTTGGGAACCCGTTGGCGGACTGGCTCCCTGACAAAGTAGCGTCGATTGTCACGGGCGGGCCGGGCGGCTGGTGGCCTCTGCCGAGCCAGCCTGAGTATTGGCTGTTCAAGGCCGTCGCGTGTAATAGCTTGGGTCAGGAGAACACCGTCAATCCGCCGACCCTGCTGGTTTCTGTGCCGGCCTCTGGCGGTGTGACGGCTGGCAAGGTCTCGCCGGGGGCCGTGACTGGCCCGGTGAGCGTTGACGCCAACGGGCGCGTCACGATCAATCCGGGCGCGATTGCGGCGCAGCACATCGGCTCCGTGAACGCCGACTCGATTCAGGGGCTGATCGCGGCGTCCAAGATCGAGTCGATTGAGGCCTCCAAAATCACCGGGCTGATCCAGTCGTCTCAGATCGACTCGATTGCAGCCGAGAAGATCACCGGCCAGGTTGCGGCCTCGCAGATCCAGGCGGTGAACGCGAACCAGATTAACGGCGTTCTGCAATCCTCGCAGATCGGGTCTGTGAACGCCAACGCGATCACGGGGGTGATTGTGACGTCGCAACTGGCGGATCGCATCCTCGACTCTGCTCGGCTCATCGCGTCTGGCGTCGGGATCTCGGTAAAGGTGGCGTCCCTGCCGTCTCTGCCGAACGCGAACTATCCAGACGGGTGCATTGTTCTGCGGTCGTCCGATAAGACGCTCTGGAAGAACCAGGGCGGCGCGTGGGTGCGGGTCGATCCATCCTCTGAGCTGACTGGGAGTCTCACGTCTCAGGATATTGCGTCGGTGAGCGCGTCGGCGATTGTTGGGCTTATCACTGCCGCGCAGATCCATTCGATCAACGCGGGGCAGATCACTGGCTCGATCCAGTCCACGCAGATCGCCTCCATCGAGGCGTCGAAGATCACTGGCTCGATCCAGTCCACGCAGATCGCCTCCATCGAGGCGTCGAAGATCACTGGCTCGATCCAGTCCACGCAGATCGCCTCCATCGAGGCGTCGAAGATCACTGGCTCGATCCAGTCCACGCAGATCGCCTCCATCGAGGCGTCGAAGATCACTGGCTCGATTCAATCGAGCCAGATCGCTTCCATCGCCGCAGATAAGATAACGGGAACGATCCAGGCAAACCAGATCGCGTCCATCAACGCCAACCAGATCAGCGGCCTCATCAACAACGGTCAGATCGACTTCATCTACGCCAACAAACTCGTGAGCAATTCGCTCGACTATGCCGTCGGGAATCTCTACGTTCTCGGGTATATCAATATCGCTTCAAACCCGTTTTCTCCCGGCTCTGGGACGCTGTACTGCGGGTCTGTCAGCGCGTACAACTGGGGGGTCAATAGCTCTGGGCAGGGAGTCTTCCAGTCGGTGCAGGCGTATACCGGCAACTTCCTCACTTCGCTCACTGTGAATGGGCAGACCATCGGTAACGCCGCGTTCCGCAACGTGGGGGCCGGTGCTGGCGATGTGGCTGCAGGCAATCATACTCACACCGGGTACGCAAGCAGCAGCCATACGCACCCGATCACGGTGACGCTGGCGGTGCAGACCGCGACGATCAACTACATGGACTGGTATGGCGGACAGCAGTCGGCCGAGGTTGTGACTGGCGTGACGGTTCAGAGTGTAAGCTGCGGCTCGCCGCAGTGAGCAATTTGAATGGAGGCATGGATGCACGTGTTTTCTGACAGTGAGGCCCGCCTGATGCGGGATATCGTGACGCAGCATCGGGAGGCGGTGGCGCAGCTTGGGCGTGTCGAGCTTGCGCTGCGCGTGTCTATCGCTGCTCTGTGTGCGGCGCACGGGCTTGACGGGGACTGGCGGCTGGCCGATGACCTAAGCGGGCTGGTCCCGGTGGATGCCAGGATGCACGAGGGCGAAGCGGAGGCCCAGGTGCATCTGAAGGTGGTGGAGGGCGGACGTGGCGGCGAGCAGTGACGCGAAGAACCTGATGCTGGATGCCCTGCTGCAAGGGGCCACGCTGAACGTTTCCCTGCATACCGCCGATCCGGGCGTGACCGGAGCGAACGAGGTAGCCGGCGGGTCGTACTCCAGGGTGGTTTGTACGTTTGCCGCGGCCAGCGGCGGGCAGTCCAGCAATACTCAGCAGCTGGTCTGGACAGACCTGCCTGCCTGCTTGGTGACGCACTGCGGCGTGTGGCGTGGCACGACGTTCCTGTTTGGCGCAGCGCTGACTCAGGCGCGGACGCTCTCGGCTGGAGATGGGTTCTTCTTCCGGCCTGCGACGGTGACTGTGCAGGTGTCCTGATGGCTCTGGTGGCTGGCTCCCCGTGTTATGCGGCGTGGCGGGCGTTGACTGCTCGGTGGCGGGATTACACTGCGGCGTGGCGCTCCTTGATGTCTCCATTGGCGCTGCCGGGGCTACAGGCGGCGGTCCCCTCCGGGGCGTTGGTGTATGGCGCTGACGTGCAGCCAGTGTCATTGCCGGCGGTCGAGTTCCAGGCGGCTGGCGGGCGGCTATTGAGGGGGGCTGGCGCTGAGTCGGCGTTTGATGTGCTGGTTGTGGGTGGCGGCTCGGTTAACTGTTGCAGTGGCGCGTGGGGCGCTTTCCGGCTGACGCGCGCGGTCGAGGGGTGCGTATCGGCATCCGCTGGCGCTATAGGCGTGGCCCTGCTGCTGAGTGAGGCGACTGGCGGTGCGGTGCGGCCGGTGATTGCGCCGACCGCGCGCCTGTCTCGCGGGAGGCTGACGTGGCGAACCTGACGGTGCTCTCTCTGGATGACCCGGTGGACGCTAGCCTCGCGTCGATCAATGGCAACTTCTCGGCGCTGAATAACGAGCTTGCGGGGAAGGCGACAGCCAGTCACGGGCACGATGCTTCCGCGATTGTGAGCGGCGTGCTTGCGGCGGCCCGCCTGGGGTCTGGGAGTCCGACGCAGAGTACGTTTCTGCGTGGTGACGGATCATGGCAGCAGGTGCAATGGCAGGACGTGTCTGGGCGTCCCACGTCGTTCCCGCCGGAGGTGCATACCCATGACGGCTCGGAGATTGCTACCGGGACGGTGCCCTTGGTCCGTTTGGGTGGAGGGACCCCCTCGCCAAGTACGTTCCTGCGAGGAGATCAGACTTGGCAGGCTGTCAGCTGGGGCGATATAACTGGCAAGCCAGCCGAGGCATGGCAGTTAGTCTCTGGCGGGATTGCGTACGTGGGCGGATTGGTGGGCATCGGCACGTCTCTACCGACCGAGATCCTCCATTTGTACAGCGGGCAATCAGCGACTCGAATTCTGGTCGAGGCAGAGCGAGACCAGAATTTTACCTCTGGCGAGCTGGTCTGCAAGGCATGGTCAGGTGGCGGACTCTGCAGCGGTGGGATCATCAGAGGGTATAGTGCCCGCGGGTCGCGGAGTAGCCCGCAGGGCACTCAGGCCCCGGATAGGCTGATCCAGATCACCGGATATGGCCATGATGGAGCGGTTGCTGCCATTGGCGCGCAGATCCGCTATATCGCCGGCTCGGCTTGGTCGTCATCGAACCGCCACACAGACATTTACATTGAAGCGAACGGACCGAATGAGAACAACATACCAACCAGGTTTCGCTTGGAGGGTATAGGCGCGTTTGTCCTGACCGTGGCGCCGGGGACGCCTGCCACTCCCGCGGCCAGCGCGGAGGCCAAGATCTACGTCAAGGGCAGCAAGCTGGTGGTGCAGTACAACGACGCTGGCACGGTGCGCTACAAGTATCTGGACCTGGCCGGCACGGGTGTTAGTTGGGTTCACACGACCACGGCGCCGTGAGGCGGCGAGTGAGATTTTTTGGAGGACATAATGCCAAAAATCACCATCACGTTTCAGGAGGATGGCCAGCAGCCTTCCGTAATCGAGATTCCCGAGCCCATCGCGGCGGTGCTGGATCGCCACGTCGCCTATTTGCGGGCCGAGGGGCAGCCCGTGGCCGGCAAGACGGATCTGTTCATCCGGTTCACCTGGCAGAACTGGCTGAAGCCGGTGCTGGAGAGGCAGGGGTTGAGTGTGCGCCAGCTTGCCGGGCCGGCGGGGCAGCAGGCGGCTGAACTGGAGGCCCGACTCGCCCAGGCGCGCGCTGCAGAGGAAATGGCAGCAGTGCGGGCGGTCGTGCGGCGTATCGAGGAGGTGAAATGAGCGACCAGGCTCTGATTGATGCGATGGCTGAGGCGATGGCGGCGAAGGAGGGCTTCTATGTCACCGAGGAGCAGGCGCGGCAGCGCGGAATCCGGTGGCCGACCATCTCTCAGCGGTGTTGCAATCCAGGCAATCTCCGAGCGTGGAAGGATGCGGATGGGCGCTGGTATCCGACCACTGGCGGCATCGGGTCTGATGGGAGGCCCCGCGGGTACGTAGACTTTGTGGCGTGGGCGCGCCAGCAGTTTGGCGATCTGCCCGAGGTCGAACTGAAGCGGCTCGCGCTTGAGGAGGGGTGGCGCAAGCTGAAACGCCAGATCGAGATTTACCTGAGCGGGCGTCATACCGAAGGTAAGCGGCCGACGCCGCTTCAGATGTTCGCCAAGTACGCGCCATCGTCCGATGGGAACAACCCGGCTGAATACGCCAGGTTTGTGGCTGGGCGGCTCGGGATTCCGGTGGATAAGCCCCTCCCGGAGAACTGGGAGCCGAAGCATGGCTGAGACACATCATTTAGACGTGCGGCCCTCGCTCGCGGCACACATCCGAGTCTGGGCGGCCATCGCAGCCCTGATGGGGCTTCTCTGGCTGGCCATCGAGGCGGCCCTCGCGGCCCGTGCCGTCGCCGACGCAGCGCGGACGGCCGAAGTCGTGGCGGCCGGCCTGCCTGCCCTCGTGGATCGTCGGGCCGCGGAGATCATCGCGCGCACTGATGCACGCGCGGCTTCGCTTGAACGGACGGCGGCGGGGCGGATCAAGTCGCTCGAGCGAACAGCCGACGCGCGCCTGGCGAGCATTGAGGCGCGGCTCGATGCGCGTCTCGGCGAGGCCGTGGCCACCGCCGACAAAAGACTCGGCGAGACGACTGGAGCAGTGGCCCATCTGGTGGGCCAGTCATCAACCACCCTGGCGGCGGCAGACAGCTTACTGCGGCGGCTCGACGGCACACTCGCGGCATGGCACGGAGCAATCTACCCGTGGGTGGATTGCGGCACGGGAGTCATGGGCGAGGGGCGCCCGTGCCTCCAGAACGAGCTCTGGTGGATGACGCGGAAGGCGAACCTGACGCTCTCGTCCGTAACTTTGGCGGCCGAGACAACCAGCGACACGATGCGGCGCTACGGGCCGAGCACGGCTCGTAGCGTGGACGGCATCGCGGCGAGTCTGGATAGGATGGGCCGTTGGTACACGAGCAAGCGGCGGTTGTTTATCGAAGGCGGCCTGACGCTGGCAGGTGCGGCTCTGCGTGGAGGTCCTTGATTTATTTGGAGGTGCGTATGCAGAAGTTGATTCAGGTGTTTACGATTCTCCCTGCTTTGATCCAGGCGGTCCGGGCAGCGGAAGATGCAGTCCCCGTACCGAAGGCGGGCAAGGAGAAGTTGGACCTGATTTTGGGGATCATCGAGGATGTGGTAGGCGCTGCGGATGACCTGAAGCCTGTTGTGGCCCGAGTGGTCAGCCGGATTGTCGCGACATTCAATGCCCTGGGCCTGTTCCGGCCCTCAAGCGTCTAGGCCCGCCACTCACGGTTTGGTTCGCCTGACGCAACAACCGAATCCCTAGTGTTGCCTGGGTGATTCCCGCTTTGTTGCGCCAGGTGAACCGACAGTTTTTTTGCAGTTTTTACCAATATCCACAGAGTTTTTCCCGCGCGTGCACAGCACGCGGCCGCGGCTGGAAAAACAGAACAGAGTATTGCCGCGCTGGGGTTCGGAAACGGGACGGTAGACGAAGAGCAGTTCGTTCCGCCCGTCTCCATCGAGATCGGCGAACGCCGCGAGGCGCCGGGCCAGCAGATCGGAGGGGGTGATGTTGGGAAGGAACGGCTCTTCGAAGACCTTCCGCCACACTTCCCTGCCCGCCGCGTCTTTGACGATCAGGGTCCGCTGTTCCTGGAAGAACTGCACGGGCGCGCCTGGGCGCGCCCGCAACCAGAGCACGGCGGCGGCGGAAACGAGGGCGGCCAGGATCACTCCGGCCAGAGCGCCGGAAGCGCGCCCGAAGCGGAGGCTGACCCACCAGGAGGGTTTGTCGAGGGCCGATGCCCGCCATCGGTCCAGCTCATCCGTCCAGGCGGTCACGCGGCTCTTCTCTCCCGGCAGGCGATGGACGGGAAGGCCGTGGCCGCGCTCCCAATTCTGCGCCGTGCGCTCGGTGACGCCGAAGTAGTGAGCGATCTCTTTCCAGGAATGCAGTTGACGGCGCGGCGGCGGTGTCGCGGCCATGGCCGCGGTTATCATGACATAGCCTCATTCGGATGGCAATGGAGAGGTGGAGAGCGCTGCCTCGAAAATGGCCGTTCGGGGCGGGGGCATCGAGGGGACTGCGTGCTCCCGCAGGCCGGGCAGGCAGAGTCGGGATGCAGCCCTCGCGCGAGCGCGAGGGGAGGCCCGCTGGGGAGGGCGCCGGGAGACACGGCTCAGAACCCGCCGCAGTTTTTGCCCAGGCAGATGGCCTGCAGGGTCGCCGGGGGCTTACTCGGAAGAGAGGGGCCTTAAGGCAGCGAGCGAGGAGGAGGCGACGAGACGCGCGGCTTCCCGCTGGGCCAGCGCGGGATCCGCCGCCGGCAGGTCGAAGCTCTGAGACCAGACGAGCCTCCCCGAATGGACGTCGGACAGCCGGGCGACGACCCGCGCCTGCGGACCCAGCACAGTCACCGAACCTTCGAGCACGACATCGAGCCCGAGCAGGCGGCCCATCAGCGCCGCGGGAATGCCGTTGTCCACGTAGCGGCGCACGGTGGACGGCGAGACGAGACGGATCCCGCCGCTGGCGAGCCCGGCTGCGAGCAGGTCTTCGAAGGGGCGGGCGAAGGCGGAAGCGCAGAGCGCGCCGCCCGAGCAGGCGAAGGGGATCACCGCAACGCGGGGCGCGCCGGAAGGGGAGGGCGGGACGTAGCGCGACGAGCGGTAAAACTGCCAGTAGACGAGAAACGCCAGGCCCAGCAGCAGAGCTGCCGCAGCGATGAGACGCCGGGCGGAGCGGCGCACCTCGAGCGGGTTGGCGGGCTGCTCTTCCGCCAGAAAGCGGTAACCGCGCTTTGGAATGGTTTCGATATAACGGCTTTGGCCCTCTTCGTCATCAAGCGCTTTCCGCAGAAGGGAGATGTTGCGCGCGAGTCCGATGTCTTCGACGCGGGTGTCCGGCCAGACCCGCTTCATCAGCTCTTCCCTGCTGACGACCTGCCCGCGGCGCTCGAGCAGCGCGTGCAGGAGATCGGCGGTCTTCGGCATCAGCGCGACCCGTTCGCCGTTGCGGTAAAGAAGCCGCTGATCCGGGTCGAAGGTGAACGGGCCGAATCGGTGCGCGCGGCCGGCCATGAGTGCAAGCCCCCGCTTATCTTAGACGTCCGCGCGGGCAGGCGCGAGGGGGTGCGGCGGGGCGGCCCGATACAATGGTTTTCGTGGCATTTCTCCCTGTTGAAGAGCAGCTGGCCTACCTGCGCAAGGGCTTCGAGGAGATCATCCGCGAAGAGGAACTGAAGGAGCGGCTGGAGGAAAGCCGCCGGGACAACCGCCCGTTGCGCGTGAAAGTGGGCTTCGATCCGACGGCGCCGGATCTGCATCTCGGGCATACGGTGCTGATCCGGAAGATGAAACATTTCGAGGACATGGGGCACCGCGTCATCTTCGTCATCGGCGACGCCACCGGGCTGATCGGCGATCCGACGGGGCGCAATGCGCTGCGCCCGCCGATGACGCGCGAAGAGATCGACCGCAACGCGGAGACGTACAAGCAGCAGGTGTTCAAGATTCTGGACCCGGCGAAGACGGAGGTCCGGTTCAACTCTGAGTGGCTGGGCAAGCTGGGCTTCGAAGGCATGATCCGGCTGGCGTCGCGCTACACGGTGGCGCGGATGCTGGAGCGGGACGATTTCACGAAGCGGTTTCAGTCCGGCGTGCCGATCGCGATTCACGAGTTTCTGTATCCGCTGGCGCAGGCTTACGATTCGGTGGCGCTGGAGGCGGACGTCGAGCTGGGCGGCTCGGACCAGAAGTTCAACCTGCTGGTCGGGCGCGACATTCAGCGCGAGTACGGACAGCGGCCGCAGATCATCGCGACGACGCCGCTGCTGGAAGGGCTCGACGGCGTCGAGAAGATGTCGAAGTCGAAGGGCAACTACGTCGGCATCACGGAGCCGCCTGACGTGATGGTCAAGAAGCTGATGTCCATCTCCGACGACCTGATGTGGCGGTATTACGAGCTGCTGACGGACCTGACGACGGAGGAAATCGCGGCCCTGAAACGCAGCGGGCGCAATCCGCGGGATCTGAAGCTGGATCTGGCGGAGCGGATCGCGGCCGATTTCCATCCTGCGGAAGAGGCGCGGGCAGCGCGCGAGAAGTGGATTCACGATGTCAGCCAGGGGCAGGTTCCGGAGGATCTGCCGGTGGTGGAGTGCCCGGATCCGCGGCTGCGGCAGTGCCTGCTGGCGGCGAAGATCGCGCCGTCGGGAACCGAGGCGGACCGGCTGGCCAAGGCGGGCGCGGTGGAGGTGGACGGCGCCGTGGTCCGGTCGCCGGCGGAACGGCTGACGCCGGGCGAGCACGTGATCCGCGCCGGGAAGAAATGGGCGCGGGTGCGGGTGTAAGAGCTGCGCGCTGCGGAGCGCAAGAGAAGAAGAACAGAGCCGCGCTGACGCGCGTCTGATCAGAGAGATCCATGTTGCGGCCGCAGGACACGCTGGCGCTGGCCGTGGACGCGCTGCGCGCCCACCGCCTGAGGAGCGCCCTGACGATTCTCGGACTGATGATGGGCGTGGGCACGCTGATCACGGTGGTGACGATCGTGCAGGGCGCCAACGTCTACGTGGAGACGAAGATCGCCAACCTCGGCAGCGACGTGTTTCAGCTGTCGCGGATGCCGTTCGCCGTGACGGACTTCGAGGTGATCCGGAAGGCGCAGCGGTACAAGCGCATTTACTGGGAAGATTATGCGGCCGTGCGGGATCTTTGCTCCGAGTGCGCGATCACCGGCGCCACAGGGCGCATGACCACGAAGGCGCAATACCGGGACCTCGAAGTGCCGGACGTCACTCTGACCGGCCACACGCCGTCGATGGAGCGGATCGATTCTTCCACGGTGGAATCGGGCCGCTATTTCACCGAGGTGGAGAACAACCTCGGGCGGCGCGTCTGCCTGATCGGATACACGCTGAAGGACCGGCTCTTTCCCGGGCAGGATCCGCTGGGGCGCGTGATCAAGCTGGCCGGGCAGGAATTCACGGTGATCGGGCTGTATGAAAGAAACGGCGCCGTTCTGGGACAGGACGCTGACAATTTCGCCGTGATTCCGCTGAATGCCTTTCTCGATATCCGCGGGCGGCGCGCGTCGCTGACGATCAACGTGAAGGTGCCCGGCGATCCGGCGCGGTTCGAGCGGGCGATGGATCAGGCGCGCCTGATCCTGCGGGCGCGGCGGCACATCGGTCCGAATCAGGAGGAGGATTTCTTCGTCGGGACGAAAGACTCCTACATCAAGCTGTGGAACCAGATTTCGGGCGCGTTCTTCGCCGTGTTCATCCTGGTGAGCTCGATCAGCGCCGTGGTGGGCGGGATCGTGATCATGAACGTGATGCTGGTGAGCGTGACGCAGCGGACGAGCGAAATCGGAGTGCGCCGCGCCGTAGGGGCTTCGGCGGGCGACATCCTGCGGCAATTCCTCACCGAGAGCGTGCTGCAGTGCCTGGCGGGCGGGCTGTTCGGCATCGGGCTCGGGTTCCTGTGCGCGGAGCTGCTGGACCGGTACACGTCGTTTCCGGCGGCGGTGCAGGGCTGGGTGGCGGTGATGGGCATCGTGCTGGCTTCGTCGATCGGGCTGTTTTTCGGCATCTATCCGGCGACGCGGGCGGCGCGGCTGGATCCGGTGGAGGCGTTGAGGGCCGAGTGAGATGACGCGCGCCGAGTTTCAGGAGAATCTGCTGGTGGCGCTGGACACGCTGCGCGCGCACAAGGTGCGTTCTGCGCTGACGCTGCTCGGCATCATCATCGGCGTGACGTCGGTGATCAGCGTGGCGGCGATCATCAACGGGCTGAACAGGTACATCTCGGACCGCATCGAGCAGCTGGGCTCGCGCAGCTATTTCGTCGGGCGGATGGGATTCGGCATCGATCCCGGACGTCCTCCGGAGCACGTGCGGAAGCGGAAATATCTGGAATACGATGACGCGGAAAAAGTGAAAGAGCTGGCGCCGGCGGTGGAGAAAATCACGGCGATGGGCACGCGGGCGTTCTTCTTCGGGGCTGCCAACGAGGCGCGGTACGGCGGGCAGAGGGTGGAGAATGTCATCCTGCGCGGAGCGAACGCCGACTACTGCGAGATCATCCCGCTGTTTTCGATCGAGCAGGGACGGATGTTCACGCCGGCTGAAGATGCGCGGTCCGCGCCGGTGGCGGTGATTGGCGCAGGGCTGGCGAATTCGCTGTTCGGCAGGGCGGATCCGATCGGCAAGACGATCCTCGTCAACGGCGCTCCCTATGAGGTGATCGGGGTCTTTGCGCCGGACGAGGGATTCCTCGGAGGCCCCGGGGTGGATCAGTTCGTGCTTGTGCCTCTCAATACGTTCCGCAAGCACAATCCGGACATGAAGGAAGTGTTCCTGGCGTTCACGGTCCACCGGGATGTTCCGCCGCAGGTGGCGATCGATCAGGTGACCGAGGCGCTCAGGAGGATCCGGAAGGTCCCCCACAACGCGGAGAACGATTTCGAGCTGTTCAGTTCGGATTTTCTGACCAATCTGTGGAATCAGCTGACGGGCGCGATCGTGATCCTGACCACGGTGATCTCGTCGATCGGATTGCTGATTGGCGGAGTGGGCGTGATGAATATCATGCTGATTTCGGTCACCGAGCGCACGCGCGAGATTGGCATCCGGAAGGCGATCGGGGCGCGCGCGTCCGACATCCGGGTGCAGTTCCTGCTGGAGGCGGTGACGCTGACGATGCTGGGCGGGCTGATCGGGCTGGCGGCAGGGTACGGGATCGCACTGGCGGTGCGCTCGGCGATTCCGATGATTCCGGCGTACGTGAGCGTGCTGTGGACTGTGCTGGGGGTGACGCTGTCGGCGCTGACCGGGATCGTGTTCGGATACTGGCCGGCGGACCGCGCGGCGCGCCTGGATCCGGTGGTGAGCCTGCGGTACGAGTAGGGCTCGGGACCTCGGGGGGGGAACCGCCCGCTCTGGCGGGCGGGGCAGACACGGTTGGGATGCAGCCCTCGCGCAAGCGCGAGGGGAAACCCGCAGGAGAGCGCGGCTGGGGCACAGTTGGGATGCAGCCCTCGCGCAAGCGCGAGGGGAAACCCGCAGGAGAGCGCGGCTGGGGCACAGTTGGGATGCAGCCCTCGCGCAAGCGCGAGGGGAAACCCGCAGGAGAGCGCGGCTGGGGCACAGTTGGGATGCAGCCGCCGCGCAAGCGCGAGGGGAAACCCGCAGGAGAGCGCGAGTGGGGCACGGTTGGGATGCAGCCCTCGCGCAGGCGCGAGGGGAAACCCGCAGGAGAGCGCAGCTGGGGCACGGTTGGGATGCAGCCCTCGCGCAAGCGCGAGGGGAAACCCGCAGGAGAGCGCAGCTGGGGCACGGTTGGGATGCAGCCCTCGCGCAAGCGCGAGGGGAAACCCGCAGGAGAGCGCAGCTGGGGCACGGTTGGGATGCAGCCCTCGCGCAAGCGCGAGGGGAAACCCGCTGGAGAGCGCGGCTGGGGCACGGTTGGGATGCAGCCCTCGCGCAAGCGCGAGGGGAAACCCGCAGGAGAGCGCGAGGGGGGCACAGTTGGGATGCAGCCCTCGCGCAAGCGCGAGGGGAAACCCGCTGGAGAGCGCGAGTGGGGCACGGTTGGGATGCAGCCCTCGCGCAAGCGCGAGGGGAAACCCGCAGGAGAGCGCGGGTGGGGCACAGTAGGGATGCAGCCCTCGCGCAAGCGCGAGGGGAAACCCGCTGGAGAGCGCAGCTGGAGCACGGTTGGGATGCAGCCCTCGCGCAAGCGCGAGGGGGAACCCGCTGGAGAGCGCGGCTGGGGCACAGTTGGGATGCAGCCCTCGCGCAGGCGCGAGGGGAAACCCGCTGGAGAGCGCGGGTGGGGCACAGTTGGGATGCAGCCCTCGCGCGAGCGCGAGGGGAAACCCGCAGGAGAGCGCGGCTGGGGCACAGTTGGGATGCAGTCGCCGCGCAGGCGCGAGGGGAAACCCGCAGGAGAGCGCAGCTGGGGCACGGTTGGGATGCAGCCCTCGCGCAAGCGCGAGGGGAAACCCGCAGGAGAGCGCGGGGGGAAGTCCGTTGGGGAGGGTGCGGTGGCTGTCCGGTGCGGGTCCCGTTTCGGGTAAGCTCGTGCGAAGATGCGCATTGGCGTCGATACGGGCGGCACGTTCACGGACTTCGTCATCCTGCGCGAAGACGGCGCGCTCGAGTCGTTCAAGCTGCGGTCGAATCCGTCGGCGCCGCACGAGGTGATTCTCGCGGGGCTCGCACGCATCGCCGGTGGTGCCGGGGCCGAGGTGATTCATGGTTCGACCGTGGCCACGAACGCGTTTCTGGAGCGCAAGGGCGCGCGCACGGCGTTCGTCACGACGGCAGGGTTCGAAGATCTGCTCGAGATTGGCCGGCAGAACCGCGCGCAGCTCTACAACCTGACGCCCGGACCGAAGCCGCTGCTGATTCCGCGCAGACTGTGCTTCGGCGTGCACGAGCGCATGCTTCCGGATGGCGCGGTGGAAACGGCGCCGCAGAGGGAAGAGCTGCTGGCACTGAGGCGGAGGCTGGAGCGCGCGGGCGTGGAGAGCCTCGCCCTCTGCTGCCTGCACGCCTACCGGAATCCGGCCAACGAGCAGCGGATCGCCCGCGCGCTGGGGCGCCGTTTTTTCCTCTCCGTGTCGAGCGAAGTGTCGCCCGAATTCCGCGAGTATGAGCGGGCGTCGACGACGGCGCTCAACGCGTACGTCGGCCCGCTGATGCACCGGTATCTGGAAGCGCTGGAGCGGCGCGCCGGAGCGCGGCTGTGGATCATGCAGTCCAACGGGGGCCTGCTGACGGCGGCGGAAGCGGGGCGGCAGGCCGTGCGCACGATTCTCTCCGGGCCGGCGGGAGGCGTGCGCGGGGCGGCAGGGGCGGCGCGCGCCTCGGGTTTCACGCGGATCATCGGCTTCGACATGGGCGGCACGTCCACGGATGTCAGCCTGTGCGACGGCGCGCCGCGGGAGACGGTGGAAGCGACGCTCGGGGGATTTCCGATCCGCGTGCCGATGCTGGAGATCCACACGGTGGGCGCGGGCGGCGGGTCGATCGCGCGCGTGGATGCGGGCGGCCTGCTGCGCGTGGGGCCGGAGAGCGCGGGCGCCGATCCGGGTCCGGCGTGCTACGGCAAGGCGCTGCTGCCGACAGTGACGGACGCCCATGTCGTGCTGGGCCGCATCAGCGCCACGCAGCTTGCCGGGGGCACGGTGGCGATCGATCCGGAACGGTCGCGGCGGGCGGTGTCTTCGATTGCGGGCGAGCTCGGCCTGCCGCTGGAGGACGCGGCGGCGGGCATTCTGCGCGTGGCGAATGCAACGATGACGCGGGCCATCCGCGTCGTGAGCGTGGAGCGCGGCGTGGATCCGCGCGGCTTTGCGCTGGTGGCGTTCGGCGGCTGCGGCGGCCTGCATGCGTGCGAACTGGCGGCGGAGCTGGGCATGGAAACCGTGCTCGTGCCGGACTTCGCCGGGGCGCTCTCGGCGCTCGGGATGCTGATGGCGGACCGGGTGCGCGACTATTCGGCGAGCGCGCTGCAGTGCGAGGATATCGAGGCCGTGTTCCGCCAACTCGAACAGCGCGCAAGGCAGGATTCGCCGGGAGCGCGCCTGGAGCGCTCGGCCGACATGCGCTACCGCGGGCAGAGCTACGAACTGACGGTGCCCTGGCGCGGGCGCGACCCGGAGAGCGTGTTTCACTCCGCGCACGAGCAGCGCTACGGATATGCGAACCGCGCGCGCCCCGTGGAAATCGTGCAGGCGCGCGTGCGGGCGGTCACGCCGGTGACTCCGCCCGTGTTGAGG
Organism: Bryobacteraceae bacterium; assembly: GCA_026002875.1. Taxonomy (NCBI): domain Bacteria; kingdom Pseudomonadati; phylum Acidobacteriota; class Terriglobia; order Bryobacterales; family Bryobacteraceae; species Bryobacteraceae bacterium. Next base: position 4,009,630 of record BPGE01000001.1, read on the forward strand.
ACTCCGGACCGGCGTTCGCGCCGCGCTCCCGAGCGCCGCACGGTGTTTGTGGACGGGAGATGGCACGAGATGCCCGCGCTGGCTCGCGAGTCCGTGAGCCCGCAGTGGACGGACGGGCCGGCGCTGATTCTGGATGCGGGCTCCACCACGCTGGTTCCGCCGGGATGGCGCTGCCGGCGCGATCGCGCCGGAGCGGTTGTGATTAACTGGAAGCGATGAAATCCGCAGTCTTCGCGATCCCGCTTCTCTGCCTGCCGCTGGCCGCGCAGGTGCAGTTTCAGCAGGCCGCCGATCACATCGAGATCACGATCGACGGCAAGCCGTTCGGCACGTTCCATTACGGGGAAGACGCTCCCAAGCCGTATCTGTCGCCGCTGCGCGCGGCCTCGGGGACGATTGTCACGCGCCGCTTTCCGATGGAGAAGATCGAAGGCGAGACGCGGGACCATCCGCACCACCGCGGGCTGTGGTTCACGCACGGCGATGTGAACCAGATTGATTTCTGGGCCAACGAGCCGGGCGGCAAGGGGCGCAAGGGGAAAGTGAAGCTCGAGAAGATCCTCGCCGTGAAGGGCGGGAAGAAGGAGGGCTCGATCCGCGCGAGCTTCCTGTGGGTGGATGACGCGGGCGATCCGCTGGTGCGCGAGACGCGCACGATGACGTTCTATTCGGATCCTTCCCAACGGGTGCTGGACTTCGACGCGACGCTGACGGCGGTGAAGAAGGCGGTGTTCGGCGACACGAAGGAAGGCTTCTTCGCCATCCGGCTGCGCGACGCGATGCGGGAGCGCGGCGGCACCGGGCGCATGATCAACGCCGAGGGCAAGACGGGCATGAAAGAAGTGTGGGGCAAGGCGTCGCCGTGGGTGGACTACAGCGGCACGCTGGACGGCGAGGCGCTGGGCGTGGCGATTCTCGATCATCCGAAGAGTTTCCGCCATCCGACGTACTGGCACGCGCGCGACTATGGACTGTTTGCGGCCAACGCGTTCGGGCTGCACGATTTCTTCAACGACAAGACGAAGGACGGCAGCCATGCGCTCGAGCCAGGGCAGAGCATCCGGTTCATCTACCGCGTGATCATTCATCCGGGCGATACGGAATCAGCCGGGATTGCGAAACAGTTCGCCGAATTCGCCAAGAAGAAGTTCTGATGAGCGCGCCTTCCGCCCGCCCGCTGCGGATCGGCATCACCTGCTACCCCACGTACGGGGGGTCGGGGATCGTTGCCACGGAACTGGGCATGGAGCTGGCGGCGCGGGGCTACGAGGTTCACTTCATCACGTACGCGAACCCGATCCGGCTGGATCCGGGGCTGCCGCGCATCTACTATCACGAGGTTGAAGTCGCGTCCTACCCGCTGTTTCAGTATCCGCCCTACGATCTGGCGCTGGCGTCGCGCATGGTGGAGATCGCCGAGTGGCAGCAGCTGGACCTGCTGCACGTCCACTACGCGATCCCGCACGCCACGGCGGCGTTTCTGGCGCGGTCGATGCTGAGGGAGAAGCGCCGGCTGCCGTTCGTGACGACGCTGCACGGCACGGACGTCACGCTGGTCGGAAGCGACAAATCGTATCTGCCGGTGACGCGCTTCTCGATCGAGGAGTCCGACGGCGTGACGGCGATCAGCGAGTATCTGAAGCGGCAGACGTACGAAGCCGTGGGGGCGCGCAAGGAGATCCGCGTCATCTACAACTTCGTCAACTGCGATCTGTACCGCATGGCGAAGCAGCCGCATGAAGGGCGGCCGAGGCTGCTGCACATTTCGAATTTCCGCCCGGTGAAGCGCGCGCCGGACTGCGTGCGCATTCTGGCGCGGGCGCGCGAAGCGGTGGATTGCGAGCTGTGGATGGCGGGCGACGGACCGGACCGCGGCGCGGCCGAGCGGCTGGCGTTCGAGCTGGGCGTGCACGAGCACGTGCGCTTCCTGGGCAAGCAGGACCACATCGAGCGGCTGATTCCGCAGTGCGACGTGCTGCTGCTGCCGTCGCAGCTGGAGTCGTTCGGGCTGGCGGCGCTGGAGGCGATGGCCTGCGGCGTGGTGCCTGTGGCGACGCGGGCAGGCGGGCTGCCGGAACTGATCACGCACGGGCAGAACGGGTTTCTGGAGGAGGCGGGGGACACGGACGCGCAGGCGGCGCGCGTGGCGGAGCTGCTCCAAGACCGCGATCTCTACAACCGCATGCGGTGGGCGGCGCGCACGACGGCGGAGGAGCGGTTCTGCACGTCGCTGATCATTCCGCAATATGAGGCGTTCTACCGGGAAGTGATCGCGGCGGCGTAAAAACATATCGGCCCGCCCCCGCGCCGGGCGGAGGCGGGCCGGGAGTTCACAAGAGAAGGTCAGCGCGCCGCAAGCAGCGCCCGCAGATGGCGCGCCCGCTCGGGGGAGCGCAACTGCCGCAGCGCCTTGGCTTCGATCTGCCGGATGCGCTCGCGCGTGACGTCGAACTGCTGCCCGATCTCCTCGAGCGTATGCTCGCGCTCGCAGCCGATGCCGAAGCGGAGACGGATGACTTTTTCTTCTTTCGGAGACAGGGTCTTGAGAATGGCGGCCGTCTCTTCGCGGATGTTGGAGTCGATGACCGTGTCGACGGGCGAGCCGACCCAGCGGTCCTCGATGAGGTCGCCGAGGGCGGATTCGCCGTCGCGGCCGACGGGGGTTTCGAGCGACACCGGATCGCGCGAGATGGTCTTGAGCTTCTGGACCTTCTCGACGGGGATGTCCATCCGGCGGCTGATCTCTTCGTTGGTGGGGGCGCGGCCCAGTTCCTTCTCCAGCTCGCGGGTGGCGCGCAGGAACTTGTTCATCGACTCGTTCATGTGCACCGGGATGCGGATGGTGCGGGACTGGTCCGCGATGGCGCGCGTGATGGCCTGGCGGATCCACCACGTGGCGTAGGTCGAGAACTTGTAGCCGCGGCGGTACTCGAACTTGTCGGCGGCGCGCATCAGGCCGATGTTGCCCTCCTGGATCAGGTCCAGCAGGTGCAGGCCGCGGTTGACGTACTTCTTGGCCACCGAGACGACCAGGCGGAGGTTGGCCTCCACGAGGTCTTTCTTGGCGCGCTCGGCTTCCTGCTCGCCCTGACGGATGTCGGCGAGGGATTTCTTCAGTTCGGCGTGGGTGGCGCCAGCCTGCGTCTCGCGGCGCTTGATTTCGCGCCGGATCTCGCGGATGCGGGCCTGGTTGGCCGAGCGGTCGGCTTCGAGCTGCTGGAGCTCGGCTTCATACTGGTTGAGCTCTTCGACCGCCTGCTCGATGGCCGTCGAGAACTGCCGCCACCGGGAGGGCAGCCAGGGGAAGCTGCGGATGGCGCGGGAGGTCTCCACGCGCGCCCGGTAATACTTCCAGAGGGCCTTCTTCTGGGCCTTTTTGTTGGCGCCCGGGCCGGCGGCCAGCTTTTCGCGGAGCTGCTCCTGTTTGCGGAACAGCGCGATGTAGGTTTCGAACTGGTCCCGGATCTCGCGCAGACGCTTGTCGTAGGCAGGGGTTCCTTCCTCGACTTCGCCCAGATCCACGAGAGTCTCCGGGTTCAGTTCGCCCGAGCGGACCTTTTCGGCCAGCTCGAGCACCTGGTTCTGCACGAGAAGCGACCGGCTCGCCGCCTTCTGCATGCGGAGTTTGCCCTGCTCCATGCGGCGGGCGAGCGTGACTTCGCCTTCCCGCGTCAGCAGCGGAACCGCGCCCATTTCGCGAAGGTAGACGCGAACGGGGTCGTCGGTGTAGATGGACTCTTCCGCCGGCTGCGCGGCGGCAAACTCGTCTTCCTGGACGTCTTCAGGATGGAAGAAATTGGTTTCCTCGTCGAATGGCAGGCCGAGCGTATCGGCCGCATCCGTCAGAAACTGATCTTCGAAGTGATCCACTGGCAACAAACCTCCAGGTCCGAACAGAGATCTCCGGCAACGTGGCCGCTGCCCGGATCCGAATCAAAACTGCCGACTGCTGTCATGGGAGCCGTCTCTGCCCCGCCGCAAGGCGCCCGCCGGGACTAAGGCGTGCGTTGCGGCGGCCGACAAACTGATTCACCGGCCCAATCCTGATTCCCGCGCCTGCGCAACTCCGCCCACATTGCTTCTCCGGGAGGGCACGAAACCGCTCCGCTGGACTGGTTGGCTCATACTGGCGGCGGACGGGAAGGCGCGCCCAATCAGGATAGCACACAATTGCGATCTTGTTAAGCTCCCAATTTGTTTGATGCCGTGCGCGGGAATTCGTTACACATCCGCCGCCCAATCTGGCGCCGGCGGGAGCCGGCGTGGCGGATCAGCCACGCTTCTTCCGGATCAAGTCTTTGATTTCACTGAGGAAAGCTTCAACGTCCTGGAAATCCCGGTAGACGGAGGCGAAACGCACGTAGGCAATCTTGTCGAGGGCGAGGAGCCGACGCGTCAGATGTTCTCCTATTTCTGAAGTAGTCATCTCCCGATCCGGTCTGTCGACCAGCATTCCCTCGACTTCGTCGACCAACTCGGCGAGGGTGGACATGGGGATGGGGCGCTTTTCGCAGGCTTTGAGCAGCCCATTGAGCACCTTCTGACGGTCGAACTTCTCGCGGCGGCCGTCTTTTTTGACGACCATGTAGGGGACCTCGTCGATTCTTTCATATGTAGTAAATCGACGGCCGCATTGCAGGCACTCGCGCCTGCGGCGGATGACGTCGCCTTCCTTGCTTTCGCGGGAATCAATGACACGGTCTTCTTTGAATCCGCAGAATGGACAGTTCATGAGACGGCCTCGGAAGGTAGGTGAGAGAGCTCGCGCCACCGCAGTCCCTCGCGCAGGGCGAGCAGCGCACCGAGCGGGACGGCTCCGGCGAGGGCGATGACCCAGTTCAGGAGCGCCAGGCTGGTGGCGGTTTCCAGAGGGACACGGAACATCGAGGTGGTCACGAGAATGGACGCGACCTGAAAACCGCCGCCCAGCCCGGGAATCTGGACGACGCTCCCGATGGCGACAAAGCCGATATAGGCCAGGATCTGGCTGGGGCTGAGCCCTGCGGTCTCGCGAAAGGCGAGGAACATCAGGTGAAAACTCGCGTAGATGATCAGCCATTCCACCGCGCTCCACCAAAGGAGGCGGGCGATGGCCGGGCCTGACCGGGCGGCGCGCAGTCCATCGAGCGCGGATCGCACCAGGCGGGCGGCCATTTCCTGGTGGTGCTGCTGAAGGAAGCCGAGCGCGGCGATGATCCTGTGCTCGAACTTCGGCGCCCAATGCTGGAGCACGATCAGCGCCGCAAGGCAGAGCGAACCGGTGATGCCGATGATCCAGCCGCCTTTCGCAATGAGCCAGCGCAGTTCGGGACTGGCGGAAGGATGGATCTGGATGGACGAGGCGAGGGCGTAACCGAAGAAGACGAGGATCAGGAGCGTGTCGTAGATCCGCTCGAGCACGAGGGCGGCCAGCTGGGAGGGGAAGGACACTCTGGCAGCCCGGGCGATGAGCCAGGGGCGGACCAGTTCGCCGGGGCGGCCGAACAGGTAGACGGCGGTGAATCCGACGATGGTGGCGGAGAGCACGTCCCGGAAGCGTGCGGACGGGGCGAGCGGCCGGAGCATGACCATCCAGCGGACGGTTCTGCCGACGTAGGAGAGGAGCCCCACGGTCCAGGCGGCGGCGATCCAGCCCCAGTGGACATGGCGGAAAGCGGACGCGAACGCGCCCGGGTCGAAGCCGGTCTGCCGGGCGCGCCAGAAGAGAAATGCGGCAGCGGCCAGCAGGAGGAGGCACGGGATGCAGAGGCTGCGGGCCAGGGGGCGGCGCGCCTTGCTGGCGGAGCTGGGCAGCGTTTCCTGCACGTGAGGCCGTTCGAGGCGAGGCGTCCCGCAAATTCAACTAAAATGGGAGCCGGTCCCGTACGCCTTCGCCACGGTCGAACTTTTCATGATAAACCCGCGTTGTACAGATAGGAAGCCAGCCAGCCGGTCAGAGGAAGCAGGGCTGGCGGCCGATCTGGCGAGAAGGAACCACGGCAATGGCAGCGGGCACTCAGGTCTGGGGCACGGCGCAAAGCGGGGCGGCCGCCGTGGCGCCGTTGCGATCAGCGGCCTGGGAGGGGAGCGGCCCCGGCGTGCTGAACGTGGACGCTGACAGCGAACTGGTGGCTCGCTGCCTGGAGGGCGACGAGAGCGCCTGGGAAGATCTTGTCCGCACGTACACGAAGCGCGTCTACTCCATCTGCTACCGTTTCACGGGGAGGGAGAGCGAAGCGCAGGACCTCACGCAGGAGGTGTTTTTCAAGGTTTTCCGCAACGTGCGGAGCTTCCGCGCCGGGGAGGGGTCTTTCGGAGTCTGGCTGGCGCGGCTGACGCGGAATCTGCTGATCGACCATTACCGCCGCTCGAAGAACGAGCGGGTGACGGCGTCGATTGAAGAGCAGCTCCCGATGCTCGAAGAGAAGGCCGCGCTGGAAGGCCGCACGGAGGCGGCGCTGGCGGGCCGGGAGGCGAGCGAGGCGCTGCAGAAGGCGCTGGCGAAGCTTTCGCCCGACCTGCGCGAAACGGTGATTCTGAGGGATATTGAAGGCCTGGAATACCGCGAGATCGCGCAGGTGCTGGGCGTGCCGGAAGGAACCGTGAAGTCCCGGCTGAACCGGGGCCGGAGCGAACTGGCGCGCGCGCTGCGCCAGATGAGGGTCGTGCCATGAAGTGCAGCGATCTCGAGGCCCTGATCTGCGACTACACCGACGGCACGCTGACGCCGGCGGAACGGGCCACGGTGGAACTGCACCTGGCCTCGTGCGCGGCCTGCCGCGCGCTGGTGGAGGAAGCGCGCGCGGCGGTGGCCTTCATCGGGACGGCCGCAGACGTCGAGCCGCCGCCGGCTCTGGTGAACCAACTGCTGTTCGAGGTGCGGCACGGCGCCGTCCGGCCGGTGCGGGAGCGTGGCGGCTGGCTGGCGCGCCTTGTGGAGCCGATCCTGCAGCCCCGGTTTGCGATGGGGATGGCGATGACGATCCTCAGCTTCGCCATGCTGGCGCGGTTCGCGGGGGTGCCGGTGCGGCAATTGAGGATCACCGATCTCGAGCCGGCCAGGGTGTGGATGGCCGTGGAAGACAGGGCCTGGCGCACCTGGGACCGCGCCAAGAAGTATTACGAGAGCCTGCGGCTGGTGTACGAGATCCAGCAGACGTTGAAGGAATGGACAGAAGAGCCTGCCGTCCCGGCCGAGACGCCGCGGAAGCAAGACCGTCCCGGCGCCGCCGGGCGCGGGCGGGCGGGAGACGGAATTGACTGGAGCGTGCCCGCGCAGATCGAGCCGCCCGGGAAGGGGAAAAGACAATGACAGAGAACGCCCAGAAGAAGCCTGTAGCCGCTTATTGCCGCGTCTGCGGCGCCGCGCTGGCTGAAGACGAAGTCCGCCTGGCGCAGGGAACCGTCTTTTGCGCGGCCCACGCGCCCGCAGCGCCGCAGCAGACGCCGGTTTCGGCGCCGCCGCCTTTGCCTGTCAATCCGGGCGTTTCGCCCGGGCTGGCCTTCATTCTCGGCCTGATCCCGGGCGTGGGCGCGATTTACAACGGGCAGTACGCCAAAGGAATCGTGCATGTGCTGATCCTCGGACTGCTGATCAGCATTGTCTCCAGCGACGCCGCCGGCGGACTGGAGCCGTTGTTCGGGCTGCTGACGAGCGTGTTCTGGTTCTACATGGCGTTCGAGGCGTACCACACGGCGCGGCGCCGCCTGATGGGCGAGCCGGTGGACGAATTTTCTTCGCTGGTGGAGCTGCGGGGCGGCGGACGGTCTCCGCTGCTGCCGGTGCTGCTGATCGTGTTCGGCGCGCTGTTCCTGCTGAACAATTTCGGCATGCTGCCGATGCGCGAGGTGCTGCGCTACTGGCCCGTTCTGCTGATCGCGGCCGGCGTGTGGATGCTGACGCAGCAGTTCAGCGGCGGGCGCAGGGGCAAAGAGGCGGGGTCTGATGCCCCCGGGGGAGGCGGCCAATGACACGCATGGGGGAACTGATGCGGGCGATCCGCGGCCCGGTGGTGCTGATCACGCTGGGCGCGCTGCTGCTGGCGGACCGGATGTCGGGAGTTCCAGTGACCAAAACGTGGCCGGTTCTGCTGATCGTATTCGGGCTGATGAAGCTGCTGGAGAGGACGGCGGGCGCGCCGGGGGCTGGCGGCGGGGCCCGATTCCAGGGTTGAGGAGGCGGACATGAAGAGAGGATCCCTGGCCGGTCCCCTGCTGCTGATCGTCATCGGCGTCGTGTTCCTGGTGCGGAACATCCGGCCGGACCTGCCGCTGTTCGAGCTGTTCGTGAACTGGTGGCCGGCGCTGCTGGTGGCCTGGGGCGTGTTGCGGATCGTGGAGATCGCCGTCAGCTACTCGCGCCAGCGGCCGCTGCCGCGCGCGGGCATCAGCGGCGGAGAGTGGGCGCTGATCATCCTGATCACGATCGCCACGATGTCGATCTGGAGCGCGAAGCGCTGGAGCCAGGAGCTGCCGGGCAAGATCCGGATCGGCGGCGTGGAGGTGTTCGGCGAGGCGTTCGATTATCCGGTGACCGACCAGACCGTGGCCGCCGCGCCGCGGGGCCGGCTGGTGATCGAAAGCGCGCGGGGCAACACGCGGATCACGGGAGTGGAAGGCAACGAAGTGAAGGTCTCGGCGCGGAAAACGGTGCGGGCGCTGGACCGCGCCGCGGCTGACCGCGCCGCTGCAGCCGCCGAGGTGCAGGTGAAGCGGGACGGCGACACCGTCCGCATCGAGCACGGCCGGGACGCGGCCGAAGGGGCGCGCGTGAGCATCGACCTGGAGATCACGGCGCCGCGGGGATCGAGCATCGAATTCCGCGGCAAGTATGGCGATCTTGAAGTGAAGGACATCGAGGGCGAGGTCGTCTGCGATTCCGACAACGCCGGGGTGCGGCTGGAGTCCGTCGGCGGGCGGGCGCGCGTGAATCTCCGCCGCAGCGACATCATCCGCGCGCTGAAAGTGAAAGGCGACATCGAGATCAAAGGGCGCGGCCGGGACATTGAAGTGGAGGACGCCGCGGGGAGCGTTTCCATCGAGGGCTCGTGGTCAGGGGAAACCATCGTGCGGCGGGCGGCGCGCGCCGTGCGGTTCGAAAGCAGCCGGACCGAGATCCGCGCGGCTGCCGTGCCCGGCGAGATGCGGCTGAGCCTGAGCCAGCTGACGATGAGCCGCGTCACCGGCCCCCTGAGCGTGCGGGCGGAGACGAAGGACATCCAACTGGCTGACGTCGCCGACACCCTGACGGTGGACGTCGAGCGCGGCGACATCGAGATCCGTCAGCCGCGGCCCGAGATCGGCCGCATGACCGTGAAGACCGACAGCGGAGACGTGGAGCTGGCGCTGGCGCCGGCGGCGCGGTTCTCCCTGACGGCGAAGACGGAGCGCGGCGAGGCCGTCAATGAATTCGACCCGCGCCTGAAAGCCGAACAGGACGACCGGCGGGGCTCGATTTCGGGCAGCACGGGGGCGGGGCCGGAAGTCCGTCTGGAGACGCGGCGCGGACGGATGATCGTGCGGAAGCTGACGCCGGCGGAGATCTCTTCGCCGCTGGGCCGTCCTCCGCAGGCGCCGCCTCCGCCGGAGCCCCCCAAGGCCGTAGATCAGTGACCCTGCGCTTTGCCGCGCACGAGCATCAGGCGCACGTCCATCACATTGGTGCCCGTCGGCCCGGTCATGACGAGATCGCCGAGCGGCTGGAAGAAGCGGTATGAATCGTTTTCGTTCAGGGCCTTCTTCGCATCGAGCCCGATGGAGGCGGCGCGCGCCACGGTGGCTCCGTCGGCCATCGCTCCGGCCGCATCGGTGGGGCCGTCGGTGCCGTCGGTGCCGGCGCTGAAGGCCAGCACGCCGGGCACGCCCTCGAGCGCGATGGCCGCGGCGAGCGCGAATTCCTGGTTCCGCCCGCCCAGGCCCTGGCCGCGCAGCGTCACCGTGGTTTCGCCGCCGCTGATCAGGCAGACGGGCGGACGCGCCGGACGGCCGGACGTGACGATCTCGCGGGCGATGGCGGCGTGCATGGCGGCGATGTCGCGCGTTTCCCCTTCAATCGTGGTGGACAGCACCAGCGGCCTGTAGCCGAGCTCGCGCGCCTTCCGTGCAGCAGCATCCACAGCGAGACGGTTCGACCCGACAATGACGTTCCGCGTCCTGCGGAAACAGGCGTCGCCGGGCTTGGGCGTTTCTTCGATCTTTCCCTCGAGCCCGTCCTGCAGCAGGCTGCGGACCCGGGCGGGGATCTTTTTCTGAAGGCCGTGCTTTTCGATCACCGTCCAGGCGGCGGCGAACGTGGACGTATCGGGCGCCGTGGGGCCGGAGCCGATGACGTCGAGCGGATCGCCGACGACATCGGAAAGCAGGAGCGCGAGGACTTCCGCCGGCTGCGCCAGCCGGGCCAGGCGCCCGCCCTTGATGGCGGAGAGGTGCTTGCGCACGGCGTTGATCTCATGGATGGTGGCGCCGCAGGCGAGAAGCAGCCGGGTGGTTTCCTGCTTCTCTTCCAGCGTCACCGGCTCGAGGGGCAGAGGAAGCAGCGCCGAGCCGCCGCCGCTGATCAGACACAGCAGAAGGTCTCCTTCCTGCGCTTCGGACGCGATCTGCGCGATGCGGCGGGCGCCTTCCACGCCGCGGGCGTCGGGCACCGGATGGCTGGCTTCGTGGAGCGTGATGCGCCTGAGCGGCGCGAGATGGCCGTCTTTGGTGTTGATCCAGCCGCCGGCGATCCGCCTGCCCAGCACCTGCTCCGCCGCCTGGGCCATCGCCGCCGAAGCCTTGCCCGCGCCGACGACGAAGATGCGGCGGTATCGCGAAGCATCCAGCTTCGCCAGAGCCGCTTTGACCGTCTTTCGCGGATCTGCCGCTTCCACCGCGGCGCGGAAAACCGACAGCGCATGCCGCCGCATCAGCTTCTCGTTCTGCATGGCTTCCCCGCTTCAGAAAATGGGCAGTTGCAGGATCTTCTCCACCGCTTCGGCGGATCCTCCCGGCCCGATCTCAATCCGGTAGTCCGCTTTCTCGTAGGCCGGCCGCCGCGCGTGGTACAGCTCCTCGAGTTTCGCCGGATCGCGCGCGAGCGGCCGCGTGTCGGAGTGGGCGATCCGCGCCCGGATCATCTCCAGCGGCGCGTCGAGCCAGATCGACACTCCGTTGTTCTCGATGAGCTCGTAGTTGCGCGGCTGCGCGAAGCAGCCGCCGCCGACGGCCAGCACCCAGGGCACGCCGCGGGCGATGTCGCCGATGCGCCGTTTCAGCGCCTCGTGCTCCAGACGCCGGAACTCTTCCTCGCCCATGCGGTCGAAGATTTCGTTGATCGTCATCTGCTGGCGCGATTCGATGTCCTCGTCGAGATCGGCGAAGCGCCAGCCCAGACGTTTCGCCAATGCCCGGCCCACGGTCGTTTTGCCGCAGCCCATGAAGCCCACCAGATAAATGCCGGGCGTGCGTTTCAGCTTCAGGATCATGGCGCGGCTCCCCGTCCAGGCTGGTCTCCTGCGCCTTTGATTGCATGCGTGGCCGGGCGGACGTAGCGCTTTGCTTGCATGTGCGGGCTCAACGGTCCGTATGAGCCATAATACAAGCATGCCGGAGGAGATGCTGCCTCTGTTCCCGCTGGAGACGGTGCTCCTCCCGCATTGCGAACTGCGGCTCCACATTTTCGAAGAGCGGTACAAGGAGATGATCGCGGAGTGCCTGGAGCTCCGTCAGGAGTTCGGCGTCGTGCAGGCGCGCGGCGGCGGGCTGATGCGGATCGGCTGCACGGCTTCGATCGAGGACGTGCTGCGCCGGTACGAGGACGGCCGCATGGACATCGCCACGGTGGGCCGCAGGCGTTTCGCTCTGCAGGAAGTCCTGGGGGGACGGAGCTTCCTGCGCGGCAGGGCGCACTTTTTCGACGACTTCGATGAAGCGCCGGCGGGGCGCGATCTCGTGATGGAGGCGCTCGCCGCGTGGCTGGACCTGGTCAAGGCCAAAGAAGCGGAGGCGGAGCCTCCCGATCTGGATCACCCGCAGCTCAGCTTCCTGCTGGCCGATCTCTCGCCGGACCTGCACTTCCGTCAGCGGCTGATCGAGATGCAGAGCGAGCGGGAAAGGCTGGAGGCGGTGCGCGACCACCTGCGCCGGCAGGCCGAGAAAGAGCGCATCCGGCAGGCCATGGAGAAGGTGGTCCGCTCCAACGGCCACGGGCGCCATCTCTACCCGCAGTCCGAATAGCACCGACGCATGCAAGGCCCGCAGTTTCTGCTGATCGACGCCGACGACACGCTCTGGGAGAACAACATCTACTTCGAGCAGGCGTTCGACGAGTTCGTCGAGTTCCTTTCCCACTCGAGCCTGGACGCGGCGCAGATCCGCGCCGTGCTGGACGAAATCGAACTGGCCAACAGCCGCATTCACGGCTACGGATCGCTGAATTTCGGCCGGAATCTGCAGCAGTGCTACCAGAAGCTGGCGGAACGCGAGATCCGGCCCGAGGATCTGGAGACGGTGAAGAGCTTCGCCCTGCGCATTCTGGAGCAGCCGCTCGAGCTGATCGAAGGCGTCGAGGAGACGCTGGCCGAGCTCAGCGCGCGGCACGATCTGACGCTGTTCACCAAAGGGCATCCCGACGAGCAGCGCATGAAGATCGACCGCTCGGGCCTCGGCCGCTACTTCCGGCACACGGCGATCGTGAAGGAGAAGGACCGCGCCTCGTACGAGGCGCTGGTGCGGGAGCGGGGCCTGGATCCGGCGCGCACGTGGATGATCGGCAACTCGCCGAAGTCCGACGTGAATCCGGCGCTGGAAGCGGGGCTGAACGCCGTGTTCGTGCCGCACGCGCGCACCTGGACGCTGGAGCGCACGCAGCTGAGAAGGCCTGGGCCGGGCAGGCTGGTGGTGGTGGAGCGGTTCTCCGACCTGCGCGAGCTGTTCTGATCCGCTACCGGGCGCCCTGCGATTGCGCCGAAGCGCTCTCGTTGGGCGACCATAGGACCTCCGGCACGCCCAGCTGCACGTTGGCCCAGCGGCTCCAGACGAAGAGCGCGTCGCTCAGCCGGTTCAGATACCGCAGATTGACGGGGTCGATCCGCTCCTGCCGCGCGGCGGCGACCAGAAGCCGCTCGGCCCGGCGGCAGACGGTGCGGCAGATGTGCAGTTCGACCGAGAGGCGCGAACCGCCCGGAAGGACGAAGCTGCGGAGGGGCTCGAGCACGGCGTTGGCGCTGTCGATGTCGCGCTCCAGAGCGGCGACGTCCGCTTCGGTGATCCGCGCCTGCCGGGGGTGCACGCGCTCCGGCGTCGTTGCAAGGATCGAGCCGAGATTGAACAGCTCGTGCTGGACGCGCCTGAGCGTGCGGACCAGTCCGTCGAGCGCGGGCGCGGCAGGGGCCAGCTCCGAAGCCGTGACGGCGGCGGCGCCGACGAACGAGTTCAGTTCATCCACGGTGCCGTAGCACTCGATGCGGGGAGCGTCTTTGGGGACGCGCTCGCCGCTGGCGAGCAGCGTTTCGCCCGAGTCGCCCGTCTTCGTGTAGATGCGGTTCAGCGCCAGGCGCGGTTCTTCAAAAGGGGGATTCTCTGCCATGAGGGACGTATTTCCATTGTAGGGAGCCCAGGAGAGCGTGCGGGACATCGCCAGCGCGGCGGGGAAGCCGCGGCGGGTTCCGCACGGCGAACGGAGGGCGCGCAGAGGCCAGAAACGAGGGGCCGGCGATTTGACCGAAAGCCGGGACTATCTGGCCAGAAGCGGTTCGAGATGGCGGAAGACGAGCTCGGCGACCTTGCGGCATCCGGCGGCGTTCGGGTGGAGCATGTCCTCCTGCATGAGCGCCGGATTCATGGCCACCCCTTCGAGGAAGAACGGGATCAGGACGGCGCCGCGCTGTCTGGCCAGATCGCGGAAGATCCGCTCGAAATCGCGCACGTAGGTTGCGCCGTAGTTGCGCGGCAGCGTCATGCCCGCCAGGATCACCTTCGCTCCCTCGCCCTGGAACGAGTTGATCATCAGGTCGAGGTTGGCGCGGGTGCGCTCGAGCGGCAGACCGCGCAGGCCGTCGTTGGCGCCCAATTCGAGGATGACGATCTTCGGTTTGACGAGCAGCGCGGCATCGAGGCGGGACACGCCGCCGTCGGTGGTGTCGCCGGAGATGCCCATGTTGACGACGCGGTAAGCGTAGCCGCGCTCGTCGAGCATCTGCTGGAGGTGATCGGGATAGCTCTCGCCCGGCTCGACTCCGTAGCCGGCGGTGAGGCTGTCGCCGAAGGCGAGGATCACGGGCCTCGGATCGGCGCGGTCTTCCTGCGCTTTCGACGGAACCCGGGCCGGGGCCGCCGCCGTGGCGGGCTGCTGCCTCTCCGGCTCGGGCCGGCTGCAGGCCGACAGCAGGAGGAGCGCAAAAAGCCAACAGCGGCGGGACATCTCTTGCCATCATAAAGGACAGAGTTGAACGCAGCATGACTGCCCCTGTTCTTTCCCTCCGAGATGTCACCCGGACGATCGAAACCGGAACGCACCGCGTGGAGATCCTGAGGGGCATCAGCTTCGACGTGGCCCGCGGCGAATTCGTCGCCATCATGGGCGCCTCCGGTTCCGGAAAATCCACGTTGCTGGGCCTGGTAGCCGGGCTCGACACGCCCACGTCCGGCTCCATCCGCATCGAGGGCGAGGAGATTTCGCGGCTCGACGAAGACTCGCTGGCCGTTTTGCGCGGGCGCAAGATCGGCTTCGTGTTCCAGAGCTATCAGCTGATTCCGACGCTGACGGCCGAAGAGAACGTCCTGCTGCCTGCGGAGCTGGCGGGCGAGGATCTGGATGCCGCCCGGCGGCGCGCGCGGGAGCTGCTGAAGACCGTCGGGCTGGAAGAGCGGCTGGATCATTATCCGGTGCAGCTGTCCGGCGGCGAGCAGCAGCGCGTGGCGCTGGCGCGGGCCTTCATCCGCAAGCCGCCGCTGCTGCTGGCCGACGAGCCGACGGGCAACCTCGATTCGGTCAACGGGCGCCACGTGCTGGAGCTGCTGCTGTCGCTGAACCGCAGCGAAGGCGCGACGCTCGTGCTGGTGACGCACGACCGCGAGCTGGCCTCCCACGCCACGCGCATCATCACGCTGCGCGACGGGCAGATCCTGAGCGACGAACGGCGGGCGGCGGCATGAAACTGTTCCAGACTCCCGCCTGGCGCATGGCGTGGCGCGAAGCCCGCGCCGCAGCGCCGAAGTTCCTGTTCGTCGTCTTCGGGGTCGCCGCCGGCGTCGGGGCGCTGACCGGCGTGCGCGGCTTTTCGGCGGCTTTCCACGATTCGCTGAAGAAGGAAGCGCGCACCCTGATGGCGGCGGACCTGCTCATCCGGCAGTTCGGGGATCCCACGGAGGAGCAGGAGAAGGTGATCGCGCAATGGGAGCGGCGCGGCGCGCGGCTGTCGCGGATCACGGAGACGGTTTCGATGATGGCGGGCGGCGCGGACGAGCCCCCCGTGCTCGTGAGCGTGAAGGCCGTCGATCCCTCGACCTATCCGTGGTACGGGCGCGTGCGGCTGGAGCCGGAAGCGCCGCTGGCGGAAGCACTGACCGCGGAAACGATCGCCGTCAGCGACGATCTGATGCTGCGGCTGAACCTCGAGCCGGGCTCGCGCGTGCGGCTGGGCGACGCCGAGTTCCGCGTCTGGGGCGTCGTGCGCTTCGAGCCGGACCGCATGACCGGCTCGCTCAACGTGGGTCCGCGCGTGATGATCACGCGCGAAGGGCTGCAGCGCACCGGGCTGCTGGTGTTCGGCTCGCGCGCCTCGCAGCGGCTCCTGTGGAAGCTGCCGGCGGAGGGATTGCGGATTGAGGAGCTGCGCGACTCGCTGCGCAAGGCGTTCCCCGAGGCGCTGATCACGGACTACCGCGAGACGCACCCGTTCATCACGCGGGCGCTGGACCGCGCCACCACGTTCCTGAGCCTGGTGTCGATGATCGCGCTGATCGTCGGGGCGCTGGGCGTGGCCATGGCGATCCATTCGCATATCCAGCAGCGGCTGGACACGATCGCGATCATGAAATGCATCGGCGCGCGCTCGGCGCAGATCATCCGCATTTACACATTGCAGGCGGCGCTGCTTGGCCTCGCGGGAGGCGTTGCGGGCCTCGCGGTGGGCGCGGCGGTGCAGTGGGCCTTTCCGCTGCTGTTGCGGCGCTATTTCCAGTTCGAAAGCATCGCCTGGAGCGGCGCGTTCGCGCTGGAAGGCATCGCCGCGGGCCTGCTGGTGGCGCTGCTGTTCACCGTGCCGCCGCTGCTCGCCATCCGCGACGTCAAACCGGCGCTGATCTTCCGGCGCGAGATGCCGGAAACGAAACCGCCGCTCCGCGCAAGGCTGCGGAAGCTGCTGCCCTCCCTTGGATCGGGAGCGCTGATCCTGGCCGGGCTGGGCGCGATGGCCGCGTGGCTCGCAGGCTCGGCGAAAGTGGGCGGGTGGTTCGCGGGCGGGCTTACTGTGGCGCTGGCGCTGCTCGGCGGCATCGCGTGGCTGCTGCTGCGCGCGCTGCGTTGGCTGATGGCGCACACGCCCGTCCGGTTCCCGCTGTGGCTGCGCCATGGCATGGCCAACCTCTACCGGCCGGGCAATCACGCGGCGAGCATTCTGGTGGCGCTGGGCGTGGGCGTGATGTTCACGCTCACCGTGTACCTGGTGCAGAACTCGCTTCTGAAAGAAGTGATGGTGGCGATGCCGAAGGGCGCGCCCAACGTGTTCATGATCAACATCACGCCGCGCGACGCGGACGCGGTGCGTGAGTTCCTGGCCTCGCGGAAGGAGATCGAAGGGCGCGCGCAGCTCGTGCCGACGGTGGCGGCGCGGCTCGAAAAGGTGAATGGCACGCCGCTCGACGAACTGCCGCCTCCGCCCGGCGAAGAGCGGCGCCGCCGGCGCAACTTCACGCGCCAGGTGACATGGATGCAGGAGATGCCCGAGGACATGCGCATCCTGCGCGGCGCGTGGTGGAAGGACGGGCGCGCGGAAGCCCTGCTGAGCGTGGATGAAAACACGGCGAAACGCTGGGGCATCGAGCCGGGCTCGGTGCTCGAGTGGACGGCTTCCGGAAGGCGCTTCGAGGCGCGCGTGGCGGCCATTCACCGCTTCGAGAGCGTCCGGCGCGGCGCCAGCGACGAGTTTGTCTTCACCGAAAAAGCGCTCGCCGGGCTGCCCGTGCAGTACTACGCGACGGCGCGCGTGCAACCCGGGCAGGTCGCCGTGTTCATGCGCGACAGCTTCCGGCGCTTCCCGTCGGTGACGGTGATCAACGCCGCCGACGTGGTGAACATCGTGCAGGACGTCGTGGACCAGGTGTCGCTGGTGATCCGCTTCATCGCGGGCTTCGCGATTCTCGCGGGCGCGATCATTCTTGCATCCACGGTGGCTGGCACGCGGCTGCGGCGGGTGCGCGAGTCGGCGGTGCTGAAGACGCTGGGGGCGCGGCGGCGCACGCTGGTCTCGATCTTCTCGGTAGAGTTCGCCATTCTGGGCGGCGCGGCGGGCTTCATGGGCGGCGCGCTGGGGACGGGCTTCGCGCGCCTGTTGATGACGCGGCTGCTCGACGCGCGCTTCGATCCCGAGTGGCGCGCAAACCTGGTGACGACGCTGCTGACCATGGCGCTGGCCATCGGCGCAGGGTGGCTGGCATCGATCCGCGTGCTGTCGCACCGCCCGCTGGAAGTGCTGCGCGACGAGTAGCCGGCTCCTTCAGGCGCCGAGCGTCACAAGCCCGGATTCCATGCGCTTCAGCTGCCCGCAGGCGGCATAGATGTCCAGGCCGCGGGGCTTGCGGATGAAGCAGGGGATCGACCGCTTCACGATCGCCTGGAACGCCGCGACACGCTCCGGCGGGGGCGTTTCATACGGAATGCCCGGCCCGGGGTTCAGGGCGATCAGGTTCACCTTGCAGCGCAGCGGCGCGAGCAGCTTCACGACGCGCCGCGCGTCGGCGTCGCTGTCGTTGACGCCTTTGAGCAGCACGTACTCGAACGTCAGCCGTTCCCACGGGCGCAGCGGATAGGCGCGGCAGGCTTCGATCAGGTCGCGCAGGTGGTATTTGCGCGTGATGGGCATCAGCTCGCGGCGCTGCTCTTCCGTCGAGGCATTCAGCGAGATGGCCAGCTTCGGACGCGGTTCGGCCTGGCCGAGTTCGGCGATCCGCGGAATGATGCCGGATGTCGACACCGTGATGCGGCGCGGGCTGATGTTCAGTCCTTTGGGATCGCACAGCAGGCGCGCCGCCTTGAGGACGGCGGCCAGATTCAGCAGCGGCTCGCCCTGGCCCATCATGACGATGTTGATGCGCTTCTCGTGCGCCCACAGATCGTTGTCCTGCGCAAGGTGCAGCACCTGGCCCACGATTTCGCCCGCGGTGAGATTGCGCTCGAGACCCATCAGCGCCGTCAGGCAGAACCTGCAGTCCACGGGGCAGCCCACCTGCGTGGAGATGCACAGCGTGTCGCGGGCCTCCTCCGGCATGAACACGGCTTCGACGGTCTTGCCGTCGGCGAGTTTCAGCAGGTAGCGCCGCGTGCCGTCGCGGCTGTCAAAGCGCGCGGCGCGCTCCAGGTGGCCGATGACCGATTCGGCCGCCATGCGCTCGCGCAGCTTTGCGGGAAACTCCGTGATTCCGGCGAACGAAGAGACGCGGCGCCGGTAGAGCGCATCATAGAGCTGCCGCGCACGGAACGCAGGTTCTTCCGCAGGCAGCACGCTGCGCAGCTCTTCAGCGTCCATTCCAAGAAGCGGAATCACGGCACCCCTCGCTTCCAGTGTAGCGGCGGCGGGAAAAGCGTCCGCGCGCCGGGCGCGGCGCGGGAGAACCGGGCCGCCGCCATTCAGTCCTGTGCGGCGCCGAGCAGCGGGAGAAGGAAACGGCCGGTATGGGATTCCCCGCAGGCGGCGATGGCCTCGGGCGGACCGGCGGCGACGATCCGGCCGCCGCGCTCGCCGCCTTCCGGGCCGAGGTCGATGATCCAGTCCGCATGGCGGATGACTTCCAGGTTGTGCTCGATGATGAGAACGCTGGCCCCGCGCAGTACGAGCCGGTCCATCGCGTCCAGCAGTTTGGCGATGTCGTCGAAATGGAGGCCGGTGGTGGGCTCGTCGAACAGGAACAGGTGGCCGGAGACGTCGCTCTGCGAGAGGTGGCTGGCGAGCTTCACGCGCTGCGCTTCGCCGCCCGAGAGCGTCGTCGCCGACTGGCCGAGACGCAGATAGCCGAGGCCGACGTCGGCCAGCGGCTGGAGCCGCGAGACGATTTTCGCCTGCCCGGAGAAGAACGCGATGGCCTCGCGCACGGTGAGCTGGAGCACTTCGTGGATGTTGAGCCCCTTGTAACGGATGTCGAGGATCTGCGGTTTGTAGCGCGTGCCGCGGCAGTCTTCGCAGACCAGTTCGACATCGGCGAGGAACTGCATCTCCACGGTGACCGTGCCGTCGCCCTGGCAGGTCTCGCAGCGGCCGCCGCTGACGTTGAACGAAAAGTAGCCGGACGTGTAGCCGCGCTTCTGCGCTTCGGGGGTTGCCGCGAAGAGTTCGCGGATCGGGTCGAACGCCTTGGTGTAGGTGACGGGATTGGAGCGCGGCGTGCGGCCGATGGGCGACTGATCCACGAGCACGAGACCGCGCACGAGCGCGGCGCCTTCGACGCGGCGGCAGGTCTGCCGTCCGAGGGAGGCGTCCATCTCCGCATCGTCCTGCGGGGCGGCGAGGTCCCTCTGGTAGCGCGACAGCAGGCTGCGGTAGATGACATCGTGCACGAGCGTGGACTTGCCGGAGCCGGAGACACCGGTGACGACGGTCATCAGTCCGAGGGGGATCTCGACGTCAATGTCTTTCAGATTGTGCGCGCGGCAGCCGAGGAAGCGCAGCCGCTTCGCCGGGTCGGGCGCGCGGCGCGAGTTCTTGTGGGACGCGCGCGCTTCGCCGCGCAGATAGCGCGCCGTCAGAGTCTCGACGCGCCTGCCGCCCGCGCCGTTCAGCATCTGGGAGAGCGTGCCCTCGAAGACCACATTCCCGCCGAGCTCGCCTGCGCCGGGTCCCAGATCGACGATGTGATCCGCGGCGCGCATGACATCGGCGTCATGCTCCACGACGAGCACGGTGTTGCCCAGATCGCGCAGGTCTTCGAGGATGCGGATGAGCCGGGCGGTGTCGCGCGGATGGAGTCCGATGGACGGCTCGTCGAGCACGTAGATGGCGCCCACGAGGCGCGAGCCGAGACACGTGGCCAGCTGGATCCGCTGCGCCTCGCCGCCGGAGAGCGTCATGGTCAGCCGGTCGAGCGTGAGGTAATCGAGGCCCACGTTGTCGAGGAAAGCCAGCCGCTGGCGGATTTCGCCCAGCAGGCGCGACGCCACGGCTGCCTGCTCCGCGCCGAGCTCGAGCCCGTCGAAAAAGCGGCGCGCCTCGCCGATGTTCATGCGCACGACTTCGGCGATCGAGCGGTCTCCCACGCGGACGTTCAGCGCCTCTTCGCGCAGACGCGCGCCGCCGCAGGCGTAGCAGGTGGCGTAACCGCGGTAGCGGCTGAGGAACACGCGCACGTGAACCTTGTACTTCTTGCGCTCGACCTCCTGGAAGAACTCGCGCACTTCCTGGCGCACGATCTCCTTTTCGGCGGGCGTCAGCTCGGCATAGGGCACGCGGAGGCGGACGTCGCGTTTGCGCCGGTGCGCGAAGTCTTCGAGCACCCACTCGTAGTGCGGGCGGTTCCAGGGTTCGATCGCGCCTTCGGCGATCGACAGCGAGGGGTCCGGCACGACGAGATCCATGTCGTAGTCGATCGTGCGGCCGAAGCCCTGGCAGACGGGGCAGGCGCCCCAGGGGTTGTTGAAGCTGAACAGCGAGGGCTCCGGCGACGGGAACTCGCGTCCGCAGCTCCTGCAGGCGAACTGTTCGGAGAAGCGCAGGCGCGCAGGTTCGCTCTCGCCCGCCTGCTCGAAAATCACCTCGCCCGCCTCGCGGTAGCAGATCTCCACGGTGTCGACGATGCGCTGTTTCTGCCCCTCGCGGATCACGAGGCGGTCGGCGAGCACGAAGAAGGGCTGCGAAAAATCGATCTCGAGCAGGGACTCGGGCGTGGAGAACTCGAACACGCGCCCCTGCTGGTACAGCCGCGTGAAGCCGCGCCGGCGCAGATCGGCCAGATGGTCTTTCAGGGCGTCGGGCCTGGCTCCGGGCGCGGTGCGCACCGGGAAGAGCGCATACCAGCGCGAGCCTTCCGGCTGCGCCAGCATCTTCTGCGCCACCGGATCGACGGTGTCGCGCTCGACGCGGATGCCGCACTTCGGACACCAGGTTTCGCCGGCGCGCGCGAACAGCAGGCGCAGGTAATCGTAGATCTCCGTAGCCGTGGCCACCGTGGAGCGCGGATTGCGCGTCGTGTTTTTCTGGCGGATGGCGATGGGCGGCGCGATGCCGTCGATCTCGTCGAGGGCGGGCTTCTCCATCCGCTCCAGAAACTGGCGCGCATACGCCGAAAGGCTTTCCACATAGCGGCGCTGGCCTTCGGCGTAGATCGTGTCGAACACGAGCGACGACTTGCCGGAGCCTGAAACTCCGGTGACCACCGTGAGGCGGTTATGGGGCAGGTCCAGCGAAACGCCTTTCAGATTGTGGACCCGCGCACCGCGAATTCTGAGAAGATCGCCGCGGTCCGTCATGGGAGGGAAATTGCCTGCGCGAGGGGGAATCCCTCATCATTGTAACAACCGCATGCGGAATCCCCGGCGCCCTGCGCAACTGCTGCTGGAGTGGTACGCCTCGGCCCGCCGCGACCTGCCGTGGCGGCGGACGCGCGATCCGTGGCGCGTGCTGGTGTCGGAAGTGATGCTGCAGCAGACGCGCGTGTCTGTCGTGATCCCGTATTACGAGCGCTTTCTCGCCCGTTTTCCGTCGCCGCAGGCTCTTGCCGGGGCGGAGGAAGAAGAGCTGCTGGCGCTGTGGGCCGGGCTGGGATATTACAGCCGCGCGCGCAACCTGAAGCGCGCGGCCGAAGCCATCTGCGCCCGCGGCGGCTTTCCGGAAACGGCGGAGGAGTGGCGCGCGCTGCCGGGCATCGGAGAGTACACGGCCGCCGCGGTGGCCTCCATCTGCTTCCGCGAGCCGGTCGCCGTGCTCGATGGAAACGTCGCCCGCGTGATGGCGCGGCTCACGGCGGAAGAGGGTGACATCGCCTCGGGGAGCGTGCGTCTCAGACTGAAGGAGCAGGCGCAGGCCCTGCTCGAGCCCGCCCACCCCGGAGATTTCAACCAGGCGCTGATGGAGCTGGGCGCCACCGTGTGCCTGCCGCGCCAGCCGAAGTGCCTGCTGTGCCCGTGGCAGGATCTGTGCCAGGCGCGCCGCCGCGGACTGGAGGCGGAGCTGCCGGTGAAGGCCCGGCGCAGGCAGCCGGAGAGAGTGGCGCTGCGGCTGGCGCTGATCGTGGACCGCGGACGGCTGCTGCTGCGGCGGCGCCCCGAGGACGGGCGGCGGCTGGCTGGATTCTGGGAGCTGCCCTCGGTGGAGGAGCTGGGCCCGGAGCGCTCCCTGAAGCTGCTGGGACGGTTCCGGCATTCCATCACGCACCACAACTACGAGGTCGAACTCTGGCACGGGCGGATGCGCCGCTCGCTGGACGGGTGCCAGTGGCACGAGCTGGCGGCTCTGGATTCTCTGCCGCTGGGGGCGATGACGCGGAAGGCCCTGGCGCTGTGGCAGTCCTGACGCCGCCCCGCAAGGGTCCGCTCAGGCGCCCGGAGCCTGCCTGCGGATTTCGTCGAGCACTTCCTGGCGGCGCTCGCCGTTGAGGTTCTTTTCGAGATAGCGCAGCGCCGCTCCGACGACGTCGCGGTGATGGAGGGCGGCGGTAAAGCCTTCTTTCGTTGTCAGACGGAGCCAGAGTTCGTGCAGGCGGTCGATGTCCTCCGGCCAGAGGCGCGGCGGGTGCGGCCCCAGATTGACGAAGGAAGAGGGACGGTCCGGGGCGATGATCTCCAGCGAAAACGGGTGCCTCGGTTCGGGCAGCTGCTCCCACGCGAGCCCGATGCGGCGGGCGAGTTCCTCGCTGGGCATGGCGCGCGAGACGCCGGTGACGAGGCGCGAGGCCTTCAGCTTCTGGGCGGTATGAACGAGCGCGAAGAAGGGATCCGTCGCCGGGACGACGAGAAGTTCGACCGGCTTGCCTTCTTTTTCGGCGAGACTGACGACGCGGGTGAACAGCTCCTGCTCGTACTCGGTGAACAGCTGGTCTTCGGCCAGTTCGTGTTCTCCCGCGCCTGCATCCAGCGGCCGCACGGTCATGACGACGATGTCCTGGCGGCGGATGTTGGTCTTGCGCAGCACCTCCCGGAGATGGTGCATATGGTTGTAGTCGCGGATCGCGACCAGAATGCAGCCGGGCCGGGCCTGGACAAGGCGGGGGTCGACGTCGGGCTCGTGGTCGAGCTGAAACTCTTCCAGGGCCGCTTCCTTCTGCTGCCGCTGCCGCGCGTTCAGCCGCTCGGAGACGGCGAACACCGTGAACAGCAGCGCCGTGAAGCTGAGGCCGTAGATGGTGGCGATCTGCTTGGTCAGAAGATTGGTGACCGCGACGAGCAGCAGCGCCAGGGTGGTGACGGCCAGGCCGAGCGGGATCTCCGTGCGGCCGAACCGCAGATTCAGCGGGAACCTGTATTCCTGATCGGAGCGCCGGAAGCGCAGCGCGAGCACGCCAAGGCCTTTCAGCGCGAAGCTCCAGACGACGCCGAACGCGTAGGCTTCGCCGAGCAGGTACACGTCGCCCTGCGACGCGAGGATCGTCAGCAGCTGCGCCGCCGTGATCAGCCCGATCAGGCGCGAGGAAGTCCCGAAGCGGCGGTGCGGCTTGCGGAACCAGCCTGTCAGCACGCCGTCTTCGGCAACGCGGTTCAGCACGCCGTTGGCCCCGATGATGGACGTGTTCACCGCGCCGGACAGGATGAGCGCGCCGACAGCGACGACGAAAACGTGGAACCCGAGGCGCAGGATCTCCGGCCCTTCCAGATACATCGCGAGCCCGCCGATGAGGTTGTCGAAGTATTCCGGGCGGACTTTGTCGGGGATGATCATCACGGCGGCGAACGTGACGAAGCCGGTCGACAGCAGCGCGTAGGTGCAGACGATGTTGGCCGTGCGGACCAGGTTTTTCATCTTCGGCGCCGCGATTTCCCGGTAGACCTGGGCCAGGGTCTCGAAGCCGCTCATGGCCAGCAGCGTATGGCCGAAGCCGATCAGAAGCGCCGCCGGCCAGACCGTGGGCCAGAACGTGCCTTCCAGCCAGCCGAGGGAGTGCGAGTCGAAACGGATGTTTTCGAGCGTCGGGGCGGGAGGCAGTTCGGCGCGGCCGCGCAGCAGCACCGTGATCAGCGACCAAACGATCAGCGCGCCCACCATCACGGTCGTCACCTGCATGATGCGCAGCGCCTTGCCCGAGCTCTCGTGGATGCCCTTCACGTTCTGCCGCCAGAAGTAGAGCGTCACCGCGATGCCGAAGCAGACGGCGAACCAGTTGGGCTCGAGGCGGAAGTCCGAGTGCATGCGGGCAGAGAGCTCATTGACGAGCCGCCCCAGGTAGTGGCCCGCCGAAACGGAGGAGATCGGTCCGGTCAGGACGTAGTCGACGACCAGCGCGGAAACGGACAGCTTGGCCATGCGCGGCCCCATCGCGTCCCGCACGACCACATACACGCCTCCGCGCACGAACATGCCGCAGCTTTCGAGGTAGATCGAGCGGATGGCGAAACCGAACAGCAGGACCGCCAGGACGAACCACGGTGCCGACTTGCCGAGGGCGTGTTCGGCGATGCCGCCGACGTAGAACATCGTCGAGGCCAGGTCGCTGAGCACAATGGCGGCGCCCCGCCAGAACGAAATGAACGTCAGCGCCACCGTCGTGGCGACCACGATCTTGGGCAACTGTTTCGGGAGGCTTGAGGCGGGCTCCTGAGGGCTCGGCATGGGGAAAGGCCGCCCGTGGCGGCCGCATCTCCAATTGTAAGCTCGAAGAAGCGGCGTCCGGTCCTGCTGCCCGGGCGCGATGGCGTAACCATGCCCGCGGGGCCTGCGCCCCAACAGACACCGCTGAAAGAGGGACTTGCGATGAAGACTGCACTCACTGGACTGCTGTGTTTCCTGCTGCTGCCTGCCGCTGCGCAGCCGCCCCAGGCCAACGCCCCCGAGTTCATCCGCGAAGGGCAGAAGCTGGTGCGCGCCGGACAGCTGGAAGAAGCGCTGGCGCTGTACCGCCGCGAAATCGAAAAGAATCCGGCCAACACGGCGGCTCTGAACGCCGCCGGCGTCGTGCTCGATCTGCTGGGCCGCACCGCGGAGGCGCGCCAATCTTTCCAGAAGTCCGCAGACGCCGCCCCCGACGCCCAGACCCGCGCCGTGGCCTGGCGGCAGATGTCGATGTCCTACGCCTTCGACAACGACTGCGCCAACTCGGCCCGCTACGGACGCATGCTCTACGATTACTGGCTGGAACGGGGCAATCACTACAACGCCGGCGAGGCCGCCAATGAAGTGGCGCGAGTCTGCATCGAAGCCGGAGCTCTGGACGAAGCCGAGAAGCTCTACCGCATGGGAACGGAAGCGGGTCTGAAGGAGCCGAACATCAGCCCGGACCGGCAGGCGCTCTGGATGTTCCGCCTGGAACACGCGCTGGCCCGGCTGGCCGCGCGCCGCGGCCAGAAGGAGGCGGCGCTGAAGCACGTGGCCTCGGCCAAAGCGCTGCTGGACGCGCACCCGGAGATGGCCAGACAGCAGCGGCCGTTTTTCCCCTACCTGGCCGGTTACGTCGCGCTGTATCTGGGCGATGCGCAGGGCGCTCTCGAACACCTGCGGGAGGCGAACCAGAACGATCCTTTCATCCAGTGCCTGATGGGCATGGCGCATGAAAAGCTGGGACAGAAGGAGGAGGCGATGGCCTGCTACCGGCGGGCGTCGCAGACCACGGCGCACAATCCGCCCGCGGCCTTTGCGCGGCCGTTCGCGCTGAAGAAGCTGGGCGCGCGGCCTTAGCCGGGCGGCGTTCCGTCCTGCAATTCGCGCGGGAAGGATTTCAGGAGGCGCGCTGCGCCCCAGCCTCTCCCCGGAGCCATCCGGAGCGGAGGAACAGCTTCATGGCGCGTACGTCCTCTGCGCGCAGGGTTGGGGCCTCGATGAACCAGGCCTCTTCGGGAGCTTCGATCAGGGTGCGCAGCGCGGCGGCGAAGGCGCCGCCGGGGGCTGGCATGGCCGCGCATCCGGCGGCGCGGAGTTCCTCGAGAATCGGGGGCTCCAGAGCCGCCGGCTCGTGAAGCACGGTGAAGTGAACCCCCAACGCGGCGCAGTCGCGCGCCGAGGCGGTCAGCGCCGGGCCGAGCCATTCCGGAGCGCCGCGCTCGACAACGGCGGCGAACAGAGGCCTGTCATGGTGAGCGGAGAGGCGCCTGGCCGCGCGCAGGATCATCGCCGCCCAGCCGGCAGGTTCCGCTGCGAAGCCCTCGGCGCTGGCAGACCCGTGGCCAAGGCCCAGAATGTCGCCCGCGCGGACAGTGTCCGGCCGGCGGTTCTCGTAGCCGAGCGCCAGGCGCAGCAGACCCGGCGCCGCCCCGCCGGCCTCCGAGGCGATTTCCGCAGCGCGTCCGGCAGCGTCCTCGGCTGACTCGCCGGCGACGGCGAGCGCCAGGGCGTCCGGTCCGGCAAGGGAGCTGCGCCAGGCGCGGTAGTCCCAGACGCTCTGGCCGTTGCACTCCAGGGCGAAGTCCGTGGGCCGGAGCGGGGCTGCATTGTCCGCAGTCACTCCAGGGAGGCGCGCCATGATCCGGAACTCGCCCTTCGCGGGAATCTTCTCCAGCCGGATCTCGACCGTCTCGCGGGGCAGCTCCTCCACCTGCCGGATGCGCTCGCGGGCCAGGACGATATTGCGGAGAAGCGAGACAGGCACGGCCTTTGACCTCCGCAGCTCGGCCAGCAGAGGCAGGAAGCGCGCATCGCCGGTGCGGCCCATGGCCCAGACCGCGGCGGCGCGCCGGGCGTGATCGTCGTGGCGGGCCATGGAGGCGAGCGCGGAGACGGATTCGGGCCGGCCGGCCAGGTACAGACCTACGGCGGCGTTGGCGGCCACGCGGTGGTGAGGATCGTTCAGCTTGCGGGCGAGGAGCTCCACGGCCTGCGGGTCGCTGCGGCCCCAGAGCGACTCGACGGCATTCGCCCGGACCCGGCTGTCGGTGTCATCCAGCCACGCTTCGCCCTCGGCGGCGATCCGCGATAGCCGGCCCCAGGCCAGCGCGAGGCGGGACCTCAAATGCCGGTCTTCGTGAGCGGCGTCCAGCTTGTCCACTGCATGGGCGGCCAGCCGCAGCCACTCGGCCAGTACGGCTTCTTCATCGGCGCTCGTGCACCGGGGCTGGCCCGACCCGGGGCGGAACGTGCGCGCGGCAGCCGGATCAAGCCTGGCCGCCAGTTGCAGGGCCAGGCTGGCGGCCCCCGGATCCGTGCGCGCCAGCAGGGCAAGAACCTCGCCCAGCAGGCCGCGGCGGAGGAGCCGGGCCAGCAGCTGGCGCGTCGTCTGGCTGTCTTTGCCTTCTGCCAGCAGGATCCCGGCCACGGCCATCAGAAGGGCGTCCTGGTCCAGCCAGTCGCCGCCCGCCGCCTCGCCGCGGGCGGACGGGATGCGGCGCGAACGGACAAAAGAATCCAGCACGCCCAGGGCGCTCATCACGTCCCTTATCGGCAGCGCTTCAGAATGCTTGACGGAAGGCGCAACGGCCTGTCAGATGAACATCTCGTCGTCGTGAGTGGCCCGGTCCACGGTGGGGCGGCGGGCCAGCAGCAGCGTCTGCAGCGCAGCTTTCACCCCCGCCACCATGCCGCTCACCTCGCGCACGGGGCGCATCACCGTTCCGTGCACGACGCCGACGACGTCCTGCACGCGGCCGAGGATGTCTTCGAGGACCAGGTCGATCCGTTCGCTCTGCACGCGCCACTGGGCGGCGATTTCCTGCCGCGCCCGGTCGATGCCGTCGACCTGTTCCTGCACCGACTCCATGATGTTCTTGGCCATTTCGGCGGCCTCATGGAGCTCGGCGGCGGCCTGCCGGAATGTCGTCTGCGCCTGCTCGAGGGCCGCCCTGGCCTGCGGAATGAGTGGCGAAACCTCCTCCTGCAGCCTGCGCACGGACTGGTACAGGCGCCATGACGCGATCGCCTGGACGAGCAGCGACAGGCTGGACACGGCCACGGCGATCGAGAGAAGAACGAGGGCCGTCTCGGACTGCATCACGCCCCCGTTCAGATGCCCTGCGCCAGATCATCCGCCGGCGGCGCCGGAGCGTTCGCGGTTTCCACCTTCTCGCGATAGGCAGCCTTGCCGGCCTCGACGGCGGCGGCGATCTGCTCCTTCTGCCGCGCGACCGCCTGTTTCCCCTTCTCGTAAGCCTCCACGGCGCTCTCCTTGATCTCGTGGCTGCGCCGCTTCAGATATTCCTTCCCCTCTTCCGCCTTTTCCTTCAGATACTCGCGGGTCTCCTCGCCGGATTTCGGAGCGAACAGAATGCCCACGGCCACGCCAATGCCGAGGCCGAGGAAGAAATACGAAAATTTGTTGTCGCTTGCCATGGCTGCTCCTTGCTGACTTCAGTGTACTCCACTCACAATCAAAGCAGGCAATGAGAAAAAAGGCGGCCGCAAAGCTGGAAGAAGGCGAACTGAAGGATTACGCATTGCGGCTGCTGGCCGCCCGCGCACTGACCGTCGCGCAGCTGAAAGAGAAGCTGCGCCGCCGCGCCGCCGATCCGGCCAGCGTGGAGAATGTCGTGCGGCAGCTGAAGGAATACGGCGCGCTCGACGACCGCCGCTTCGCCGAATCCTTCTCCGCCGCGCGCGCCGCTTCCGGCCTGTTCGGGCGCAGCCGCGTGCTGGCCGAACTGGCCCGGCGCAAGGTGGCCGCCCGGGTGGCCGAACAGGCCGTGAAGCAGGCTTTCGCCGGCCTGGATGAGGACGAGATGGCGCGCGCCTGGCTCGAACGCAAGTACCGCAACCAGGATCTCGCCGCCCTGCTGTCGGAGCCGTCGAAGCTGGCCGCCGCCTACCGCCGTCTGCGCCATGCGGGCTTCTCTTCCGGCGCGGCGATCCGCGCGCTGCGGCGCTTCTCGGAGAACGCAGACGGGCTGGAAGGGCTCGAGCCGGATTCGCCCGCGGAGTGAGCCGCGTCCGCTAGACCAGCGCGGCCGGGTTTTCCAGCGTGCCGATCTCCGGCACGCGGATCGTGACGACGTCGTCCGGCGCCAGCGCCGCTTCCTGCGGCACGATGATGCCGGTGCCGGTCAGCAGCACGCTGCCCGCGGGCACGGGGTTGGAGCGCATCAGGTACTCGACCAGCGTCTCGATCTTCCGGTTCAGCTTCGAAGTCGAAACGCTGCCTTCGAAAATCACCGCGTCGCCGCGGCGCACCGTGCACGTCATCTCCAGCGCATAGGGGTTGGCGATTTCATCCGGGGTCACCCACCACGGCCCCAGCGCGCAGCAGGCCGTAAAGACCTTCGACTGCGGCAGGTACAGCGGATTCTCGCGTTCGATGTCCCACGCGCTGACGTCGTTGGCCAGCGTGTAGCCGAGAATCTCGCCCCCGTGGCCCAGCAGCACGGCCAGCTCGGGCTCCGGCGCGGTGAATTTCGAATCGCACCGGATGCCGATCGGCGCGCCCGGACCCACGCAGACGCGCGACGTGCCCTTGAAGAAAATCTCCGGCCGCGGCGCTTCGTAAACGTGGCGGTAGAATCCTTCGCGCGTGCCGTGCTCGGCGTCGCGGAAGGAGGCGCTCATTTCATACGTGCAGCCGCAGGCCCATGCCTCGCGGGGCTGCACCGGGATGGCCGGCTCGAGAAACTCGCCGCCCTTGGCCGCGTACTGGGCGGCCATCTGCGCAAACGTCAGTTTCTTGCGCGGCGCGCTGTCGATCAGCTCCAGCACCGTGTAGCCAGGGATCGGGTGCGCTTCCCCGTCGCGGAACACCGCCGCCGTCAGCCGCCCGTCCCAATACACCTGTCCGATCTTCATCGCCGTGGCTCCGGAGAACCCACTCAGTATTTCACATAAACGGTCTTGAAGTCGGAGTAGAACTCCATCGCCGCCGGCCCCTGTTCCTTCGGACCGAAACTCGAGTCTTTCGTCCCGCCAAAGGGCAGCTGATATTCGACGCCCGCGCTCGGCAGGTTCACCGTCACCAGGCCGGCTTCAATGCCGTAGATGTACTCGAACATGCGCGAAACGTTCGACGTCTGCAGCGACGCCGACAGGCCGAATTCGCTCGCGTTGGCGATTTCGAGCGCGTGCGCCAGATCGCGCGCCTTCATCACCGCCAGCACGGGGCCGAAGATCTCCTCCCGCGCGATGGTCATGTCCTGCGTGACGCCGGCGAAGATCGTCGGCTCGACGAACCAGCCCTTGCCGTAGCCGTCTCCCGTCAGCCGCCGCCCGCCGCAGACGGGCTCGCCGCACTCCCTGCGGCCGATCTCGATGTAGCGCAGGACCGTGTTCATCTGCCCCTCGTCGACGCAGGGGCCCATGTCGATGCCCGGCTGCATGCCGTCTCCGACTTTCAGCTTCTTCGTTCGCTCCACCAGCGCTTCGAGGAACCGGTCGTAGATGGACTCCTCGACGATGGCGCGCGACGTGGCCGTGCACTTCTGGCCGGTCGAGAAGAACGCCCCGTTGACGACGTTCTCCACGGCGGCTTCGAAATTGGCGTCCGCCAGCACGATGGTCGGGTTCTTGCCGCCCATCTCAAGCTGGATGCGCAGCCTGCGGCGCGAGGCGCGCTCATGCAGCCACGCGCCCACGCCGCAGGAGCCGGTGAAACTGATGGCCCGCAGCGGCGGCGCGTCCACCAGCGCTTCGCCGAGAGCCTTGCCCGGCCCCGCCACGAAGTTCACCACGCCTTTCGGAATGCCCGCTTCGTGGCAGGCCTCGACGATGCGCCACGCGCTCAGCGGCGCGGCCGAGGCGGGCTTGATCACCACCGTGTTGCCGCAGATCAGCGCGGGCGCCAGCTTCCAGGCGGGAATCGCGCTGGGGAAGTTCCACGGCGTCACCAGGCCGCAGACGCCGATCGGCTTGCGGAAGGCGAACATGTGGACGCGCTCGCGCTCGCTGGGCGCCACGATGCCGCCCAGCCGCGAGCCTTCCCCCGCAAAATACCGGAAGATGTTGATCGAGCGGCGAACCTCTCCTTTGGCTTCGGGCAGCGTCTTGCCCTCTTCGCGCGTCATGTCGGCGCTGATCTCCTCGAAGCGCTTTTCGAGCAGATCGGCCACTTTGAACAGCAGCGCGCCTCGCGCGGGGCCGGTCATCGACGCCCAGCCCGGCAGCGCCGCCGCCGCGGCTTCGGCGGCCCGGGTCATGTCGGCCGGCGTGCCGTTGACAAACAGCCCCACCACCTCGTCGGTGTTGGCCGGATTGCGGTTCTCAAACACGGGCCCTTCGACCCACTCGCCATGGATGTAGTTCGGAAACAGCGGTGCGCTCATGGAAATCTCCCGGTAGTCAGAACTTCACCGCCGGCGCCGTGCGCGCGCCGGGATCGGTGCGGAAATAATCATCGATCCGCTGGAAGCCCAGGAAGCCTGCAAACAGGTTGTTCGGGAACAGCCCCAGCGTGGTGTTGTAGCGCTGCACGGCTTCATTGTATTTGCGCCGCTCGACGGCGATGCGGTTCTCCGTGCCGGACAGCTCGTCCTGCAGGCGCAGGAAGTTCTCGCTCGACCGCAGCTGCGGATAGTTCTCCACCACCATCAGCAGACGGCCGATGGC
This sequence comes from Bryobacteraceae bacterium, assembly GCA_026002875.1. Taxonomy (NCBI): domain Bacteria; kingdom Pseudomonadati; phylum Acidobacteriota; class Terriglobia; order Bryobacterales; family Bryobacteraceae; species Bryobacteraceae bacterium. The sequence continues at coordinate 4,041,387 of BPGE01000001.1, forward strand.
CGTATCCAGCCCCTGGTTGGCGGCGATCTTTTCCCCGGGAGTGCGCGCGTTGAGCAGCGCGGCGCGCGCCTGCGCCACCTGCTCGAAGACGGCGCGCTCCTGCGCCGCGAAGCCTTTCACCGTTTCGACGAGATTGGGCACCAGGTCCGCGCGGCGCTGCAGCGCTACATCCACCTGCGCCCAGGCCGCCTGCACGGCCTCGCGTTGCGCAACAAGTTCGTTGTTCACGCTGGCGGCTTTTACGCCCGCGATAATTCCGGCCAACAGCAGGATTCCGAGAACGATGGCCAGGGCTTTCATGTCGTGCTTCCTCCATTCTCCAGGCGGTCGACCGAGTCCGCCAGCAGGGAAATCTCTTCGAGGTATTTTCCAAACAATGCAGGCGCCTCCGCTGCGCGCGCTTTCTCCGCGCCCTCCCGCAGGCGCAGCAGCCGTTCGAACGAATCGCCCGGGATGCCGAACTCCTCCCGCAGGGCGCGCACGATCTCATGCTTGCGCCACGGCGCCTGGCCCCTGCGCAGGCGCAGGGCGTGGCGGCCCAGCATCACGAACGTGGAGACGGAGTCCAGCATCAGGCGCATCAGCAGGCGGTGCTCGTGCAGCACGCCGCCGGCTTTCTGGCGCAGCCGGAGCTGCTTGGCGCGGATCTCGTGCTCGACCTGGGCGCGGTAGAACCGGTCGTCGATCTCCAGTCCCGCGATGATGTCATCGCCGAACAGCACGCGGCGCCGTTCGGCCATGTCGTGGAATTCGATCGGAAAACAGTCGGTCGACGTGCGCACTTCCTGCTCGGCCATCAGCAGGGGCGAGGGATTGCCCTGTTCGCGCCACCACTGGAAGATCTTCTCCGCGCGGTCGAGCTGCTCCAAGCCGACGTGGCGCAGCACCGCCATCACGTTGAGATCCGAATAGCCCGCATGCCAGTCGCCCGAGGCGGCAGAGCCGTACAGGATGACGGAGACCAGATCCTTTCCGTAGGCCTTGTCCAGCCGTGCCGTGAGGTCGTTGAGCAGCTTCTCCACGATTTCCTGAGCCATGCCTGCACCGTCCTACCAGTCGCTGGAAGCGCCCCCGCCGCCGGAATCTCCGCCGCCGAATCCCCCGAAGCTGTCGCTGGAGTCGAAGCCGCCAAAGCCGCCGCTCGACCGGGCCGGAAACGCTGAGCCCTGCCACAGCACCGGCAGCCACACAGCCGCCGGCATGTCGCCATAATAAACGCGCCGCCGCGCCGCCCGCTGCACGCGCGCCAGGGCGCTGAACAGCAGAAAGAAGCCCAGCATACCCGCAGCCGCCAGCCACCACGGAACAGGCTCCGCGGGCGCCGGTCCGGAACTGCGCCTGCCGGCGGCAGGGCTGATCTGCACCCCTTTGGCCTGCGCGATCCGTTCCCCCAGCGAGTCCACCGCCGCCAGCAGGGCGCCCCGGTAGTCGCCCGCCCGCAGAAACGGGCGCATCTCGCGCAGCACCCAGCCTGCGTAGCCGTCCGGGATGAGCGGCTCCAGCCCGTAGCCGACCTCCAGCCGCGTCCGGCGGTCGCGCACGGAGATCAGCAGCAACAAACCTTCGTTCTTCTGTTTTTGCCCGACGCCCCACTTGCGGAACAGGAGGTTGGCCACGTCTTCGATGGGCTCGCCCTCCAGCGACGGCAGGATGACCAGCGCCATCTGCACGCCCGTCGCCTTCTCCAGGCGGGCGCAGGCGCTGTTGAGCTCCTCCGCGGCGTCCCGCCGCAGCACTCCAGCGAAATCGCTGACATAGCCCTGCGGCTTCAGGGCGCCAAAGTCGGCGCCGGCCGCGGAAAGCGCGGCAAACAACAGCAGGGCGCCCGCGGCGGATCGCATCATTAACACTCTAAATCGCCCGCGCCGATGCGCGCCTCCTCGACGCGCCCGAGCATGGCGAGGCCGATCCGTCCGGGCGCGAACATCTCCTGCGCCAGCGCCTGCACGTCCTGCGCCGTCACTTGATCCACCGCCGCCGCCACTTCCTCCAGGCTGAAGAATCGCCCGTGCGTCAGCCACTGCCGCGCCAGGCTCGACATCCGCGTCGTCATCGAGTCCAGCGACAGCAGCATCGCGCTCTTCGCCGACTGCCGCGCATGGCGCAACTCTTCCTCGCCGACGGGCTCTTCCTTCAGCCGCCGCAGTTCTTCCATCACCCCGCCAAGCAGCTTCCGCGCCGAATCGGCCGACGTGGCGGCGTAGATGCCGATCCATCCCGCATCCAGGTACTGCACGACATCGGAAAAAATCGAGTACGCCAGCCCCTGCCGCTCGCGGATGTTCTGAAACAGCCGCGAGCTGATCGTGGCGCCGAGGATCATGTTCAGAAGAAAAGCCGCGTAGGTCCGCTCGTCGCGCGCCGTCACCGCAGGAGCGCCCAGGCACAGGTGAACCTGCTGCAGGCTGCGGCGGCTTTTCAGAATCAGCGGGGCGTCCGCCCTCGGAGGCTGCGCTTCCGGCCTCACGCCTCCCGGCGCCAGGCGCCCGAAATGCCGCTCCGCCAGCTCGACGAACCGCTCGTGCTCCACCCGGCCTGCCGCCACCAGAGTCAGATTCTCCGGCCGGTAATACCGCTCGTGAAAGGCGCGGATCTGATCGCGCGTGAATGAGCGGATCGTCTTCCTGGTGCCGATGATGGGCTGCCCCAGAGGATGGCGCTTCCAGAAGTGACGGACGAAGACGTCCGTGAGATAGGTCTCCGGATTGTCGGCGTCCATCTTCAGCTCTTCGAGGATGACGCCCTTTTCTTTTTCGACCGCGGCTTCGTCGAACCGGGGATGAAGCACGAGATCCGCGTGGATCTCGAGCGCTTCGGCGATGTTTTCGTCCAGCACCTTGAAGCTGAAACTGACCAGTTCGCGACCCGTGTAAGCGTCCGTCAGGCCGCCCAGCGCATCCATCTGCCGCGCCAGATCTTCGGCCGTGCGGGTCTCCGTGCCCTGGAAGAGCATATGTTCAATGAAATGCGAGATGCCGCACTCCTGCGGCCTCTCGTAGCGCGACCCCGCCTCCACCCAGATGCCGGCCGCGACGCTGCGCACCGAATCCACTTTCTCGGTGATGACCGGAATTCCGTTCGACAGGCGGGAAACGTCGATGGTTCTCTCTGGACAGAAAAAACGCATGAAGAAAAACCGTCAGCAGGCTTTTCCTTCATTCTCTCATCCGGCACGGCCGCCCCGCCCCGCCCCATAATGGAGTGCAGTGGCCGCCACCCTGATCTTCGCCGCCACCTATCTGGTTCTGGCCATCGGGCGCTTCCCCGGCCTGCGCATCGACCGCACCGGCGCCGCCATCGTCGGCGCCAGCCTGATGGTCGCCAGCGGCGCGCTGCGGTTCGACGAGGCCCTCCGCGCCGTGGACTGGACCACGATCGTGCTGCTGCTGGGCATGATGATCGTCGTGGCGAACTTGCACCTGTCGGGGTTCTTCCGCCTCGTGGCCGCGCGCGTCGTCGAGCACGCCCACAGCCCGAAGATGCTGCTGGCCGGCATCGTCGCCGTCAGCGGCGTGCTGTCGGCGCTGTTCGTCAACGACACCATGTGCATCGTGCTCACGCCTCTGGTCGTGCAGGTGACGCTTTCCTTGCGGCGCAATCCGGTGCCTTACCTGCTTGGCGTCGCCATCGGCGCGAACGCCGGCAGCGTCGCCACCATCACCGGCAACCCGCAGAACATGATGATCGGCGCGCTCTCCGGCATCCCCTATCCGAAGTTCGCCGCCGCCCTCGCGCCCGTCGCCGCCATGTCGCTGCTGCTGACGTGGGCCGTGCTCGTCATCGTCTTCCGCGAGGAGTTCGGCTCCGGACGGTTCGAGCGCATCGACGTCGGCCGCATCCGCGTCAACCAGCCGCTGATGTGGAAGGCCGCAGCCGTCTCGGCCGGCATGGTGCTGTTCTTTCTCCGCGGCTGGCCGGTGGCGCAGACGGCCATCGTGGCCGGCGCCGTCCTGCTGATCACGCGCCGCGTCAAGCCCGAGAAGGTCTATCACGACATCGACTGGCCGCTGCTGGCCATGTTCGCCGGACTGTTCATCGTCGTGCGGGGCTTCGAAACGACGGCGCTCGAGCGCGGCCTGCTCGATTTCGCCGAGGGCACGCCGCTCGACCGGCCGGCCGTGCTCAGCTTCTTCTCCGCCGTTGCGTCGAACCTCGTCAGCAACGTCCCCGCCGTGCTCCTCTTCAAACCCGTCATCGTGAAGCTGGCCGATCCCTTCCTGAGCTGGCTCACGCTCGCCATGTCCTCGACGCTCGCAGGCAACTTCACTCTGGTCGGCTCCGTGGCGAACCTCATCGTCGTGGAAAGAGCCCGGCCCGAGGTGCAGATCCGCTTCCTCGACCACTTCAAGGTTGGCGGGCCGGTGACGGTGCTGTCCATCATCGCCGGGGCTTTGTGGCTCGACTGGCTGCGCTGACGGGGCATCCCGGCGGTTCCGCGGCCGGCCTGCGGCCCGTCATCGGGGGCGCTGCAGGGGCTCGAAACGGCCATCGCGCAGCAGCCGGTAACTGCGGCCGCGCCACTCGATGGTGTTCCCGAAAAAGCCCGCCAGCCAGAAGGCGAAGCTCAGCAGGTCCTGCAGCGGGACGAGGAACCAGAAGCGGCGGCAGAGCGGGTCGCGCAGCGCCAGTTGCGACACCGCCCAGGCGGAAAGAGCGCGCAGAGCCGCGGTCGTGATCAGCACCGGAGACGCCCAGGCGGGCAGAGCCGCCGCCGCCGCAAGCCCCAGCGGCAGCGGGTTGGTGAAGACCTGTCCCACATAGCCCCATGGCCGCGAGCGGCGCGTCGAGCGGTTCCAGCGCAGGCGGTGCGCGAAGTTCGCCCGCCAGGGCTGCGAGCCGATGCGGTGTTCGATCACATACGAAGAGAGAATGACGCCATGGCCGCGCTCCGCGGCGAACTGCCCGAGAACGAAATCCTCGGCCAGATACGCGCTCAGCCTCGGCCAGCCGCCGATCTCTGCGACGACGCGCCGGCGCGCGGCGAGCGTCGGTCCCACGGCGAAATGGACGCCGCGCTCCACCAGCCGCGCGGTGAACGCCCCGCCCCAGAATTCCGTGTTCATCCCCAGCGCTTCGAGCAGGGACCAGAAGCTGGCTCCGGGTACGGCGCGGTAGGGGCAGGTGGCCACGCCGAGGCCCGGCTCGGCGAATTCCGCCGCGACCGTGCGCAGCATGTCCCGCGAGACACGGATGTCGGAATCGCTCATCACCAGCAGATCATGCGCGGCCTCGCGCATCATGATCTCGAGGCTCCAGACCTTGGCGTTCGCATACGGCGGCTCGCCGGTCACGAAAAACCGCGCGGGCACGCCCGCATACTCTTTGCTGAGACGCCGCGCCAGAGCCAGCCCGGCATCGTCTTCCTGCCGGGCGGCGAACAGCAGCTCGAACGCAGGGTAGTCCTGCTCGAAGAACGTGCGCAGGTTCTCTTCGAGCCCTTCATCGAGCCCATGCAGAGGCTTGAGAACGGATATGGGCTCTGCGGAATTTCCAGTTCCCGGACGCACGCGGCGCCAGTCGAGCACCGCCCACACAGTGAGCAGGCAATACACCCACGAACCGGCGGCCAGGGCGAGCAACGGCCACGCAAACCAGTCCATGGGAGCAGGGGCTAGTCTTCCACCGAGCGCGTGCGGTTCTTTTCGGCGATCATGGCCGCCACTTCGTCCACGGAGCGCGCGCCCAGGTCGCCGCCTTTGCGCGTGCGCAGCGCCACCTGCTGGCTGGCCGCTTCGCGGTCGCCGACCACGAGCATGTAGGGGATCTTCTGCAGCTGCGCCTCGCGGATCTTGTAGTTCACCTTCTCGCTGCGCTCGTCGACTTCGGCGCGGAGCCCTTCCGCCGCCAGGCGCGCGCACACCTGCCGGGCGTATTCGATGTGGCGGTCCGCGATGGGCAGCACGATGGCCTGCACCGGCGCCAGCCAGACCGGAAACGCGCCCGCGTAGTGCTCCAGCAGGATGCCGAAGAACCTTTCCACGCTGCCGTACAGGGCGCGGTGCACCATCAGCGGCTGGTGTTTGGCGCCGTCCTCGCCGACGTACTCGAGCTCGAACCGCTTCGGCAGCGTGAAATCGAACTGCACGGTGGAGAGCTGCCACGGACGGTCCAGCGCGTCGACGAGCTTGACGTCGATCTTGGGGCCGTAGAACGCCGCCTCGTCCTCCATCACCTTCGCTTCCAGTCCGACGCGCTCCACGGCGCGGTGCAGCGCGCTTTCGGCGAGCTGCCACTGGTCCGGCGTGCCGTCGTACTTGCCGCTGGCGCCGCCGTCCCAGGTGGAGATCTCCGCCTGGTAGCGGTCGAAGCCGTAGGTCTTCAGCACGTCGACGGCGAACTCCAGGCAGTTGACGATTTCGTCCTCGATCTGGTCCGGGCGGCAGAAGATGTGCGCGTCGTCCTGCGTAAAGCCGCGCACGCGGAAGAGCCCGTGCAGCGTGCCCGAGCGCTCGTAGCGGTACACCGTGCCCAGCTCGCCCAGGCGGATGGGCAGGTCGCGGTAGCTGCGCTGGCGGTCCCGGAAGATCAGGATGTGGCCCGGGCAGTTCATCGGCTTCAGCCGGTAGCGCGCGTCATCGAGCTCCATCGCCGCGTACATGTTCTCGGCGTAGTGGCTCAGGTGGCCGCTGATCTGCCAGAGCTGCTCGCGCATGACGTGCGGCGTGTTCACCAGGTCGTAGCCGCGCTTCAGGTACTGCTCGCGCATCCAGTCTTCCAGCAGCTTGCGCACCAGCGCGCCTTTCGGATGGAAGAAGATGAGCCCCGGGCCGGCGAGCTCCTGGATCGAGATCAGATCCAGCTGCTTGCCCAGCGTGCGGTGGTCGCGCTTCTTGGCTTCCTCCAGCTTGTGCAGGTAGTCCTGCAGCTCCTTCTCGCTGAACCACGCCGTGCCGTAGATGCGCTGCAGCTGCTGGCGGTGCTCGTCGCCCTTCCAGTAGGCGCCCGCCACCGAGAGCAGCTTGAACGCCTTGAGCTTCTTCGTGCTGGGCACGTGCGGACCGCGGCAGAAGTCGATGAAGTGGGGGCCCAGCGTGTACTCGCTAAACACGGCGTCCGCCCGCTCGTCGATGAGCTCGCATTTCATCTGCTCGCCCATCGCTTTGTACTTGGCCAGTCCTTCTTTTTTTGGCGTCAGCCGGCGCTCGAACGGAAGGTCGCGGTCGCGCAGCTCCCACATTTTCTTTTCGATCCGTTCCAGGTCCTCGGGAGTGAACGGCTCGCTGCGCTCGAAGTCGTAATAGAAACCGTCCTTGATTGGAGGTCCGATGCCGAGCTTCGTGCCGGGAAACAGTTCGAGAACGGCCGCAGCCAGAAGGTGCGCCGTCGAGTGGCGGTAGACCTCGAGCGCTTCCGGATCCTTCGGGGTCAGAATCTCGACGCGCGCATCGCCTTCGATGGGCCGCGTCAGGTCCCACAGCTCGCCATTGACGCGGGCGACGATCGCGTCGTCGGCCAGGCGGCGGCTGATGGACCGCGCGACGTCGAGCGGCGTCGTGCCGGGAGGAAACGTGTGCTGGCTGCCGTCCGGCAGCGTCACCTGAATCGGACTGCTCATGGGGAACCCCGGTAAATCCCAGACTAGCACGCGCTGGAACGGCGACCTTTTTCAGCGCGGTTGCTATGCTGGAAGCGGAGCCCCAAGCTCATGCCTGAGAAACCTTTGCAGGCCGCCCGGGAGCCGGTCTCCGCGGGCGAAGGCGATCTGGTGGAACGCGCCAAAGCCGGCGACATGGAGGCCTTCGCCGAGCTCGTGCGCCGCTACGAGCGCCGCATCTACCGCATGGCCCGGCAGATCACGCAGAATGACGAGGATGCCGAGGACGTGCTCCAGGAGAGCTTCCTCAAGGCCTTCGAGCACCTCGATTCTTTCCAGGGGCAGAGCAAATTCTACACCTGGGTGACAAGAATCGCGGTCAACGAGAGCCTGATGAAGCTGAGAAAACGCAAATCGGACCGAACCGTTTCCCTGGATGAAAACATCGAAACAGACGAGGAGCCCATCGTGCGGGAGATCGCCGTATGGGATGACACTCCGGAGTCGAAATACAGCCAGGAGGAATTGCGCGAGATCCTGGACCGGGCCATCGACAGCCTGAAGCCGATCTTCCGGACCGTCTTCATCCTCCGCGACGTCGAGGAGATGAGCACGGAAGAGACAGCCGAGGTGCTGGGGCTCTCCGTGGCGGCGGTGAAGAGCCGCCTGCTGCGGGCGCGCCTGCAGTTGCGCGAGAGGCTGACGCGGGTCTTCAAACGGAAGGGAGACGGGATCTTCGGCTATGCCAAGTAGCATGATCACCTGCAAAGATTTCCTGCGCGAACTGAGCGACTATCTCGACGACGCCACCGATCCCGCCCTGCGCGCCGAGCTGGAGAGGCACATCAACGAGTGCCCCAACTGCTGGGTGATCTGCGACACCACGCGGAAGACGATCCAGGTGTACAAGGGCATGGATCTGCATCCGTTGCCCGAGAAGGTGCACGAGAAGCTGATGGCGGCTCTGGCGGAACGCGCGGCCCGGAAAGCGGAAAACAACGGTCCGCCCGCCGGCGAGCCTCAGCGCTGAGGCGGCTTGACGCCGCCCGCCGCCGGCGGCTCGACTTTCTCCTCCCGGAGCTGTTCGTCCGGAATCGGCTCAAGGTTCGGATCGAACGTGATGATGGCTTCCGCGCCGAACTTGCGGTAGCTGCGGAACTCGACGTTGTTCTTCACGAGCAGCCGCCCTTCCCGCATCCGCATCTCCGACCGCAGAGGCAGCAGGAACTCGTTGCCGGCGATGTCGACAAAGTCGTAGTCGAGCATCGTGCGGGCTTCCTGGATGGGGAACGTGGGCGGAATGTCGACCGCCTCCATCGTCACGCGCAGCACCATGGGGACGTCGCGGTCGATGTAGATCAGCCCGCGGTAGCCCGGCACGATCTCCAGCTGGCGCTGCCAGCTGATGTGCCATTTCGACTTCGCCTGGCGGACGCGGAAGCTGTAGACGTGACAGACGCGGCCGCGCAGCTTGCCCCAGCGCTCCCACTGGAAGTCGGCCTCGGTGGCGGGATCGAAGATTTCCTTCAGCATCGTGCCGAACTCGCCGCTCGAAGTCGCTCCGCCCAGCTTCCAGCGGTCGCCGTCCGTCCATTTGCCGTTGATGGAGATCAGCTTGTACTCTTCTTTCTGCTCGAAGTAGCTGAGCCGCTCGGCCACCGTGTCCATGAGCTGGAACATCTCCAGGCCCGAGGGATCGACATAGCGCCGCGTCACCTGCAGGCAGATGAAGTCGGGCAGGCGTTTCGTGTAACTCAACGCCATCTCCCGCGCTTCGCTGATGACGCGCGCCTGCTCGACGGAAGAAGGCGGCGGGATGGGCACGGGCTTGACCGGGGCGGGGTCTTTCACCGGCGGCGGCAGCGAGGCGGTGGCGGCCACCAGTTTCCGCAGCTCGTCGGCGGCGCGCACGCCGAGTCCTTCGCCCAGCAGCTCCTCGACGTCGCGGTGCGTGAGCCGCTCGGTCAGCTGGATCTTGCGGATATATTCGGCCACCTGCCTGTCGCTGTGATTGAGCCGGATGGAGGACCGCAGCACGCTTTTCAGCTGGGCCACGCTCATCTTCTGCTGCGCGGACAGAACCAGGGCGCAGAGGACGAAGAAGGCGAGAAGCCGGCGCAGCATGCCACTAGAATAGACGCCGCCGCCGCTCGCCGGGTTTTGCCGGACCGAGAGCTTTCTCGATGGCGGCGAGCGCCAGCGGGGCCATGATCCGGTAGCCGGCGGCGTTCGGATGCAGCCCGTCATCGGCGAGGTTGGGCGCAAGCTGGCCGTCGGGACCGGCCATCGCCGGGTAGTAATTCAGATACACGTAGCCGCGCTTCTCGCAGAGGGCCTGGATCCAGCGGTTCATCTCGAGAATCGCGGTCAGCGGCCGCTGGCGGGTTCTCTCAAAGGCCGGGTCCGCATCCTTGTGGTGATCGGAGACGGGCAGAATGGAGGCGAGAATCACCTTGATCCGGTGCGCATCGGCCAGGTCGCACATCATCGTCAGGTTGTTCTGGATGGCCTCGGCGGAGACGCCGCGGGCGATGTCGTTGGTGCCGGCCAGGATGACGACGGCGGCGGGCTTCAGGGCGATCACGTCGGCGTAGAAGCGCCCGAGCATCTGGCCCGTGATCTGGCCGCTGATGCCGCGGTTGACAAAATCGCGGTTCGGGAAATATTCGTTGAGGCGCCAGCCGTCGGTGATCGAGTCGCCGAGAAAGACGACGCGGGGGTTGGCCGGGTTCGGAGGACCGAGCGTGCGGTTGGCGTCGCGGTAGCGTCGCAGGTTGTCCCGGTCCGGCTGGCGGAGGTCGTTTTCGAGCCGTTCGATCAGCGCGAGGAAGTACGCCTCCGCGCTGAGGGAGTGGTCGCGCAGCTCGGCCAGCTGCTGGCGCGCCATGGCGGGGAAATTCACCGGCTTGGGCACGGACTCGGCCAGAAGCAGGTAGGCGCGGAGGTTGGCCAGGACGCGGTAGTGCAGCTGCGGCTGCCGCACGCCGAGGAATTTCAGGCTTTCCACGGCCATGCGGATGTTCTCGGCAAGCGGCAGGCCGGCGCGGCCAAGCTCCTGGCTGGCGACGCCGCCGGCCTCGATCAGCTGCAGGCAGCGTTCATAGAGCGGCAGGATCTCCTGGTCGGAGGGGGGCCTCGCCTCCTGCTGGCCCGCGGCGGACAGCGCGGCAAGAACCGCAATCAGCAAGCTCTTCCTCATGGCGATTCGACCTTCTCAAGCTGGAGCGTGACCGTGCCGATGTAGAACGGCAGCTGCACGCGGATCTGCACGGGCAGGCGGCGCTCGTCGTCGCTGATCCAGACGAACAGGCGGCCCTTGCGGCGGTACAGCACCCCGCTCATCAGGAACGCCTCGTACCGGATGGCCTGGAACTCGCCGACCGGCGTGCGGATCTTCTCCCGCCGCTGCGCCTCGACGCGCGCCATCACGGCTTTCTTGCCGTCGCTCACCGGAAGCTCGATCACGGCGCCCGGCTGCGGCAGCAGTTCGCGCAGGCGCTGCAGACCGGCGGTGACGTCGTGGACGCAGGCGGGGATGTCGATGCTGTTCTGGGCGACCACGGCGTCCTTCTCGAGGTCCCGCTCGACGTAATACGCCTTGCGTTCGGCGGCGTCGAAGCGGACTTTCGTCTCGCGGTGGCGCTTGCCCTCGTGCGCCGTCAGTTCCGTGGCTTCAGCGCACCACCCGGGACGGTAGGAGGCGTGGAACTGGTTGTCCACCTTGATGAACGTGCGCACCACGCCCGCCGTGCGGAGCTGCATTTTCAGGCTGTCGGCGCCGCTGGTTTCCACCTCGACATCGCCGGCGTGCACCAGGCGCCATTCGGCCTCGAAGCGGAACTTCTGCGCCGCCGGCGGCTGCCATGCGGGCGTCTGGGCCAGTGCCGGGAGGAATACGGACAGCGCCCACCACGGCGCCCGGCGGAACGGCATCGCACTCCCAGTCTCGCAGACAGCCGCGGAAGGCCGCAAACAGCGGCTTCACCGGAGCAGCGTGTGCGCGATCCAGGCGCAGGTGTAAGCGAGAGCGCCCATGTAGAGGAACTGAATGGCGGGCCACTTCCAGCCGCCCGTCTCGCGCCGCACGACGGCGAGCGTCGACATGCACTGCATGGCGAAAGCGAAAAACACCAGCAGCGCCACCGCCCCGCCGAAGCTCAGCTCCTGCTGCAGCGCCGCCTGCAGCCCTTCGCTGTTGTGATCCGGATCCATGCCGTAGATGGTTCCCAGCGTGCCCACGATGACTTCGCGCGCGGCCAGCGAGGTGATGAGGCCGATGCCGATCTTCCAGTTGAAGCCCAGCGGCTGGATCAGCGGCTCGATGGCGCGGCCCAACGTGCCGGCCAGGCTCTGTTCGATCGGCGGCTGCTTTCCGTTGACGGTGGGCACGCTGGCCAGCACCCACAGGAGAATCGCCACAGCCAGAATCACCGTGCCGGCGCGCTTGAGAAAAGCCAGCGCGCGGTCCCACAGGCGCAGCCCGACGCTGGCCAGCGTCGGCATGCGGTAGGGGGGCATCTCGAGAACGAAGGGAGTGCGCTCGCTGCGCAGGATGGAGGACTTCAGGAGCTTCGCCGTCCCGATGGCGGCGAGGAACCCCAGCAGGTACAGGCCGAGCAGGGCCGCCGCCCGGGTGCCCAGAAAGGGTCCGAGGAAGGGCTTCTCCGGGATGAAGGCGGCGATGATCAGCGTGTAGACCGGCAGGCGCGCCGAGCAGGTCATGAAGGGCGCAATGAGGATGGTGGCGATGCGGTCGCGGCGGTTCTCGATGGTGCGCGTGGCCATGATGGCGGGCACGGCGCAGGCGTAGGCCGACAGCAGCGGGATGAAGCTCTTGCCCTGAAGGCCGACGCGCGCCATTGTGCGGTCGGCGATCAGCGCGGCGCGCGCCAGATAACCGGAATCCTCAAGGAGCGCGATGAAGAGAAACAGCAGCAGGATCTGCGGGAGAAAGACAACCACAGCGCCGACGCCGCTCCAGGCGCCGTCCACGACGAGCGACTCGACCCATCCGTCCGGCAGGGCCGCGCGCATCCATTCGCCGCTGGCGGCGACGCTTGCCTGCACGGCGTCCATCAACGGGCGCGCCCAGCTGAAAATGCTCTGGAACACGGCGGCCACCACGAGGGCGAACACCAGCGGACCGAGCAGCGGGTGCAGGAAAACCGCGTCGAGCCGCCGCGTCCAGACAGGCGGCGCCGGATGCGTGTAGCGTGCGTCGTGCGAAACCCGGCGCGCCCATTGGCGGCACGCCGGCGCGTCCTGCAGCACGGGCAACTCCACCACCCGGGGCACGGCGATGCCGCCGGTGAGAAACTGCGCCACGCTCTTCACTCCCTCGCCTGTGGCGGCGCTCACCAGCACGACCGGCGCGCCGAGCTGATTGGCCAGCGCCTCCGTGTCGATCGCGCCGCCGCGCTGGCGGAGGTCGTCCGCCATGTTCAGCACCACCAGCGTCGGCAGCCGCAGGCTGAGCACGGCGGCGGCCAGAGGAAGGTGGCGCTGCAGATTGGTCGAGTCGAGGATGAGAATCACGCCGTCAGGGCGGCGCAGACCAGGCATGGCGCCGTGCAGGACGTCGTGCGTCACCTGCTCGTCTTCCGACCGCGGCGTGAGACTGTAGATGCCGGGCAGGTCGATGATGTCAACCTCGTGATGGCCTGGCAGGTGCGCCTTGCCGATGTGATGCTCGACGGTGACGCCGGGAAAGTTGGCGACTTTCTGGCGAAGGCCCGTGAGCCGGTTGAACAAAGTGGTCTTGCCCGAGTTCGGCGGTCCGATCAGCGCCACCAGTCTCGGCGCTGTCCGGACGCCCGGCGGCGCCGCAAGACCGGCTGTCTCGGGCTTGCCGTGGCACGAACTCATGGGCTAGTTGTTCCTGACGAGGATGTGACGCGCCGTCTCGCGCCGCAGGGCGATTTCCGCCCCGTCGATGCGGAACACCCTGGGGTCGCCGCCAGGCGCGCTCAGCGCCGCCGACACACGGTGCCCGGGAATGAAACCGAGTTCCATCAGGCGCGAAGCGAGATCCTCGGGCAGATCCAGCCGGTCGATCACGGCTTCCGATCCTGCGGGCAGATCAGCCAGGCTGGAGGGCGGGCGTTTGCGGGCTGCCGCCTTGAAACTCAGTTGCATATGCGTTCCGCGCGCCTCCTGCTTTCATCGTATCTCATCGGCCGCCTTTCGCGGTGCTACAATGGCACGCGTGTCCGGAGGCCCCCCGAAAGCGAACTACACGCGGGACGAAGTGTGCCGCCTGCTGGGGATTCGCGAATCGGTCCTCGAGGATTGGGAGGACAACGGCTTCGTCGCCCGCGCCGAAACCTACGCATTCAAGGAGCTGGTGGCGCTGAAAACCCTGCGTCAGCTCCGGGCGCGGCGCATGCCCGCGGCGCGGATCCGCCTGATTCTCGAGTCGCTCCGCTCGAAGCTCCGCCATGTGGCAGACCCGCTTCAGGAGCTGAAGATTTTCACCGACGGGCGCCGCCTTGCCGTGCAGGTGGACGGCCACAAGATGGAGCCGCTCACCGGGCAGCTGCTGCTCGATTTCGATCAGGCGGAGATCCGGCGGCTTCTCGATTTCCCCTCCAATCGGGCGGAGCGGACGCTGGCGCAGGAGATGGAACACCGCATGCGCGAGGCTGAACAGTGGTTCGAGCGCGCGGTGGAGATGGAACAGGTCGGCGCGCCGCCCGAACAGATCATCGCCGCCTACGAGAAGGCCCTCGAACGCGACCCGGACGCACCGGCGCCGCATGTCAACCTGGGCACGCTCTATTTTCACAAGCGGCAATGGAAAGAGGCCGAGGCCCACTACCGCGCCGCCCTTGCGCTGCGGCCGCGCTACGCTCTCGCCTGGTTCAACCTCGGCAACCTGTATGACGAGCTCCGGGCGCAGGACCGGGCTCTCGACTGCTACCTGAAGGCGATCGCAGCAGATCCGGAGTTCGCCGATGCGCACTACAACGCTGCGCTGATCTACCAGTCCCGCGGCGACAATCTGAACGCCGTCCGCTGCTGGCAGCAGTACCTCAAGCTCGACCCGTCAGGATACTGGGCGGGCATCGCGCGCCGCGAGCTGGCGCGTCTGAAGGAACAGACGCTGGTCCACGGCGCCAAACTCTCCTCCTGACGCCGCGCGGAAGGCCTGTGCAGCGCCGCCGAAGCCGCTGCGCAGTCACGCACGTCCCCGGCCATCGGATGTCTTCGGAGGCGGCCCGCCGGCGCGGTCCCGGGCCGCTGGACCGGACCGCCCGCCGCAACGGCCCGGATGGCGCAAGGCTGCTGTCGGCCGCCCTGCCGGGGGCTTCTTCGCGTGCTGGGCGCTGCCCTTTGCACGGCGCGCGGAAGGGGAATGCGCGCGGAAGAAGGCCCGGAAAAGGGGAATTGTGTTCCTGTCCCCTTTTCGGGGCGCGGAGGGGGGGCATTGTATCCTGAAGGATTGGAGGTGACCCTCGTTTGAGCCGCATCAGCATGGCGTTCCGCGCCTTTTTCGGCATCCTGGGAGGCACGCTGCCAGAGGACATCGCGCGCGCGCACGGCTATCAGAAGGCGGCCGCGAAGCGGCCTGAGCCGCAGCGGGAGACGGTGAAGCCGGAGGCGGGGGCGCTGCAGCTGCTCGGGCTGTTGCAGCGCGAAGCGCGCCTGATCGATTTCTTCATGGAAGACATCAGCCCGTACGCAGACGACCAGGTGGGCGCGGGCGTGCGTTCGATTCACGCGCAGTGCCAGGAGCTGCTGCGGAAGCATTTCAGGCTGGCGCCGGTGATCGACGGAGTCGAGGGCACCTATGTGAAGACGGAGTCGGCGGGCGCGCTGGCGCGCGAAGCGGGGGCGATCCGGTTTACGGGAAACCTGCCGCCGCAGGGCAAGCCGGCAGGAGGCCTGCTGCGGCACCGCGGCTGGCGGGCTGACGCCGTGAGCCTGCCGGCGGTGAGCGCGAAACAGAATCTTTCGATCCTGGCGCCCGCCGAACTGGAAGTGGAATAGCCCGCCTTGCGCACCATCGGCATCGATCTCGGCACCACGAACTGCGCCGCCGCGCACGCCGCGCCCGGACAGGACGCGCCGGTGGAGCAGTTCCCCATTCCGCAGCTGGTCGCGCCGGGCGAAGTGTTCGCGGAGACCGTGCTGCCTTCGGCGCTTTATCTGCCTGCGGACGGCGAGTTCCCGCCGGAGGCGCTGGAGCTGCCGTGGGGCGCATCGCCGCGGATCGTGGGCCGTTTCGCGGCCCGGCGCGGCGCGGAGACGCTGGGCAGGCTGGTGACCTCGGCCAAGAGCTGGCTTTCGGCCACGGGCGCGGAACGCACTTCAGCGATTCTTCCGCCGAATGCGCCGCAGGAGTCGCCGCGCGTTTCGCCTGTCGAGGCCAGCCGGGCGTATCTCGAGCATATCCGCCGCGCCTGGGATTACGAGCATCCGGACGAGCCGCTGGAGCGGTGCCGCGTCGTGCTGACGGTGCCGGCGTCGTTCGACGAAGCGGCGCGGAGGCTGACGCAGCAGGCCGCGGAAGAAGCCGGGCTGCCGGAGCTGATCCTGCTGGAAGAGCCGCAGGCGGCGCTGTATGCGTGGATCGCGCAGCATCCGGACTGGCGCGAGCGGCTGCGGCCCGGCGATCTGATTCTGGTGGTGGACGTGGGCGGCGGCACGACGGACTTCACGCTGGTGCGCGCGGCCGAGCGCGACGGCGCGCTGGAGCTGGAGCGCATCGCAGTGGGCGACCACCTGCTGCTGGGCGGCGACAACATGGACCTTGCGCTGGCGCACACGGTGGCGCAGCGGCTGCCGAAGCTCGACGCGCTGCAGTTCCAGTCGCTGTGGCAGCAGTGCCGGCTGGCGAAGGAAGCGCTGCTCGAAAACGCTTCTCTCGACGAAGCGCCCGTGACGCTGCTCGGGCGCGGCTCGTCGCTGATCGGCGGCACGATCCGCGGGAAACTGGAGCGCGCGGAAGTGGAATCGATCCTCGTCGACGGGTTCTTCCCGCGCGTCTCGAGCCACGAAGTACCGCAGAGGCGGCGGCGCGCGGCTCTGGCCGAGCTCGGGCTTCCCTACGAGCAGGACGCGGCGATCACGCGGCATCTGGCGCATTTCCTGCGGCGCGGGGGCGAGCTTGCCTGTCCGACGCACGTGCTGTTCAACGGCGGCGTGTTTCTGGCGGCGCGCCTGCGCGAGCGCGTGACGGAAGTGCTGAACGGATGGCTGGCCGAAGAAGGACGTCCGCCGGCGCAGGTGCTGGAGGGCGGCGATCTGATGCACGCCGTGGCGCGCGGCGCGGCTTACTACGGGCGCGCCCGGCAGGAGGGCGGCGTCCGCATCCGCGGCGGCATCCCGCATTCCTATTACATCGGCATCGAGACGGCGATGCCCGCGGTGCCGGGGCTGAAGCCGCCGCTGAAGGCGTTGACCGTGGTGCCGTTCGGCATGGAAGAGGGCACGCAGGCGGCGGTGCCCGGGCGGGAATTCGCGCTGTATGTCGGAGAGCCGGCGCAGTTCCGCTTCTTCATCTCCTCTTCGCGGAAGCAGGACGCGGTGGGCGATCTGCTGGACGAGATTCCGGAAGACATCGAGGAGGTGGCGCCTGTCGAGGTCTGCCTGGAGGGCGAGGCGGGCGCGGTGGCGCGCGTCACGCTGGAAGTGCAGGTGACGGAGACGGGCGTGCTCGAGCTGTGGGCGAAGGGATTGCCGGGCACGCCGTATGAAGGGCGGCGCTGGAAGCTCGAGTTCCAGCTGAAGAGGCAACGGGCATGAAGGTCGGCATCGATCTGGGCACGACAAACAGCGCGGTGGCGTTCATCGATCCGCGCGAGGCCGAGGGCGCGGACTTTCCGCCCGTCCATGTGCTGCCCATTCCGCAGAAAACGGCCGGCGGCGCGGTGGAGCCGCGGCGGACGCTGCCGTCGTTCCTGCTGCTGGAAGGCGACGGGATCGTCGGCGAATATGCGCGCGAGCAGGGAGCGCTGGCGCCGACGCGCCTGATCCATTCAGCCAAGAGCTGGCTGTCGAACGCGGAGGTGGACCGCACGGCGAAGATCCTGCCCTGGGACGCGCAGGAGGCGGGGCGCGTGATGTCGCCGGTGGAGGCGTCGGCGCGCTATCTGGCCCATCTGCGCGAGGCGTGGGAAGCCACGGGGCGCGGAGCGCTGGCGGAGCAGGAAGTGGTGCTGACGGTGCCGGCGTCATTCGATGAAGAAGCGCGCGAGCTGACCGTGGAAGCCGCGCGGCAGGCGGGCATCGAAAACCTGACGCTGCTGGAAGAGCCGGCGGCGGCGTTCTATGCGTGGATCGCCAACCATCTGGCGCAGTCGCAGAAGGCGCTGTTCGACGGCATGACGGTGCTGGTGGTGGACGTGGGCGGCGGCACGTCGGACTTCACGGTGATCCGTGTGAGCCGCGAGGGCGACCGGGTTTCGTTCACCCGCACGGCTGTGGGCAGGCACCTGCTGCTGGGCGGCGACAACCTGGACCTGACGCTGGCGTGGCTGGTGGAGACGAAGCTTGAACGGCAGCTGGCGCTGCGGCAGCGCGCAGCCCTGCGGCGGCAGTGTTCGGCGGCCAAAGAGCAGCTGCTGGCCGTGCCAGGCGCGCCTTCGGTGGAAATCACGGTGCTGGGCGCGGGCACGTCGCTGATCGGCGGGACGCTGAAGACGTCGATCCTGCGCGAAGAGGCGATGGAGCTGGCGCTGGACGGATTCCTGCCATTCTGCGGGCTGGACGAGAAGCCGCAGGAAGACCAGCGGAGCCTGTTCCGGGAGGCGGGCCTGCCGTATGTGAGCGACCCGGCCATCACGCGGCACCTTGCGGCGTTCCTGTCTTCCTCCGGCTCGCCGCCGCCGGACGCCATTCTTTTCAACGGCGGGTTCTTCATCCCCGAGATGCTGCGGCTGCGGCTGGCGGAGGTGGTGGAGAAATGGTACGGCAGGCGGCCGCTGATCTTCGAGAACAACGAGCTGGATCTGGCGGTGGCGATCGGCGCCGCTTATTACGGATATGTGCGCGGCACGGGCGCGGGCGTGCTGGTGCGGGGCGGTCTGCCGCGAGCCTATTACCTGGGCGTGGAATCGGCTTCTTCTGATGTGATCCGCACGGTGTGCCTCGTGCCCCGCGGCACGGAGGAGGGCACGACGCTCGAGCTCGAGCTGGAGAACCTGCAGCTGGTGGCCAACAAGGCGGTGAGCTTCCGGCTGTATTCGTCCCTGACGCGCACGGAAGACCGTTGCGGAGACGTGATCGAGTTTCCTGCCGCGGCGGCTGGCGGCGAACTGCACGTGCATGCGCCGCTGGAAGCGGTGATCCGGTTCGGAAAAAAAGCCGAGGAAAGGCTGATTCCGGTGAAGCTGGGCGCGCGGCTGACCGAGATCGGAACGCTGGAGCTGTGGGCCGAGTCGCGGATCAGCGAGCACCGCTGGCGGCTGCAGTTCGAGCTGCGCAAGCCGGTGCTGGCCGAGCAGCAGAAGCGGGCGCGCCCGGCGGCAGTGATCAGCGCCGAGGCGGTGGAGCGGGCGTGCGCGGCGGTGCGCGAAGTGTTCGATGCCGGCTCGGCGCCTCAGGAGGAGCTGCCGGCGCGGCTGGAGCAGATTCTGGCGCTGGGCCGCAATTCGTGGCCGCTGGAAGTGATCCGCAAACTGGCGGACGTGTTTCTCGAGTGCAGCGCGGGGCGGCGGCTTTCGCCGGGACACGAAGTGCGCTGGCTGAACCTGGCGGGACTGTGCCTGAGGCCGGGCTTCGGACATCCGGCGGACGAGTACCGCATCGAACTGGCCCGCCGCGTCTGGGCGCAGGGACTCGCGTTCGAGAACAAGGTGGAAAACGAGACGCAGTGGTGGCTGTTCTGGGGGCGCGTGGCCGGGGGGCTGAACCGCAATCAGCAGGCGGATGTCTATCAGCGCATCGCGTGGGCGCTCCTGCCGAAGGGCAAGCCGCCGCGGCTGAATGCGAGCCTGGAGCGGGAGATGTGGCGCTGCGCCGCGTCGCTCGAGCTGCTGCCGGCGGGCACGCGGACGGATCTGGGCAATGCGCTGGTGAAGAGGCTGCGCGCGAACCCGAACCCGAGCGAGTTCTGGTGCCTGGCGCGCATCGGCGCGCGGAAGCTGTTTTACGCTCCGGCCAACCAGGTGCTGCCGCCGGCGACGGCGGTGCGGTGGATCGAGAGCATTCTGAAGCTGCCGGGCTGCGAGGAGTGCCTGGCGCGGCTGGCGCAATGGACGGGCGATGCAGCCCGCGACATTCCGCCGGCGACGCTGGAAACGGTGCGGCGTGCGCTGGCGGAGAAGCCGGAGTGGCTGGGGATTCTGGAGGGCGAGGCGGGCGCGGATCTGGAGTCGATGGCGCGCGTGTTCGGCGAGGAGCTGCCGGAAGGGCTGGTGCTCGGATGAAGGAAGACGCCTGGATCGCCGCCATCCGGAAGTGGACGGAAGGGGGCAGGCGCGCGGATGTGATTGCGGGCATTGGCGACGATTGCGCGATTCTGCGTCCGCCGCCGGGGCAGGATCTGCTGGCGACGACGGATCTGTTCGTCGAGGGAATCCATTTCCGGCGGGAAATGTTTTCGCCGCGCCAGGCAGGCAGGAAAGCGCTGGCGCGGGGCTTGAGCGACATTGCGGCGATGGGCGGCGAAGCGCGGCATGCGCTCGTGTCGCTGGCGCTGCCTCAGTGGGCGGATGAGCGCTGGCTGCGGGAGTTCTACCGCGGGATGGCGGAGCTGGGGCGGAAATGGAAGGTGGGCGTTGTGGGCGGCGATCTGACGCGGAGCCGGCTGCTCGCGGCGGACATTGTGGTGCTCGGCTTGGCGCCCAGAGGCAGGGCATTGCGCCGTGATGGGGCGAGACCGGGCGACGCCATTTATGTGTCGGGCGCCCTGGGACGCGCGGCGGCGGCAGGCTATCGCGATGTGCCGGAACCGCGGCTGGATCTCGGAAGGAAGCTGCGGGGCAGGGCGACCGCCTGCATGGACCTCAGCGACGGGCTGGCGCTGGATCTGCACCGGATGTGCGCCGCTTCCGGCACGGCGGCGGAACTGGACGGCGTGCTGCCCAACGCGCACGGCGCCACGCTGGAGCAGGCGCTGTTCGGCGGTGAAGACTACGAACTGCTATGCACGATGCCTGAGGGGGTCCGGCCTCCGCGCGGACTGACCCGGATCGGCCGGATGGTGGAAGGACGGCCTGCCGGAGCCGTCCGGTTCGCAGGCGCGCCTTTGCGCACGCTCGGCTGGGATCCTTTCTCCCGAGCCGGTCTTCATCGATCCCGGTTCAGGACGGCTTTTCGACCGGAAGACGGGCGGCCTCGCTGACGGCGCGGAGCAGTTTTTCGGCCTCGAAGGGTTTGGGAATGTAGCCGTCCATGCCGGCGTTGAGGCAGACTTCCTCGTCGCCTCGCATTGCGTTGGCTGTGAGAGCGAGGATGGGCCGGTGTCCGCCGCCCACGGCGCGTTCCAGAGCGCGGATCTGCCGCGTGGCTTCGAGCCCGTCCATGTCCGGCATCTGCACGTCCATCAGAATCAGGTCGAAATGTTCCCGTTCGGCCAGCTCGACGGCCTTGCGGCCGTTCTCCACGCTGACGACCTCGTGGCCCTGCTTGGTCATGAGCAGCTCCACCAGGCGGCGGTTCACCTGGTTGTCTTCGGCGAGAAGAATCCGCAGGCGGCGCTCAGGCAGCGGCTGGAACGCGGGAGCGGAAGCAAGACGCGGACTGGCGGCCGCATCCGGAGGAGCCGTCTCCTCCACAGGCGCCTCGCACAATCCAGCCCGGATCTCCACGGTGAACGTGGCGCCGCGTCCCGGCTCGCTCTCCACCCGGATTTCACCGCCCATGAGCCGCGCCAGTTTGGAGGAAATGGCCAACCCCAGCCCCGTGCCTCCGAAGCGGCGGGTGATCGATCCGTCGGCCTGGCGGAAGGCTTCGAAGATCGCCTGCTGCTGCTCCAAAGGAATGCCGATGCCTGTGTCGCGGACCCGGAATCGCAGCATGAAGCAGTCTCCGGCGGGCGGGTCCGCTTCCAGAAACAGCTCGACGCCGCCCGTCTCCGTGAACTTGATCGCATTGTTCAGGAGATTGAGAAGGATCTGGTAGACCCGCTGCTCGTCTCCGCGGGCGGCCGCGGGCACTTCCGGTCCGCAATGGAAGGAGAGGTGCAGTCCCTTGGCCACCGCGCGCGGCGCCACGGCGCGAAGCGCGTGCTCGGCGGTGCGGCGCGGCGAGAACGGCTCGTTCTGGATCTCCATGTAGCCGGCTTCGATCTTCGAGAGATCCAGAATGTCATTGAGGAGGTGCAGCAGCCGGTCGGCCGAAAGCTTGACGGTTTCCAGATACTCCCTCTGCTCGTCGGTCAGCTCCGTGGAAAGCGTGAGATCCGTCATGCCGAGAATCCCGTTCATGGGGGTGCGGATCTCGTGAGAGATATTGGCGAGGAACTCGTCCTTGAGCCGGTTGGCGCGTTCGCTGCGTTCTTTTTCGATCCGGAGCTGCCGGGTGCGTTCTTCGACGGCCTGTTCCAGCCGGGCCTTTTCCCGGAGATGCCGCAGTCGGGACTGCCGCAGATAGAACATCACGGAGGAAAGGACCAGGATGACGGCCAGCAGGCGCGTCAGCGGATGCGCCCACCACGGCGGGTGAATTCGGAA
Organism: Bryobacteraceae bacterium; assembly: GCA_026002875.1. NCBI lineage: Bacteria > Pseudomonadati > Acidobacteriota > Terriglobia > Bryobacterales > Bryobacteraceae > Bryobacteraceae bacterium. The sequence continues at coordinate 4,063,539 of BPGE01000001.1, forward strand.
CTCGAAGACGGCGGGCTTTTCGCTCCACGAGCGGTAGCCGTCGAAGCCCCGGACTTCGAGGCGGTATTTGCCCGGGGACAGGTCCGGGAACTGAATCTCCGACAGGCGGGTCTCTTTCCACTCGTCCGACAGCCCCACGAGGCGGTACAGGTAGCGTTGCGCCGACGGCCGGGCGAAACGCAGAACCGCGAAGCGGACCGTAAGCGTATTGTCACGGTGCCCGACCTCGACGGCGCGCTGCGGATCGAAGCCGAGCTTGCCCAGCCGCACGGAGGTCAGGACCGTTTGCGGGGTTCCGGGAGAGGGCTTGGCGCGCGACTCGCGGAACCGCGACAGGCCGCCGCTGGTGCCGATCCAGACGGCGCCATCGGGCTCAGAAGCGAAGGCGTCCGTGTTGCAGTCATCCCAGATCAGGCCATCGCCCCGCCGGTAGGGGATCCAGTTCCTGCCATCGAAAACCGCAGCGCCGCGGTCCGTGCCGACCCAGAGGTGGCCGGCCGCATCGAACTTGGCAAAGTACAGCAGCTGCGAGGGCAGCCCGTCGGCTGTCGTGAAGTGCCGGAACGTCAGCCGTCCGCCGGACTTGGCGCCGCGCGTCAGCCCCGAGGGGATGCTGTAAACAAGCCAGACTTCTCCGCCGGGCCCGAAGGTGATTCCGTGGACAGAGTTGTCCAGCAGGCCGTCCTTTTTGGTGAAGTGCTCCCAATGCCCGCCAGCGTAGCGGTACAGTCCCTGCTCCGATGCGAACCAGATCGAACCGTCCGGCGAAGCCGTGACCGCCAGACCCCGGTGCGGCGTTTCCTGCGGCAACGGCAGGTCCCGGACCTTTCCTTCCTGGGGCTCCACGATCACAACAGATGCGCGGTGGCTCACGGCCGCATAAACGCGCCCGTCCGGCCCCTCGGCCAGCCGCATCACGAACGCTCCCGGCTCGAGAGCCGGGATGAGAAACTCACGCACGCTCCCCGTGCGGGGATCCCGGCGGTAGATGTGGCCGCTCTGCGGCGCCACCCAGATCGCGCCGTCCCGGGCGGCGAGCATGGCGATGATGGGCCCCGAAGGCAGCTCGGACACTCTGCGGAAGCGGTATGTGACGCCGCTGCGCTCAGCCCGGTAGACGCCGTCGCCGGTTCCAATCCAGACAGCGCCTCCCGCGTCCGCGGCCACCTGCCACACCGTTTCGTTGCCGAGCCCCTCGGTCTCCGAGAATCCTTCCCACTCCCCGTAGCCAACCCAGCGGGCCAGCCCGCGGCCGTTCATGCCCAGCCACACGGAGCCTTCCCGGTCCAGGTAGACGCTGGAGACGGAATCTCCGGGAAGCCCGTTCTTCTTCCCGATGATCTGCCACCGGCCTTCCGACAGGATCGCCAGACCGCCATAGACGGGGATCAGCAGCCGCGCCTCGTAGTCGCCGCCCAATTGCGGAACCCACGGGCTGCGGAGATCCACCGGACCCGTCAACGGTTCGAACCGCGAGGCCCCCTTCCGCAGCACCTCGAGGCACTGCGCGCTCCGCACATACAGGTCGCCGTGGAGGTCCTCGTAGATGAAGCTCCACGGACCGTGCCTGGGGTTCGGCTGCGCCGCTGCCAGCCTGGCATGATCCTTTTCGTCCAGCTCGCAGAGATCCATGCCGCAGCCGAACAGAACACGGCCGGAGCGGGTGACAGCGACACTGGCGACCGCCCTGGCCCTGTCAGGCGGGCCAGAGCTGCTGACGCGGGAGACCAGTTTGAAGGCCCACTCGCCCTTCGGACCCACGCGCGTTCCGATGGCGAGACCTTCCCGTGTCGCCACATACAGCCGGCCCGCCTCGTCCGAGGCGAGCCCGCTCTTGCCATTGACGCGCTGCGTCTGTGAAGCGGGCAAGACAACGGCCCGGAACCGGCCGTGTTCCCGCCGGTACAACCCCCGGGGCGTGCCCAGCCAGAGGGTGCCGTCGGGCGTCTGGTGAATGGAAAGAATGAACGCGCCGGGTTCGATCTCTTTCTTGCCGAACTCGCTGAAACTGCGCCCGTCGTATCGGAAAAGGCCGTTCTGCGTCCCCACCCACAGAAAGCCTTCCCGGTCCTGGTAGATGCTTTCGACGGCCAGGTTGTTGAGGCCGCTGTCGAAATCGAAGACCTGGAACGAATATTGCTGCGCGCCGACACGGGCTGCCAGCGCCAGTCCAAGACCGAGCGCGGCGAGGCGGAGGCGCGCGTGCAGCCGCATCATGCTGTCTATCGGCGGTTTTCCGGCAGGACTGCAGACCCGTCCGGCCGGGGCGCCCCTGCCCCGGGTAGGATGGAAAGCAATGAGCGGCCCTCCCGAAGAACTGGTCGATCACATCGTCACGCACCTCAGCGAGGAGCAGCCGGCGCTGATCGCCGATCTCGGCGATGAAGAGGTGGCCCGGCGGGCGGCAGCCGGGATTGCGCGCGCCCACGCGTACGGGTTCGTGCAGCCGGAGTCCGTCACGGCGTATGTCACGCTGATGTTCCTCGTGGCGCCGGACTTCGACAGCCACCCCGCCATCGCCCGCGCCCTGCGCCTGCACGGCACGGAAGCCGAGCGGCTGAAGCTGCTGTTCGAGCGCACGCGCGAGGAAGACTGGGACCAGGCGGCGGCGCAATCCAAAGGCTGGGATTCGGTGCTGCCGAAGCCATGAACCGCCGCCGCGCCGTTGTCTCCTGGTCGTCCGGCAAAGACGCCGCCTGGGCGCTGCACCTCGCCAGGCAGCAGCCGGATCTCGAAGTGGCGGGGCTGCTGACGTCGATCAACGCGGAGTTCCGCCGCGTCTCCATGCACGGCGTGCGGCAGGAGCTGCTTGAAATGCAGGCAGGCGCGGCGGGGCTGCCGCTGCGGATCGTCGAACTGCCGTGGCCCTGCCCGAACGAGGAATACGAAAAGCGCATGGGCGCCGCCTGCGCCGCCCTGCGCGCGGAGGGCGTGGAAGCCGTCGTTTTCGGCGACATTTTCCTGGCCGACGTCCGAGCCTACCGCGAGCGGCAGCTGGCCGGCACGGGGCTGGAGCCCCTCTTCCCGCTGTGGGGCGCGGACTCGCAAAAGCTGGCGCGCGAAATGCTGGACGGCGGCGTGCGGGCGCGCATCGCCTGCCTCGATCCGGCGCGCGTCGACCGGCAGCTGGCAGGGCGGGAATGGTCCGTGGAAGTGCTGAGTTCTCTGCCTTGCGGAGTGGATCCCTGCGGGGAGAACGGCGAGTTCCACACGTTCGTTGCGGACGCGCCGGTGTTCCGCCATCCGATCCGCGTGACGGCTGGCAAGGTCGTCGAGCGAGACGGGTTCGTCTACGCCGATTTCCTTCCGGAGAGTTCCTGAAACGGTTGTTACAATGGCGGCAGAGCGGGCCCGTAGCTCAGCCGGATAGAGCGTCTGGCTTCGAACCAGCAGGTCGGGGGTTCGAGTCCCTCCGGGCCCGCCAGCGCCCGCACATCTATCCGGAAATAGCGGGGTGCTGCTCATTGATCACTAGACTCGGAACCCCGAGCCTGCCCTGTTTTCCGGGTCGCATCCCGCCAAGCCGGAATTGCAGAGCGCATGCCAGCTGATCAGGGTGCACATCACTTCAACTCGGGTGGGCGCGGCTATCGGCTCAGCATCGGATCCCGCTCACTCTGCTTGCGCAGGCATGGCTCTGGGGTCTCTTCCATGGGTGCCACCGATGCACATGATCACAGCGGACCTTGCCGCTTCCGCCCTACCGTCCTCTGTTTGCTGCAGGGCGACATCCGATGCAGAGCTTGCCGCGCAATGGACTTGGCAGATAACGCCACCAACGCACTAAAGCGAGCACACGATCGGTTTCCGCGAGATTGCGGAATCCCAAGTCCGCGGCCTTGGGGCCAAGTCCACTGACTGCATGACCGCGGAGTTCAGGCTCGGACTGGCGCTTTGAATCCATGCCGAGAACTTGTCCCGGCCTCCTGACTCCAAGTCCGACCTGGGACAGTCGTCCGGGAATTCCCGAGACGTCCAGCCAAATGGGCGGTTTACGGGCGCCCGATAGCCGGCAATTAGGAGACCATTCCGAAGAGGGCAAGTTTCCTTGGGAAAGAGTTTAACAATCCTTCTGCGGGAAGCGTATAAATGCTTTGGCGCCATAATGCACATGCTAGAAAGGGTGCAGCCCGGAAAGGGTGACTTGTCAAAGATGCTTAAACATGCTAAAAATTATGCTCGTGATAGTCCGCTGCCGCAGACAGATTTTTGGTCACGGATTAAACATCCATAAGACTACTTTCTGTCGAGCGCCACGGCAGAGGACGAAACTATCTAAATCGGTCAAGTATAGGTAGTGTTGTCGACATGCTACGCAAGACTATCTGCTTCTATCTCCTCTGCACCTTCTCTCTGTTCGCCCAGAATTCAGCGGATTTTTGGGCCGCTGATTCAATCCCAATTCAGGGCGATCCTGGCGTCCGCACGAAGCACGCTGACAGAGGAGCGCTCCTGCCAGACTCCGTCGGCGGAGTGCTTGCGCACGTGGCTGCAGGCGGCCCGTGGCGTACACTGATTTTCCTGACGAATCCGGGCACCAGTGACCCAGCAAAAGCCAAGCTGAGGTTTTACACGAGCAATGGCACATCAATGACCGTTACTCTGACGGACAGTCGCAAAACAGTGACCAACTCCGCATTTGAAATATCACTCCCCGCCCGTCAATCTTTGTTTCTTGAGACTACCAATCTTCCCCCGTTAACCCAAGTCGGATTTGCTGATCTGGACATCGAATTCGGAAAAATGACGGGGTATGCCATCTTCCGCGCAGTCATTGGAAATGCACCGAATCTTGAGGCGGTTGTTCCGCTGGAATGGGGTGTTTCCAAAGACTCCATCATTGCTTTTGACAACACTCAGGGCTTTGTAACGTCGATTGCTGTGGCAAATCGGTGGCTTTACACGCCGTGCGAACTGGTCGCCGATATCTACGATGAAATGGGTGTTTGGCTCGCTTCGTACCGCAAATATCTGCCAGGACAGAGTCACACTGCTTTCGAAACTACCCGGGAATGGCCCGCGACTGCTGGCCGTCGAGGCACTGTGCGCCTGTCCAGGGTTGGCACATCCTGCAACTACGCTGCACTGGCGCTGTTGTTCAACCCGACGGGATCGGTGACGTCAGCACCGGTTATAGATATCAGGTGACTTCGACGCCTGCGGCCGCCTGATCACGAAGGCATGGAGTGGGCAGTCTGAATTACCGGGATTCTCTCGTTGACAGTCGGCTCATCCGTTCTTGATCGTATGAGGCTCAATGAGGACAGAAGGCTATTCGCTTCCTGAAAGCCTCGTCGACTATTTATTGCGGACTCTCATGCACTCGCTTTGGCGCAGCCATTGCGCTTCATCAGAGCCGCACCGTCTGGAATGAGTGCGCAGCAGCTTCGTGCGAGGCCTGCGATTCTCAGAGCGGCGCACCATCTGGCAACGCGATTTCGGGAAGGACTGCCTTCCTCAATCTGAGCCAAGTACAGGATTCAGAGCCGTACTGGACTGAAAGAACAGACTGCCACAAGGCCGCTCGCTGCCGTTGGCCGAAAGCCACGTTCCCGAGTCTGTACACTTTCTGTTGTCAGGTGGCGGCAAGGTTTTCCTCAAAAGCCGCCCTTGCCCTGGAGCGTACCCGGTGGGGAAGACCAAACCGCCAGTGGTCCTGGCCCTGGATCTCGGCGGAACCAAGCTGGCCGCCGCTTTGGTGGATGAAACGGGCCGCGTGCTGGCCGAACGCCACGCTCCCGTCATCAGAGACGACTGGCCAGCCACCATCCGGCAGATCGAAGAAGAAGCCGCCGCCTGTCTGGCTTCGGCAGGCGCCGCGTGGAGCGGGGTCTGCAGCGCCGGCATCATTGTTCCCGGCATCGCCGGACCGGACGGCAATGTCTGGGCGCCGAATCTGTGGGGCGACCGCGATGTCCCTCTCGGGTCCGCCCTCGGCGAGCGGTTGCCGGTTCCCGTTGTCCTCGACAATGACCGTTCCGGGTATGTCCTCGGCGAACAGTGGCTGGGCGCTGCACGGGACTGTCAGGATGCCGTCTTCGTGGCCGTGGGCACGGGCATCGGAGTGGGCGCGCTGGTGGCCGGGCGCGTCCTGCGCGGCTGCGCGGGCATCGCCGGCGCCGCGGGCTGGATGGCGCTGACAACCGGCAGAAAGCCCGAATATTCGCAGCACGGCTGCTGGGAGTGGGAAGCTGCCGGGCCCGCGCTGGCCCGCAAGTCCGGCCTTGCCACCGCAGAAGACGCCGTGGCCGCCGCCCGCCGCGGGGATCCGTCCGCCGTGGAAGCCGTGCGTGATGTGGCCCGCTGGCTGGGCCTGGGCGTGGCCAATCTGATCAGCGTGCTTAACCCTGAAATCGTCATCCTCGGCGGCGGCCTCATGGCGGCCGGAGATCTGTTCCTGGATCCGATCCGCCAGACTGTCCTGCAGGTGGCCCAGCCCCGTGCAGCGCGCATGGCGCGGATTGTCCTTTCGCAGCTCGGGTCGCGCGCCGGCCTGCTCGGGGCCGCCCGGCTGGCCTCGAGCCGCGATATCGTTCTCTAGGAAGTCATCATGTCCGCTCTTGCTTATTACGAAAAGATCCGCGGTCTGCTGGACCGCATTCACCAGACCCAGCAGTCTGCCATCGAGCAGGCTTCGGGCATCCTGTGCGATGTGATCGCCGCCGGACGGCGCGTCTATCTGTTCGGCAGCGGCCACTCGGTGATCCCCGTCATGGACGTGTTTCCCCGTTACGGAAGCTTCGTGGGCTTCTATCCGCTGTACGATCCGCGCCTGATGTGGTGGAACGTCGTCGGTCCGGGCGGCGCCCGCGAGCTGCTGTGGCTGGAACGCCGCGAAGGCTATGCCGAAGTGTTCCTGAAAAGCTATCCGCTCCAGGAAGGCGATGCCATGATCGTCTTTTCCCACGGCGGCCTGAACGCCGCGCCCGTGGAAGCGGCGCTGATCGCGCGCCAGAAGGGTCTGAGCGTCATCACCGTCTCCTCGCACGCCAATCGCGCCGCCGCGCGCCCGACGCACTCCAGCGGCAAGGCGCTGGCCGACCTGGCCACGGTGGCCATCGACAACTGCGTCGAGCCGGAAGATGCGCAGGTCGATGTCGGGCGGCCGGAGAAAGTCGCCGCGGCATCCACCATGGCCGCCGTGTTCATCGCAATGTCGCTGGTGGCGGAGACCGGCGCGCGGCTCGCCGCACGCGGCTTTCCGCTTCAAACATTTGTTTCCCCCAATGTTCCGGGCATCGAACCCGGCCATAACGAGCGCGTCTTCGAGGCCTTTGCGCAATGGATGCGGCCCTAGCGAGCCAGGGGGAGAGCCGCCCGCATCCGTGGCGCCGGGGCCCGCTGCTGGCGGCTGCGTGCGCCTCGATGCTGGTTTTCGGCTCCGTCATGGCGCTGCTGGGCGCGCTGCTGCCGGAGCTGGCGCCGAGGCTGGGCTTCGGACTGGCGCAGTCGGGACGGCTCTTCCTGGCGATGAACGCGGCGATGCTGGCGGCGAGCCTCGCCGCCGGATCGGCGATCGACCGCGCCGGCTTCCGCCTGCCCCTGGCGCTCGGTTCGATGCTCGTGGCCGCGGCGATGGCCCTCGTGGCCGCTGCTTCCACGTATGGCCACCTGATCCCGGCGATGCTGCTGCTGGGGCTGGGCGGCGGCGCGCTGAACGCGGCCTCGAACACGCTCACCGCCGATCTCCATGCCGAGGAGCGGCGCAAGAACGCCGCCCTGAACCTGCTGGGAGTGTTCTTCGGTTTTGGAGCGCTGCTGGTTCCGCTTCTCGTCGGCGCGCTGGTGAACACGGCGGGCGTCAGGCCTCTGCTCGCCGGAGCATCGGCGGTCTGCCTGGCGCTCGCTGCGGCCTGCGCGCTGCTCCGCTATCCGCAGCCGAAAGCGGCCGGGCAGGCGCCGGCGGCGGGCTTCGCAAAAATTCTCACAAACCCGCTGGTTCTTGTTCTGGGCCTGCTTCTGATGCTGCAGTCCGGCAATGAATTTCTGCTCGGCGGCTTCATCTCCACGTTCCTTGTCTCGGCGGCAGGAATGTCCGTGGCGGCGGCCTCGTTCAGCCTGACGAGCTTTTGGGCCGCGATCCTGATCGCCAGACTTCTCTGGGGGCGGCTGCTGCTGGCTGTCGACGGCAGGACTTTGATCTGCGCGTGCGCCGGCGCGTCGGCAGCGGCCGGAATCCTGCTGGCGGCGGCGCCGTCGCAGGGCGTGGCTGTGGCAGCGGTGCCGCTGCTCGGGTTCGCGGCATCGGGCATCTTTCCAACAACACTGGGGCTGGCTGGCGCGCGGTTCGCGGACCAGTCCGGCTCGGTGATCGGCCTGCTTCTGGCCATGGCTCTTGTCGGCGGGATGACCGTGCCCTGGCTGGCGGGGCAGGCGGGCGAGGCGTGGGGCGTCCGCGCCACGATGGCGTTTGCGCCCGCCGGCTTCGCCGCCATCCTGATCCTGGCGGCGGTGGCGGGCCGCTTCCTCCGGCGGACGTGAAGGGCGGCGCGTCCTCGCGCAGTGCTGCCAGCCGTGTTCAGGACGAGCGGGGCGCTGGCGCCATCACCATCCACTGCACGCCGAACCGGTCCGTCACCATCCCGAAGCAGGCCGCATAAAATGTCGGGCCGATCGGCATGTCCACCCGGCCGCCATCGCTGAGCCGCTCGAACGCGCGCCTTGCCTCGTCTTCGGAAGCGAAGTTCACGTTCAGCGCAAAGCCGCGGAACTGCGGCGGCTCGTCCGTCTTGCCGTCCGAGACCATCACGCGCGCATCCCCGATGAGAAAGCTGGCGTGCATGATCCTGTCCAGCCATCCCTCCGGCAGGAGCTCCTCTGGAGGCGGCGCCGGGCTCTCCCGGAACCTCGCCACCGTCTCGATCTTCGCTTCAAAAGCGTGCTCGTAAAACCGCAGGGCTTCCTCGCAGCGGCCGTTGAAAAACAGGTACGGCTCGATGGCCATCATCTCCTCCCTGAGCTCCGCAGGAACCCGGTGATGCAGACCTGACAACAGGCGCAGCGCGCGCCATCGCAGGTTACATCTTCGCCGCCCTGCGCCGCGCCACCACGTAGTACAGCGCTGGCAGCCCGACAAACGTCAGCACCAGAGTGGATGCCAGTCCGCCCACCACGACCGTGGCCAGCGGCCGCTGCACATCGCTGCCGATGCCCGTCGCGCGCGCCGCGGGAATCATGCCGAGCATCGCCACCACCACCATCATCAGCACGGGCCGCATCTGCGCCACGCAGCCGTCGATCAGGGTGGCGAGCAGATCCACGCCCGGCTGCCTGCGCCTCCGGTTCACTTCCGAAAGAATCAGCACGCCGCTCATCACGGCCACGCCGAACAGGCTCACAAAGCCCACTGCAGCCGAGACGCTCAGGTTGATTCCGCGCAGCCACAGCAGCCCGATGCCGCCCACGAACGAAAACGGCACCGTCAGCATCACCACCAGCGAGTCGCGCGTGCTGCGGAAGGCGAAGAACAGCAGCACGAAGATCAGGAACACGGTCACCGGCAGAGCGATGCTGAGCCTCGCCTTGGCGCGGGTCATGTTCTCGAACTGTCCGCCCCACTCGACGCGGTAGCCCTCCGGCAGCGGCACTTCGCGCTCGACGCGCCGGCGGAGCTCGGCCGCGAAGCCGCCCTGGTCGCGGCCGCGGATGTTGGTGCGCACGCTCACCATGCGGCGGTTCTCGCTGCGGGCGATGATCGACTCGCCGTCCGTGATTCTGACATCGGCCAGCTGTCCCAGCGGGACGCGCGCGCCGCTGCGCGTGGGCACGAGAATGTTCGCGATGGCGCCTGCGTCGGCCCGGGCTTCCGGCAGGTACCGCACCGTGATGTCGAACCGGCGGTCGCCGTCAAACAGCGTGCTCACCGTGCGTCCGCCGATGGCCAGTTCGATCAGCTCCTGCAGATCGCGCACGCGCACTCCGTAGCGAGCCATCTCGGGGCGGTTCACGCGCAGCGTCAACTGCGGCTGGCGGTTCTCCTGTTCGATCGAACTGTCCGCCGCGCCCGGAACCTGCCGCACGATGGCCAGCGTCTGCGAGGCCAGCCGCCGCAGCGTGTCCAGATCAGGACCCGTAAACAGGATCGCCAGATCCGCGCTCGATCCCGTCACCGCCTCCGTCACCGTGTCGATGATGGGCTGCGTGATGTTGTAGGTCGAGCCTGGCACCTGCTCTTCCATCAGCCGCGCCAGTTCTTCCACCAGAACGGCCTTGGTGCGTCCCGCGGGCCATTGATCGTAGGGTTTCAGCGTCACCAGGAACTCGATGCGGTTCGGCCCGAACGGGTCCGTGCCCGCGTCGTTGCGGCCCGCCTGCGAGGCGACATCGCGCACGCCAGGCATCTTTCCGATCTCTGCCCGGACCAGCGAAGCCACGCTGGCCGACTTCTCCAGCGAAGTTCCCGGCGGCAGGTTCAGCCGCACCCACACGGTGCCTTCGTCGAGCACCGGCAGGAACTCCGTGCCGAGCCGCGTGGCCGCGAACACCGCCGCACCCACCACCAGCGCGGTTCCGGCCACCACCAGCTTCGCGCGGGGCAGGAACAGTTCCAGCGTTTTCCGGTACAGGGCTGCCAGCCGGACGATCAGCGGGTTGTCCCACGCTTTACCGCCGTTGCGGAACAGCAGCGTCGCCAGCGCAGGCGTCAGCGTCATCGTGATCAGCAGCGCCCCCAGCAGCGCCGCGCACACCGTGAAGGCCATGGGCGTGAACAGCCGCCGCTCCACGCGCTCCAGCGTGAACAGCGGCAGATAGGCCGAGATGATGATCAGCATCGAGAAGAAGATGGGCGACTCCATCTCGAACGCCGCGTCGCGGATCACCGTGAACGTCTGCTGGGCTGCAGCCTTGCGTTCCTCCAGCCGGTGCAGAAGGTGCTCGACCATCACCAGCGTTCCGTCGACGATGATGCCGAAGTCGATCGCCCCGAGCGAAAGCAGATTCGCCGGCACGCCCGACAGGTGCATCACGATGAAGGCGAACAGCAGGGATAGAGGAATCGTCAGCGCCGTCAGCACCGCGGCGCGCACGCTGCCGAGGAAGAACAGCAGCACCAGCGTGACAACGATCAGCCCTTCGCCCAGCGTCCGCGAGACCGTGCGCAGGGTGTTGTCGACGAGTTCCGTGCGGTCGTAGATGGTGCGGATGCGCACGCCCGCGGGCAGCCGCGTCCGCTCCAGCTCGTCGACAGCCTCGTGCACCAGCCGCAGCACTTCGCTCGGGTTCTCGCCGCGCCGCATCAGCACGATGCCCTCGACTCCGCCGCTGCGCTCGTTCAGCCCGAAGATGCCAGTCTGCGGCGCCGCGCCGACGGTGACGCGCCCCAGGTCCTTGACGTAGATCGGTACGCCGCGGGCTTCGCTGACGACGCTGTTTTCGATGTCCTCGACGCCCCGCAACAGGCCGACTCCGCGCACGGCGAGAGACTGCTGCCTGTTGTCGAGCAGCGCGCCGCCCGCATTGCGGTTGCTGGCGGCCACGGCTTCGGCGATGTCTTCGAGCGTGAGCCGGTATTTTTCAAGCAGCAGCGGATCCACCTGAATCTGGTACTGCTTCACGAGCCCGCCGAACGGCACGACATCCGCCACTCCCGCCACCTGCAGCAGGCGCGGCGTGATCACCCAGTCCTGCAGCTCGCGGAGCTGCAGATCGTCGAGATGCGGCGCCTCGATGACATAGCGGAACATCTCGCCGATCGGCGTCGCCATGGGGCCGAGCACAGGCTGCAGCCCTTCTGGCAGCTCCACCTCGCGCAACCGCTCGAGCACGAGCTGCCGCGCCCTGTAATTGTCCATCGAGTGCTCGAAAGTCAGCTGCACCAGTGAAAGTCCGAAAATCGTCCGCGAACGGCGGTTCAGCACCCCCGGCGTATTGTTCAGCGCCCGCTCGATGGGGATGGTCACCTGCTGCTCGACTTCTTCCGCCGCCAGCCCCGGCGCCAGCGTGATGACATCGACTCCCGGGTCGGAGATGTCCGGGTAAGCCTCGATCTTCAACTGCTGGAACGACCAGATGCCTGCGCCGACCAGCAGGATCGCCCCGACGAACGTGAAGAAGCGCTGTTCCAGCGCGAACCGCAGCAGCCCCCTCATGCCGCCGCCCCGCCTCCAGACCAGTGCAGCACCTCGCCCCCGGCGAGGAAGACCAGGCCTTCCGTGATCATCGGCTGAATCCGCGGCAGCACGGCGCGCAGCTTCTCCTCGCGGTCGATGCTGAGCACCATCACCGGCCGGTCGGCTGTCGAGCCCGAGAGGGCATCCTGCGTCAGCTTGTGCGCCGCCCCGTAGCCGAGCACGCCGCGCACCACGGTCGCCCCCGCAATGCCCTCCTCCAGCAGCACGCGCACCACGGCTTCATACAGCGGGATGCGCGGGTCGCCCCACGTGTCGCTCTCGTCGAAGAAGATCAGCAGCATCCGTGCGCTTTCCATCGCTCAGTACCCCCGCAGCAGCATCGCTCCATCGGACACCACCCGTTGCCCTGGCGTCAGTCCTTCGATCACAGGGACGCGGCCGCCTGACCGTTTGCCGGTGCGCACCTGCACGGCGCGGAACCGGCCGGGCGCTTCCTCCACGAACACCGCTTCGCGCCCTTCCATCTGCACCACGGCGCCCGCCGGCACGACGGGCATCTCCCGCTCCGCCTCGACGTGCCGCACGGTCCCAAACATTTCCGGGCGGAAACGTCCTGAGCGGTTGTCCATCTCCGCCCACACTTTCAACGTGCGGTTGGCCGGATCCACGCTGTCGGCGATGCGCATGACGCGGCTTTGGAACACTTCTCCCGGAAATGCGTTCAGCCGCACTTCGAACCGCTCGTCGAGCTGCACCAGCCGGATGGAGGTTTCCGGCACGTCGGCCGCCGCCCATACGGTGCTCAGATCGGCGATGGTCATCACGGGCTGGCTGGTATCGTTGCGGTACTCGCCCGCCACAACGTTGAACTCGGTCACCTTGCCCGACAGCGGCGCGCGTACGGTGATGCGCGGGCGGGGCTGCCCGGGCTTCAGTCCCAGCAGCTCCAGCCGCGCCAGCGCCTGTCCGCGCGACGTCTCGGATTGCGCCACGGCGGCCTTCGCCTGGCTCAGTGCCGTTTCCGCGGCCAGGACCTCCTTCTTCGCGATGGCGTCGCCGCGGAAGAGGTCCAGCACGCGGTCGTAGTCCGCCTGGGCTTTGGCCAACTCGGCGCGCGCGGCCGTCAGCGCGAGCTCCGCCCGCGAATACTCTGCCGCGGCCAGATCGGCCTCGGGGCTTTCCAGAGACAGCAGGGGGTCCCCGCGCTGCACGGCGTCGCCGAAGTAGACGAAGACCTCGGCCACGCGGCCCGGCGCGGGAAGCACGACGCGGGAGATACGGTTCGGGTTGAACTCGAGTTTCGCGGGCGCCGTGAATTCGTCCGTGGGGACGCGTTCGACGCGCACCTCCTCGGCGCGGATCTGCCGCAACTTCGGCGAATCGGGCGGAATCACGACGACGCCATCGATCCGCGGCTCGGGATCCGCCATCACGGGCGCAGGCGTTTCGCGGCATCCGGCCAGCACTAGCAGAAGCAGAGTGAAGATCCACGCTCTCATCGCCCGTCCCTCGCCGTGATTGCATCGAGAAGATACAGCGTGCGCGCGTACTCGACGCGCGCTTCATTGTAGCCTTGCCGGGTTTCGCTCAACGTCCGTTGCGCCTCCAGCAGATCCAGGAACGACGCCTCGCCGCGGCGGTAGGAAAATTCCACCGTTTCGCGCACCCGAGCCGCCTGCTCCAGCATCTCGCGCTCGATCGATTCCAGCAGCCGCTGCGCCGTCTGATACTGCTCCCAGGCGGAAGCGACCTCGGCGCGGATCTGCTGTTCCAGAGCGCGCACGCGAGTCTCGGCCTGCTCCTTCTCGCGCCGCGCCCGTTCCACTTCGCCCTGGTTCCGGTTGACCAGCGGAAGCGGTATCTCGAAGCGGAATCCCGCCGTCTGCCCGGGGAACGGACCGACGTACTGCTTGTGATGCGAGATGCCCAGATCCACATTGGGCCGCGCCAGCGCCCTCTGCAGCCGGATCTCGGCCTCCGCCCGCGCCACTTCGCGGCGCAGCGCCGCCAGGTCCGGGCGCGCCGCCAGCGCGGCCGCCGTCAATTCCTCGAGCGTCGCCAGCGGCCTGTCGCGGCGGATTTCGCCCGTGACGTCGAACCCGGGCGCGGGCGCTGGCCGCCCCATCAGACGCTGCAGCCGCACCGCCTCCTGACGCACGCGCAGCTCGGCCTGCCGCAACTGGTTGCGAAACTGGAGCGCCGCCACCTCGCTGCGCAGCAGCTCCACGCGCGCGATGTCGCCGGCTTCGAACCGCGTCCGGTTCACCTTCACGACGTTCTCGAACGTTTCCAGCACTTCGCGCAGCGTGACTGCGTTCTCTTTCGCCAGCACGGTGTCGAGAAACGCGTTCTGCACCTCGAGAACAAGCGTCCGGCGCGCATCGAGAAACGTCTCGCGCGCGCTGGCCAGCGCCTCCCGCGCCGCCTGCATGCGCAGCCGCCGCTTGCCCGCCGTCTCGATCTCCCAGTAGACGACCGTGTTCGTCTCCGCCGGTCCTGTGGGGCCTTCTTCAGGGACATAGTTGGCCCCGAGCAGGTCAAGAAAATTCGTCTCGACATTCAATCGCGGGTTCGGCCGCAGACGTGCCTGCAGCAGCCGCGCTTCAGCGATAGGAATCTCGTACCGCTGCGCCAGCAGCTCGACGTTGCGCTCCAGCGCCTCCTCCACCGCCTGCTGGATCGTCACTGGCGCCTGCGCTCGAGCTGCAAGACAGCAGGCGCCCCACAGGAGCAGGATTCTCGCCAGCACCCCTTCATCGTAACTTCCCCCCTTCCGCGCTGCGTCCTGCGAAGCCGCGCCAGGAACCTCCGGCACGGATCGCCACGCTTTCCCGCCGGCCAGCCAGCGCCACTGCTTCCACGCCTGCCGCAGGCACAGGCCGCGTCAACGATTCGCTCCGGCGAGCAGATACCGGTGAGTCAGATACTGCACGGAGCGCACTGCGGTGTCCTTCGCTTCCACTCGCAGCAGCACCTGAAAATAGGGCGACTTGCGGCCGCGCGGGCCGTGTTCGGGATCTCTGTCCAGGAGCTGCTGCAACTCCCGCATGCGTCCGTCATCGAGAACGTATTGGGCGGCGCCCTGCGTGGACCAGGTTTCGATGCCTGAAAGATAAAGGATCCGCCAGACAGGCTTCAGGCCGGGCCACAGCGTCACCAGGGCGTAACTCGTGCTGACTCCCATGTCCGACGTTCTGGGCCGGTATATGGCCTGTTCCCCGGGCAAAGGGTTGCTGATCCTCATTCCGCCGGGTTCGTCGTCCGGATCGAACTCGATGGATCGCGGCCGGTCGAGCGTTTGCAGCAGGGTCTGAAACCGGGCGGAGGCCACGACCACGAGATTCCGGTTCTCCACGTCCGACAGGCCGAGGTAGTTCGAATTCGCCATCTGAACCCGGATGCCTCTCGCTTCGAGCCAGCGGGCGATCTGATGCGCCCCGAGCGCATCGCCGATCCCCGTGTAGACGTCGGCCTGCGGGCGGAACCGCCGGCCGAGGATTTCACCCACGCGCTCGATCCTGGACTGATCATCGGTCAGTCTGTTCACGTGCGTGTCCCGGACATACAGTCCGCCGCCCCCCGTGAAAAACAGCGGCACTCCGAAACTGACGACGGTCTCCGCCCGCGCATCCAGATACGCTTTCCATAGGGCGGGGCACTCGGAGCGGTGTACCTTCGGTAACGTGCGGAGCCAATAGATCCCTGCGCTGCAAACAACTCCTGCGGCAAGGCCCGTCAGGAATCCGCGCCGGAAAGAGGCGCCTCCCGCAGCGGCCGCGGGCGGCGACTCCGGGGCGGCAGCCGGCTGGGGAGCTTCCCGAAACCTGGGGATATATCCTCCTTTCGGCAACTCGATCCGCAGCCGTGCCTCTCGGCCCTCGTTTTCGTAGTAAGCGGCCAGACGCTTTCTCAGCAGGCTGGCCTGCACGCGCACGATCGCATCCGAGCGGGGGTCGTAGTCGGGCGGGCGGTGAAAAACCTGCAGGCCGAGGGAATACTCTTTCAGACCGTCCTCGCGGCCGGCCAGCGTCTCTTCCACGACGTGGTGAAGTAGGGCGGAAAGCTGGCGCGAGTCCTTCAGCCAACGCGAGCTGAGGATTCTTTGCAGCTCTTCCCGTATTTCGGAACTGTCTGAAATCACGTACTCTTAACCGTTAAGACACTCATTATTAGCCCATTCGCGGAGGGAGACAAGGGCTAGACTGCCGCAAGGAGGTTCTTCCACGATGAAGTCTCGCTTCTGGATGGCCATAGTCTTGTGGGGAGCTCTGACGCTGCCTTTGGCCGCTCAAACCAGCCTCGCCACGATCACAGGAACAGTGTCGGATCCGCAGGGGGCTGGCATACCCAACGTTACAATCACCGTGACCAACGTCGCCACCAACCTCTCCTACAGCCGGTCGAGCTCCGAGGACGGCACCTATGTGATCCCGCAGCTGCCCATCGGACAATACACGCTGGAAGCCAAAGCCGCGGGATTCAAGACCTACCAGCAGTCGGGGATCACGCTGGAAGTAGCGCAGCGCCTGAGGCTCGATATCCGGCTGGACATCGGCAACGTGAGCGAAAGCGTGACAGTCACGGCCGAAATTCCTCGGGTGCAGACGGAAGATTCCTCCCTGGGCGCGGTTGTCGAAAAGAAGCGGATCGAGGAGCTGCCGCTGAACGGGCGGCACGTCTTTAATCTGGTCAAGATCGTGCCGGGCGTCCAGCCGCGCAACGACTCCACGGACGGTTTTGCCGAAATCTCCAACCAGGCGTTTTCGCAAATCCGCATCAACGGCGGGCCCGGCTACGGCAACCAGTTCTTCCTCGACGGGGCCGTCAACTCCGCGCCTGTGCACAACGAAATCGCCGTCGTGCCCATGTCGGACGCCGTGGAGGAATTCCGCGTGGAGACCAACGCGCTGAAGGCCGAGTTCGGCCAGACATCCGGCGGCGTGATCAATGTGGTCACCAAGATGGGCACGAATCAGTTCCGCGGCTCCCTCTACGAGTTCCTGCGCAATGATGCGCTCGACGCACGCAACGCCTTCGCAACGCAGCCCGACCCGCGCACCGGCCGCATCAAGCAGGTGCTGCGCTACAACCAGTACGGCGGCACCGTGGGCGGCCCCGTGTGGATTCCCGGAGTGTATGACGGCCGCAACCGCACCTTCTTCTTCACCGGATACGAGCAGTGGCGCTGGCGAGCCACTGGAAGCCCGCGGCTGGGCACCGTCGCCCCACAGGAATGGCGCACGGGCAACCTGTCCACGCTGCGCGATGGCCAGGGCCGCCAGATCCCGCTCTTTGATCCGGCGACGACGCGGCCGAATCCAGCGGGCTCCGGCTTTGTGCGGGATCCGCTCCCGGGCAACATCATTCCTCCCAGCCGGATTGATCCTCTTTCCGCGCGCGTGCTCGCCTATCATCCGCTCCCCAACGCCACGCCCACCGATCCCTTCACCTTCGCCAATAACTTCATCGCCCTCGTGCCTTCTTCTTCGGATCAGGGGGTCAGCACGATCCGGCTCGATCATCGCCTCACGGATCAGGACTCCATCTTTTTCCGGCTGACGAGCACGCGCAACACACGCCGCGACCGCGGCTGGGGCCTCGAAGATGCTGATCCCGTGGCACGCAATGATCAGCGCGACAACCACAGCGCCATCCTCAATTACACGCGCGTGGTCAGCCCGCGCATCGTGAACGACCTGCGCGCGGCCGTCTCCCGGCAGTGGCTGCCCTTCCTCCATCCCAGCTTCGACAAGGGCTGGCCCGCTAAATTGGGCTATCCTTCCCAGATCCCGCAGGACCAGTTCCCGCCCGTCGTCATCAGCGGCCTGCTCTCCATCGGACAGCCATCCTTCTCCGGCGGCCTGCGCGCGCAGCAGTATGTCCAGATCCTGGACAGCCTGACCATCACCAGCGGCCGTCATAACTACAAGGCCGGGTTCGACCTCCGTTGGTCGCGGCTCAGTTTCATCAACCGCGTCAATCCCTCCGGCAGGTACGAGTTCACCGCCGCGCTCACCGGCAATCCCCTGCAGCCGGCGAACACGGGCGCCGGCTTCGCTTCTTTCCTGCTCGGCGAAGTGGGCGGCGGCAATATCGGCGTCCGCCCCTTCTTCCAGTTCCGCTCCACCCCGCTCGGCGTCTATTTCCAGGACGACTGGAAGATCACGCGCCGGCTCACGCTCAATCTCGGCGTGCGCTACGACGTCAGCTTCGGTCCGCGCGAGATGCACAACCGTTATTCGAATTTCGATCCCTTCGTGGTCAATCCGCAGACGCGCTTGCTTGGGGTCATGAATTACGCCGGCGCAAATGGATATCCTGAGACGTTTGTCGACCTCGACAAAAATAACTTCGGCCCGCGTTTCGGTTTTGCCTGGGACCCGAAAGGGGATGGCAAGACCGCCATCCGCGGCGGCTACGGCCTGATTTACACGATTTCCGAAATCGGCCACACAGGCGGTGACGATTCGAACTCCTTCGGCTTTTCTGCGGATACGCCCTTTCAGGGACCGGCCGGAATTCCCGCCAAAGCGTTCCAGTTCAGCGCTGGTCCGAGCGTGATTCTTCAGCCGCAGGGCGCCGCCGGCGGGCCCTCGGCATTCCGCGGCTTCGGCGTGCGCTACCAGGACCGCAACGGATTGACGCCCTACATCCAGCAGTGGAACGTCACCATCCAGCGGGCCCTCTGGGCGGGCTGGACGGTCAGCGCCGTGTATGCCGGCAGCAAGGGAACGCGCCTCTTCGGCGGAAATTACAACCTGAACCAGCTCGACCCGAAATATTTCTCGGAAGGACTCGGCCTGCAGACGCTGGTGCCCAATCCGTTCCTCGGGCAGATCACAACCGGGCCGCTCGCGTCAGCCACAGTGCAGCGCTCGCGCCTGCTGCTGCTGTTGCCCGACTATCAGACCGTGCAGACGTTCGGCGCCGCCCTCGCGAACTCGCAGTTCCACTCCTTCCAGTTGTTCCTCGAAAAACGCTTCTCGGGCGGCCTGTCCACGCTGATCAGCTACACAGGCGGCAAGCTCATTTCGGACAACCTGAGCCTGGCCAGCGCGGGCTCGGCCGCGTCGCTCGGCGACTGGCGCATCGGCATGTACAACCGCCGGCTCGACAAGGCCATCGATCAGGATGATGTGAACCGCCGGCTGGTGGCCAGCGGCGTGGTGGAGGTGCCGTTCGGCCGCGGGCGGCGTTTCGGCAGAGACATGCCCCGGGCGCTCGATCTGTTGGCTGGCGGCTGGCAGTTCAATACAGTCACCACCCTGCAAACCGGGCGGCCGCTGCTTGTACGCGGCAGCAACAACTTCACCGGCATCAATTATCCCGATCTGGTGGCCGATCCCACTCTGCCCTCCGGCGAGCGCGGACCGAACCGCTGGTTCAACACCGGCGCCTTCCGCAATCCCCCCGACTTCGTCATCGGCAACGCCCCGCGCACCCTGCCCTCCACCCGCAGCCCCGGCCTCACCGACGTGAGCTTCTCCGTCTTCAAGACCTTCCGCTTCCAGGAGCGGTTCCGCCTGGAAACCCGCTGGGAGATGTTCAACGCCCTGAACACGGTGAACTACAATCCGCCCAACACCACGTTCTCGCCCAACGCGCAGGGCGTGAACACGAATGCCAATTTCGGCCGCATCTTCAGCGCTCTCGAAGCGCGCCGCATGCAGCTCGGCATGAGACTGACGTTCTGAACCGCAATCCCTGACTTCACCCGCCCGGCGCCGTGGAGTCACGCCGCCGGGCGGAATAGGATCGAACACACTGGAGTTCCGCCGCCATGAAAATCTCCAACCAGACCGTCCTGATTGTTCTCTCTATCGCCGGGCACGCCGCTGCGCAGCCGCGCCAGGCTGATATCGTCATCTACGGCTGCACCTCCGCCGCAGTCACCGCGGCCGTGCAGGCCCGCAAGATGAACAAGTCCGTGGCGATGGTGTGCCCGGAGAGACATCTCGGCGGACTGACGGCGGGAGGGCTTGGATTCACGGACACCGGCGACAAGAACGTGATCGGCGGGCTGTCGCGCGAGTTCTACCGCCGCGTGTTTCAGCACTATCAGAAGCCGGAAGCGTGGCGATGGCAGAAGCGCGAGGAATACGGCAACAAAGGGCAGGGCACCGAGGCCGTCGATCAGGGCCTTCGCACCATGTGGATCTTCGAGCCGCATGTGGCGGAGAGGATTTTCGAAGACTGGGTGGCGGAACACAGAATCCCGGTCGTGCGCGATGCCTGGCTCGACCGTGCCAGGGGCGTGCGCATGGAGGGCGGCCGCATCCGCTCCATCCGCATGCTGGATGGCCGCACGTTTTCGGGCCGGATCTTCATCGACGCCACCTATGAAGGCGACCTGATGGCCGCGGCGGGAGTCGACTATCACGTCGGCCGGGAATCGATGCAGACCTACGGCGAGAAGTGGGCCGGGGTGCAGACGGGAGTGCTTCACCACCGCCACCATTTCGGCGTGCTGAAGACGCCCATTTCGCCCTACATCATCCCCGGCGATCCCTCCAGCGGCGTGCTGCCGCGCATCAGCACCGAGCCGCCCGGCGAGTACGGCGCGGCCGACAAAAAAGTGCAGGCTTACTGCTTCCGCATGTGCCTGACGCAGGTGCCGGAAAACCGGGTTCCCTTCCCCAAGCCGGCCAGGTACAACCCGGATGAATACGCACTGCTGCTGCGCATCTTCGAAGCAGGCTGGCGCGAGACCTTCCACAAATTCGACCCCATCCCCAACTGGAAAACCGACACGAACAACCACGGCCCTTTCAGCACGGACAACATCGGCCGCAACTGGGATTATCCGGAAGCGTCTTATGAACGCCGCCGCGAAATCATCCAGGAACACATCGACTACCAGCAGGGCCTGATGTACTTCATCGCCAACGATCCGCGCGTGCCGGAAGACGTGCGCACGCAGATGGCGCGGTGGGGCCTCGCGCGCGACGAGTTCCGTGACAACAACCACTGGCCTCACCAGCTCTATGTGCGCGAAGCGCGCCGCATGGTGGGCCGTTACGTGATGACCGAGAACGAACTGCTCAAGCGGCGCCTCACGCCCGAGCCCGTTGGCATGGGCTCCTACGGCATCGACTCGCACAACGTGCAGCGCTACATCACTCCCGAGGGCTACGTGCAGAACGAGGGCGACATCGGCGTCTCCACCAACGGTCCTTACCAGATCTCCTACGGCTCGCTCGTGCCGAAGCGGGGCCAGGCGGCCAATCTGCTCGTGCCGGTGTGCGTCTCCAGCTCTCACATCGCCTACGGCTCCATCCGCATGGAGCCCGTGTTCATGATCCTCGGCCAATCTGCCGCCACCGCCGCAGCCATCGCCCTCGACAGCGGCATCGCCGTGCAGGACGTTCCGTATGACCGCCTGCGCGCACGATTGCTGGCCGACGGCCAGATCCTGGAATACCCGTCAAAACGGTAGGACGGCCATGAAAATCCTGTGCATTTCAGTCCTCGCCGCCTCATCCGCGCTGGCGCAGCAAAGCTTCGATCTTGTAGTCTACGGCGGCACCGCTGCGGGTGTCACAACGGCTGTTGCCGGCGCGCGTCACGGCCTGAAGACGGTCCTGCTCGAACCGCGCTCCCACGTCGGGGGCATGGTCAGCGGCGGGCTGTCCGGCACCGATGTCGGCCGCCGCGAGGTCATCGGCGGACTGGCCCTGGAGTTCTACTTTCTCGCCGGACAGCACTACGAACTGGCGCGCCATCTTCACGAAATCGCCTGGATGCCGGAGCCGAAGGTCGCCGAGGCCATCTTCCGCCGCATGCTCCGCGAGGCCGGCGTCACATTGCTCGAGCGGCACCGGCTTCGCGAAAAGACCGGCGTGCGCAAGGAAGGCGCCCGAATTGTCGAGATCACGATGGAGAATGGTGCGAGGTTCCGGGGAAAGATCTTCGCCGACACCAGCTACGAAGGCGATCTGATGGCGCAGGCCGGCGTCAGCTACACCTTCGGGCGCGAGAGCGTGCAGCAGTATGGCGAGTCGCTGGCTGGCGTGCGCGCCGTCACGCAATACCATCAGTTCGCGGTTGACATCCCCGCGCGCGATCGGAACGGGAATCTCCTGCCAGAAATCTCGTCGGAACCTCGCGGCGAGCCCGGCTCCGCCGACAGGCGCATCCAGGCTTACAACTTCCGCATCATTGCCACCAACGTGGCGGAAAACCGCGTCCCCTGGCCCCGTCCGGCGAATTACGATCCGAAGCGCTACGAACTTCTCGCGCTCTATCTGAACGCCATGACCGGCTATCTGGGCCGTCCGCTCGATATCAACGAAGTGAACCTGCTCCGCGTGATTCCCAATGGCAAGGCCGACTGGAACAATCGCGGGCCGTTTTCCACGGATTACATCGGCAAGAACTACGACTACCCGGACGGCGATTACGCCACGCGCGAGCGGATCTGGAAGGAGCACGAAGACTACCAGAAAGGCTTCTACTACTTTCTCGCCACGGATCCGCGCGTGCCGAAGCCGCTCCAGGAGCAGATGAATCAATGGGGCCTGGCAAAGGACGAGTTCGCCGACACCGGCCACTGGCCGCATCAGCTCTATGTGCGGGAAGCGCGCCGCATGGTGGCGGATTTCGTGATGACGCAGAAAGACCTTCAGACCGATGTGCGAAAGCCGGATGTCATCGGAATGGGCAGCTACAACTCGGACTCGCACAACGTGCAGCGCTTCGTCAATGAGAGAGGCTTCGTCGAAAACGAAGGCGATGTGCAGGTGCCGGTGAAGCCGTACCAGATTCCTTACAGGATTCTGACGCCGAGACGGTCCGAGGCTGTGAATCTGCTGGTTCCGGTGTGCTTCTCCGCCAGCCACGTCGCTTATTCGTCGGTGCGCATGGAGCCGCAATACATGATCCTCGGCCATGCCGCCGGCATCGCCGCCGCGCTTGCCGCTTCATCAGGCGCGGCCGTGCAGGACATCGATATCGCCGAGCTGCAGCGCCGTCTGAAAGACGAAGGCGCCGTGTTTGAATACGGCCGCGAGTTTCAGGAAGAGGCGCTCGCGAAGATCCGCGGCCGCTACGCGCCCCCGCCGCGCAAGGGCCCGGTCCCCTGGGCTATGCCGGAGAAGAAGTGACTGCGCCGTTCTTCAGAAGCTGTATCGGAGCACCAGCATGAGGTTCGAGTTGCGGCGGTACTGGCCGAGGAAGTCCTCGCGCGCGCCGCGCAGCACGTTGGCGGCGGCGGTGACGCGCCAGTTCGCGCCGATGGCCTGCGTGTACTCGAACTTGCCGTAGAAGCCCTTCCCGTTCTGGCGCACTGCACTTTCAAACGCAATCGAGCGGTTCGGATCGATGTTGTATGAAGCGCGGCCCAGAAACGTCTTCGCCAGCCCGCGGTCCGGCGCGAAGTCGATCTGCACGCGCCGCTCGGTTACAGTTTCGCCCGCGTATCCGCCCACGAACAGCCACTCGCCGCGCTGCCGCTCCGCCTGGATGACATAGAGCACGTAGTTGTCCGCCAGCGGCGAAGCGGAGGTGAAATACGCCGCTTCGCCCTTCAGCGTCAGCCAGCGCGTAGGCACGGCGGCATCGCCGCCATACATGCGCATCTGCGGGTGGATGCGCTGGAACACGATCGTGGGCGGCGGCAGCAGAGTGACGGACGCCGCATACACGGGCAGGTGGTTGAAGCCGTCGTAAAAGCTCAGCGAGAACTCGTAGCCATCCCCGACGTGGTTCCATCGCGCGCCTGCCGCTGCACGCTTCGGATACTGCACGGGCGCTTCACGGAGCGCGAATTGCGCTGCTTCTTCAGGAAGCGCCGCCCAGCGCTGATTCAGCAGCGGCGTCCGGCTGGGCGTGAACACCGGCTGCACGACGATGTCCAGCGTTTCGCCGCCCCGCTCGTACGTTCCCCTGACAGCCGTCACGCCGAGAAAGTCCGTCGTGAGGACATTGAGAAAATCCTTCGGCGCGAACCGGTCCGTTGGATTCAGAATGTCCGCCTTGCCCCAGCGGATGAACTGCCGTCCGCCTTCGAATGTCAGACCGCCTTTGTGCGCCAGCAGGCTCAGTCTGCGGGCCGAGATGGCAGGGCGCTGCCTGCGCCGGTCCGCCCAGTCGAGCCGCCAGGCGCGCTCGAACTGCCGGTGCGAGTCGAAGCGCGCGTCGAAACCGGCGTTGAGTTGCAGCGCCGGATTCAGGCGCCATGCGGCCTCCCATCGCAGCAGCTGCTCGCTCACGATGCGCCCGCTGTCGTTCGGCGCCGTTTGCGGAAACGCGAAGTTGCGGATTTCGAAGAAGCCCCGCTGCGTAAAGGACTGCGCGCCGAGAGCGATGCTCACGACCAGGGTCAGAAGCGCCGCGCGCCTAACGCTCGCGCCGCAGCGCCTGCAGGGTGAACAGCTCCGCCGGAAGCGAAACGTCATACTCCAGCTTCTCCAGCTTCAGCACGGTGCGCGAGTTCCGCACCAGGTCCTCCACCTCGATCCGCCGCGCCGTCCAGATCTTCTGCACGTTCTGGATGTCGGAATAGCGGATACGGCGGATGACCCGGCCGCGCTCGAAACAGTCGATCTGCGCCGCCACATAGTCCGCCTTGCGGATCCACACGTAAAGCTTCGTATACTGGCTGCGCGCCTCGGGCTTCGGAGTCGACTCGATCTTCCAGCACGGCTCGCCCGCGATGGGCTCCTCGCCCAGCATGCGGTACGTGGAGCGGTCCACGTCGCGCTCTTCCAGATCCTCGAACGTGAAATCCGTGCCGAAGAAGCGCGTTTTGCGGTCCTGGAAAGCGATGCGCCGTTCTCGCTGCACCGCGGGCGTCCACATCCACTGATCCGAGGCACGATCCGGGTAGTTGTGGATCAGCAGCGCCACGCCCTTCACTTCCGGCGGCGCGACGAAGCGGAGCACCGCTTTCGAATTGCCTGCCGAGCCCAGCCGCTCGTAAACCCAGCGCTTCGTGCTCACCTTGCGTTTCGAGTCGATCACCTCCAGCGTGCCCTCGTAGCGCTGGCTGCCCGAGCGCGCCCGGCGCTGGCTCTCTTCCACAATGGAACGCGCATCCTGCGCAGACGCAGCGGCGCAGAAGAGCAATGCCGCCGCCAGCAACCTACTCATATTCGAGCGCCTCCACAAGCGAAGCCCGCACCGCGCCCTCCGCCGGTCCCAGCGCCGACAGCAGCGCCGATCCCATCAGCACCGGCAGCAGCAGCAGCGCGATTCCGTACGGGTACAGGTACTCAAGCCGCAGCCCTGCGACATCGCGCTTGGCCACATCGAGGATGTAATAGAGGTGCACGCCGCCCAGAGCGAAACCGATCGCGAGCCCCAGCACCCCGATCGCCGCCGCTTCCATCCAGATCGTGTGCCGCACTTGATTGCGCAGCGCGCCCACAGCCTGCAGGACGCCCAGCTCGCGCTTGCGGTCGGCGATCGAAACCGTGAGGGTGTTGACAATCCCCAGAATCGCCACCAGCACCGCCACGACAATCTGCACGTACGTCAGCCCGAACCACTGGTCCGTCAGCCGCATGATGTAGGCGCGCAACTCTTCGTTCGTCATGACGAACAGGCGCGTGCGGTGCCCGAACTCGTCAAGCAGGCGCTGCCGCAGCGCCGCACGGTCCACGCCCGGTTTGGCATAGACGCGCATGGCGTTCACCGTGTCGTCGCCCCAGTATTTCTTGAACAGCTCGCGGCTGATCAGGATGGTGCCCTGCTGGTCGCTGTAGTCGACGACGATGCCGAGCACGGGCAGCCTCAGCAGCCCGTTGGGCGCCGGCAGTTCGATCACATCGCCGCGGTTCACTCGGCGCAGCAGCGAGAAGTTGTCGCTGATGACGACGCCCTCGCCGCGCGCAGTTCCGGCGTACATGGTTTCGCGGTCGCCGTCCACCACGCGCGCCCGCACGCGCCGCGCGATTTTCTCGACGTCCGCCGCCACAAGCATCACAGGCGTGCCCTGGTAGATGATCCGCGCCGAGCGCACGGGCTGCACCTCGTCGATGCCTTCCACCCGCGCCACTTCGTCAGCGAAGCTCTCCGGGAAGCGGAAACTGCGCTGCGTGATCGTCTCCGAGCCGGTAATGAAGAAGTCCGGGTTGAGCGACGTCTGCACCCACGCGCCGATGGTCGCATAGCTCGCCCGCGAGATCCCGCCCAATCCAATCACCAGGGCCACCGACAGCGCCAGCGCCGCCACGGTGCCGGACGTGCGGCGCGGCGCCTGCAGCAGGCTGTCGGCCGCAAGCGCGCCTTCTACCGGACGGAGCCCCTTCATCAACGGGCGCAGCCAGCGGACCAGCCACGAACAGAGCGACGGCGTCAGCAGCAGTACCGCGAGCACGCTGAGCATGTAGCCGAGATAGAAGAAAAACGTCTGGTGACTGACGAACACGCAGGCGATGGCCGCAGCCAGCATGGCGACGGCCACGATGCGGCGCGCGCGGTTCTCGCCTTCGCTGATCACCTGCACGCGCCCTTTCTGCAGGGCTTTCACGGGATCCACCCGCGCGGCGTTCCGCGCCGGCAGCCAGCCCGCGATCACGCTGGTAACAACGCCGATCAGCAGCGCGAGGCCCAGCAGGCGCGGGTCTGCCGAGACCTGGTCCGCTTTTTCGCCCACGCCGTACACTTCTCCGAAATAGTCGCCAAGATAGCCCGCCACGCCGCGCGCCAGCGTGACGCCCAGCAGAATTCCCAGGATCGATCCGAACAGGCCCGCGATCGCGCTTTCCGCCAGAAACAGGTTGCGGATCAGCGCCCGCGATGCGCCCAGCGCGCGCAGGATGCCGATTTCGCCGCGGCGCTGCGTCACGGCGATCGAGAACGTGTTGTAGATGAGGAACAGTCCGATGAACAACGCGAACACGCTGGTGATGTTCGCCGTCATCGAGTACACCCGCGCCATGGCCTCGAACTGCTGTCCGCGCGACGTGGGCGGCTCGACCTGAAGCCCGGGCCCCAGCGCCGCCTGAATCCGCTGCCGCGCGTCGTCCACCCGCACGCCTTCGCGCACCTTGATGTCGATCCGGTCGAAGCGCCGCCCGCGTCCGAACACCATCTGCGCTGCGTAGATGTCCATCACGGCGAGGCTGCCGCCAAAGGCTGACGCCAGCCCCCGGCTCGCCATCACGCCGCGGATGGTGAATTCGCGCGGTCCGGCCATGGTCTGCATGGTGAGGCGGTCGTTCAGTTTGAGGCCTGTCTTCTCGCAAAACTGGCGGCTGACGATGATCGAATCCGGCTGCGCAATGAATACCAGCGGATCGTCGACGATGGTTTCGTCGGCATTCTCGAGATCGTAGTCGCGCAGCGAGCGGTCGCCCGTCATGTCGACGCCGAGCACCAGCAGATTGCCTGCTCCGGGGATGCCTGTCTGCACGGTGGCTTCGATCACCGGCACGGCCACTTCGACATCGGGAAGCGACTGCACGGTTTCGAGCACTTCCTCGGGGAAGCCCGCTTCACCCGCCGAGACCTGCAACTGCGTCGCCCCCGCGATGCGGTCCACCGTGCGGTTGAAGGCGTACAGGACGCTCTGATTGGCCGTGTGCATGGCCACGAAAACGGCCACGCCCAGCACAATGCCCGCAGTCGTGAGCGTGCATCGCAGCACGTGCTTGCGCACGTAGGGCCAGGTGATGAGCCGCAGCAGCATCATCGCCGCGATACCCGCACTTCATCGCCCACGAGCCGCCCGTCGCGCAGCGTGATGGTGCGCTCGCAGCTTGCCGCCACGCCGGGATCGTGGGTTACCATCAGGACGGTGGCGCCGAGCCGCGCGTGCAGATCGCGGATCAGATCAAGGATTTCCGCCCCGGTCTTCGAGTCGAGGTTCCCCGTCGGCTCGTCGGCGAGCAGGATGGGAGGATAGACGCTGAGCGCCCGGGCGATGGCCACGCGCTGCCGCTCGCCGCCGGACAGTTCGTCGGGGAGATGCTCCAGCCGGTGCTTCAGTCCGACGAGTTCCAGCAGTTCTTCCGCGCGCTCGCGCGCTTTGGCGCGCTTCCATCCGCGCAGATGCAGGGGCAGGGCGACATTCTCGACGCAGGTGAGAGAGGGCAGCAGATTGAAGAACTGAAAAATGAATCCGATCTTGTCGCGCCGCAGCAGCGTCAGTTCCGTGTCCGACAGTCCGGACAGTTTCTGCCCGTCGATGTGGATTTCACCGGAGGTCGGCCTGTCCAGCGTGCCAATCAGGTTCAGCAGAGTCGACTTGCCCGAGCCTGACGGTCCGACAAGAGCCGCCATCTCGCCCCGGTCGATCTCCAGGCTGACGCCGTCGAGCGCGCGGACCTTGCGCTTGCCGTCGAACTCTTTCACTACATCTACGAGCCGGATCACGGGAGTTGACTACCTGTCAATTCAAGATGCCACACGCGATCACGAAGAAAGAGAATCTGGCCATGAGGCCGCCCTGGTTCACGGCAGCCCCGCCTGCCGGGGCTCGGAGCGCACGAAGCGTACGGGGCGGATCACTCGGTCCTGGCATGGTGATTCACCGGACCTGCGCCCCGGCCAAGGCCGGGGTTTGTCCGGATGGCCTCCGTAATGAATTGTTTGGCGCGTTCCACGGCCGCCGGCAACGCCAGGCCGCAGGCGAGGCCTGCGGTGATGGCGGCTGAATACGTGCAGCCGGTGCCGTGCGTATGGGGCGTCTCAAAACGTGGCGCACGGTACCAGCGCGTCTCGGCGCCGTTGAAGAGCAGATCGGCGGCTTCTCCTTCAAGGTGCCCCCCCTTGACGAGCACGGAGACGCCGCAGCGCGCGTGAATTGCACGCGCGGCCTCCTCCATCTCCGCGGGCGTGCGCACAGGGAAACCGGCAAGGGCCGCGGCCTCGTGCAGGTTGGGTGTCACCAGAGCGGCGTGCGGCAGCAGCATTTCCACCAGGGCGCTCCGCGCGTCTTCCGCGATCAGGGGCGCCCCATGCTTGGAGATCATGACGGGATCGACCACCAGCGGCGCCTGCAGCCGGGGAGCCAGCGCAGCAACGGTTTCGATGATGGGAACCGATCCCAGCGCGCCCGTCTTCGCCGCCTGCGGCGGAATGTCGTCCAGCACAGCCTCCACCTGTGCGCGCACGAGACGGGGCTCGACCAGAACCACTTCGGAAACGGCGCATGTGTTCTGGACGGTCAGCAGCGTAATGGCCGCCTCGCCGTAGACCCCAAACTGATGGAAGGTCTTCAGGTCTGCCTGGATGCCGGCCCCGCCGCTGGGGTCGGAGCCGGCGATGGTCAGCGCAACGGGCTTCACGCCTCCAGTGTCACTCAAACCGGAGACGGCCCGTCGTCGTGGCGCCGGAACCGTTGACGATCTCGACTTCCACCGAGTCCAGCTCCGTATGCGTGCCGGAGACCGGGAAGTGCGCCCGCAGGCTGAAGACGCTGCCGGAGACCGTCCTGTAGTACTCGGCGAATGCGTTGCGCACGTCGACGTCGATCCTGCCCGGGGAAGCAGGCTGGCCGGATTTCAGAAAGAACGTGAACGACAGCCGCGACGCCGTCCTGGCCGTGTCGAAGCCCGTGAGCGTGACCTGCGCGTTGGCCGAAGCCACCGCCGCCCGCGCCTGCGTCAGCACCACCGGCGCAGCCGCAATGCGGATGGTCTCCTCGGCTGACCTGGAACCGATGGCGATCCGCACGCGGATGGTTCCCGCAGTGGAGCCGGTCTGCAGGGTCAGTTCGCCGGATTCCGAGGCGCCCTCCGCAAACAGCACCGGCTGGCTCCGGGCGGAAATCGGGAGAAGCATCACGGCAGTGTCGTCCGGCAGACCGGAATCGGGTGCAAACGTAACGGTTAACGAACCGGTAACCGCCGCGCGCGCTGCTTCCGAGAGCTTGACCCTGAATCTGACCTGCTTCGCTGGTCCGGGTGTCTCCAGCCAGACAAATGAGGGGGCGGGGGTGGGAAAGTCGTTGACCTGCACCTCGAGCGGAAACAGCCGCTCTTCCACACGCAGGGTGCCTGACGCCAGCCCGACGCGATCCGACTGGAACCTGAGCTCGAACATCGAGGGATCTGAGGTCGGCATCAGCTGGAAGCCGTCGCCAGTCACCGACGCCGGCGCGGCGGGAGTGATCCGGATGCGGCGGGTCAGGACGGAGCGCCGTTCGACGGATCCAAGGCTGACCTTTTCCCCTGCCTTCAGCCAGAGCCATCCGGAAGGGGTCTCAAGCTCCACGCTGGAGGCGGCGACACTGGATGCGCGCAGTATCACCTTCAGATCGTTTACATGGAGCGTCCTCGAGTACTCTCCGGGGGCACTGGGAGCGAAGCGGACGGAGAAGTCCGCGAATTCCCCCGGAGCAATGGTTCGGGGCGGGAAGAACTGGTCGAACGTGGTGAAGGGTCCGGGATCGATCGAAAGCCTTGTAATAACGACTGATATCGTATTTCGGTTCCTGATCCGGAACCTCGCGGTGGAGGATTCGCCCGGCGCGGCGGAGGGCATGGTAAAGGAATCTCCTACAGGCACTTCTGCGTTGCCATCCCGGAAAAACAACTGAAAAGCAGGGACTTCGGCCAGAGGCACCCAAGCCGATGAACCATCCTCGCCGATGGCCAGAATGCGGTCGTCCTCGCGCAACGCCCGCAAACCGGGGCCAATCTGCTCAGGCTCCGCATCAGGGGCAGCGTCCATCTCCGTAAAATGTAGTATTTGAAGATCCGAATCGAATCGCGCCCATTGGGATGCAGAGGGAAAGAAGAACCAGATGGCCTCATCCGCGGGCATCCGTCTGGCCATTGCCGGACCTTCGGGCACGGATTCGCCGTAGCAGCCGGAGTCGGGGTAGCACAGGAACAGGTGGTGATGGGTCTTGTACCACAAAAGTCGTCCGTCGAAGCCGGCGCTGTGGACGCCTTCCGGGATCACCACAGGCGTTTCCCATGCACCGGGCGCTCCGACCAGCGCCCGCAACGCCCCCCGCCCGTCGGCGAAGTAACCCTGAACCGGCCGTTCCTGGCCCAGAGCCGCCGTGGCGAGGAAAACGGGGATCAGCCAATCAAGGGCAGTCGTTCTGTTCTTCATGGCTTTCCAATCGTGATGGTGGGTGTTCCGATGCTCGGGGTGACAACCACAGCGGCGGGCGGAGAGTAGGGCGACGGGCTGCTCCTGCCGCCTGCAAAGGCGAGACCGGCTGCAGCTCCGGCTCCGGCAGCAAGGAAGAAGACCCACTTCTTCGAGCCGGAGGGAGGCTTGAACGAAGGATTGGAGCGGTCCGCCCGGCTGGGCAGGGCGGTGGCGGAGATCTCGATGGGGATGGCTGTTTCAGCCCGCAGACTGCCGGACACGGCGGCCACGAGCATCTCCAGCCGGCCGGGTTCGGCGCCCCACCGGATTCCGTAGACGGAAGCCTCGCCCCGGGGGCCGGAAACCGTGGACTCCGTCCGGAGACCGCTGGAGAAGGCGCCGGAGGGGCCCTGCGCCGGCAGCCGGAAGTGGACGGTCGCACCCTGGACCGGACGGCCGGAAGCATCCTTCACCACGACCGCAAACCGGCGGGAGGAAAAGGCCTGCGCGGGCACGACGGCCCCGGCCCCCTCCGCGACTTCAATGCGGAGGGCGTCCTGGCCGGATGCGGCGAGGCACACGGAGAGAAAGAGCGCGCAGAGAGCGCGCCCGCGCGCATGCAGAACACGCATAGGGAGACACCTGCCTCTCGCGCGGCGGGCGCCTAGTGCTGGATCAGGACCACGGTGATGTTGTCCGGACCGCCGGCAGCCCTGGCCGCTTCAATCAATAAGTGGGCGCGGTGCTCCAAAGATATCGGATGAAGTAGCGTCTCGCGGATTTCTTCTTCGGAAACGACGCCATGGAGGCCGTCGCTCGAGAGAAGAACCAGGCTGCCGGGCGGCACTTCGACAGGAAAAACCTGAACCCGGACGTCCGGACCGACGCCGAGAGCCATGGTCAGAACGTGGCGCATGGGATGGACGCGCAGGTTCTCCTCGCTGATGCCGAGCGGGCGGCCGACCTCGTTGACCCACGACTGGTCCTGGGTCAGCTGCTCCAGCGTCTCGCCCTGCAGCAGCCACGCACGGCTGTCGCCGACATTGGCGACGATGCAGTCGCCGCCGGTCTCGAGCAGGCAGACCAGAGTGGTTCCCATGCCTTTGCGGCGCGGGTCGCTGTTGGCGGCATCGAGAATCCGCTGGTTGGCGTGTTCGATGGCGCGGACCAGCGTGTCGGCGTCCCGGATGGAGGTAGACTTCAGGAAAGACTGGACGCTCTGGACGGCGATCTGCGAGGCGACCTCCCCCGCTTCCGCGCCGCCCATGCCGTCGGCCACAACATAGAGGCCGAGTTCAGGATCGACGAGGAACGAATCCTCGTTGTTGGTTCTGACGCAGCCCAGATCGCTCAGTCCGAAAGATGAAAGCACGCTTCCCTGCGATTATAGACGCAAAGTGAGCCGGCTGCCACGCGGAAGAGCGGGGATTCCGGCCATTCATCCAGAATACGGATTCCGGATCAGGAATTGGCTCGGAAACCAGGAGATTGTGAACGGGGGACGGCGGGGCGGGGAATGGAGGGTGGGGGGTACGCCGTCCCCCATGGGGCGAAAGACCTTGGTGCGGTCGAGAGGACTTGAACCTCCACGGGATTGCTCCCGCTAGCACCTCAAGCTAGTGCGTCTGCCAATTCCGCCACGACCGCAGAACCACCAACTATTATACGCGAGAGCTACTTCTTTGCGGGAGCAGGAGCCGCGGGCTGCGCCGGCTGACCGGGGGCAGGCGTCTGTCCCGGGATGGCCGGCGTGGCGGTGTCCTTCTTCTCCGGAGCCGGCTGGGTGGCCGGCGCCCGGTCGAGCACCGAGCCGGTCACATGGCCTTCCCGCGTGTGCAGGATCGCCAGCGACAGCGAAGTCACCATGAACAGCGCAGCGCTGATCGTCGTCGCCTTGGAGAGAATCGTGGCGGCCCCGCGCGGTCCGAAGGCGGTCTGGGAGCCCATGCCGCCGAAGGCGCCGGCAAGATCAGCCGCTTTGCCGCTCTGCAGCAGCACCACGATGATCAGGAACAGACAGACGAGCACATGGATGATCGTGAACAGGATAATCATGGGGACTCCCCGGAAATGACGCAACGCCTGCAGGCGCCGCGCAGCTCGAACTTTCAGTATAGCGTGGCGGGAGGGCGAAAAGAATAGAGCCCGCGGCCGAGGGGCCGCGGGCTCCATCGCCGGGGGTTCCGGCAATCAGAATACGAACCGCGCGCCGAGCTGCGCCCGGCGGGCGTTCGTGCCGTCCGGGAAGCCCTGGCTGGCGGAGCCGCCCCCGTACGGCACGGGAGAGATGACCGAGCCGCGCGCCTGGAAAGCCTCCGTGAAGACGCTCGTGTTGTACACGTTGTTGAACACGTTGAACGCTTCGAAGAACACCATCGCCGTCTTGCCTTCGCCGACGCGGAAGTTCTTCGACAGGCGGGCGTCGACGCGCGCGATGGAATCGATCGGCAGCGACGTGCGCGCCCAGAACGGCACGCGGAAGTCGCCGCCGAAGCCGTTCAGCGTGTTGTTGAAGGCCGCGCCGCTGAAGGGCAGGGTCACCACGCGCACCGTCGGCGTGGCGTAGCGGGCGCTGGCCATGGTGGCGATCATCGACAGGTTCCAGCCGTTGACCAGCGCGTCGGCGGCGCGGTTCGACAGCTGAATCCGCGGCGGCGCGATCACTCCGCTCAGCACGAGGCGGTGCCGCTGGTCGAGCTGGCTGGTGGCCTTCTGTTCAGCGTAGTTGCCGTTGGAAAGCGTGCGCAGGGAATCCGTGGCGATGAACAGGTTGTTGTTGGCCGCGCCCTGGTTCAGGTCGCGCGCGTGAGACCAGGTGTAGGACACGTTGCCCTGCATCCAGCGTCCCGCGCGGCGGCGCAGCTGCACCACCAGGCCGTCGTACCAGAGCCGGCCGCCGTTTTCGAGCTGGTTGATCCGCTGGTAGCGGGGATCGATGCGGTTGGCGGCCAGATACACGGGCGTCGAATACGTTCCGACGTTCTGGCCGTTGACGTCCTGGATCGTGTAGGTGACCGTCTGCGCCGTGGGGCCAATGTTCAGGTCGCGGGTCATGAAGAACTTGACGCCGCGGCTGGCGATGTAGGAGACCGTGATGCCCATCGTGCGGGTGATTTCGCGCTCGATGCCGAAGTCCCACATCTGCGTGTAAGGCGTGGCCAGGTCCGGAGCGGCGAAGCCCATGCTTGAAGTGCCCGCCGGCAGGCCTGTGCCGTCGCCCGGCAGGAAGTTCGGGAACACAGGGCCGGCGGCGAGCTGCGCGGCGTTATTATTCTGCAGCGTGATGGCCCGCTGCTCGATGCCGTTGCCCTGCAGCAGGTTGCCGAGCAGCGCGCCAGGCATGCGGGCGTAGAAGATGCCGTAGCTGCCGCGCAGCACCGTCTTGGCCTGCTTGTCCAGCGAGTAGGCGAAGCCCGCGCGGGGCGCAAAGTTCTTCTTCGGCTGACGGATGCGGCCCGTCTGCGGGTAGTCCCGGTTGATCACGTCCGGCTGGTAGAACTGCGCGTACTCGTAGCGCACGCCGTAGTTCAGCGTCAGCCGGCCGCTCACCTTGAACTGATCCTGCGCGAAGAAATTCCAGTCGCGGATGAAAAAGTCGATCTTCGGACGGCCAAAGGTCTGTGCATAGCGCTGCCAGCGCTTGCCGCCGTCGAGGTTGGTGAGGTCGCGGGCGAAGTCGGTGAAGGTGGCGTACGTGTAGGTGCCGCGGCCGTTGTTCAGCAGGTCGACGACATCGCGCGTGTGGGAAAAGTCGAAGCCGAACTTGGCGTTGTGGCGGCCCTTGAGCCACGTCAGATTGTTCGTGTACTGGTAGCGGTCTTCCGTGGGCTGCACGCGCGGCAGGAACGTGGCGACGCCGAGGTTGCCCTGCCCCTGCACGGAGAGCTGGCCCAGCAGCCCGTTCGGCGGAGCGAGCTGCGGGTTGACGGCGTCATACAGCCGGTCCTTCATGTAGCCGAAGCGGGCTTCGTTCACCAGAGTGGGCGTCAGCAGCCACGTGTGGGAGAGGCGGGCGAAGCGGGTGCGAACGCTCGAGTCTCCGTTGTTGCCGACGCCAGCGCCGGTGTTCAGCGTGGCCTGCGTCTGGATGCCGTTCGGCGAGAACCAGTTCATCACGTTGCCGCTGAGGGCGAGTGAGTGCCGCTCGTTCGGGCGCCAGTCCAGCTTGCCGAAAACGGCGTTCTGGTCGGCGTTGCGCTCCACCTGGCCGAAGAAACGCTTGAAGTAGTCGATGGCGTTCTGGCACTGCTGCGGAGTCGCAGGAGCGGCGCAGGTGCCGATGAACTGGCCCGTGGCGGTGAACAGCTGCGGGTTGGTCACCGAGCTGGCCAGCGGGAAATAGCGGCGCGTGATTTCGCCGTTGAAGAAGTAGAAGAGCTTGTCCTTCTGGATCGGACCGCCGATGGAGCCGCCGGCCTGGTTGCGGCGCTCGGGCGGATTGAAGGTGGCATAGCGGTCGCGGGCGTTGAAGTCCTGGTTGCGGAAGAACCAGAAGCCCGTGCCGTGAATGTCGTTGGTGCCGCTCTTCGTGACCGTGTTGATCACGCCGCCCACGGCTCGGCCGAACTCGGCGGCGAAGCCCGAGCTCTGCACCTGGAACTCCTGCACGGCGTCCTGGCTCATGTTGGAGCTGATGCGCGTGCGCCCGGCGTTCTCGTTGTAGTAGCCCTGCGTCGTGTCGTTCCCGTCAGTGAGGAACGCGTTGCCGCCCGGCACGCCGCGGAACGTGACCAGGCCGAACGTGCCGTCTTCCGTCACGCCCGGGGTCAGCAGCACGAAGCTGTCCACGCGGCGGCCGTTGATCGGCAGGTTCATGATGTCGCGGTCCTCGACCACCTGCGACACGCCCGTCTTCAGCTGGTCGACCACGGGCGTGGAATCCGTGACCGTGATCTCCTGCACCTGCGCCTGAACATCGAGGATGATGTTCAGCGCCACGTTCTGACCGACGAGCACCTGGATCTCCTTCGCCTCCCACGGGGCGAAGCCCTGGCGCGTGACAGTGACCTGATAGCCTGTCGCCGGCGGCAGCGAGGGCGCCGCGAACAGGCCGGCTTCATTGGTTTCCAGATTGCGCCGGATTCCGAGGGACGGGTTGCTGACGACAACCGTTGCTCCCGGAATCACAGCGCCACTCGCGTCGCGTACCGTTCCGTTGATCGCCCCGAGGCCGGCCAGCGACTGCGCGAAGGCAGGCGCCGCCGTCCAGAGGCAGACCACTGCACAGATCCAGTAGAGTGTCTTTTTCAGCAAGCGGAGACTCCTGAAGTGGGGTAAATACCAGTATAAGGCAACACCCTCTTTCAAGTGGGTGACAGCCGGGGAGCAATTCGATGAAAGAACGGCGCACAGCGGTCGTGACGGGATCCACGAAAGGGCTGGGGCGCGCGATGGCCTTGCGGCTGGCGCAGGCGGGGTGGCGGGTGGTGATCCACGGCACGGATGCGCAGCGGGCGGAGGCGGTGCGCGCCGAATGCGGCGGAGACGCGGAAACATTTCTCGGCGATATTGCTCTGAAGGAAACGAACGACGCCCTGGCGCGATTCGCCGTGGAGAAAACAGGGCGGCTGGATGCATGGATCAGCAACGCGGGCCTGGTGAAGATGGAGCCGTTTCTGGAGTTCTCTCCGGAAACCTGGCGGCGCCTAGTGGACATTCATCTGAGCGGCGCCTTCCATGGGGGGCAGGCGGCGGCGCGGGAGATGGTGAAGCGCGGCTGGGGCCGCATCGTGCATGTCTCGACGATCGCCGCGGCATTCGGGCAGTTCGGCTTCGCAGCCTATGCGCCGGTGAAGGCTGGCGTGGAGGCGCTGGCGCGCGTGATGGCCGTGGAGCTGGCCTCGCACGGGATCACGGTAAACACGGTCGCCCCGGGTCCGGTCTGGAACGACATGCTGGAAGGACTGTACGGAGCGGAGCGGCTGCGGGAACGCGAACGCACCATTCCTCTTCAGCGCATGGCCCGCGCCGAAGAAGTGGCTGCCGCGGTGGAGTGGCTGCTGTCGGACGACGCGGCTTACATCACGGGCCAGATCCTGCGCGTGGACGGCGGGGCGAGCGCAGCCGGACCGTTCACGATCGAAGTGTACCGGCGCAGCGCGCCGCACTGACAACACCCCGTAGCGCCCGGCGCCATCGCGCCATATAATAAGCGCAAACCTGTCAGGAGGCAGGCCGGGATGCAAGCCAGCCACCAGCCTCCGCCCATGCCGGCGGAGCAGCCGCACCGTCTCTCTCCAGGAGAGAGAATCGTCAACGATTTCAGCATTCAGGTCGCCACGGTCAACGGCAGCGGCAGCCAGACGGCGAATCTCGTGCTGATGCGCTCCATCTTCCAGATGGGCGTGCCCGTTTCGGGAAAGAACCTGTTCCCGTCCAACATTCAGGGGCTGCCGACGTGGTTCACCATCCGCGCCAGCCGCCACGGCTACATCGCGCGCAAGAAAGAGATTGATTTCCTCGTGGCGATGAACCCGGAGTCGGCGCACGAAGACGTCATGAGCCTGCCGCCGGGCGCGGCGGTTCTGTACGACGAGCCGTTGCAATTAGCGCCGCTCCGGTCCGATCTGCATTTTTACTCCGCGCCCTTTGACAGGCTGGTGGCGCCGGTGTGCCCGGAGGCGAAGCTGCGGAAGCTCGTGCGGAACATGATCTATGTCGGCATTCTGGCCGAGCTGCTGGGCATCGACCCGGAAGAGATCCGCAAGGCGCTGTACAAGCAGTTCGGCGAGCGCAAGAAAAAGGCCGCTGACATGAACTGGGGCGCGGTGCAGGCGGGCATCGACTATGCGCGGTCGAATCTCGTCAAGAGCGATCCCTGCTTCGTCGAACGCATGGACCGCACTGCGGGCAAGCTGGTGATCGAAGGCAACACGGCGGCAGCGCTGGGCTGCATGTTCGGCGGCGTGACCGTCTGCACCTGGTACCCCATCACGCCGTCGTCGAGCCTGGCGGAGGCGCTGATCACGTTCATGGAGCGGTTCCGGCGCGATCCGGAGACGGGCAGGGCGACCTATGCCATCGTGCAGGCGGAAGACGAGCTGGCCAGCATTGGCATGGCCGTGGGCGCGGGCTGGGCGGGCGCGCGCGCCATGACCTGCACTTCGGGGCCGGGCATCTCGCTGATGTCGGAATTCATCGGGCTGGCCTATTTCGCGGAGATTCCGGTGGTCGTGATCGACGTGCAGCGCGTGGGCCCGTCGACGGGACTGCCGACGCGCACCATGCAGGGCGACACGCTGAAGAACGCCGTGCTCTCGCATGGCGACACGCGCCACCCGATCCTGTTCCCTTCCTGTCCCGAAGAATGCTTCTCGATGGCTGTAGACGCCTTCGACCTGGCTGAGCAGTTCCAGACGCCCGTGTTCATCAACATGGATCTCGACCTGGGGATGAACCTCTGGATGTCTGATCCGCTGCCCTATCCCGAAAAACCGATGAACCGCGGCAAAGTGCTGTCGGCAGAGGATCTCGAACGGCTGGGCGGCTTCGCCCGGTACAAGGACGTCGACGGCGATGGCATCCCGTACCGCACGCTGCCCGGCACGCCGCATCCGAAGGCTGCCTACTTCACTCGCGGCACCGGACATACCGAGACCGCCACCTACAGCGAGAAGCCCGAGGACTGGGTGCGCAACATCGACCGCATTGCGCGCAAGTTCGAGACGCTGCGGAAGCACCTGCCGCCGCCCGCGCAGTTCCTGGCGCCCGGCGCGAAGATCGCCATGGTCAGCGCCGGCACCTCGCGCTATGCGATGGAAGAGAGCCGGGATCAGCTGAGCCGCGCAGGCATCGAGGCGAGCTGGATGCGGCTGGCAGCGTATCCTTTCCCGCCGGAGCTGGAAGCATTCATCGAGCAGCACGAGCGCGTGTACGTGATCGACCAGAACCGCGACGCTCAGCTGCTGGGGCTGATGCGGCTGGATCTCCCGCCGCGGCTTCTGGAAAAGCTGCGAAGCGTGCGTTACTACGGCGGGCTGCCGCTGGACGCCCGCACGGTCACGGATTCTATTCTCGCGCAGGAGGCGCGCCTGGCATGAGTTCGACACCCGCCACTCCGCCCAAAGTGAACCGCATCGGGCTGGACGTTCTGCCCTACAAGGGCAGCAAAACCACGCTCTGCGCCGGCTGCGGGCATAACGCGATCACGGAACGCCTGATCGAAGCATACTGGGAGCTGGGCATCGAGCCCTGGACGGTGGCCAAGCTGAGCGGCATCGGCTGCTCGTCGAAGACCCCTGCCTACTTCCTGCAGCAGTCGCACGGCTTCAACGGCGTGCACGGGCGCGCGCCGACCACGGCGACGGGCGCGCTGCTGGCCAACCACACGCTGCGCGCTGTGGTGGTCAGCGGCGACGGCGACACGGCTTCCATCGGCATCGGGCATTTCGTGCATATGCTGCGGCGCAACGTGCCGCTTGTTTACATCGTCGAGAACAACGGCGTTTACGGGCTGACCAAGGGGCAGTTCTCCGCTACGGCGGATCTCGGCGCAAAGCTGAAAACCGGAGCGGTCAATCTGCTGCACGCGGTGGATCTGTGCCTGCTCGGGATCGAGCTGGGAGCCACGTTCGTGGCGCGGTCTTTCTCCGGCGACAAGCGGCAGCTTTCCGCAATCCTGAAAGCGGCCATCGCGCACAAAGGGCTGGCCGTGATCGACGTCATCAGCCCCTGCGTGACCTTCAACGACCACGAGGGCTCCACCAAGTCCTACGCCTACATGAAAGACCACGACGAGCCGCTGCATGAGGTGGACTTCGTGCCGTTCTTCGCCGACATCGAAGTCGAGTACAACGAGGGCGAATCGCGCCTGGTAGAGTTGCATGACGGCTCGAAGCTCCTGCTGCACAAACTGGAGCGCGACTACGACCCCTCCAACCGCATTCATGCGCTGGAAGTGCTGCACGAGGCGGCGCGCCGCGGCGAAGTGCTGACGGGCATCATTTATCTGGACACGAGCCGCCCGTCGTTCACCGAGATTCTGAACCTGTGCGATGAGCCGCTGGCGCTGCTGCCTGAGGAGCGCGTGCGGCCCTCGCGCGAGACGCTTGAACTGATCAACGAGGAGTTCCGCTGAGCCATGACGCCAACCACCAGAATCCGCGCCATTCTCGAGGCCAAGGGAGGCGCGGTGTACTCCATCCATCCGAAGGCCACCGTCTACGACGCCATTGCCATGATGGCGGACAAGGGTGTGGGCGCCCTGCTGGTGATGGAGGGCAATCACCTCGTGGGGATTGTCAGCGAGCGCGATTACACGCGCAAAGTCATCCTGAAGGGCCGTTCCTCGCGCGAGGCGCTGGTCGAAGAGATCATGACTCAGGACGTCGTGACCGCTTCGCCGGACATCAGCGTGGCGGAAGGGATGCGGCTGATGACGGACCATCGCATTCGCCATCTGCCCCTGGTGGACAGCGGCAAGGTCGTGGGCGTGGTCTCGATCGGCGATCTGGTCAAGGCGATCATCTCCGAGCAGGAAGCGACCATCGCCCACCTCACCAATTACATTGCGGGCAGCTACTGAAGCCGCTGGCAGCGCGGGCAGTAGTGCGTGCCGCGCTGCGCGACGACGATCCTGCGCACGGCAGCGCCGCACTGGCGGCAGGGCTCGCCCTCCCTGCCATACACACGGTGGAAGCGCTGGAACGCGCCTGCGCGGCCCGCGCCGTCGACGTAGTCCGAGATCGAGGAGCCGCCGGCGGCGATGGCTTCTTCGAGCACTTCCACGATGGCCGCGTGCAGGGCCTCCATGCGTCTGACAGAGAGCCGCGATGCGGGCTGCAGAGGATGGATGCGGGCGCGGTGCAGGGCCTCGTCCGCATAGATGTTGCCGAGTCCCGCGAGAAAGCCCTGATCGAGCAGCAGCGGCTTCAGCCGGCCGCGGCGTGCCCGCAGCCGCTGCGCGAACTCGGCGGCGGTGAGATCGAACGGCTCCGGCCCCAGCCGCGCCACCGCCTCCGGCAGCGTGGGACCGGCGAGGACGCGCGCGAACTGGCGGATGTCGTCCAACACCAGGCGGCCGCTTTCCAGCGTGAACACCGCCCGGGTGTGCGGGCCTTCCGCGCCGTTCCATACGAGCCGCCCGGTCATGCGGAGATGGATCGCGCAGAAGCCGTCTTCGAGTTCGAGCAGGACGAACTTGCCGCGCCTCCGTACGGCCAGAATCGATCTGTCTGTGAGAAACTGCGGGATTTCGGCCGGGCGGCCCCCGGCGGCCAGGGGAGACTGGAAGGCCACCGCCGCGATCCGTCCGCCCTCGAGGTGCGGACGCAGGGATCGGACGATGCACTCGACTTCCGGCAGTTCAGGCATCCACCCAGATCCGTCCCTGCTCGACCTTCACCGGCAGCCGCTGCAGGGTGACAGCCGGGTTGGCGTCCCAGGCGCCGGTTTCGCAGAGGAACTCCCAGGCATGCCAGGGGCAGATGAGGCGGCCTTCCGTAAAGTTGCCTCCCGACAGCGGCCCCCCGGCATGAGGACAGCGGTCCTCGAAGGCGTGAACGGCGCCGCGGTGGCGGCACACGACGATCCTCAAATCCGCCGTTTCGACGACGGCCATGGCCCCTTCAGCCGGTTCATCCTCTCCCAGGATGGGTTTCCATGCCATGCTGTCATCTTGCCATGGCCTGACGGCATGGGAGGCCTGCCCGGCTGTGCATGAAATTCTGTTCCGGAGCGAAGAAAAGGGCTTCCCGCCGGGAATCTGCGGCGCTAGAATAAGGCTGCTCGGAATCCTAGGTCGTTGTTCGGCTGATTTCCTAGCGACGGGAGGTCCAGAATGTTCGAGTCTCTCGATGATCAGATGAAGCATGACGAGATGGAAACCACCACGCCCCGTGAACGGTGGCTGAAGTGGGTGCTCGTCGGCGTCGTTTCCGTGTTGCTGTTCGGCGGGCTGTACATGGGTGTCCGGCTCCTCGAATAGAAGGAGGGCATTCCGGGACTCCCGCTCCAGCGCCCGAACCTTCGGTTGCACCAGGCAGGCGCCGGCTGTCCGCGCCCTGATTGAGGCTGGCAGCCGGCCCATCCGGGCGAAGCAGCGCAGCGCAAATCAAGAGAGGGAAAAACTGCGCCTGGAGGCAGAAAAGAGGCTGCATATTCCCTGCCAGCCTCAGGCCCCGCGGGCAGGATGCGCACAAGATGAAATTCGGCGTCAACACACTTTTGTGGACTGCCTCATTCGGGCAGGACGACCTGCCGCTGCTGGAGAAGGTCAAACAGTGGGGCTTTGACGGGATCGAGATCGCGCGGTTCTCTTTTGACGGCTTTCCCGCGCGGCTGCTGCGCGAAGAAGTGCGCAGCGCCGGGCTGGAGCCCATCTTCTGTTCCGCTCTGACGGGCGGATTGAGCCTGGTGAGCGGGGACGCAGCGGTGC
Source organism: Bryobacteraceae bacterium (assembly GCA_026002875.1). Lineage (NCBI taxonomy): Bacteria > Pseudomonadati > Acidobacteriota > Terriglobia > Bryobacterales > Bryobacteraceae > Bryobacteraceae bacterium. The sequence goes on from BPGE01000001.1 coordinate 4,105,974, forward strand.
GCCGTGCGGCCGCGGATTTTCTGAAACGCGCCGTCGAAACCGCGGCCGAGCTCGGCAGTTCCGTGCTTGTCGGCCCCTACCTCGCCCCCGTGGGAGGGCTCACTGGACGCCGGGCGACGGAAGACGAATGGAAACGCGGCGTCGATGGCATCCGCGCCCTGACCGGCTGGCTGCGCGAGCATGACGTCACTCTGGCTCTGGAACCGCTGAACCGGTTTGAAACGTATCTGATGACCACCGCCGCCGACGCGCGCCGCTTCTGCGACGAGATCCATGATCCGTACGTCGGCGTGCTGTTCGACACCTTCCACGCGAACATCGAGGAGAAGCGGCTGGGCGATGCGATCCGCGCGATCGGCCCGCATCTGGCCCACGTCCATGTGTGCGAGAACGACCGCGGCATTCCCGGCACGGGACATGTGGCCTGGAACGAGGTATTCGCAGCGCTGCGGGAGACCGGCTACGACGGCTGGTGCGTCATCGAGAGCTTCGGCTCCTGCGTCCCCGAAATCGCGGCCGCGGCCTGCATCTGGCGGGATCTGGCGCCGGACGCCGAGACGCTGGCGCGCGAGGGGCTCGTCTTTCTGAAAGACGCCGCCGCGCGGGCCATGGGCGCGGCGGCGTCGGCTGTCTGAAGGGCGTCAGTCAGGGACGCGCCGAGTACATTTTGTACAGGCGCGTGTGCTTCGATTCGAGATCCACCGGCACGCCTTTGATGAACATCATCTTCACCTGCGTGCGGACCTCGAGCGGGTCGCCGTCGGTGACGATCAGGTCGGCGTATTTGCCTTTTTCGATCGAGCCGTACTCGCTGTCGATCCCCCAGATCTGCGCGGCATTCAGCGTGACGGACTTCAGCGCTTCATCATAAGGCAGGCCGAAGGCCGCAGCCTGCGCCGCCTGGTACGGCAGATTGCGGGCGAACTGCACGCCGAAGCTGGCGAACGCGAACTTGACGCCCGCCTGATGCAGGCGCGCCGGCAGCGTGAAGGGCTCGTCATAGGGGTCGTCTTCCTCGAGCGGCGAAACGAACGTCGTGCCCAGAACCACGGGGATGTTCCGTTTGGCGATGTCTTCCAGCGCCTTTCCGGGCCGCCGGACGCCAGCCAGCACGATCTTCAGGCGCTCGCGCGCGGCGAAGTCGAGCGCCTCGCGGATCTCGCGTTCGCGCGCGGCGAAGATCATCAAGGGCTGCTTTCCCTCGAGAACCGGGATCATCGCCTCATAACGCAGGTCGGGCTGGATGGATTCGCCCGACGCCTTCGCTTTCTGATAGCGGCGCGCGGCATCGAAGAAATCCTGGATCTTCTGCACCTGCTGTTGCTGGTTGCGCCGCGCTTCGGCGAACGTCGTCCGGCGTCCGGCCAGTCCTGGCAGCAGGGCTTCGATGTCAGCGCCGCGGAAACGCGGCATCTGAATCACAGGCCAGGCCATCTGCATCGCCGCGCTGCGGCGGATCTCCATCTCTTCCCAGGTCCAGCCGTCGAGGTGCATCAGCGAGGCCTGCCCCGAAATCAGGCTGCCCGCCGAAGCGCCGCGCCCGCCGCCGGTGGCGCCGGGCGTCACCAGCACCGACGTGATGCCGTTGGCGCGCACGACGGGGATGTGTTCGCTCGACGGGTTGACGGCGATCAGCGCCCGCAGCTGCGGATTGAAATCGCCGATCTCGCCGGTGTCGACCGTTTCCCGCACGCTGGCGATCTCGGCCAGGCCGATGGGCGAGCCCGAGTCGATCATGCCCGGATAAACATGCAGGCCGCGCGCTTCCACGATCCGGACCTTGCCTTTCGGCGCCACCTTCTGGCCGATCTCCGCGATCTTGCCGTCGACGACGAGGATGGAGGCGTTCTGGATGGCCGGGCCGCTCACCGGGTGCACGGTGGCATTGCGGAGCAGGAACGTGTTGTTCTCCGCCGCCATGAGGGCGGCGGCGAGAACGGGGAGACAGGCGATCGTTGCGGTTCTCATGACGGCCTCCTGTTCTGCGGCGCAGCCTGCTTCTGCTGGTCGGTCATCTTCTTGCGCAGTCCTTCTTTTTCAGCTTCGAACTTCGGCCGGCGGCTCAGGTCCTCGTCGCGGTCGAAGTATTGCCTGCCGTCGATGAAGACCTTCTCCACCCTGGCGTAGCTCGACAACGGGTGCTTGTCATAGATGACCAGGTCGGCGTCCTTGCCGGCCTCGATCGAGCCGACCCACTGGTCGATGGCCAGCTGCCTGGCCGGATTGATGGTGATCATCGCCAGCGCCTCGTTCTCGCTGAGTCCGCCGTACTTGACCACCTTGGCGGCTTCCGTGTTCAGGCGGCGCATCAGCTCCGCCCCGCCGGCGTCGTCCGAGTTCAGGCTGACGAGCACTCCCTTGCGGTGCATGATGGCGGCGTTGTACGGGATGGCGTCGTAGGCTTCCACCTTGTAGCTCCACCAGTCGGAGAAGGTCGAAGCGTAGTGCCCCCGCTCGGCGATTTCCTTCGCCACCTTGTAGCCCTCCAGCACATGCTGGAACGTCACGCCGCGGATGTTGAAGTCATCGAAGACGCGGATCAGCATGAGGATCTCGTCGGCGCGGTAGCAGTGAGCGTGGACGAGGCGCTTGCCTTCGAGCACTTCGACGAGGGGCTCGAGTTCCAGGTCGCGCCGCGGCGGCAGGTGCTTCTCCCCGCGCGCTTTCCGCGCTTCGTAGTCCTTCCATTCCCGCTGGTAGGCGCGGGCGCGGGTGAATGCGTCGCGAATGACATCTTCCACGCCGAGCCGCGTGCCCGGATAGCGGAGGTTCTGCGGCGACGAAAGGCCCGGGATCTGCAGGCCCTGCGGCGAGCCCTGACGCTTGGGATTCTCGCCCAGCGCCATTTTGATGCTGGGCTTCGCCTTGTCGTAGATCAGGCCGCGGGCGTCGGCGCCCCAGCGCATCTTGAACACGACATTCTGCCCGCCGATCGAGTTGGCGCTGCCGTGCATCGAATTGCACACGGTGACGCCTCCAGCCAGCGCCTGATAGATCGAAATGGATTCGGGGTTGAGCATCTCCGCCACGTTCACCATGGAGCTGACGCTGACGCTCGATTCATTGATGGAGTCGAGGGCGATGTGCGTGTGGGCGTCGATGATGCCGGGGATCACATGCTTGCCCGTGGCGTCGATCACGCGGGCGCCGGCGGGCGTCATCACCTTTTCGCCGACATCGGCGATCTTGCCGTCGCGGATGACGATCGAGCCGCGGAACGTGCCTTTCGTCACCGTGTAGATGGTGGCGTTCTGGATCACGGTGACCTCGGCGGACACGGGCGGCGCCGCCAGGAGCATGGCTGTCAGAATCGCGTGGCGCATGGGTTACTGCTCCTCCTCTTCGGAAAGGCTGGGCGCGCGGCCTGCCGCGCCCGGCGCCTGTGGCGCCTCCGGCTCCGGCAGATAGCGGACGCCGTCGATGAAAACCATGCGGATGCGCGTGCTGTCGTTGAACAGGTCGCCGTCGGCCAGAACCAGGTTGGCGATCTTGCCGCGCTCGATCGAACCCAGCCGGTCGGCGACGCCGTAGATCTCCGCAGCCGTCAGCGTGAGGGCGCGCAGCGCATCTTCGCGCTTCAGGCCGCGGTCGATCGACTGTTTGAGCGCCCGGAGCACGGCGCGGGGCGTTTCCAGCCCCTCGGAACTGACGGCCCACTTCACGCCCGCCTGCGAGAGTGCCGTCGGCGATGTGGGAGCGAGATCGCGGATCTTCAGCTCGCGGAAACTCTCTTCTTCTTCTGGATCCGCATCGCGGTCGCGCGCGGGCCAGCGGACGTTGAGAATGACGGGCGTGCCGGTCTGTTTGAGGCGCGCGGCCATTTCATAGCCGCGGACGGCGCCATAGAGCACGGCGGGGGTTTTCAGATCCGCAGCCAGTTGCAGCATGCGCTCCATCTGCACCGGATCCGCGGCGGGCAGCAGGACCCGCTTTGCGCCCAGCACGCCCTCCAGGGCGCGGTCATAGGCGGGCCTCGGGATGTTCACCGGGTCGGCCGCGTACAGGGCGAGCGCCTCGCGGTAGTGCGCGGCGTCCAGCCAGAGCTGGCGGAAATAGGCCATGACGCCCATGGGCGTGGACGGGAAGCCGATGTAGCCGGAGGGCCTCAACGCGAGATACAGTCCGGCGTCTGGCGCCACCACCATGTCGCCCGCGGTCTTTCCGCCGAGGTTGATGACGGCGCCGTGGCCGGCGACGATGCCCTGGCGCGGAAATGTCACAGCCGTGGTGAAGCCCGCATTACGCGCCTGCCCGAGACGTGCGTCGCTGAGCTGCACCTGATCGGCGGCCCGCACCCAGCTGAAAGTGCCGGGACGGTCGCGCGGACCCCACGAGCGCGTCTGCTGCTGCTGTTGCGGCTGCGCCTGCTGGGGCTGGGCCGTGCGCGCGGCAGCCGCGGGCTGCGCCTGCGCCGCCTGCGGCAGGCCCCACGTGCTCAGCGCATCAATGAGTCCCGGATACACCGTGAGGCCATTGCCTTCGATGATCCACGCTGAAGCCGGCACGTCGACCTTGGCGCCGACGGCGGCGATGACTCCGTTGCGGATCAGCACCGTGCCTTTCTCGATCACGGGGCCGTTGACGGGGACGATCCGCGCATCGCGGATCGCCGTCCAGTGGACGGTTTCGGCCAGCGCCGCGGTGATCAGGAATGCAAAGATCAGCAGCGCGGCCGCAAGGGCGGCCAGAAGGTTCTTCCTCATGGTGAATTCCCGTATTTTAAACTGGTGGTTCCCCAATGCCAACTCGCAAATCCATCCGTTACGCTGACGCCGGCGTGAACATCGACGAAGCGGACCGGGCTGTCGGCTTCATCAGGGAAGCGGTAAAGAAGACGTTCACGCGCGGCGTGCTGGCGGGCATCGGTTCTTTTGGCGCAATGTACCGGCTGTCGGGTTACAGGCGGCCGGTCCTGGTCTCTTCCGCCGACGGAGTGGGCACCAAGCTGAAGCTTGCATTCCTCACGGGAAGGCACGACACGGTGGGCCAGGATCTGGTGAACCACTGCGTCAACGACATCGCCGTGCAGGGCGCCGAGCCGCTCTTCTTCCTCGATTACTTCGCCACGGGCAAGCTGGACTGGCGCGTGGCAGCCTCCGTGGTTTCAGGCCTGGCGAAGGCGTGCGAGGAAAACGGCTGCGCGCTGATCGGCGGCGAAACCGCCGAGATGCCCGGATTCTACGCGCCCGGCGAATATGACCTGGCGGGCTTCATCGTTGGCTGCGCGGAGCGCAGCCGCCTCCTGACGGGCGAAAAGATCCAGCCAGGCGACGTGCTTGTAGGGCTGCCGTCGACGGGGCTGCATACCAATGGCTACTCGCTGGCGCGCAAGCTGGTCTTCGAAGTTGCGAAGCTGACGCCGAAGAGCTACGTGGCGGAACTCGACGCCACCATCGGCGAGGAGCTGATGAAGGTGCACCGCAGCTATCTGCGGCCTCTGCAGCGCCTGCAGAAGCACGGGCTCGTGCTCGGCGCGGCGCACATCACGGGCGGCGGCATCACCGACAACACGCCGCGCATGCTCCCCAAGGGGCTGGCGGCGCGCATCGACTGGGGCGCCTGGCCCGTCCCGCCGGTGTTCGAGTTCCTCAAGCGCATCGGCGCCATCCCCGACGACGACTACCGGCGCACCTTCAACCTCGGCATTGGCATGATCCTCGCCGTCCCGCAGAAGAAGATCGCGCGGGCGGCCCGGCTGCTGGAGAGGATGAAAGAGCCGTATTATCTGATTGGCGAAGTGATCCGGCAGCCGCGGGGCAAGGGGCGCGTGATCTACGCCTAGAGCCCCGGACGCCGGAGGGAGGTGCTGTCCATGAAGCGCATCGCCGTGCTGGCCTCGGGCCGCGGCTCGAATTTTGAAGCGATCGCCCGCAATGTGAAGGAAGGACGGCTCGCTGCGGAGATCGCCGCGCTGGTGGCGAACAATCCTGAAGCGCGGGCGCTGGACATCGCGCGGGAACATGGCATTCACGCCATTTCCCTCCCGTCGAAGGGCATCGACTCCGACACCTACGCCGCCATGGTGCGCGATGCGCTTCAGCCCCTGAACGTCGATCTGATCTGCCTCGCCGGCTTCATGCGCCGTGTGGGCGCTCCGCTCCTGGAGGCCTACCCAATGCGCATCCTGAACATCCACCCGTCGCTGCTGCCCGCGTTTCCCGGACTGAACGTGCAGCAGCAGGCGATCGACTACGGGGTCAAGTACTCGGGCTGCACGGTGCACTTCGTCGACGCAGGGCTCGACACCGGGCCGATCATCGCGCAGGCTGCCGTGCCGGTGCTGGACGATGACACGGCCGAAACGCTGGCAGCCCGCATTCTGGTGGAAGAGCACCGGATTTACAGCGAAGCGATCGCCCTGGTGCTGAGCGGCGCCTACCGCATTGAAGGACGGCGCGTGATCCGCACGGCGGGCTGAGACCGCAGGGCTGCGGCCGCATGACATCATAAAAGCCATGAGCCGGATCCTGATGGTCGCCTCCGAGGCGGTGCCGTTCGCCAAGTCTGGCGGCCTGGCCGACGTTGTCGGCGCGCTGCCGGCGGCGCTGCAGCGGCAGGGCGAAGAAGTCGCCGTCATCATGCCGCGCTACCGCTCGATTCCGTGGCATGAGACCGAGAGCGCCTTCGACAACATGGTGGTCTACGCGGGGGCGACGCCCTACCGTGTGGACCTGCGGACGAAGGTGCACCGCGGCGTGCGGTTCTTTTTTGTCGAGGCGCCGTACTTCTTCGACCGGGAAGGGCTGTACAACCACCACGGCGCGGATTTCGGCGACAACCACCGGCGTTTCGCCGTGCTGGCGCTCGCCGCTCTGGGAGCGGCGCAGACCGTGTTTCCCTGCGACATCCTGCACTGCCACGACTGGCAGGCGGCGCTCGTGCCCGTCTACAAGATGGATCAGCAGCACTCCAACCCGCTGTTGGCAGGCACGAAGACGGTCCTCACGATCCACAACCTCGGCTATCAGGGGCGGTTCCACCGCACGCAGTTTCCCGATCTGGGGCTCAACTGGGGCTGGTTCACGCCGGACAAGCTTGAGTACTACGGCGACGTGAACTTCCTGAAGGGCGGCATCGCCACCGCGGACTGGCTGACGACGGTGAGCCCGACCTACGCGCGCGAGATTCAGACGCCGGAAGGCGGCTTCGGTCTGGATGGAATTCTGCGCCACCGCAGCGATGCGCTCACCGGGATTCTGAACGGCGTCGATTACGAGGAGTGGAACCCGGAGACGGATCCCTTCCTGCCCGCGCATTATTCGGTGCATGACCTGTCAGGCAAACGGGTCTGCAAGAAGGCGCTTCTGGAGGAGTTCGGCCTTGATGCGCATAATCTGGAGCGTCCGCTGATCGGCATCGTCAGCCGCTTTGCGCCGCAGAAGGGCTTCGACCTGATTGCGGGCATCGGCCACTTCTTCGAGGAAACAGACGCGCAGCTGGTGGTGCTGGGCAGCGGCGAATGGCGCTACGTGCACCTGTTCGAGGAGTGGCACCGCTGGAAGCCGCGCCAGATCGCGGTCTGGGTGGGCTACAACAATCCGCTGGCGCACCGCATTGAAGCGGGCGCCGACATCTTCCTGATGCCCAGCCAGTACGAGCCCTGCGGTCTGAACCAGATCTACAGCCTGCGCTACGGCACCGTGCCCGTGGTGCGCGCCGTCGGCGGGCTGGATGATACGATTCAGGAAGACACCGGATTCAAGTTTCACGAATATTCGGTCGGCGCGCTGTACGATACGCTGCGCGTGGCCGTGGGCGCCTACCGCAACCGGGACGCCTGGACCGAACGGATGCGGCGCGGCATGTCGAAGGATTATTCGTGGGACGCGTCGGCGCGCCAGTATTCGGCCCTCTACTCCAGACTGCTGGGACGGGGCTGAATCCCGCGCGGCAGCCGGATCATCGAACGAGTTGGAGCAACAATACAATCCATGGCTGGACAAAACGTACTGGAATTGACGGACGGAAATTTTGACACCGAAGTTCTCAACAGCGATCTTCCCGTGCTTGTCGACTTCTGGGCCGAATGGTGCGCGCCCTGCCGGATGATCGCCCCCACGGTGGACGCGATCGCCGATGAATACTCGGGACGTCTGAAAGTGGGCAAGGTGAACGTCGACTACAACAGCCAGGTGGCCGCCCGCTACATGATCCGCGGCATCCCCACGCTGCTGCTTTTCCGCGGCGGCAAAGTGGTGGATCAGCGCGTGGGCGCGGTGGGCAAGGTCGAACTGGTCAAGATGATCGAGCCGCACCTCGGCTGATTCCGGGTTCCCCGTTCTGGCGCACAAGGGCGGCCGCGTTCCCGTCGGCCGCCCGCAGTGTCTCTGGCGTCAGGCGGCCTGACGCAGGACCTCAAGAAAGACCCGCGCTGCCGCTGTCAACACTTTCCGGCGGCGCTGCAGCACCCCCAGCGGCCGCGTCAGCGGCTCCTCCAGCCGCACCGCCACCAGGCGCCCTTCCGCTGCATCCGGCGCCAGCATCGGCAGAGGCAGGATGGCCACAGCCTGCTCGATGCGCAGCGCCTCCTTCATGCTCTGGATGTTGTCGAACCGCAGCGGCACCTGCACGCGCACTCCGTGCTCGCGCAGGAACCGCTCGATCTCGCGGCTGATGGGCAGGTCTTCGTCGAATCCGATCAGCGTCTCCCCCGACAGCTCGGCCACGGAAACGCTCTTGCGGCGCGCAAGCCGGTGGCCCGGATTGCAGGCCACCACCATGGGCTCCTCGCGCCACGGCGACGCCGAAACCTCGCGCGTGGAGCATGGATAGCTCACAAGCCCCAGATCCACACGGTCCTCCGCCACCGCCTGATACACCTTTTCCGGCCTCAGGTAGCTGACCTCGATCCGCACGCCCGGCATGCGCCGCCGGAACTCTTCCTCGAGCCGGGCCATCTCGCTCAGCCCCACGGAATAGATCGCCGCCACGCGCACGACGCTGTTGCGCTCCGTCTTCAGCTCTTCCAGCTGCGCCAGCAGATCCTGGCGCCGCCGCAGCACGTCGCGCGCGAAATCGTACAGCAGCTGGCCCGCCGGCAGCACGTTCAGCGGACGGCGCGAGCGGTCCAGAAGCTGCACGCCCAGCCGCCGTTCCATTTCCTGCACCGCCTGGCTCGCGGCCGATTGCGTCAGACGGTTCATCGCCGCCCCGCGGCTGATGCTGCGCGTCTGGGCGATGTCCCTGAAAAGCTGGAGCTGGTCGAGATCCATGCCTCCTCGATTTCTAACATAAGCAGATCCGATGAAGCAAGCAGAGACTTTCAGCTTGACTAATGAACGGGCCGCCCCTATACTGAAGTTTCTCCCCGATCGAGACCGGTGATGGCACCCATGTATCCAGACGCTGACTCCCGCTGTATTCCCTCGCTGCCTTCGGCGCAGGGGCTGTACGATCCCCGCAACGAACACGACGCCTGCGGCATCGGGTTCGTGGTCAACACGTCGGGCGCGCGATCGCACGACATCATCCTGAAGGGCATCCAGATCCTGCTGAACCTGACGCACCGCGGCGCATGCGGCTGCGATCCGGAGACGGGCGACGGCGCGGGCGTCATGATCCAGGTACCGCACGAGTTCTTCCAGCGCGAGTGCGACCGGCTGGGCTTCGCCCTGCCCGCCCGCGGCGAGTACGGCGCAGGACTCGTGTTTCTTCCGGTGGAGCCGCACCCGCGGCTGATCTGCGAAGGCATCTTCGAGCGGATCATCCGCGAGGAAGGGCTGCACCTGCTGGGCTGGCGCGACACGCCGGTCGACATCGAAGCCATCGGGCGCGTGGCGCGCGCCTCGCAGCCCTACATCGAGCAGATTTTCGTCGGGCGTCCCGGCGGCATGGATCAGGATGCCTTCGAGCGCAAGCTGTATGTGGTGCGCCGGCGCGTCGAGCGCGAAGTGGCCGCCTCGCACGATCTCGATCCGCGCGACAAGGCGTTCTTCTACGTCCCCTCGCTGTCCTCGCGCACGATCGTCTACAAGGGGCTGCTTCTTGCCCCGCAGATTCCGCGCTTTTTCGGCGATCTGGCCGATCCGGACTGCCTGAGCGCGTTCTGCATGGTGCATCAGCGGTTCTCGACCAACACGTTCCCGACCTGGCAGCTGGCGCATCCGTTCCGCTACATCTGCCACAACGGCGAGATCAATACGGTCCGCGGCAACGCGGCGTGGATGGCGGCGCGGCAGCCGATTCTCGAGTCGCCGCTGTTCGGCCCTGACATCAAGAAGCTGTTTCCGATCATCGGCCCCGGGCTGTCGGACTCGGCCACGCTGGACGCCGTGGTTGAGCTTTTGACTCTCTCCGGCCGCTCGCTGCCGCACGTGATGGCGATGCTGATCCCGGAGGCGTGGGACGCGGATCCCACGATGAGCCCGGAAAAGCGGGCCTTCTACGAATACCATGCCTCGCTGATGGAGCCCTGGGACGGCCCGGCGGCCGTGGCCTTCTGCGACGGCCGCATGATCGGCGCCACGCTGGACCGCAACGGCCTGCGCCCCGCGCGCTATCTGGTGACCCGGGACGGCCTGCTGATCATGGCCTCGGAAACCGGAGTGCTGCAGATCCCTCCCGAGGATGTCGCCTGCAAGGGAAGGCTTCAGCCCGGCCGCATGCTGCTGGTCGACATCGAACAGGGCCGCATCGTGCCCGATGAAGAGATCAAGAGCGCGCTGGCCTCGCGGCGGCCGTACGCGAAATGGATTGAAGAGCAGCAGATCAAGCTGGAGAATCTGCCCGAGCCGCCGCGCATCCATCTCGCCGACCACGACACCGTGCTGCTGCGGCAGCGCTGCTTCGGCTACACCGAAGAGGATCTGACGCGCATCCTCGTGCCGATGGCCGAGAAGGGCGAAGAGCCCGTCGGCTCGATGGGCACCGACACGCCGCTGGCCTGCCTGTCAGACCGCCCGCAGCCGCTGTTCCACTACTTCAAGCAGCTCTTCGCGCAGGTCACCAACCCGCCGATCGATCCGATCCGCGAAGAGCTGGTCATGTCGCTCACGTCCTATCTCGGCACGGAGCGCAACATCCTCGACGAAACCCCGCAGCACGCGCACACGCTGAAACTGGAGCAGCCCATCCTGACCAACCGGGACCTGGAAAAGCTGCGCCGCGTGTCGATGGGCGACTTCCTCGCCACCACGCTGCATATGCTCTACCGCGTGGAAGGCGGCGCGAAGGAGCTGGAGCGGTCGCTCGACGGCCTCTGCCGGCGCGCGTCGCTCGCCATCAAGCAGGGCTACACGGTGCTCATTCTCTCCGACCGCGGCATCGACGAGGAGCTGGCGCCGATTCCCTCGCTGCTGGCGCTGTCGGCGGTGCACAATCATCTGGTGCGCGAAGGCACGCGCACGCAGGTCTGTCTGATCATCGAGTCCGGCGAGCCGCGCGAGGTGATGCACTTCTGCCTGCTCATCGGCTACGGCGCTTCGGCCGTCAACCCGTATCTCGCGATTGAAACGCTCGAGAACCTCGCCGAGCGCGGCCTGCTGCCCGAGGGCCTCACCTTCGAGCAGGCCTTGCGCAACTACAAGCAGTCCGTCAAGAAGGGCCTGCTGAAGGTCTTTTCCAAGATGGGCATCTCGACGCTGCAGTCCTACCGCGGCGCGCAGATCTTCGAGGCCATCGGTCTGAGCAGCGCGCTCGTCGAGAAGTACTTCACCGGCACGCCGTCGCGGATCGAGGGCATCGGCATGGACGTCATCGCGGAAGAGGTGCGGCGCAAGCACGCCTTCGCGTTCTCCCCCGTGACCGATTCGGAGACCGAGCTGGATGTCGGCGGCCAGTATCATTACCGTGCGCGCGGCGAGTATCATCTGCTGAATCCGCATACGATCTCGAAGGTCCAGCACGCCATCCGGCTCAACAGCTGGGAGACGTATCAGGAGTTCGCCGAGCACATCAACAACCAGAACCGGCACCTCTGCACGCTGCGCGGGCTGATGGAGTTCAAGTGGGCGGACAAGCCGCTCGACCTGAGCGAAGTCGAGCCTGCCAGCGAGATCGTCAAGCGCTTCGCCACCGGCGCCATGAGCTTCGGCTCGATTTCCAAAGAAGCGCACGAAACGCTGGCCATCGCCATGAACCGCATCGGCGGCAAGTCGAACACGGGCGAGGGCGGCGAGGACGAGGCGCGCTACATTCCTTTGCCCAACGGCGACAGCCTTCGCTCGGCCATCAAGCAGGTGGCCAGCGGGCGGTTCGGCGTCACCACCAACTATCTCGTCAACGCCGACGAGATCCAGATCAAGATCGCGCAGGGCGCCAAGCCGGGCGAAGGCGGGCAGCTGCCCGGACACAAGGTGGACGAAGTGATCGCGCGCGTGCGTCACTCGACCCCGGGCGTCGGGCTCATCTCTCCCCCGCCCCACCACGACATCTACTCGATCGAGGATCTGGCGCAGCTGATCTACGACCTGAAGAACGTCAACCCGCAGGCGCGCATCTCGGTGAAGCTGGTGAGCGAGGTGGGCGTCGGCACGGTGGCGGCGGGCGTGGCCAAGGCGCACGCCGACATGGTGCTCATCTCCGGCGATTCCGGCGGCACGGGAGCGTCTCCGCTGACCTCGATCAAGCACGCGGGCACGCCGTGGGAGCTGGGACTGGCCGAGACGCAGCAGGTGCTCGTCATGAACGACCTGCGCTCGCGCATCCGCGTGCAGACCGACGGCAAGCTGCAGACCGGGCGCGACGTCGCCATCGCCGCGCTGCTCGGCGCCGAGGAGTTCGGCTTCTCCACCATGCCGCTGATCGCCATGGGCTGCATCATGATGCGCAAGTGCCATCTGAACACCTGCCCCGTCGGCATCGCCACGCAGGACCCTGAGCTGCGCAAGAAGTTCCACGGCAAGCCGGAAGACGTGATCCGCTATTTCTTCTTCGTGGCTGAAGAGCTGCGGCAGATCATGGCGAAGCTCGGCTTCCGCACCGTGGACGAGATGGTCGGCCGCGTCGACCGGCTCGAGATGAAGCCCGCCATCGACCACTGGAAGGCCCGCGGCATCGACCTGTCGCAGATCCTCTACAACCCGCCTGCGCCCTCGCGCGTGGCCCGCCGCTGCGTCATCGCGCAGGATCACGGCCTCGAACAGGCGCTCGATCACCGCATCCTCGACCAGGTCCGCCCGTCGATCGAAAGCGGACAGCCCGTGGACCTGCATTTCACGATCAGGAACGTGCACCGCACGGTAGGCGCGATGCTGTCGGGCGAAATCGCGCGGCGGCATGGTTCGCAGGGTCTGCCGGACGACACGATCAGGCTGCGCTTCACGGGCAGCGCGGGCCAGTCGTTCGGCGCGTTCCTCGCCAGAGGCGTGACGCTCGTGCTTGAAGGCGACGCCAACGATTACGTCGGCAAGGGCCTGTCGGGCGGGAAAGTGGTCGTGTTTCCGCCGCGCGGCTCGACGTTCGTTCCGGAAGACAACATCATCGTCGGCAACGTGGTGCTGTACGGAGCCACCAGCGGCCATCTGTTCGTCAACGGCATGGCGGGCGAGCGCTTCGCGGTCCGCAACTCCGGCGCCACCGCCGTGGTGGAAGGCGTCGGCGATCACGGCTGCGAGTACATGACCAAGGGCCTCGTCGTCGTGCTCGGGCGCACGGGCAAGAACTTCGCCGCGGGCATGAGCGGCGGCATCGCCTACGTGCTCGATGAAACCGGAGACTTCCGCCGCGTGCTGTGCAACCGCGCGAGCGTCGATCTCGACCCGATGATCGACCCGAAGGACGTCGATCTCGTGCGGGGGCTGATCGAGCAGCACCTCAAGGAAACGGGCAGCCCGCGCGCCGCGTGGATTCTGCAGAACTGGTACGCCATGCTGCCGCACTTCGTGAAGGTGTTCCCGCACGAATACAAGCGCGTGCTCGGCGTGCCGCGGGCGTCCGAGACGCCCCGCATCACCCTGACGCGGCCGGTGACGCAGCAGGAGGCGGTGCTGCGGTGAGGAGTGTTTCTGTGAAGTGCATTGGCCAGGAGGTTCAGCGTGGGTAAGCCGACGGGCTTCATGGAATATCAGCGCGAGTCATTCGGGCGCCGCCCGGTCGAGGAGCGCGTCCGCGACTGGTTCGAAGTGTACGTGCCGCTGCCGGAGGACCGCGTGCGCAAACAGGGCGCGCGGTGCATGGACTGCGGCGTGCCCTTCTGCCACACGGGCTGTCCGCTGACGAATCTGATCCCGGACTGGAACGATCTCGTCTACAAAGGCCGCTGGCGCGAAGCGATCCGCGAGCTGCACGCGACGAACAACTTCCCCGAATTCACGTCGCGCATCTGCCCCGCCCCGTGCGAGTCGGCGTGCGTGCTGGGCATCAACGAACCTCCCGTGTCGATCAAGGCGATCGAGCGCGCCATCATCGACCGCGCCTGGGCCGAAGGCTGGATCCAGCCCGAGCCGCCGCTGGAGCGCACCGGCAAGCGCGTGGCCGTCGTCGGCTCCGGTCCGGCAGGCCTCGCTGCAGCGCAGCAGCTGGCGCGCAAGGGCCATCTGGTGACCGTGTTCGAGAAAGCCGACCGCATCGGCGGGCTGCTGCGGTACGGCATCCCGGACTTCAAGATGGAAAAGCATCACATTGACCGCCGCATGGCGCAGATGGAGGCGGAGGGCGTCACGTTCCGCACGCGCTGCCATGTGGGCGTGGATGTGACGGTGGAAGAGTTGCGCAAACAGTTCCACGCCATCGTGCTGGCGGGAGGCGCGGAGCAGCCGCGCGACCTGCGCGTGCCGGGGCGGGAACTGAAGGGAATCCATTTCGCGATGGAGTTCCTGCCGCTCAACAACAAACGCAACGCGGGCGACGAGATTCCCGCGGGCGAATGGATCTCTGCGGCGGGCAAGAACGTGATCATCATTGGCGGCGGCGATACGGGCGCAGACTGCCTGGGCACGTCGATCCGGCACGGCGCGAAGTCGATCCGGCAGTTCGAGATCATGCCCATGCCCCCTAGCGAGCGCAGCCCGCAGACGCCCTGGCCGCTGTGGCCCTACCAGCTGCGGAGCGAGACGTCGCACGAAGAAGGCGGCGAGCGGATCTGGAGCATTTCGACGCTCGAGTTTCTCGGCGATGAAAACGGCCATGTGCGGGCGCTGCGCACCACGCGCGTGGGACCGCCGCCGAAGTTCGAGCCGCTGCCCGGCACGGAGGAAGTCTACGAAGCCGAGCTGGTGCTTCTGGCGATGGGCTTCACGGGACCGGTGAAGAACGGGCTGCTTGAACAGCTGGGCGTTGAATTCGACGCCCGCGGCAACGTGAAAGCGGACGAGAACTTCATGACCTCGGTGCCGGGCGTGTTCGCCGCCGGCGACGTGCGCCGCGGCCAGTCGCTGGTGGTGTGGGCCATCGCCGAAGGCCGCAAGGCGGCCGAAGGCGTGCACGAGTGGCTGATGAGCCAGCCGGTGCCGGAGGTGTAAGCCGGGCGCAGGGCGCGAGCATCAGCTTTTGCCACGCGCCGCGCCAGCGCGCCGTTTCACTGCGTTGACGGCCGGTTGAGGGGCTTGCCGCACGGACTTCTTCTGTTTTGCTGCCGCTGGCGGGGCGTGTTTGCTGAGCAGGGACTTCAGCTGCGTCCAGTTCCGCCGCGCCGTTTCCGGGTCGGTCTTGAGGCGGATCAGATCGCTGCTGCTTTTGTCGGGCAGGACGCCCTTTTCCCACCGCTTCACGCTGGCCACGCCGACACCCAGATATTCGGCGAATTCGCGTTGTGAAAGGCCGAGGCGGCGGCGCGATTCGCGGATCTCCTCCTGAGTGAGGATTCCGGCCAGGCGGCGATAGGTGGCATCGACGAGGCGGCCGTGATCCCTGAGGCGGTCCCAGGGGATCGTAATGAAGCCGCAGACGTCGCAGACGTGAACCGTGTCTTCCACTTCAAAAGAGATTCCGTGGATCTCATGGGGGACCGGGGTTCGCTTTCTGTGCATTCGCCCCTTCCCGCAATCCACACATCTCATGGGCGATCCTTTCATCAGGAATCGGCCGGGTGGAGGAAGTACAAAACCACGTTGGGCCGCTTGTCCTCCAGCCTGAACTTCAAATCCATCCGGCGCCGGAAACGGGCCGATCTCCGCACGAACGCATGTCCGGGCGGATCAAGTGCATCCTTGACCGGGGCTGCGTCGCCCGGAGTGATCTCGCGGGAAGCAATCGTGATCGCGTCAGGCAAATCCTCCAGACTCAGGCCGAGCTCCCCCAGCCGGTCCATCACTCTCGGATGCGGCTCAACCCGGCAGTCTTCCGCGGCTTCCTTGAAGTGCCGGAGGGCTTGCGCCGAATCAGAAGCATCCGGATGACTCCGGGGAGTGCGGTTCACAAACCGCCCTTCCTGGGATCATTTGATCCCACAAGAGCGGGCCTGTCAAGATGTCTGCGCATCGCCATGAGGCCAGCGCCTCGGCAGCGGTTTAGAGGATCCATACCGCCGCGCCCGGGAATTCTTTCGAAACGAGGGTGGGCCGGCGGCCGCAGCGCTCTCACACAAAACCGTCAGGCGCCTGAGGGCGGAGGTTGCAAAAGCACTCGATCCCGGGCCGCGCCACCGGCGAACACGCGCGGCCGGAATCAGGACAGGCCCATGCTCAGGCGGCCCAGCTCGCTGAAGGAGGGCGGCGGCTACTCCAGCAGGTGCGGATATGCTGCCATGACGCGGTTGATTTCTTCGAGCTGGCCGGGAGACAGGTCTTCATGCGGATCCAGGCACGCCCGCGAGGACATGCGGCCCTGGCGTACCAACACTTCATGGATTCCGGCGATGCAGCCGCGGAAGCCGTTGGCGGCGTCAAACAGCGCGGCGTTCAGATCCGTGAGCTGCGCGCCGAGAGCCAGCAGCAGTGAGGGGTTGCGGCCTTCCTGCACGCTGCGCAGGAGGTTGACGGCGCTTTTCGTGCCCACCGCCCACTGGCCGAGCAGGCCGCCGCGGATGCGCAGCACGGCGCCGCCGAACTGGAACGGCGTGAGCAGGTCGGCCACGATGTTGTCGTCGTTTCCTGTGTATAGTGCAATCTCGCGCGCGCGGCTGGACTCGGCCACGGCGCGCACCACATCGATTGTCTGATAGCGGTTGAAGGGTGCGATCTTGATCGCCGCAAGGCAATCGAGCTCCGCCACCCGCCGCCAGAAGGCGTACGGCAGCACGCGGCCGCCAACCGCAGGCTGCAGATAGAAACCGAAGACAGGAAGCACGCGGCCGACTTCGGCGATGTGCGCCGCCAGGGCATCGATACTTGCGTCCTTCAATGCGGACAGGGACACGAGGCCGCAGTGATAGCCGAGCGAGCGGGCGAGTTCGGCCTCGCGCAGCGCCTGGGGCGTGGGGCCGCAGACGCCGGCGATGAGCACGGTGTCCGTGCCGCGCGCCTCTTCCGCCGCGGCGCGCAGAACGGGCTCCAGCAGATTGTGCTCCGGCGCGCGGATGGCGAACTGCGTCGTGTGCACGCCTACGGCGAGGCCGCCGGCGCCAGACTCCAGATAGTAGCGCGTGAGCGCGCGCTGGCGCTCTTCATCAAACTTGCGCCCGGCGGTGAGACACAGGGGATGCGCAGGGATCACGAGCCCCTGACGCAGCCGGTCGAGCCATGAAACCATTCAGAACTTCCCTTCGCGCATCTCAAAGTGAGTGGGCTTGCCATGCACGGGGCCGCCGCGCAGGATCCACGCCGCGGTGAGGTCGATCAGGTCCTGCGCCTTCAGCGACGGCAAGCCGAACAGACGGTGGCAGAGAGAAGCATTATTGAGCAGCGCCGTCGGATGTTCCGCCCCCACGAAACGCGGCTCCACGCCGAAGCGCCTGCCAAACTCGCGGGCGATGTCCCGCACGCGCAGCGTCTCGGGACCGGTGAGGTTCAGAACAAAGGGCGGTGATTCCGCGCGGTGCAGGCAGCGCAGCGCCACCGAGTTGGCGTCCCCCTGCCAGATGACGTTGACGTGGCCCATGTTGAGATCCACAGGCTGTTTGTCGCGCACCCTAAGGGCGATGTCGACGAGCACGCCGTAGCGCAGTTCGACGGCGTAATTCAGGCGCAGCAGCGCCACGGGCGTGCCGTAGTTGCGCGAGACGTAATCGAACATCCGCTCCCGCCCGAGGACAGACTGCGCGTACTCGCCAATCGGGTCCGGCGGCGTCTGTTCCGTGGCGCCGCCGCTGGAAACGGGCACGAGCGGATACACGTTGCCGGAAGAGAACGCCACGATGCGGGACTCGCGCCAGCGGTGGGCCGCAAGCCCCGGCAGATACGTATTGATGGCCCACGTCAGGGACGGATTGCCGGTGGAGCCGAACTTGCGCGCGGCCATGAAAATGATGTTCGGCGCATCGGGCAGTTTCTCCAGCGCTCCGGGTTCCAGGAGGTCGCACTCGATGGTCTGGATGTTCCAGCTCTCCAGTTGGGCGCGCACATCCGGACTGGAAAAGCGGCTGACAGCGATGACAGGAGCGCTGTTGCCCGCTGCGTCCAGAGCGCGGCGCGCGCGGTGCGCCAGCGAGGGTCCCATCTTGCCCGCGGCGCCGAGAATCAGCAGCGGACCCTCAAGCGAACCAAGAGCGGCGATATCGCCCGCCGAGGGGGCCGAGAGCACGCTTTCCAGTTCCGCGACAGTCGCGATCATGCCAGCCCGATGCTGAAAGTATACGTCCCGCGCGCGGGCGGAGCCTCGGTGGCCTGATGCGCCGACATCTCGTCTGCGGCGATACGTCCCGCGCGCGGGCGGAGCCTCGAGGCGCAGCCGGATGCGGCGCACCACTGGCCCCCAGATGGATTTGAGGCGCGCATCGTCCGGTTTGTATTCGTCCACATGCATCTGCAGAGCGGGATCGAACGCGAGGACAAAGTGCGAATCCAGCACGGCACGGCCCCCGCCATCCTCCCTCGGCGTGCGGTTCGTGATGAAGTTCCACTCGACAGACTCGCGTCTCGCGAGTTCGAAGCCGTCCCGCAGCGTGACGCGGTTGGCGCCGCGGTCGAGAGTCAGCTCCCGCAGCCACCTTGTGCAGCCCGCATCCGCAGGATAGGCCGCCTGGATCTCCATGCTGACGCTGCCGGATTGCGCGCGGAAGTTCCGCGCTTCGAATTCGCGGCCCGGCGCCTGCATCGCGCCGTTGATTGTCGGACAGTTGTGCCAGGCCGACTGCATGGTCCAGATCTCGTAGCGCTGCGAGGAGAATGTTTTCGCCGAATACGCCTCGACGCCGATGTCGATGAAGACCGGTTCGCCATCGCAGAAGACGATGAAATTGCCGACGTCGTTGTGGTTGTGGCTTTCCGCGTTGTGGCCTCCCTGCGCCGCGAGATAAAAGCCGCGGTCCGAGCCCTCCGCGATCCTCGCAGCGAACACCTGCGTGCCCGGCAGGATCACATCGGCCACCAGCGGCGGCCGCGCAGCCTGCGAAGCCGCTTTGATGTCCTCGTAGTGAAAGACGGACTGCAGCGAGCGCCACATGGATTCGTGCACCGCCAGAAGCCGCGGCTCCTGTTCGAGGGAAGCAAGCCACGCCCCGAACGCCTGCATGCGCTCGTCCCGCACCCGCTGTCCGTACCGCCAGACAAGCACTGCGTCCGGACGCACCTTCGCCGACGCATCCGCGAAGTTCAGATACCACGGTCCGGCGATGTGGGCGCGGTAGATGTAAGCCCCCATCTCGCGGACAAGCGGCATGTCGTACACGTCGATGGCGCCGCCGGAGGCGGAACGCAGCAGTTCCAGCGCATCGAACAGCGATGCGCCGGCGCGCCCCCAGTACACGGGGCCTTCGTCGCAGCCGCCGTCCTCGTGATAGACGTCCAGAAACGCGTCGAGCGAGCGGACGATCCTGTGCACTGCTGCCGCGCGGCGCTCCGGATCCGTTTCGATCAGCAGCACGGAGCTGAGCCAGTTCGAGTTGATCCAAGGATTCCAGTTGTTCACCGCGCGCGTTCCGGTGAAGCCCAGCCACCAGAAATCGTCCCGCGAGAGCATCGGGTCGAGAATCCTGCGGCGGATTTCCGAATGAATGCGCGGCCGGATCAGCTTCGACACGCCGTCCAGCTGCGGCGCCAGCAGGTAATCGATCCAGGCCAGCGTGGCGGAGGTCTCGGCGGCGAACAGGTCGACAATCGGCTCGCTGATATCCGGCAGCGTGTTGCCCGCCTTTTGCACGCGAATGTGCGCGGGCAGCCCCCAGAACGATTCCTCGCAGGTCAGCCAGACGCCGTCGAGCACTTCATCCAGAAAACGTCCGCGTCCGTCGATGCACTCCGCAAGCGCGGCCAGCGTCAGCCTCTCGCGGCGCGCGCGGTAGGCTCTCTCGTAGTTGGCGCGGATTCCGTTGCGCGCATAGTCGAGGAACAGGCTGGCGGTCAGCGAGGCCCACGGCTGGCGGAGCTGCTCCTCGGCGGCGGTGACCACGGAGGTCTTCAGCTCGAGAGGCAGAGACTGCCAGGCCGTACGGTCCGCGGCAACGGGCCAGGGACGCCACTCAGCCCGCGGGCGGATCGAGCGCCGCAGAAGATCGGCGGAGATGCGCGACTGGAGCCGCTTCCTTTCCGGCGGCGCGGGGCCGGTCTGAGCAAAGGCCAGCGCGGGAGCGATGAGGAAGGCGCGTCGGCTGACATCAGTCATGCCGGGAATCTATCGCATTTCCGGCGTCCGGGCCAAGCGGGGATACTGGAACAGGATGAAGCTGGTGCTGATGGTGGGCCTCCCGGGGTCCGGCAAGACCACATGGCTGGAGAAGCAGGGAATCCAGGCGCTCTCCAGCGACTGGATGCGCGCGCTGATCACGGGCGACGAGTCGAACCAGAACGTGAACCGGCTGGTCTTCCGTCTGCTGCGCGAGATCGTGCGCATGCGCGCGGCGGCAGGCGTGGCAGAAACGTGGATCGACGCCACGTCGATCACACGGCGCGAACGGCGGGCGTGGATCCGGCTCGCCGAGCTGCTCGACTGCGAGATCGAAGCTGTCTACATGGATGTGCCGCTGGACGAGTGCCGCCGCCGGAACCGGCTGCGGAAGCGCGTCGTCCCGGAAGAGGCCATGGACCGCATGGCGGCGCGGCTCGAGCCGCCGCGGGTGGAAGAGGGGCTGAGCCGCGTGCTCGTGATCAGAGAACCGCAGGCGAGCCCCGGCGGCCCAGGCTAGGCGGACGCCCCGCTGCGGCGCAGCGACAGGCTCCAGAGGATTGCGGGAATCAGGCCCATGAGACCCGAGTACACGGCCAGCGTGCGTACGGGAAATCCCAGATCAACCAGCTCGCCCGCGGCGAAGCTGACGGCGCTCATGGTGAGGAAGAGACCGGCGAAATCGGCCGAAAAGACGCGCCCGCGGAACTCGTCATCGGTCATCTTGTGCAACAGCGTGGTGGAGAAAACCCAGGCCATCGACGACCCGGCATGCCCGATGGCAACGTACACGCAGGCAAGCCAGAGCGTGGGCGCGAAGCCCAGCGCGGCGTAGGCGGCGGCGGTGATCAGGAAAGCGAACGTGATGCCGGAGCGCATCTTCCGCTCGTCGTTCTTCGCCCAGTAACCCGAGGCGAACGAGCCGACAAACGCACCAACGCCACGGGCGCTGAACAGCAGGCTCATACTGAGCGCGCCGCTGCCCTCGATGGGAAAGATGCGCTCGCCGAACACGGGCAGCAGCACCCAGTGGGCGCCGGTGAGGCCCATGCCGGCTTTCACGAGCAGCGTGGACAGCCGCGCGGCGTGGCCGCGCACGTACTGGATGCCGTCCCAGATGGGCTTGAAGTCGAACAGGTCACGCAGGCGGAAGGGCGGCAGGTTGCCGGCGTGCGTCTCGCGCACGCGCATCGCCGCCAGCAGCAGCGCAGAGATGCCGAACGAGACGGCGTTGATGACGAACACCGACGTGCGGCCGAACTTCCAAAGCACCAGTCCGCCGATGCCGCTGCCCAGGGCGAGGTTGATCGCCCATGTAGAAGAAGACAGCGCATTGGCCACCAGCAGCTTGTCCTTCGACGTGACAATGTTGGGGATCAGCGCCGTCCGTCCGGGCTCGAACAGCGCCCACATCACGGTCTCCAGAAACAGCAGGATCCAGACGAGCCACACCATCTCCGCCGAAGTCACCAGCATCATGCCCAGCACGATGAACAGCCGCGCGATGTCGGCGGCAATCATGATGGCGCGGCGGTTCAGGCGGTCGTTGAGCACGCCCGCCGTGGGCGCCACCAGCACCTGAGGGAGCAGCTGCAGCACGACGGCGATGCCCACGCTTTCCGCTTTGCCCGTCAGCTGCAGCAGCAGCGAGTAGACGGCGACGGCGTAGAGCCAGTCGCCCAGCTCGCTGACGACCTGCGCGGACCACAGCAGGCGGAAGTCGCGGTTCTCGCCCAGCAGGCGCACATACGATGCGAACGAAAACGAGGGCGCGCCCGCGGCTTCCATGCGCGGCTAGTCCGTGTAGATGCCCATGCGCTCTTTCACGAGGCGCACCGTCGAATTGGCGACGGGCGAGACGCGCGCGGCGGACTCGTGCAGAATGCGCTTGAGGTATCCGGGCTCTTCCATGATTTCGCGGTAACGCCGCTGAATCGGCTCGAGTCCCGCCGCCACCGCCTCGGCCACCGTCTTTTTCAGATCGCCGTACCGCATGCCCGCGAAGTGCGCGCGCATCTGATCGTCCGTCCAGCCGGTGAACGCCTGATGGATGGTGAGCAGGTTGGCGACTCCGGGACCGAGGTTGTCGAAGTCCACGCCGGGCATCGAGTCCGTCGTGGCGCGCATGATCTTCTTCCGGATCAGCTCCGGCGGGTCGAGCAGTCCGACGGCATGATACGCGTTCGACTCGGACTTGCTCATCTTCTTCGTCGGATCGTCGAGCCCCATGATGCGCGCGCCCACCGAGGGCAGCTTCGTCTCCGGCATGACGAACGTCTCGCCGTACAGCGAATTGAAGCGCTGCGCGATGTCGCGCGTGAGCTCGAGGTGCTGCGTCTGATCCTCGCCCACGGGCACGACGTTGGCCTGATAGAGCAGAATGTCGGCGGCCATCAGCACCGGATATTGCAGCAGGCCGTCGCCGACGGACTCCTGCTTGGCGGCCTTGTCCTTGAACTGCGTCATCCGCTCCAGCCACCCAAGGGGCGTGACGCAGGTGAGCAGCCAGCACAACTCGGCGTGCGCGGGCACGGTGGACTGGATCACGATCGAGCTGATCTCCGGATCGATACCGGCGGCGAGGAACAGCGCCGCGGTCTGTTCGATCTTCGAGCGCAGCTCCGCCGGGTCCTGATACACCGTGATGGCGTGCAGGTCGACAATGCAGAAGACGCACTCGTAATCATGCTGGAGGCGCACCCAGTTCTTGAGCGCCCCCAGGTAGTTGCCGATGTGGAGATTTCCGGTCGGCTGAATGCCGGACAGAACTCTGGGTTTCATGCTGAAGTGAAAATGAAGGGCTCCTATTATCGTAAAGGACGCGCATGGACGAAGTAAAAATCGAGAAGTGGGTCTACGGCGGCGCGGGACTGGCGCGCACGGCGGAGGGCGTGACGCTGGTTCCGTTCGTGATGCCCGGCGAGAGGGTGAAGCTGGAGGGCGCGCGGCGGCGCGCGGGGGTGATGGAAGCGCGGGCGGCAGAAATCGTGGAAAAGAGCCCGGACCGGATCGAGCCCGCCTGCGCCGTATTCGGCCGCTGCGGAGGGTGCCACTATCAGATGGCCCCGTACGGCTTCCAGATCGATGCCAAGCTCGCCATCCTGCGCGAGGTGCTCGAGCGCGTGGGCAGGCTGAAAGCGCCGGAAGGGATCCGCGTGGTGCAGGGCGAGCCGTGGGGCTACCGCAACCGCAGCCAGTTTCACTTCGGGCATCACACGCTGGGCTACAGGATGGCGGGGTCGGAGAAAGTCGTGGACGTCGCGGAGTGCCCGATCTCGGCGCCCGCCGTGAACGCGGCGCTCAAGGCGCTGCGGGCGGCGCGCCGCGACCGCCGGTTCCCGCGCTTCCTGAAGCAGGTGGAGCTGTTCACCAACGGCGAACGCACGATGGTGAACGTGCTGGACACGGAGCAGGGCCGCGGCGTGTCGAAAGGGTTCTTCGCGTGGCTCGCGGAGCGGATTCCGGGCGCAGCCGACGGCGAGATTTTGTATGAGGCGTGCGGGGAGAGGTTCCGCGTCAGCCACCGGTCGTTCTTCCAGGTGAACCGGTTTCTGATCGGACCGCTGGTGGAGTGCGCGCTGGAGGGAGCGGAGGGAGAGGAGGCGCTGGACCTGTACGCGGGCGTGGGACTCTTCACGGTCCCCCTGGCCCGGCGCATCGCCCGCGTGACGGGCGTGGAAAGCGACGGCTCGGCGGCGCGGGACCTCGAGTTCAACCTCGCGGCCGCAGGCGTGACGGCCGAAGCGCGGCGCCTGCAGGCCGAGCAATACCTGGAGGATCTGACAAAACGGCCGGATTTTGTTCTGGCCGATCCCCCGCGCGCCGGCCTGGGCAAGCGCGTGGTAAAAGAATTGATCCGGCTGCGGCCGCCTCGGATGAACATCGTGAGCTGCGATCCGGCGACGCTCGCCCGCGACCTGGCGGCGTTGTGCGCTGCGGGTTACGAGATGGAGGGACTCGTGCTGATCGACCTGTTCCCGCAGACGTATCACATGGAAACAGTGGCGCGCCTGCGGCTGAGCTGACGCGTCAGGCCGCTCCGTTCTGATGATTCCTGACGGGCTGCGGTTCGAGGGCCTCGATGAGGGCCGGGGCCAGGCCCGGATCGAGTTCGAGCGCCTGCTTCCACGCGGCCTGCGCCTCCGTCATGCGCTCGAGCGAGGCAAGAGTGCTGCCATAGTTGAACAGCAGCACCGGATCATCGCCCCGCACGGACAGCGCCAGGCGGTACAGGTCCGCGGCGCGGGCGAACTCGCCCCGGTTCTGCAGCAGGGCGGCCGCGGCCGCCTGCAGCTCCGCCACGCCGGGGTCTTTCTCCGAAACCCCGCTCTGCTGCGCTTTCTCCAGCGCAAGCAGCGCCTCCTCCAGCTGCCCGTTTTCAGCCCGCAGCAGCCCGACGCGCAGCCAGGCGGCCGCGGGAACATCCCGAAACTCGGCGATCGGCTCGAGCGCCGCCAGGGCTTCGCCCGGCTGGCCAGCCCGGTGCAGCGATTCGGCCAGCGCCAGCCGCGACTCGACGTGCCGGCTGTCGATCTGCAGCGCAGACTGAAAGGCCTCCGCGGCTTCTGCATACCGGCCCAGCCGGAACAGGCAGACTCCCGTGTGATACCACGGCTCCAGAAACGCCGGCGCCAGGGCGCTCAGCTCGCGGAACCCGCCCAGCGCGTCCTCCCACTTCTGTTCGGAAAGATCCGCGTGAGCCAGCGCCTCTTTCGCCGGCAGGGACCCCGGCGAGACGGCCGCCACGCGCAGGGCCAGGCGCCGCACCTGCGGCCAGTCGGCCGCATCCAGCGCCGCCCCGAGCGCGTTCATCAGAATCTCCTCCCGCTCCGGCGCAGCCTCCACCAGCGGCAGATAGAGTGCGAGCGCCTCGGCCGGCTTGCCCTGCAGCTGCAGCGCAGCCGCTTTTCCGCAGATGGCCGGGACGTAGCCGGGACGCAGGCTGAGACACTGGCCGAAGGCAGAAGCCGCTTCCGCATACCGGCCCAGATGCAGGAGCGAAGCGCCGAGCAGATGCCATGCCTCGGCGTGCGACGGAGTCAGCACGACGGCGCGTTGCAACGCCTCGGCGGCCGCCTGCCACTGCTTCAGGCGCAACTGGCACAGGCCTTCGTTGAAGGCGGCGTAGGGATGGTCCGGGACGCACTCCGCGAGCCGGTGATAAAGGGACGCCGCGCGGGCCAGGTCGCCCGTCTCGAAGCTCAGCTGCGCTCCCAGCAGCAGCGCGTCGGCATCCTCGCGGGCCAGCGCCGGCTCGAGAGCGGAGAGCGCGGCCTGCGGCTCGGCGCGCAGCCAGTGTCGCACGGCGGCCACCAGAGCCGGTTCGGCGGCCGCGCGGGCCGCCAGGCCGGAGTGGCCGGGCAAGACGGCGAACAGAGTCCTGACCAGTTCATCATCCAGAATCCAGAGCCAGGAATCAGAGGGCAGCGGAATCATCTCGGGTCATCCTTCTTGGCGGCGGGTTTCGTGGCAATGGAGGATGGAAGGCCAACGGGCTGCGCCTCGGCAGGCGGCTCCGCGCCTGCCCGGGAAGAGGGGGGAGCAGCCCATGCGTACACCGGCCGGACGGGTGTCGTCACCGGGCGGGGCAGGTACAGCGCAGTGACAAAGGAGAGTCTGCCGGGCGGAGGGCTGGAAGTTCTGCTGATGTCCCCGATCCGCACTGTCCGCAGCCGTAACGGACGCAGCGGCATGCGATGGAGCCGGAACGGCTGGGTGGCCATCGCCTGCTGATCCCAGGGCTCGCTGCAGCTGGCGGGAGCGAATCTCCTTCCGCCTGAAGGGAGACTCGGCAGGCGGTCCTGCGGCGGAACCGGAAGCATTCCTCCCCTGGCCCGGCGCAGCGCCGCCGCAAACTGCGGCCAGCAGGCCGGCGTTTCGGCCAGGGCAAACAGCACCGGAACCGGAACCTCCTGCGAAGCCTGGCGGATCCACTCGGCCGGGCGCCTCCCCGGACGCGCGCCTGCGCCCGTAGCGCCCCCTGCCGCCTGGCCCTCCATGAACGAGAAGACCACGACGGGCTCCGGATCGGAGGACCGCTCCTGCTGCGCCCCGGGAATCACGGGCAGCACGCTCTTCGAACGGGGCGGAGACGCAGCCGGCGCCGGCCACGCCACGATCGCGCCGCCCGTCAGCCGCAAACCCGCCGGGTGGCGGACACGATGCGAGGGCACGATCACCCGGCGTCTCGGGCGCAGGGCGTGCGCGGTGGACCGGACCGCTGGAGCCGCGGGCACGGGCGTTGCCGGAAGGGAGAAAAACGTGTCCTGCATCTCCGGTCCATCCTCCGCACCCGTCACCGGGAGCCCGCAGTCCCGGCTCATCTCCGCAGCCGGGTCTTCCGTGCGGGACAGGGATGACTCGAAGGGGGTCTCCATTGCCTCCGCCGGTGCGGCTTCTGCGCGGATCGGCTCCGGAACCGGCGCCAGCTCGAACGGGAGCGGCGCGAGCCCGCCTTGCGCACCGGCGGCGGAAGCATGTTCCAGCCCCTCATTGACAGCGGGGGCATCCGTCTCTGCATCCAGTCCAGTCTCTGGATGCGCAGGATGGAGCGCCCCCTCCACGCCGGGGAGCGCGGCGCCTTTCAGCAGCGCCTGATGCAGGCTGGCGCATTCCTTCGAGCAATACCGGACCCTTCCGATGACGCGATGCAGCCAGGGAAGCCGGCAGCCGCAGTTGGCGCACCTTTGCATCCGCTTTCTGGACTCCTTTTCACTCTCCTATCGGCAGGTTCAGGGAAAACCTTGATGGCTGCCCCAGAGGAACCTGAGGTGCGGACGCCGCATGGCGCCGGAACGTCCGGCACTAATGAAAGCACGCGGCCGCGCCGATGGATGAAGAGGATAACGATGACCCCACTGGAGAGGCTCAGGGAAATCGCGAGCGTCTTCGGGCTGGCCGGCGGCAACGCGGAGACCTCCTGGTTCGACGCGTCCAACCCGGTTTGCCGCGATGCGGAAAAACTCCTGCGCGCGGGCCGTGCCGCCGAGGCGGAAGAAATCTTCAAGAAGGTACTCGAGGAACCCCGCTACGCCTCCCTGGCGAAAAAGCACCTGCCGCGCATCCTTCTCGCGCTGGCCACGGCTCAGCTCCGGCAGAAGAAATGGGAAGCGGCCGACCAGAGCGCGGCGCGCGCCTGGGCCCTGCTCAGCGAGCTGAAGTACCGCAGCACGCCGGAATACGCCGAGTGCTGCCGTCTGCGGGCGGAGGCGGCCAAAGGCCGCGGCGCCTGCGAGGACGCCTTGCGGCTGTTCCTTCAGGGTCTGGCCGCCGTGGAATCCCAGAAGCACGCCAGGCCTCCGGACATCGTGGAATACCGCGTCCAGATCGCCGGGCTGCTGAGGGAAATGGGGCGCCAGGCCGAAGCCGAGCGGATGGCCGCCAGTGCGGTGGAACTGGCCGAGCGGGAGCTGGACGGGAGCCGTCACTACGGCGACGCCTGCCTCGAGTGGGCCCTGTGTCTGGCCGCCTGCGAACGGTACGACGAGGCCCGGAAAGCCGGGGAGAGGGCCGCTGACGTCCATCGGTCCGCCTGCGGCGCCCACTCCGACGAACTGGCCCAGGACTACGAGAAGCTCGGTTCGATTTGCCAGAAACAGGAAGACTACCCGGCCGCTGTCTCCTATCTCGAAAAAGCCCTCGGCATTCGCGAGCGGCAGGTAGGCGGGGACACGTCGGAGATGGCGCTGCTGATGGTCGCGCTGGCGGATCTGTATTCCCTGATCGGCCGGCTCGCCCCGGCACTGGAACTGCTGCAGCAGGCTGTCGGCAAGCTGGGTCCCGCCAAGGACCGCCATCTGGCGGGCGCGCTCGAAAAGCTCGGCTCGGTCTACGTGCGCACCGGCCGGTACGAAGACGCCGCCGGGTGCTTCCAGCGTGCCTACGATTTCTGGGCTTCGAGTCCTGAGGACTACGCCGACCGGATTCTGGCCAACCGGCAGGCGTACGAAAACCTGCTGCCGTGGCTGCCCGAACCAGCGGCGCCGCGGCCGAAACCGGAGGCGCCGGATCCCGGCATCCCGGTTCTGAGGGAACCCGGCGGATCCGGCTCTGTTCCCCCGCCAGCCCCAGGCGCCCGAATGGAAGTCCCGGCTCCGCTTATCCCGGTTCCAAACCTCGCGCCGGCTCCCTCCATGCCTCCGCCGCAGGCTGGCATCGCGGGTCCGTTGCCGGTGGAGCCCGCGCAGGCGGCCATCCTGACGCCGCCCGCCGCCCCCGTCTATCCGCAATCGGCCGGCGGCGCAACCGGCGCCCCGTCCTCCAGGCCCCCGGCGCCAGCGGCTCCCGCGCCTGCCGCCCCGCCCGCATCCACAGCCTCCATGCTGTCCCTCAACGCCGCCCTGGAGGGCAGGCAGGACGCGCAGGGTTTCTGCGGATGGGAGGAGCTGGAATTCGACCGCGTGACGTTCCCAGGACGCTGACATCCCAGCCCCTCATCCACAGCCCTTCCGACGAGGCGGCCCTCCGCGGGGCCGTACCCGCGCGAATCTTCAGCTCAGCGACGATCGAGTGGTTGACTGCTTTCTCCAACACCGCCCGCCCGGCCGAGCCTGGCCAAGCGCGTGACCGACTGCTTCAGCTGGAATTGTCGAGAATTGAGGCCCTCGCGTGCAGCACCGAGGCTGCCGCAGGGTGCGGCAATTTTCATCCCTGCCGATGCTCCGCAGGGTCATCGCGGCTGCCTCGAAAATCGCTCGGTGGGGAGCGCGAAGGGGCAGATCGCCCATGCCGCTCGAGCGGCCTGATTCCGCTGCTCACAAACGGCCCCTCGCTGTAGCTGCTTTCATCTCGCCGAGGGGGCAAAGGCTTATGCTGCTGCTCACGCGGCGCCACTGCGGCGCACGTCCTGCAGGGGCCACCCCCGCGGCCGCCGGGGCATGTGCGACGCCGCAGGCTCCCAAGACGCGGCGCAGACACCCTCGGCATTCCGACAGGACGGACGGGCGTGCGCCTGGCATGGACCATTCCGCACTCCCGGGATGGCCGGGGATAGCTGCACCGTCAGGCCACGGCGGCGTTCTCGAGGAACAGGCTCCAGCTGGTCCGCTCAGGTCTCTCCCTGGCTTCTTTACTGGACAGCCGCTTCCAGAACCCGGAAGGTGCCGGCGGCCACGGTCAACCGGGCAGCGCCATTCTGCACTCGGATCGTCTCACCGCTCAGCAGATCTCTCAACCGGACCTGTCCCGGGATCTGAATCCGCAGCGTGACCAGGCGGTCCTTCGGATCCAGCCAGCCGGAATCGACAGCGAACAGCCGGTACGTTTTCTCATCCAACCTCAGCGCCTGGAAGAAAACGCCGCCATCGGCGCGGAAGGGCAGTTCCGCTGCAGCCCTCTCAAAGTCCCGCCGGACCGCCACCGCCGCCTCCATTCCGGTCAGCTTCCGCCCTCCCTCTTTCCATGCGTGCACCCCGTCGGTGTGCCACCACTCCTTCACGAAGGGCACCTTCTTCAGATCCGCCTGCGCAGGGACAATGACCGGGATGCCATACGGGGTGGCGGGGATGTTGAGGCCGAACTGCCTCTCTTTCCCCAGCAGCACTCGCTGAAGCGCATGCTCCGGCGTGGGCGTGTTGCCCCACAGCGAGGCGTGATGGGGGAACACGGCGTGGCGCAGCGCAGGACTGTCCACCCACAACTCCGGACGGTGCAGGTTGTGATCGTCCTCGAGCCACTCGAGCGGCGGCTCGTGCATGGCGAATCCGATCCGCGCCACCCCCTCCATCTGTTCCGGCGCAGGCGGAAACACAATGCCTTTCCCAAGCATATGGAGAAACACGCGGTACGACTCCGCACCCTGCTGCGTCCAGACAAATCCCTCCTCCGACGGCACGCGGAGGAAATCCCGGTAGTGATAATGGCTGGCGCCCAGGACGGTGTGAGCCACCAGCAGCCGGAGGAAGGGGTGGCCGTGTTTGGGGTACTCCCACTCATGGAAGCGGTTGTAAGAGAACAGGTCGTGGATGCAGGAGACCTGCCAGTGATCGATCAGCCCCGCCATGTAGAGACCGGCTCGGCCCAGCAGGTTCAGTTCCGGAGTGCGCGAGTTGGAGTCTTCGGTGTTGGCGTAGAGGACGCCACGCCTGCCCGGGGCGAACATCTCCGGAAAGACGCTCGTGCGGGCCGGCGAACCCACCCACCAGGCGGCCTTGTTTTTCGTGTCCACATACTTCCACGTTCCAGTTTTGCGGGCCGCAGCCGCGGTCATGTCCATCAACGGCCCCAGCCAGTGCCTGAGGAAGCGCGGGAACCGCTCCAGATTGCCGTCTTCCGCGCTGATCCATCCGAGCAGCGTCCGCGGCGCGGCCTCAAGCATCTTTTTCGCCGTATCCAGAGTGATGAAAGGCATGGCGGAGTGACCGATGGCGGCGATGAAGGGCACGCCGTGCTTTTCAAAGAGCCGGGCGCCTGACAGGATCTCCTCGACAGTCATCGTGCCCAGGATGGAGTCGGTCCGCCAACGCTGCTCCGACCACGGCTTCCCGGTTTCGTCGAGAGGAGGTTGCGGCTCGATCACCCGGTAGTAAGTGGGATAGCGGAACATCGCATAGGGGAATTCGCGCTTCCACCGGGCGGCCTCGCGCCAGTAGAGCGCCATCCCTTCTTCGGTGGGGCGAGTCCCGATCTGCTGAAGCAGAACCGATTCCGGCGGCTTCGGCTCCCGTCCCGGATAGGCCTGCACCTGCTGCCAGATTCTTTCGATGGTCTCTCCGATGCGCCTCGCAAGCCCCTGCCGTTCAAGGTTCCTGACGGCGCTGATCCAATCGCCGGACAGGTCGATGCGGTATAAGGTCTCGTCGCCGTTGGGCGTGGAACCGAGGTAAAGCGTGGTTCCATCCAACGCCAGATCCGTGAATCCGAGCCTGGAGCTGGCCACGCCCAGCGACTTGCCGCGGGCGTCCAGCATCTCGACGATGCCTCCGCGGACGACCATCGTTTCGAGCCCCGGAGACCGGGCGCATACTTCTCCAACGCGGACGAAGGCCGTGCTGTAGAACTCCCGCCAGGTGTTGTTCTCCCAGTAATCCTGCGTGAGCCGCGGCGTGATCCAGAGGCTGTCTCCGCGGGCGGTCATGGCCATCACGGCCTGCTTGTTGAAATACGTGTCGCCGCCGACCACTTCCAGCACGCCGTCTCCGTCGAGATCGCCGGTGGCCAGGCTGAAGGGATAGAAGTGGCCGTTAGGGTTCTCCCAGTTGATGTACTCTTTCGGGACGGTCATCCGCTGGCGGTGCCTGCGCTGGAAGCGCCCGCCCTCGAACTCCCAGACATCGGCGATCGTGCGGTCGTCGACGGCGAAGATCTCCGCCGCGCCGTCGTTGTCGAAATCGGCCGCCGCCAGCCGGAACACGAGCCGCTGGAACTCATCGGAAACGGCGATCTCGCGGCCGTGTCCGTCCAGCACGTGGATCCTGCGGCCGATGCCTCCGCACACCACTTCCCTGCCGCCTCCGGGTTGGACATCGCCCGTGTCCACGGCGTAAAGGGGCAGGCGGGACCGGAACACCCACTTCTGCCTGCCCCGGTGATCAAAGGCGTAAAGCCCTCCGTCCGCCGCGGCGGCGAAGATCTCCACCCGGCCGTCGCCATCCACGTCGTCGGCGGCGAGGCTGAAGGGAAAGGAGCGGGTGGAAGCCTCCCACATCAGGGCGCCGGTTCTGGGGTTCACGCAGCGCACATGGCCGTCATAGGCGCCGTAGACGATCTCCCGCTGACCGTCGCCGTCCACGTCCGCCAGCACGAGACGGTACGCGCATCCCTTGATCGGGATATAAGGGCTCTCGCTGCCTGCCGCGGCGAGCGTCTGCAATGCCAGAAAGCCGGCGCAAAGCACAAAGGCGAATTTGTCTCCCATGGGGATCGCTCCAGGAACTCCGAAAGTGAGGCGCGGGTCCTGCGAATAGAACATCCAACGGAGAAGAAGCCCCGAGAACCGCCGCGCATCGCAATCAGACTACACGAAGCCGCGGGGGATCGCCGCTGGATTCGCAGAACGCGCTTTGCGGCGATCCTGATCTGTTCCGCCGGGAAGCGCCTGCCGGCCTGACTCGCCGCTAGGCCGCCCTCCGGGCGGCCTCCGCCCCTGCGGCCATCCCGCGGCGCAGGCGGCGGAGAAGGACTTCCACGAAATTCAGCAGGAGAGCCAGCCCGATCAGCGCGGGCCACAGCCGCAGGCGCGTCGGCAGCGTCCTGCCTCCTGGATCGAACACCTCCCTTGGTTGCGGCTGGAACCGGCCGCCCGTGAACGCAGCGATCTGCCGCAGCAGTTCGGCGTCCTCTCCGTGATCGCTCAGCTCCGGCTCCGGCAGGTACAGCCCGATCTCCGGGAAGGCGCGCGACTCCTCCAGCGGCCGCACGCGGAACAGGCCTCGGCGCGTGCCGATCGGAACCACCGCCTGGAAGAGTCCGGGGGCGAGCTTCTCGGCGCACACGGAGCGCCGGAAGCCGTCCGGACCGAACGCATACAGCACGGGCGCAATATCGGGCAGAGGAATGGCCGCGGATTGCCGGTATTCGGCGATCAGCGCTCCGCGGGCGGGGTCGTAGGAAAGCGCGGCCTGCCCCGGCTGCGCCTGAGGCAGCAGGTCCCGTACGACATTCGACCAGAACCGGTCGAACCCGTTCCAGCCAATCCAGGCCTCGGCCCAGCGCGGCTTGGCGTCCGAGGCGAACACGGCGGCGCGGCCGAGCCCGTACTGCCAGCGCACCAGCAACGGATCGGGCTGCCCGGCGGCCGACGTCTGCGCCGGAACGGCCATCAGCGTCTCGGCGGTCGGCTTGGCGGTGAATCGGACATACCCGCGCAAATCCGGAATCGACTCCGGCTCGATGCCAGAGAGCACTTCCGCCTGGCGCAGCACCCTCGGCCGGAACGGGCGCTCGATCGTGGTGGAGCCGGTATGCTCCATCACGTCCTTGATCAGGATCTGTTCGAGCCCCGCCGGATCGGTGAGGAAATACGATTTTCCCAGGGCGGCTGCCGCTACGCGCTCCAGGAAGGCGCGGTTCACGTCCTGGCCCAGGCCGACGGTCGAGATCGTGATGCGGTTCCGCGCGGCGTCCCGGGCGATGGTCATCGAGTCGCCCTCCTCGCTGATGCCGTCGGTGAGCAGAACGATGTGCTTGTACACGCCCTGCGCAGGCAGCATGCGCTTGTAAGCCTCCGCAAGAGCGGGCGCGATCTGCGTGCCCCCGTCGGCGACGATGCCGGCGATCAGCCGCTTGATCATCGTCTTGTCCTCCGCTTTCCGCAGCGGCACCGCCCACTGATGCGTGTTGTCGAAGATCAGGATGCCCACCTGATCCACGGGCTTGAGGTTTTCCACGACGCCGATGGCCGCCAGCCGCGCCAGCTCCATCTTGCGGCCCTCCATGGACGAGGACTTGTCGACGATCAGGATGACGGAAGAGCCCTCCGGGCTGCGCGGCGGCGCGATGGTGGCGGGCAGAGTCCGGTGCAGGGGATCGGACTCGGGGTTCTTCTTTTCGGCGTAGACATTGCGCTCGCCGCCGATCACCAGCAGCCCGCCTCCCTGCTGCACAAACCGCTCCAGCCTCTGCTTCGCCGTCATGGGCAGCGACTCGTAATCGTAGTTGTTGAGGATGAGCACCTGATAGCCGTCGAGATCCGCGGCCGGCAGCGCGCCCGATACGGTGACGTCGAACTGGCCGGCCGCCAGGGTGGCCGTGAGGCTCCGCTCCATGCCCGCGGGATCCTGCGTGACATACAGGACGCGCGCGCGGCGCACGGAGACCGCCTGCTCGAACACGGTTTCGCCCAGCGCGCCAGCCCGCAGGCGCAGCTGCAGATCCACGGCGCCGGGCGTGGAGACGGAAGCGCGCACGGTGATCTGGTTCTGTCCTTCCTGCAGCTCCACGGGCGCGCTGCCGATGCGCTTGCCTTCCGCCGAAATCTCCAGCTCCGCGCGCGCCGCTTCCGGCGCGGCGACGGTCAGCGCGACGGGGAAACGCTCCCCAGTGAACGCCACGGAAGGCAGCCGGACGGACTCGAGGCGCAGCTTCGGCGCGGGCTTTCCCGGCAGGAGGAACGTGTCCACGGGGATGCCGAGCTCGCGCGCCTGCCAGGCGGCGCGCAGCGCCCAGCCCGTGTTCTCGCGCCCGTCGGAGAGCAGCACGATGCGCGGCAACAGCCCGGGCGGCGTGGACGCGATGGCTTCCCGCAGCGCCGATTCGAGATGCGTGGCGCGCCCCTGCTCGCCGCCCGTGGTCTTCAGCCGCCAGCCGGACGCGGCCTCTTCCGGAGCCGGCAGCCGCACGCTGCGGGCGAAAGGCAGGACGCGCACCAGGTGCCGGCCGCGGGCCGATTCGATCGACCCGGCGATCTGCGAAGCGCGCTCCAGGCTCCCGGCGGGGATGCTCAGGCTGGTGTCCGCCAGAACAGAAACAGCCAGTTTTGTTTCATTCACCGGCAGGCCCGGCTGGAACAGCGCCGCCAGCGCGGCCGCCAGCGCGGCGGCCTTCAGCGCAAACGACACCCGGGAAACGGGCCTCTGGCGGAACAGCAGCCACTCGGCGGCCAGAATGGCGCAGCCGAGAATCACCAGCCACTGCCACAGGTCTTTGGGAGCGGAGACGGCGGCCGGCGCAGCTGCGCCGCGCGCGATTTCGGCAGGCGCTTCCCACCTCGACGGCGCCAGCGCGGGCAGCGACAGCGAATAGACCCACTCCGCGCCGGGAGCGGAGATGCGCAGCATGGCCGGCTCCGGCGCGAAACAGCGCAGCGTGCGGCCTTCCAGCGTGAAGGGCACGGGCTCGCCCGATTCCCCGGAAACGCTGACGCGGCTGCGCGGCCACGCCTCCGGCAGTTCCACCGATAGCGTCCCGGCAGGCGCGGCCAGGATCTCCTGCTGGTCGAGCGCCGCCGGCAGAAGCCAGCGCACGACGCCGGCGAACAGCAGCGGCGCGGCGACGTGGTAGCGTAGCGAGGCGCCTCCGGGATGGAAGCCGAGCGTCACCCGGCGCGGCTGCGTGTCGCTCGCCAGCCCCACCGGTCCCTGCGTCGAGGAAATGAGGACCGTGTCGCCGCGGCCGGGCGTGAGAACGCGGGCCGACTCCAGCCGGATGTCCGCGGAGCGCAGGTTCGCAGTGACCGGGTGCGCCGCATTCCACGCGCTGATCTGCGCTTCCGCCTGGCCCGGATGCAGCAGCAGCGCTGGCCGCAGCGGCAACCGCGAGGGGTGGAACGAATCCAGAATGACGAGATCCGCTTCCACCGCGGGATCGTACTGCGAGACCGGCAGGAAGCGGGCCTCCAGGCGCGGCTCGGAGGCCAGCAGCGGGCGCAGCGGAGCGGGGTCGGACGAGAACACCGCCACGCGCACCACGGGCGGCGCGGGCAGCTCGAGCGTTGCACGGTCGTCAGCCGGCAGCGCATCGCGCGGATCGATGCGCACCTCCACCCAGCCGGCCACCGGCGCGCGGAACTGAAAGGAAGCCGCCGTCTCTCCGTTGGCGGGAAGCTGCAGGATCCGGCTCTCCACCACGGAGCCCCCGAATCCGGCCAGCAGCGGCACCGCGCGCGGCGCAGTCCCGTAGTTGCGCGCCTGTACCTGCGCTTCGACGCGCGCGGGATCCGTGGCGTTCCGGCGCAGCACAACGCGCGTCAGTCCCGCGTTCGGCGGCGGCGCGGAGGCGGTCAACAGCCGCAGATTGGGCGGCGGTGCCAGCTGACCGGCGTCGAGCGCATGCAGCGGACCCGCATAGACGATCTCGCCGGGGCGCGCGGCGTGCAGCCGGAGCGCCTGCGTGGCGAGCTCGAATGCCGGAGCCAGGTCCAGCGCGTTGAACGAAGGGCGCGCCTCGCGGATCGCGCGCGCCGCTTCTTCGCGGTTGTCGGTGAACGGCGTCAAAGGCGTGGGCAGCGCATCCGCCTGAACCACCTGCACGCGGTCCTGCGGCGGCAGCGAGCGCAGCCACCGCAGCGCCTGCCTCCTGGCGTCCTGCTCGACCGCAGGAACCTGCATCCAGGATGACGAGTCCAGCAGCAGCACGTGCCAGAGCCCCGTGTCCGGGCCGGGTCCCAGCCGGGGCTGCGCGATCGCCAGCAGCAGCAGCGCCAGCGCCAGCAGTTGCAGCAGCAGCGAAAGAGGCTGGTCGATGCGCCGCCGCCGCTTCTGCTCGATCGCCCGCTGCGCCTGCTGCCAGAACCGCAGCGTGGGCACGCGCACGCTCCTGCCGGCGCGGATCAGCAGATACAGCGCCACCGTGACCGCCGAGCCCGCCGCCAGCAGGGAGAGGAATTCAATCAGCGTCAGGTTGACGAAGAACACGGCTCAGGCTCCCCGCGCGGCCCGTTGCAGTTCAGCGCCGGTGAGATCGAGCGCCTCGAAAATGGCTTCGTCCAGCGGAATCGACGAGGAGAACGCGGCGTAGCGGCCGCCCGCGCGCAGCACCAGATGCTCGATCGCCGACGCGTAGCGGTCGAACGCCTCCGTGTAGGCGCGGCACGCCTGATCGTCCAGCGAGAGCTGCAGCGCCGCGCCGGTCTCGGCATCCTCCAGCGTCGTCTCGCCGGAGAGCGAGGGCGCCCGCTCGCTCTCGGCGTAGACATGCACCGCCAGCAGCTCGTGGCCGAAGTCCGCCAGATACTGCAGCGGCTTCAGCACGTCGCCTTCGTCGAGAAAGTCGGTCAGGATCACGAGCAGGCCGGGCTTCGGGTAGTTCGAGATGAATTGCCGCGCCGCCTGGAGAAAATCGGAACGTCCGGCGGGCTTCAGCTCCGCAAGAAAATCATTGACCGGCCCGAAGCGGTGCCGCCCGCCGCTGGCCGTGTGCGGATCGCCGAGCTTCTCGTGGAACGGAATCACGATCACCGTGTCGTGGCGCACCAGCGCGACATAGGTGAGCGCGGCGGCCAGGCGGCGCGCGTACAGGAACTTGTCCGGATCCCCGGGATCGGGCGAGACGGTCATCGACGCCGAGACGTCCACCAGCATGCGGATGGGCGTGCGCGGCTCGGTCTGAAACATCTTCAGGAAGAGCTTCTCGAGCCGAAGATAGGCGCGCCAGTTCACGGCGCGCAGGTCGTCGCCCTGATGGAAACGGCGGTGGTCGAGAAACTCGAGCCCCGGTCCGGAGTAGCGCGACAGGTTCCGCCCGCCCACCAGCCCGCGGAACGATTTGTGCCAGCGCAGCGTGAGCCGCTCCAGGCGTTCCAGCAGGCGGCGGTCGAGGAGCGGTTCAGCCATGATCAACGCGGGGGCGCGGTGGCGGCGATGATTTCGGTCAGCAGCGTCTCCGGCGTGTGGCCGTCGGCATGCGCGTCAAAGTTCAGGATGATGCGGTGGCGCAGGACGGCATGCGCCACGGCGCGGACATCTTCGGTGGAAAGATGCGCGTTGCCGCGCATGAAAGCGTGCACCCGCCCGCACTCCACCAGCGCCTGCGCGCCGCGCGGAGACGAGCCGTAGCGGATGTACTTGTCCGCCAGCGGATGCGCGTCGCGCGTGCCCGGCTGCGTGGCCAGCACCAGCGACACGGCGTAGTCGCGCACGTGCGGCGCGACCACCACTTCGCGGCACGCGCGCCGGATCGCAAGGATCTCGTCGCGGTCCATCACCTGCCGCAGATCGGGCTCCTCCCGCTGGATGGTGCGCTCGACGATGACGTTCATCTCCTCGCGCGAGGGATAGTCGACGAGGATCTTCATCAGGAAACGGTCCAGCTGCGCCTCGGGCAGCGGGTACGTGCCTTCCATCTCGATGGGATTCTGCGTGGCCATCACGAGGAAGGGCGTCTCCAGTTCATGCGTGGTGGAGCCGGATGTCACCGTGCGCTCCTGCATCGCCTCGAGCAGCGCCGACTGCGTCTTCGGCGTAGCGCGGTTGATCTCGTCAGCCAGCACCAGATTGGCGAAGATCGGTCCCGGCTGGAACTTCAGCGCCTTCGCTCCGCCCTCCAGGGTCTCCATGATCATGCTGCCGACGATATCGGCGGGCATCAGGTCCGGCGTGAACTGGATGCGCGAGTACTTCAGGTGCAGCACGCGCGCCAGCGTCCTCAGCAGTGTCGTCTTTCCGAGTCCCGGCACGCCCTCGAGCAGCACATGCCCGCCCGCAAGCAGGCAGATCAGCACGCCGTCGACCACCTGCTGCTGGCCGACGATCACCTTGCCGATTTCCGAGCGGACTTCGTCGAGCCGGGCGACGGCTTCGGGCAGGGACTCAAGCGCTGGCACGCTTTCATTGTAGGCCACGGGCAGAGGCGCTCCCGCAGACTCCGCCCGGCTCAGACATTGCCCGCGGCGGCCAGAGGCCGCGCCGCCGCCGCGCGCAGATCGCGCACATCGCGCCCCGGCGGCCGCCCGAACAGGCGGCTGTACTCGCGCGTGAACTGGCTGACGCTTTCATAGCCCGCTTCAAAGGCGGCGCTCGCGACGTCCAGACCCTCGGACAGCATGCGGTCCCGCGCCGCCTGCAGGCGCAGCTTCTTCTGATATTGGAGCGGGCTCATGTTGGTGAGCGCGCGGAAGTGGCGGTGGAAAGTGGACAGGCCCATGTTGGCCATGGCGGCGAGATCGGCGATGCGGAGCGGCTCGCGGAAATTGCGGCGAATCCATTCCACCGCGCGGCCCACGCGCTGGCTCTCCTCTCCCATCACCGCGATCTGCCGCAGGCGCGCGCCGGCGGGGCTCCGCAGGATTCGATACGTGATCTCGCGCCGTACCAGCGGGCTCATGACGGGCAGGTCTTCAGGCGTGTCAAGCAACGATACGAGGCGGTGCAGTGCCCCGAGCAGTTCCACGGTGACCGGGCCGGTGGCCATGGCGGGGCCGCGCGCGGCCAGTTCCTGCGGCCCCGGATCGATGCGCGCGGCCAGTTCGCGCACAACGGGCATCTCCAGCTTCAGGGCCAGGCAGACGTAGGGCCTGCGCGGGCTGGCTTCGGTGACGCGGCTCATCACAGGCAGGTCGAGCGACGTGAGCAGGAAGCGCGAAGGATCGTAGACGATGGTCGCGCCGCCGAGCTCGATCTGCTTGCGCCCCTGGACAACGACCGCAAGGCTCGGCTCATAGGTCACGGCGAGAGGCCCGGTGGGACGCGTCCGTTGGATCAGTTTCAGGCCGTCGATGGGCGTGTCGAGCACCTGATCGGGAGGGGTGCGGGCCAGGATGAGCCGGGCGAGGGCTTCGCGGAGTGATTCAGTGGTGGCGGTCTGCGGGTTGAGCGCGGCATGCATGGGGGTGCGCCTCCGCTTTCATCATACGGGCGGGGCGGCGGCGCGCCAAGAAAATTCTGCCCGTCATGAGAGGATCAGGCAAGAGATCGGGAGAATCGGGATACCGCCTCAGCGGCTGCGGCGCGTACTCTGGGGCTGAGGAGATGTTCCGGATGAAGCAACGCGAGTTGGGCAGGAGCGGACTGAAGGTCTCCGCCATCGGGCTGGGCTGCATGAGCATGAGCTTCGGCTACGGCAAGCCGGGAGACCGCGGTGAGATGCTGGCTTTGCTGCGGAAGGCAGTGGAGCTGGGTGTGACGTTTTTCGACACGGCGGAAGTTTACGGACCCTACACGAACGAGGATCTGGTGGGCGAAGGGCTGGAGCCGTTCAAGGGGCAGGTGGTGATCGCCACGAAGTTCGGCTTCCGGATGCGTGACGACGGGCAGCCCGGGATCGCCGGAGTGGACAGCAGTCCCGGGAGAATCAGGCAAGCCGTGGAAGGATCGCTGAAGCGGCTGCGCGTGGAGGCGATCGATCTGCTGTATCAGCATCGCGTGGATCCGAAGGTGCCGATCGAAGACGTGGCGGGAACGGTGCGGGACCTGATCCGCGAGGGCAAGGTGAAGCACTTCGGGCTGAGCGAAGCCGGCGCAGCGACCATCCGGCGCGCGCACGCGGTGCAGCCGGTGACGGCGGTGCAGAGCGAGTACTCGCTGTGGTTCCGGCGCCCGGAGCAGGAAGTGCTGCCCACGTGCGAGGAGCTGGGCATCGGGTTCGTGCCGTTCAGCCCGCTCGGCAAGGGCTTCCTGACGGGCAAGATCGACGAGAAGACGCAGTTCGAGAACGGCGATTTCCGCAACATCGTGCCGCGGTTCGCGCCAGAGGCGCGGCGGCACAACCGCGCGCTGGTGGAGTTGCTCGAGACCTTCGGCAAGCGGCGGAATGCCACGCCAGCGCAGGTGGCCATCGCGTGGCTGCTCGCACAGAAGCCGTGGATCGTGCCGATTCCTGGAACGACGAAGCTCGCGCGGCTGGAAGAAAATCTCGGGGCGGCGGAGA
Source organism: Bryobacteraceae bacterium (assembly GCA_026002875.1). Lineage (NCBI taxonomy): Bacteria > Pseudomonadati > Acidobacteriota > Terriglobia > Bryobacterales > Bryobacteraceae > Bryobacteraceae bacterium. The sequence continues at coordinate 4,146,786 of BPGE01000001.1, forward strand.
TCGAATTCACCGCGGAGGAGTTGCGCGAGCTGGACGAGGCGGCGGCGAAGATCCCCATTGAAGGCGCGCGGTATCCGGAAGAGATCGAGAAGACGACGTATCTCTGAAGCGCCGGCTTCAGAGCGTGCAGGCGTGAGAACCAAGGCAAGGAGCGGGCCATGCAGATTCTGGCGTTCGTCCTGTTGATGACCGGCGCGGCAGTGATGGTGATGGCGGACAGCGGCGGACAGGCAGCGGATCAGGCGGAGAAGATCCGCATCTCGAAAGCGGCGGACCGTCCGGCGCGGGGCGCGCCGGAGCAGTCCTTCACGGGGCAGGCGCAGGTGCAGATGCTGTTCGGCGCGGAAGCGCCGGCGCGCGCCTCCTGCGGCCGCGTGACGTTCCAGCCGGGCGCGCGCACGGCGTGGCACACGCATCCGCTGGGGCAGACGCTCATTGTCACCGATGGCGTGGGCCGTGTGCAGGAGTGGGGCGGACCCGTGCGGGAGATCCGCGCGGGGGACGTAGTACGCATCGCGCCGGGCGTGAAGCACTGGCACGGGGCGGCGCCGGATTCCGCGATGACGCACCTCGCGATTCAGGAAGCGCTGGACGGACGCACGGTCGAGTGGATGGAAAAGGTGACCGATGAACAGTACGGCGCGCCGCAGGCGGGACAGGCGCCCGGCGCGGCTGCGCCGAAGTCGCGGCCGTCCCAGGCGGCGATGGGCAATTTCGCCCCGAAGCTGGCCGAGATCACCGACGAGGTTCTCTATGGCGACATCTGGGAGCGGCCGGAGCTGTCGAAGCGCGACCGGAGCCTGGCCACCGTGGCGGCGTTGATCGCCCTGCACCGTCCGGACCAGCTCAGGTCGCATCTCCGCCTCGCGCGCCAGAACGGCCTGACGCAGGCTGAGCTGGTGGAGGCGATCACGCATCTGGCGTTTTACGCGGGCTGGCCGAGCGCGGTGACGGCCATCGGCGTTGCCAGAGAAGTGTTCGGGCAGAAATGAGAGCGCGCCAAATCCATTCAGGAGGAGCCATGCGGAGACGATTTGCAGCAATTGTGCTGGCTTCAACCGTTGTCGTGGCGGCAGCCTACGGCCAGGCGGCCAGGAAGGGCCGTCCGGAGCCGCTGATGATCCAGGAGCAGGGCAGCTTCGCCGTGGGCGGGAAGGTGATCACGAATCCGGGGACCTTCAATCCCAAAAACCCCACGCCTGAAGGGCAGACCCTCCACGGCGACCATGCGTATGTCTTTTACCAAATCCCGGTGAATCCGCGGAAATATCCGCTGGTGTTCCTGCACGGCGCTGGGCAATTTTCGAAGACTTGGGAGACCACGCCCGACGGCCGCGAGGGATTCCAGAACATTTTCCTGCGCCGCCGGTTTCCGGTGTATCTGATCGATCAGCCGCGCCGGGGGCGCGCGGGGCGCAGCACGGTCTCCGCAAAGGTCGACGCCACGCCCGACGAGCAGGGCTGGTTCAACACGTTCCGGATCGGGATTTGGCCGGACTACTTTCCCGGAGTGCAGTTTTCGAAGGACCCCGAGGCACTCAACCAGTACTTCCGCCAGATGACGCCCAACGTGGGACCGTATGACGCGGAAGTGATCTCCGACGCCTGCGCGGCGCTGTTCGACAAGATCGGACCGGCGGTCTTTGTCACGCACTCGCAGGGCGGCGGGCTGGGCTGGCTGACGGCGATCAAGAGCCCGAACGTGAAAGGCATCGTCTCGTACGAGCCCGGCAGCGGCTTCGTGTTTCCCGAGGGCGAGGTTCCGGCGCCGCTGCCGAGCAGCGGCGGGACGCTCACGGCGATAGGCGTCCCGAAGGCGGAGTTTCTCAAGCTGACGCGGATTCCCATTGTGATCTACTACGGCGACTTCATTCCCGCCCAGCCCAGCGAGTATCCCGGTCAGGACGGCTGGCGCGTGCGGCTGGAGATGGCGAGAAAGTGGCGCGACACGGTCAACCGGCATGGCGGAGACGTCACGGTGGTGCATCTGCCGGAAATCGGCATCCGGGGCAACACGCATTTCCCGTTTTCCGATCTGAACAACGTGCAGATTGCGGATCTGATGTCGAAGTTTCTGGCAGAGAAGAAGCTGGATTGACGGACGCATTGCGAAGCAGGGCAAGCCGGGATGGAGAGTGAGTTCATGGGCAGCAACAGAAGAGAATTTCTCGGAGCATCCGCTCAGGCCCTGTCCGGCGCGTCGCTTGCCGGGGCTGCGGCGGGAGCCGCACAGGGCGCTCCGGCGCGGGAGCCGGCGGTGATCGGATACCCGAACACGAAGGGAGTGACCATTGAACGCGTCACCTACCGCGCAAGGAACCTCGGCACGCAGATCGTGGCGAATCTGTTCAAACCCGCGGGCTTCGACGCGAGCCGGAAGTATGCGGCGGTGGTGGTGACGCATCCGTTCGGCGGGGTCAAGGAGCAGACCGCCGGCCTGTACGCCATCCGCCTGGCCGAGGCGGGCTTCATCACGCTGGCCTACGATGCCTCCTATCAGGGAGAGAGCGGCGGCGAGCCGAGGCTGATGGAAGTGCCGGGGCAGCGGCTGGAAGACATCAGTTGCGGCATTGATTTTCTGGTCCGGCATCCTCAGGTGGACGAGGGGCGGATCGGGTCGCTGGGCATCTGCGCCGGAGGCGGCTACGCCCTGTGCAACGCGTCGACGGAGATGCGCGTGAAGGCGGTGGCTGCCGTGAGCCTCTTCGATCTCGGCGAGGCGCGGCGTGAGGGCATGGGCACGATCTCGTTTGAAGAGCGGATGAAGCGGCTGAGGGACGCCGCCGAAGCGCGCTCGCGCGAAGCCCGCGGCGAGCCTCCGCGGCTGGTGCCGGTGGTTCCGGACAGCCCGGCGGCGTTCACCGGGAAGACGCCCTTGCTGTATCGCGAAGGGTACGACTACTACCGCACGCCGCGGGCGCAACATCCCAATTCGCCGAACCGGTACATGCTCTCCAGCCTGCCGCTGCAGATGGCTTTCTTCCCGCTCCAGCAGGTGGAGATGATCTCGCCCCGCGCGGTGCTGCTGATTGCCGGCTCCAAAGCCGACACGCGGTTCTGGAGCGAGCGGGCCTATCAGAAGTGCGGGGATCCCAGGGAGCTCTACATCGTCGATGGCGCGAGCCACATTGACCTCTATGACCGGCCGCAGTTCGTGACGCCGGCGGTGGAGAAGCTGGCGGCTTTCTTCCGCAGCCATCTGGGAGAAGGGCCGGATTCGAATTAGAGCGGGAAAACAAGGAGCAGAAAGATGCGCGCGAATCGCAGGAACAGATTGTGGCTGGCGGGCGGCACAGCCGGCCTGCTGGCGGCGCTGGCCGTGGCGGGTTCCCACGCCGCGCAGCAGCCGGAAACGACTGTGCGGGTGGACGGCGGGCAGCTCGAGGGCGTGATCGAGGACGGCGCCGTGGTCTACAAGGGCATTCCGTACGCGGCGCCTCCGGTGGGCGAAAGGCGGTGGCGTCCGCCTCAGCCCGCCCCGCCGTGGACCGGCGTGCGCCGGGCGGCGGAGTTCGGACCGAACTGCATGCAGGGGCGTTTCGGCCCGCCGCAGGCTGCGGGAGCGCAGCCGCCGCGGGTGTCGGAGGATTGCCTGTATCTGAACGTCTGGCGCCCCGCTGATGCGCGGGCAGGTGCGCGGCTGCCGGTGATGGTGTGGATCCATGGAGGCGGCTTCGTGGGCGGCTCGGGTTCGTCGCCCGCCAATCTGGGGGCCGGGTTCGCGCGGCAGGGAGTGATTCTGGTCAGCTTCAACTACCGGCTGGGGCGCTTCGGGTTCTTTGCGTTTCCGGCGTTGAGCCGCGAGCGTCCGGAGGAGTTGAAGGGCAACTACGCCTATATGGATCAGATCGCAGCGCTGAAGTGGGTGCAGCGGAACATCGCTGCATTTGGCGGGGATCCGAAGAACGTCACGATCTTCGGGTTCTCGGCGGGCGGAGTCAGCGTGCACAGCATGCTGGCGTCGCCGCTGGCGCGGGGGCTGTTCCACAAGGCGATCGTCGAATCCGGCGGCTCGCGCGACAGCGTGCTCACGGCGCGGCCGATGAACAGAGACGGCGTGGATCCGAATTATCCTGTTTCGGCCGAAACCATCGGGATCGAATTCGCGCGCTCGATGGGGATCGAGGGTACGGACGAGGCGGCGCTCGCGCGCCTGCGCGCGCTGAGCGCCGAGCAGATCCTGCAGGGACCGTCCTCCGGCGGGCCGAGGTATGAGCTGACGCCGATCCTGGACGGCAGGCTGATCACCGAGACGGCCGAGAGCGCCTACAAGGCGCGGCGCATGCCGCGGGTTCCGATCATCGTTGGCAGCAACAGCGCCGATACCGCGGGCAACCGGGTGCGCGCGGCGTCCAAAGAGCAGTTGTTTGCGCGATTCGGCGAATGGAGCGAGCGGGCGAAAGCCGCTTATGATCCGGACGGCAAGGCGGAGCTGGCCGCGCTGATCGCGCAGATGAACGATGATTTCGGCCAGGCCGAGCCGGCGCGCTTCGCCGCCAACGCCTTCGCGGCCATTGGAGCGCCGGCCTACTGCTACCGCTTCTCCTATGTGCAGACGGCGCTGAGGGAGAAGATGCGGATGGGCGCGCCGCACGGGGGCGAAATTGCCTTTGTGTTCGGCACGCTGGCGCCGCGGCCGGGCGTGGAGATTTCCGATCAGGACCGGGCCGTCTCGCGGATGATCCAGGGCTACTGGGTGAACTTCGCCCGCAAAGGCGACCCGAACGGACCGGGGCTGCCGCAGTGGCCGCGCCATGATCCGAAGAAGGATCTCGTCTTCGAGTTCCGCCCCGACGGCACGGCAGGCGCGGGGCCGGACGCGCGGAAAGCACGCCTCGACGTGATGGAATTGGCGACCGAATCCGGCAGGCGGGCCGATCCTCAGTAAACGGGGGCCCGCGCGGCGGAGAGAGGAAAGGGCCATACAGCCATGCACCAGAAGAGAACGGAGCCGTTGAACCATGCAAGGCGCAGCGGGCGGCGCGCGATGCTGCGGGCATGCGCCGCGCTGGTTCTCGCGCTGTCGCCTGGCGCGGCTCAGGAGAGGCGGATCACGCCCTTCACGGGGCAGTGGCGGTACAATGCCGCGCGGTCGAAGTTCGATCCCGGCCCGCCGTTCCGCAGCTTTACGCTGACCTTTGCGGAGGACGGCTCGCGCCACCTGGATCTGACATTCGCCGACGGGAAGCGGCTGCGCGCCGAGCTGCCGTGGTCGGATGGAAAGGAAGTGGCGGTGCGCGTCGTCGAAGGCGAGATGGGCGACGTGCGGGCTGTTTCAAAGATCCGGGGACGGACGTTCAGGGACACCTGGACGCAGGGCGGCAAGGTGATCGAGCACGTTCGCGGCCGGCTCAGCCGCGATGGCAAGACGCTGACGGTGGACGTGCACGGCCCGTTGCCGAGCGGCGGCGAGTTCAGGAACCGGGTGGTGTTCGATCGGAGGTGAGGTCCGGACTGCTGGCGGAAGCGTCAGGGGGGTGCGTCTGGCATGGCTCGTCCGGATCGGAGCGAAAATGAGACGGGGGCGCAGTCTCGCCCGCGGGTCGAGAGTTGAGCGATGATCGCCGGTACGATGGCGGCGCAGCGGCGCGAGGACCTTCCGGGCGCGATGGGAACGCCGGTGCGGCTGGCGCGGTTCCATTTCCGCTGGCTTCCGGAGATGCGGGACTGCCGGATCGCACTGAACCATATTCCCGATCTCCGGAAGAGTCCCGCCGGGAAGCGGCGGTGAGGCTGCCGCAAACTGGAGCAGGCGGTCGCAGTCCGGCTGAGCCCGGAGGCGGCGCGCATCACTCCGGACTGTGCATCCACATTGGGAGAAACCGTGAGGCCGACGAGAGAAAAGGAGACAACCCTGATGAAGAGCGTATTGGCTGCATCCCTGTTTCTGATCGGCGGCTGCGCCGCCGCGAGCGCGCAGAACCCGATGGCGGAAGGGCAGAAATTCCTCGATGAAATGGTGAAAAACAACATTCTGCGTTCGGCGGGGAAAATGCCCGAGGAGAATTACTCTTTCCGGCCGACGCCCGAAGTGCGCAGCTTCGGCCAGCTCCTCGGCCACATCGCCGACGCGCAGTATCTGTTCTGCTCGGCCGTGGTCGGCAAGCCCAACCCGGCGCCGGGCATCGAGAAGACGAAGACTTCGAAGGCCGATCTGGTTGCGGCGCTGAAAGAGGCCTTCGCCGACTGCGATCCGGCCTTCGCCGGGCTGACGGACGCGCAACTGGCCGAGAAGGTGAAATTCTTCGGCCGCGAGCACACGAAGGCCACGGTGCTGTCGTTCAACACCGCGCACAACAACGAGCACTACGGCAACATCGTGACGTACCTGCGGATGAAGGGCATCGTCCCGCCGTCAAGCGAGCGGCGCTGACGGCGGCAGCCCCGTTCCGGCAGGAGCGCCTCTTCCAGCCGTCTGCGAGGGGCTGTTGGACTCCGGCGCGCGGGAGCCGGCGGCCAGCTGGCCCCCGCGCTGCCGGGGCATGCACGGAGCCCGCCGCCCAGCGAACACGCACGATGGAAAATCGCGCACCATATTCCGTAATATAAGGCGAAAGGGGATGCAACCAACCATGCGTCGTCTGTTTCCTGTGTTTGCTTGTTGTGTGTTTGTTGTTTTCGGCCAGGAGACTGCGCAGAGGGCCCCTGGCCGGCCGCCGCTGCCGTCTTTTCCGGGCGAAGGCGCAGAGGCGGCCCGTGGCATCAAGATGGACATCCGGGCGATGCTCACCTATCCGGAAGGCGTCTACAGTCCTGCCGACGTGCAGCGGATGGAAGCCGCCGTGCGCAAAATCGTGGATGAGATCGCCTCTGGCGCGAAGCTCACCAAGGCCGACGCGGCGCGCCAGAACCAGCCGGCCTCGGATCACCAGACCGTGTTCGCGCAGCTCGAAAAGGCTCTGGAGGGACGGAGCCGGGTTGTCTTCCTCGGAATGGCTGCGGCGCCGTCCTCGGCCGGCAATCGGCCGATCGCCTGTCCGCCGCCCGGTTGCGGATGCGACCAGCAGGGCCACGGCGTGACGTGCGCCTGCGGCCTGCTGAGGAACCCGGGCATGGAGCCGTACTGCCTGTGTGCGCTGTGTTATGAGGCGCCGAAACTGCCGACTCTCCCGGATTCTGACCTGCGCCAGGCCGCCCCGGGCGCGTCGGCGGCACCGAAATACCTCGTGGTCGTCGCGACCCCCCCGGATGCGCCCGCGCAGGTGCGGCAGATGCTGGCCGAAAACGCGGTGAAGACGCTCCAGACCGAGCCGTGGCCGGCGGGCGTTGTGATCAAGCAGAAGAGCCACGAGACGAACAGCAACGGTGGAGTGAGCAGCCTCGTGAAGTAGCCTCGCGGCTCTCCGGCATCCAACTGGGGTCACCGCCTCAACAGCAGCAGCCAGTCCTGTCTGTCAGGCGCCCGGAGACGCCCGCCGCGATCGCGGCGGGCGGGCCTTTTCTCGAGCGGGCCGCGCGCGTGGATCCACACGGCTTCCGAAACGCGGGCGGCCCGCACCTGCGCCGCAGGAAGCGGAGGACTCCCTCCCTTCACGCATCCGCGCGCCAATATGATGGCTGCATGCCGGCAGAGGAAATCACCCGCCGCGCGTGGCTGGCGGCATCGGTTCTCGGCGCCGCCGCGCAAACCGGAGAAGGACTCGTGATGACCGTTCGCGGGCCGGTCTCTCCCGGGTCGCTCGGCCTGATGCTGCCGCACGAGCATCTGTTCTCGAACTTCGGGGAAGAACCCGCCGAGCCGCCGCACTACGACGAAGCGGCCCTGCTCAGGGAGGCCGTGCCGTATGCGCGGCGGGTGAAGGTGCTCGGGTGCAGAGCGCTGGCCGACGCCACGGCGGCCTGGTTCGGGCGGAGTCCCGCTCTGCTGAAGACGATCTCGGAGAAGACGGGGCTGCACATTCTGACCAACACGGGCTGCTACGGAGCGGCCTCGGACCGGTACGTGCCTCAGCACGCTTTCGAGGAAGATGCCGCGCGGCTCGCCGGCCGCTGGGTGCGGGAGTGGCGCGAGGGGATTGCGGGCACGGGCGTGCGGCCAGGCTTCATCAAGACGGGAGAGGATGCCGGGCCGCTGTCTGAGATCGACGCGAAACTCGTGCGCGCGGGCGGCAGGCGCCCGATGCGCCCGTACACGCTACTGTTCGAGAAGGCGCTGCCGGAGCTGCGCCGGGCAGGCCTGACGGATGCGGAGATCCGCGGACTGACGCGGGACAATCCGGCGCGCGCGTTCACGGTGCGCCGCCGTCTGGCGGGGTGAAGGACGGGTCAGGCTCCCCAGGAAATCGCCCCGGGGGAGTCCCGCCGGAGATCGTTCGGTGGCGGGTGCGGATGGGGGCCGCTCGGTCGCGCCTTCGGCGCTCCGTCGCGGCTCTGTTTGGCCTGCGGCGCTGCGGTGGCGGGTGTGGCCGAACTCGCTCGGGGTAGTTCCGCTCAGCGCGGGAAGTTCATCCGGCGGAGCAGTTCTTCGTAGCGCGGGTCGCCGTGCAGCGGCACCCACTCGACACACGACTTGAGGCGGACCATCGCCCACCAGTGTTCCTGATAAGCCTTCTCGAGGTTGGCGAACGCCTCGTCTTTCATCCCCAACTGCGCCTGATACACCGCCTTCTGGTAAGGATGCCGCGCCCGCGCGAGCGCCCAGCGCAGATAGCCCGGATAGCCGCCCTCGCGGTAGGCCGTGCGCATCGCCTCCACCGTTTCGGCAGGCACTCCCGACAACTCGAGCCGCCGGGCGTACGCCTTCACCTCTTCGTCGCGCAGCCCGAGGCTCTTGTACACCTCGCCGAGGAACTCGTAGCAGCGCGGATCGTTCGGCTCGATCTCGATCGTTTTCTCAATCTGCCTGAGCGCCTCGTCGAGCCGGCCGGCCAACTGGTAGACGGAGCCCAGCGCGAGGTTGGCCGAAACGGAAAACGGGTCGACCTCCACGGCGCGCTGCGCTTCCAGAACGGCCTCGGCGTGGCGGCCCATGCCGGAAAGGAACCAGGCAAATTCGAAGCGGGCTTCTTCCAGATTGGGATTCTTTTCCAGGGCGAGCCTGAATTCTTTTTCCGCTTCAGCCCAGTTCCAGAAGAAATACCACGCGGCAACGGCCTGAACATAGTGGGCCTCCGGCACATCGCTGTTGATCGCCAGAGCTTTCTGCATGACGGAGCTGAATTTCGGATACGCCTCCTTCGGCGGCAGGACGCCCATGATCCACTGCCAGCCATAGGTCTTTGCCAGCCCGAGGTAGGCCTCGACGAAATTCGGATCCACGGCGATCGCCCGCTCGAAGTAGCTGACGGCCTTCTCGAATTCCGGAACGCTCCACTTGTAATAGTGGTATTGCCCCTTCAGGTAGAGATCGTAGGCTTCCGGATTCAGCGGGCGCGCCGGCCGCTGCGTTCCCTCCTCGGTTGGCAGCGCCGCCCGCACCTGCCGCGCCACGATGCGGGCCATCTCGCGCCGCAATTCCAGCATGTCGCCCAGCTCCCGGTCGAACGTCTGCGCCCAGAGGTGGCGGTCCGTAGGCGCGTGCAGCAGGTTCGCCGTCAGCCGGACCCGCCCCGCCGATTGGGTCACCGTGCCCTCGAGCACCGCGTCCACGTTCAGCTCGCGCCCGATCTGGGGCACGGACTTGTCGGTCCGCTTGTAACGCATGATCGAGGTCCGCGAGATGACGCGGAGCCCCGGCACCTTGCCCAGTTCCGTGATCAGCTCCTCGGTGATGCCGTCGGCGAAGTACTCCTGGGCGGGATCAGCAGAGAGGTTCTCCAGCGGCAGGACGGCGATGGAGGCGATCTGGGGCGGCGGGCCGCGCATCGCCTCGCGCATCCGGTTCCAGCCGAAGACCCCCGCCACGATGGCCAGCGCCGCCGCCGCGGCTGTCCACCACCACTTCCGCCGCGGCAGCCTGGCGGGCGCCGGAATCTCCACCAGCCGCCTGGAAACACCCGCGTCCTCCACCGGCGCGATAAAGCGGTAGCCGCGCCGATGGATCGTCTGGATGTAACGGGGGGTGTCGGCGTCATCATTGAGCGCCGTCCGGATCTGCTTGATGCAGTGCGTGATGCCCTGCTCGAAATCGACGAACGTCCCGCTGCCCCAGACGTCGCGGTAGATCTGCTCGCGGGTCACCAATTCGCCAGGGTGTTCCAGCAGGAGCCCCAGCACCCGCGCCGGCTGCGGCGCCAGCCGCAAGGGCAATCCCTCGCGGCGCAACTCTCCTGTTTCGGTGTCGAATTCAAATACACCAAAACGAGCTATCGCTCTACGGGCTGGCTTTCTGTCTTCCGTGACAGCCTCCCGTCCAAGTGGATTATAGGAGTCCTGAATCCCGGCATCAAGCACAATCAAAGGTTTTCGTCCCGTTCACATCTTTCCGCAAGCCTTGCGCCAGCAATGGATTGGAAGATCACAAAAAACCCATTGAGCAATCCCGCGCCGTTCATTGCCCGCAGGCCGCATTTCCGTGGACGATGCTGCCGTGGGACGCATGATTGGACGGAAGACCCGGAAGCGCAGGCGTTCCCGGTCAGACGCAGCCGGTGAACCCGGCCGACTCGGCCTGCAGCTCCCCAACCCGGCGGCCGGCGCCCGGCTCGTCTCTATCTCGTTTGCACGCGAGCGACCGAAGCCGCCTGCCCCGTCAACCTGCACCCTCGAAAGGAGAGTTTCCATCAGGCACATCAGGTCGTTTCTCGGGCTCGGCATGATCCTCGCCGCTGTCCTGGTAATGGCCGCGATGCCCGGGCGGGCGCAGAACAAGAATTGCCAGGATCTCCGGGCCCTCTGGCAAGGAGCGCTCATTCTTGACAGTTCCGGGATACCCCACTGGGGCGGCACGGTTGTCGCTGTCATCGGTGGAGAGGTGCTCGAAGGCACGGTGACGGAGGTCGTTGTTCGTTTTCGAAGGGAAACATCGCGAATCGTGGGAATGGACCGGGGGACGCAGTACTCCCCCGCCCTACGATTTCCTTGGACACTGATTTGCGATAAGGAGAATCAGGATGTCCAACGCGAAACACTCGGATTCCGGGCCCGCGCAAGGAGCCCGGAGGGCGACTGAAGCGGGCCTGGATTCCGGCCGCGCTGGCAAGGGCCGTTGGTCGGCCAAGCGCAAGATGAGCGTGGTGCTGGAGCTGCTCCGCGGCGCCGATCTGGAAGCTACAAGCCGCAAGTACGGAGTCACGGCAGCGACCCTGTCGGAGTGGCGCGAGGCCTTCCTGGCGGCCGGCGAGGAGGGCCTCAAGATCCGGCAGGAAGATCTGGTTGACGAGCAGGGCCGCCGGATGAAGTCCGTCATTGCCGAGCTGGCGATGGAGAACGAACTGCTGCGGGAGCGCATCCGGCGCACGGAGGAAGAGAAGCCTTTTCTCCGGTGGAGGTCGAAGAGATGAGCCGTACCCGGTCGATCTCCACGGGACGCTGCTACGGGCGGGCTCGGGTACTCAAGGCGTGGGGCCTGCCGCGGTCGACCTTCTACCAGCGGCGCCGCCATGGGGCTTCGCCTCGCCTGCCTGCCAGGCGCGGTCCGAAGACGCACTACACCGATGAGCAGCTCGCTGGGGAGATCCGCCGTACGATCCAGACATCGCCCTTCCACGGCGAGGGCCACCGCAAGGTGTGGGCGCGGCTGCGGCTGGCCGGCGTGCGCACCTCCCTGCGGCGCGTGCTGCGCCTGATGCGCCAGCATGAGCTGCTGGCGCCGCAGCGGCAGCCGCAGCCGGTCGAGCCGAAGCGGCACGAGGGAACGATCCTTGCTGAGCGGCCCAACCAGATGTGGGGCATCGACGCCACGGCCGGCTTCACTCTCCAGGACGGACAAGTTCCGATCTTCGCCATGATCGACCACTGCTCGGCCTGCTGTCTGGGCATCCACGTCGCCAGACGCGGCACGCGGTTCGAGGCGCTCGAACCGGTGCGCCAGGCCGTGCGTGAACAGTTCGGCGGCTTCTCCGAAGGCATCGCCTTGGGCGTCAAGCTGCGTCATGACCACGGCTCCCAATTCATGAGCGACGACTTCCAGCGCGAGATCCGCTTTCTCGGCCTGGAGTCGTCACCGGCCTTCGTCCGCGAGCCGGAAGGCAACGGTTGCATCGAACGCTTCTTCCGCACCCTCAAAGAGCAGCTTCTCTGGGTGCGGCACTTCGAAACCCTGGAAGAACTCGCCGAAGCGCTCGAAGAATTCCGCCAGCGCTACAACGAACAGTGGCTCGTCGAACGGCTCCACTTCCAATCCCCGCGGCAGGCTCACCAAGCCTTGCTTGCCCTCGAGGCTGCCGCATGACGATAATTCAAAAAACTGTCCAAGAAATCGGGGGCGGTACACGGGGGACGCAGTACCGGTACGGCTTTGGCGGCGGCGATACATACAGAACCGCGAAGCAACCGGCGTCAAAGCCGCTCTGATGGCTGAGCAGGAAGAGCGGCAGCTGCAGGTGGCCGGGGTCAGGCAGAGCAGGACGGAGGTTCTGGCCCGGCTGCGATAGGAGGAGAGGGTTGCGCGGCGGCCGCGTCCGGACGGTTCTCCTGTGATGGAGAATCCGGCCGGACGGGCGGCAGCGCTGGCCAGGGAGGACGAGGATGATCCAGCTGCAGGGGGCGCGCCGGAACCAGCGGGAGCGGAACGGCGCGGCCGCATGCCGCTGGAGAAGAGGAGCACGACAATGCGTTCGAGGATTGCTGTGGTTTTGGTGGCGCTGCTATGCGCGGCGCCGCTCGTGATGGCGCAGAACACTCGAGTGATGGCAGACATTCCATTTCCATTCCAGGTCGGCAAGGACGCACGTTCCGCGGGGGAGTGGACGATCAGCCGAATCGTTTTCGGAGGAGGTTCGGTGATTCAGATGAGGAATAACGGCAATGGGCAGACGATGCTGGCGCTCGGCATCGTGATCTATCCCGGCTATAACGCCCCGTGGGATGCAAAACTTGTCTTCAATCGTTACGGAGACAGGTACTACCTTTCGGAGGTCTGGGGCGTTGACGGCGTTGGTGTGCATCTGACGCCTTGCAAGGAGGAGAAGGCCCTGCAGCTGGCGGGAGTGAGACTGCAGGAGACGGTGATTTACGCGCGGCTGCGGTAGGGCTGCGGCGCTCGTGCTGCCCGTGTTGGCGAGTCCGGCCCGGCCACCGCGTTGTGACCGGGGCTTCTTCCTGTCCGGACAGTGGCGCGAACACGGAGGAGCGGGAGCGGCGGTGAAAGTCGTGCCGGCTTCCAGTGCATGCAGTGCTTCACCATTGCATGCGACAGCGATCCGGCACCGCAATGGCTGAAAGCGTATGAATGGCCTGCGGGCGTGTTTCGCTGCGGCGCATCGCAAACGCGAGGGGCGGGGCGGGAGGAGGAAGCGATGCGCCGCAGCCGGTTTCTTTGTGAGGGCGCCGGAGCGGGAAGGAGATTCCAGAGCCGCTGTATCGGTTCGGCTCCCGGTTGCGGCGCGGATGTTCTGCCGGCTGAATGTCTGGAGCCGCATTGTTCCATCGCATCCGGTTTTTCGGATTCAAGGGTGAATCGCATTCTGTTCTCTTGTCCTGCTCAGAGAAGAGGAGTAAAAGGAGGCAGGAGGAGGCGTCATGAGGGCGGCGTGGGGGAGGGCCGGGCTGCTGGGTCTTTCCCTCCTCGTTCCGATCTGCGCGGCGCGCCTGCCGTGCCGGGTGTATACGGTGGCCGACGGGCTGCCGCACAACCACACTACCGCCATCCTGCAGGACTCGCGGGGGCTGGTGTGGATTGGAACCACGGAAGGGCTGGCGCGGTTCGACGGAACCCGCTTCCGCACATACGATGCGCGGGACGGGCTGCCGCACCCCATCATCACGTTTGTTGAAGAAACGCGGGACGGCGTGCTGTGGGTGGGCACGGGGCGGGGGTTGTGCCGGCTGCTGCCGAACGGGGAGAAAGGCCGACTGTTTGAGTGTTATTCGCCTGGCCCGGAGAGGGCGGACAGCGCGGTGCTCAAACTGTTTGAAGACTCGACGGGCGGGCTGTGGCTGGGCACGAACGGCGGAGCGTTCAGGGTGTGGCGAGGGGAAGGCGGGGCGGGCGTGGTCGGGTTTGAGAAGCTGGATCTGGGCTTCGGCCCCGAAGAGACGGACTTCGCGATCCGGGGATTCTGCGAGCATGCCTCCGGGGAGATGTGGGCTTCAGGCGGGGGAGGGCTGTTCCGGTGGCGGCCGGGCGGGAAAGTGGATCGGTTCACGACGAGGGAGGGACTCCCCCAGAACCAGGCGATCCCGATTCTCTGTGACAGCCGGGGCAGGGTGTGGGCGGGATTCTGGGACAGCGGCGTGGTCCTGCTGGTGCCTTCGCCCATGCCGGGACGGCCTGTTGTGGAGCGCACATACAGGACGTGGGGGACGGAACTGAGCAGCAAGGTCATGGATCTGATCGAGACGTCAGAAGGGCGGATTCTGGCGACGACGACGAATGCGCTGACGGAGCTGGAACCGGCGCCGGGCGGCCGCGAGCTGCGCGTGAGGCGGTTCAGCAGGAGGCAGGGGCTGGGATCGGATCTCGTCGACGACATCGCCGAAGACCGGGAAGGCAATCTGTGGCTGACATCTTCGGATGCGGGCGTAACGAAGATTCTGAGGCGGGGATTCGTTTCCTTCGGCGTGGAGGACGGAATTGCGAACCCCGATACCTATGTGCTGATGGACGTGGAGGGCGCCGGGCTGGTGGCGAGCCGGGGCGGGTTCCTGTACTGGTTCGACGGGAGCGGCTTCCGCACGGTCAGGCTGAACCTGCCCAGGGAGATGTTTGTGGACGGGATTCAGCTTGGGTGGGGATGGGGGCAATGGATCGTGCGGGACCACGAAGGCGACTGGTGGGTTCCGAGCGAAAGAGGGATCTTCCGGTACGGCCCGCAGAAGCGGATCGAGGATCTGGCGTCGGCCAGGCCGAAGGCGCATTACACGGTGAAAGACGGGCTGCCTTCGAACAGCATCTTCCGGTTATTCGAAGACTCGCGGGGCGACATCTGGATTTCGCTGCTGGGGACGGACAGTCCAGTGGCCGTCTGGTCCCGCAGGCAGGCGAAGTTCATCCGCCACGAGATCCGGACGGACAAGGGCGCGCGGCAGACCCTGGCGGCGACGGCGTTTGCGGAGGACCGTCACGGGCAGATCTGGGCCGGGTTTTACGCGGGCGGGCTGGCCCGGTATCGCAACGGGAGATGGGAATACTTCGGGGCGGAAGCGGGCGGACCGGCGGGGTTTGTGGACGCGCTGCTGGTGGACAGGGAGGGGAGGCTGTGGGTGGGAAGCGCGGACTGGTTGCGGCGCGTGGATCAGCCAGGATCGGACAAGCCGGTCATCCTGCGGTACGGGCGGGAGCACGGGCTTCCGACCCAATACATCACGGCGCTGGCGGAAGACCATCTGGGCCGGATCTATGTGGGCATGCACAGCCGGGTGGCGCGGCTGGAGGCGGCCAACGGGCCGCAGGCGGGGCCGCTGCGGCTCAGGCACTACACAACTGCGGAAGGGCTGCCATTTGGCAATGTCCGGACGATGATCTGCGACCGCAAGGGGGTGATCTGGACGGCAGGGGTGAACGGCGTGGCAAGGCTGGAGCCGGAGACGCGGCAGCAGGCGCTGCCCAGGCTGGTGCGAATCATGGCGCTGAAGGCGGGAGGGATCGCGCTGCCCTTGTCGGAATTCGGAGAACGAATCCTGCGCGGGTATTCATTCCCGGACCGGGGCGGAGCGGTGGAGGTGGAGTTTGTGGCAGCGGGCGCGGGGGAGGCAGAAGGGCAGCGCTATTCGTATCTGTTAGAGGGGGCAGAGGAGGGGTGGAGCGCTCCGCTGTCCGGCGGGCGGCTGACTCTGGCGGGACTGAAGGCGGGGCGGTATCGGTTGGTGGTGCGGCCAGAAGGCGAGGGGAACGCGGTGGCGCCGGCGGTGCTGGAGTTCACGGTCACGGCGCCGTTATACAGGCGGGGCTGGTTTGTGGGGCTGCTGGGAGCGGCGGTGGCGTTGGGCGTGATATGGATTCACCGGAGCCGCTGGAAGCGGGAGCTGGCCCTGGAACGGATGCGGATGCAGATTGCCACGGATCTGCACGATGAGCTGGGCGCACGGCTGACGCAGGTAGCGCTGACGAGCGAGACGGCGCGGATGAGCCGGGAGGATGCTGTCAAGGAAAATGCGCTGGAGCAGGTGGCCGGGACGGCGCGGGAGATGATCGGATCGCTGGGCGACCTGGTGTGGGCGATCCGGCCGCAGCAGGAGATGGGCGAGGATCTGGTTCGCCGGATGCGCGCGGCGGCGTCGGAGATGCTGTCGGCGGCACGGATGCGGCTGGAGTTCGAGGTATCGGAAGACATGTCGCGGGTGCGGCTGGATCCGGAGCAGAGGCGGCAGATCCTGGCGGTGTTCAAAGAGTCGATTCACAATGCGGTGCGCCATTCGGGAGGGACTTTCGTCCGGGTGCGGCTGGATGTGCAGCAGGGCTGGCTGGTGCTGTCGACATCCAATGATGGCGGGCCGGCGCCGAGGGAGGAGGCGGCGGACAGCAATGGCCGGCATGGGATCGAGGGGATGCGGTGGAGGGCGGAGATGATCGGCGGGAGGCTGGAGGCGGGGCCGGCGGGCGCGAACGGATGGAGAGTGACGCTGCGGGCGCCGCTTCGGGCGGCGCGGAAGAGAGAGGCCGCGGAGCTTCGACGGATGACGGCGAAAGGCGGGGGACAGGCGGCCTGAGATGGAGAGCGATCGAGGAGAAGCCGTGCCGGAAGTCGCCATCGTCGAGGACCAGCGCGAGGTACGGGAAGGGCTGGCGCTGCTGATCTCCAGCATGCAAGGGTACCAGTGCACGCGGGTGTTCGGGACGATGGAAGCGGCGCTGCGGGCGATGGAGGAGAGGCCGGCGGACCTGGTGCTGCTGGACATCGGCTTGCCGGGAATGGACGGGATCGAGGGGACGAAGCTGCTGAAGGCGCGGCACCCGCAGATGGAGATTCTGATCCTCAGCGTGCACGGGGATGACGACCGGATTTTCCGGGCCATCTGCGCGGGCGCGAGCGGGTATCTGCTGAAGAGCACGCCGCCGGTGCGGATTCTGGAGGCGATCCGGGAGGTGTTGAGCGGGGGCGCGCCGATGTCGCCGGAGATCGGGCGGCGCGTGATGGAGCTGTTCCGGAATCACCGCCCGCCAGCGGGGGCCGAATACCATCTGAGCCCGCAGGAGACGCAGCTGCTGCGCCTGCTGGTGGACGGGCATTATTACAAGACCGCAGCGGCGGAGATGGGCGTGAGCGTGCACACGGTGGTGACGTATATCAAGAACATTTACCGGAAGCTGCACGTGCATTCGAAATCGGAGGCGGTGGCGAAGGCGCTGCGGGAAGGGTGGTTTGTGTAGGGCGATTTCCCGGGAAATTGTAGCGGGAAGCCGGGACTTCCGCACGAGTGTCCGCGGGGGTTTATGTCCTGCCGCCGGGACAAAACCCCGTCAGCCAGGGAGCGGCGGGCGGCTTTCGCCGACGCGAATGCAGCGGCCCCGGCGTGAATGCCGGGGGAATCGAGTCTGTTGGCGGGCGAGGGAAACAGAAAATTGGGATGCAGAAGCCGCGCAAAGGCGAGGGGAAAACTGGGGCGAAGCGCAGCCCTCGCGCAAGCGCAAGGAGAAACACGGATGGGATGCGGGCGCGCGCAGTGCCGGATCGATGGCGGCTCTCGGGTTCGATGGATGGACTCCCATATTTGTGCGAGTAGGCGGACGCGGCCACTGGGCTTACATTCAGGCTGATGGTTGTTCCGGCCTGGTTCTGAAGAATTCTGAAGGACAGGGGCAGGAAAAAGGAGGAAGCCATGCGGCAGATGATGGCATGGGCGATTGTGGTGCTGCTGTGCACGGCGCCTGTGGTGATGGCGCAACAAATCAGGACGGTGAGAGCGGATGTTCCGTTTGCGTTCGTGGTTCGTGACATGAAGTGTCCGGCGGGAGAGTACGGCTTCTTGAGAAACAGGGCGGACGCGAGCCGAACGATCTTCATGACAAATGAGAGCACCGGGGAGAGGATCCTGTTTGTCGCGGGTTTCGTTGACTTCAATTACAACCCGAATCCGCAGACGAAGCTGGTGTTCTACAGGTATGGCGACCGGTATTTTCTGAGAGAGATCCACGAAGGAGCCGGCGCGAAAGTCGCTCTGATGGCTGGGGAAGAAGAGCGGCAGCTCCAGGTCGCTGGAGTGAAGCGGGAGAGAGCAGTGGTTCTGGCCTGGCTCCGGTAGACGAACCAGAGAAGTGGCGGGCCGGCGCCGGCCCGATGGATTCCATCTTTGCGGGGTATCCGGGCGGAGAGGCGGCGGCCTTGGTCGAGTCGGACGAACATGAGCCAACCGAGCGCGGAGTGTTCCGGAAGCGAAGTGAGCGGATGGACGAGTCCGCATGGGGTTGGAGAAGAAGAGGAGCAGGACAATGCGTTGGAGGATTGCCGTGGTTTTGGTGGCGCTGCTGGCGGCGCCGCTGGTGATGGCTCAGAGCTTGCGAGTCGTGGCGGACGTTCCATTCCAGTTCCAGGCCGGACTGGCGTCGCAGTCCGCGGGGCGGTGGGAAATTGCCCGGATCCCTTCCATTGCGGCGCCGATGCTCCAGATCAGGGATGAGCAGAGCGGGCGCACGACGCTGGCGGTGGGGAACCCGGTCTACCGGAGCGGGTTCGATCCGGGGGAAGCGAAGCTCGTCTTCAACCGCTATGGAGACCGCTATTACCTCTCGGAGGTCTGGGGCGACGGTGTTGTCGGTGTGTATTTGACCCCTTGCAGGGAGGAGAAAGCCCTGCGCATGGCAGGCGTGAAAGCGAAGCGCACCGTGACTTACGCACGGCTGCGTTGAATGCGCCGCATCGTAGTTTGTTGGGGTGGTGAAATTGGCCCGGCTACCGTGTTGTGGCCGGCTTTTCTATTGGCGCGGTCCTCTGGAGCGGGAATTGCTGACGCGTGCGCAGAACCGCGGCGGGCGCATCACGCTTCGGTTCGTGAGGCGCCCGGAACATGGGATGCCGCGGGCGCGTATGGAAAGGGCGGATGGTTATTGCAGGCGCCGCATTGCTGGAACACACGCCGGCGCTATGGCGAGACTCGCCGGCGGAATTGCCGGAATTCGGGTGGACGATCGAATCCCCTGAGCGGGAGCGCCGCGAGCGGATGACGGACGAGTTTCTCGCCGTGCTCGAGCGGGAGTCCGGCGAGTTGCCTTCGAATCGAGAGCAGCGCGCGTCTGCTCACCGGCGGATCGCCGAAGCCTTCGATGCGTTTGCGCGCCGGGCGCTGCTGTTGACAGAGGCCGAGATTGACATGCTGCTGGGGCGGGGGCTCGCTTCCATCGGAACGCAGCTTGCGCGGGAAGCGCGGCGGTTCGCGCCGCGGAAGCGGCTGGTGGCGCGGCTGTTCGAGGCGTTTCTCGCAGGAGAAGAGGACGAGCCCGCATTTCCGCTGCTGCCGGGCGCGTTTCTGCCGAGGTGCTGAGCCGGAGCTGGGCGGCAGAGGAGTTGCGGGGAGTCAGCAGGACGGGGGTTCGAGCGTCACCGCTTCACCCACAGCAGCCAGTCATCGCTATCCGGGGCGGTGAAGACGCCGGTGTTGCCGGAGCGCGCGGGGAAACGGCGGGACGGGTTGCGGGCGTTCACCCACACGGCCTCCGAAATACGGGAGGCTCTTGCCTGCCATGCGCCCTGGAGGCGGACCGCGCCGCCCTCCGGCAGGTAGGCGATGAGCATCTTCTCACCGGCCAGCGCGTAGCCCGTGCTGACAGACTCCTGCGCGGGGCGTAGCTCGCCGAAAGGGATGCTTTCCATGAAGTCCCAGATCCGGCGCAAAATCGCGTGTCTCGTGGGATGCGCGTCGGCCGGGTTCAGGGTTCCCGTGAATCCCGTCGAAGAGCTGCCGTCGTTGTCGGCGAACACAAGCCCCGCCGCACTCATCTGAATGACCCACGCGTTGCGGCGGATTTCGTCATCGGTGTAGTCGCGCTTGAGGCTGCGCAGGTGATATGTGTTGCGCGACCAGAGCGTCTCCTGCGCCAACAGCGGTTTGGCCGGGTGGTGGCTCTCGAGAAGCCCGCGGCTCAGGGTGGCCAGGTCAGGCGTCTTCGGCCCCTGAAGCACGCCGTAGGTGGTCCAGTCGCTGTCGCGGAAGGGATCGTCTCCGGTGCGGTTGTGGACGCTGATGGGATGCTTCCAGGGATCGAGCGAGGCGATCAGCCTGCCGAGCCGCGTCACCTCCTCGTCGCTCATCCACCGCAGGCCCTCGCCCAGGTTGGGTTCGGGGCCGGCGACGTTCCACAGCAGATGCCACATGGGGGCGAGGCGCGCGAGCGTGTAGCGGATGTAGAGTTCCTGATCCGCGGGCGAGCGCGGATAGTTCGACTTCTGCCCGAAAAAGCCGGCGAAGCCCCAGGCGATGATGCGGCGCTCTGCCAATTCATTGAGGATGCGTTCCATCCGCTGGTATTCGCCGGCATTCAGCGGCCACAGCCGGGGCGTGTCCCAGCCGCGGCCGCGCCCCTCTTCATCGCGGTTGAGGAAATGACTGGCGATGGAGAGAAAGTTATAGCCGTTGGCCTGCACCCAGTCGAGGAAGCGCCTGCGTTCCGCGTCGGGCCAGTTGGCGGCGAAGAAGCGGTCGCCCACATGGAGGCCTCGCACCAGGAACGGCTTGCCCCCCGCGAAGCCGAACCACACGGGGTTGGGCTTGTGAACCGTCACCATGCCGGGCAGAGAGGTGTTCTTCGAGACCCGAAACTCGCCCGTGCGCCGCAGGCTGCCGTCCGACATCTCCGCGGCGTACCGCCAGGTTCCCGGCTGATCGGCATAGGCGCGGAATCGCCACGTCCGGCCTCCGTCATGGAAGCCCCAGAATGAGAGGCGCGTTCCATCAGGGCGCGTGTAATGGACGTGCAGCGTTACGTCGCGGTACGGATCATGATAACTCCGGTCGTGCTCCACGGCGTCTTCGAAGAACCCGTAGAGCGGAACCTCCGGCCGGGCTGGAGTCTGGGCGGAGGAATGCCCGCAGGCCAGCACCAGAAGAAGCCCGATGGCACAAACGCTCCTGGCCGGGCTCTTCAGCAGGAAGGTATGAGTCTGCATCGTTCAGCCTTTCTATCACGCGGCTCCAAAACATCACGGCGGGCATGGCCGACGGCGGCGGATGCGCCATCCTGCCCGTATCAGGCGCCCCGGTCCGGGTGGCGGAAGGGGCAGCGGTTGCTTCCGCGCATATATATCAGTAGTATATTACTGTCATGTTCAAGGGTCCAGCCGCGCTGCTTCTCAACCTCGCGCTCCTTGCCGCTCAGGCGGAGGCGCCGCCCGACCAGATCCACCTGGCCTGGACGCGCGACACCTCAACCACGGTGAATGTCGTCTGGAGAACCGCCGACACTACCGTGCCCTCGACCGTGGAATACCGCAGGCAGGGAGAGCCGAAGTGGCGCCGCGCCACGGGCGGCCCGCGGCCCAGCGGCACGGAGGGACGGCTGCATGAGGTTCTGGTGCAGGGCCTGAAACCCGCCACGCGATACGAGTATCGCGTGGCCGGCCCTGGGGGGACGTGGAGCCCGGTTTACTCGTTCATCACCGCGCCCAGGCCCGGCGGGCCGTTCGAGGCGGTCTTTGTTGCCGACACAGGGCTCGATGGAAGACTCGACGGCCTCTCGACCGGCACCCGCGAAGTGGTGGAAGCCGTGGCGCAACTCAGTCCCACGGTGATTCTCTGGGGCGGCGACGCAGCCTACTTCGACACGGACAAGCGGTTCGGGACTCTGGATAAGACCATCGATTTCTGGTTCAACATGGTCATGCCGTTCGCCGTGAAGGCGCCGATGATGCCTACCTATGGCAATCACGAGATCTTCCTGAAGGAAGGCTATCTGTTCTGGGCCGACCGCTTCCCCACGCCGGATGGTCTCGACAACCGCCGCTACTATTCGTTCGACGTGGGCGATGCGCACTTCGTCTCCATTCTCGGAGCGGACTCGGAGAAGGGATCGCTTCCGGAGACGGTCTTGCGGTGGATCGATGCGGATCTCGAAAAGGCGCGCCGATCGGGCAGAAAGTGGCTCGTGCCATACATTCATGTGGCGCCGTTTTCCGACGGCTCGAACCACCCGTCCAATCTCGAATACCGCAGCCAATTGGGACCGCTCTTCGAGAAACACGGCGTGCGGCTCGTGCTCAGCTGCCACGACCAGTCTTACGAGCGCACTTATCCTCTGCGGGGCGTCCCGGACCGGCTTGAGATCACCAGCCAGTCCAGGGACTGCTACGGCGCAAAGGACGGAACCGTCTATCTCAAGGTCGGTCCCGGCGGCAAGCAGAGCAACATCAATGGGCGCTTCGCCGACTTCAGGACGAATCCTCCGCCGCCATACACGGCATTCCGCGACAACACCGCCCATCACTTCGCACGGCTGTTTTTCGAGCCTGATCGGGTGCGCGTACAGATCGTCGCCGTGCTGCGCGGCAAGGCGCCCTGGGTGCAGGACGAATTCACGTACACTCTGGGCGCCTGCCCCGGGCGCTGAACGGCTCGGTTCTCCGGGAGATGAAACCATGATGCCCGCCAGATACTTTGCTGCCATGCCAGTGCTGCTCTCATCGGCAGTCCTCCTTCCGCTGTTCTCGCCGCGTGCTGCCGCAGGCCAGCCGCCTGCCTGTCTGGTAGACGAGGATTTCACGACCGGGCGCACGGCTGCGCAGCGCCCGCGCGATCCCGGCGAGTTCACCGCGGAAGGCTGGCAGGTGCGCAGCTTCGAATCGCAACTGAAATACGACCTTGGCAGGCACTACCGCAAAGGGCGCGTCGAGATTGAATTGAAGGGACCGCTCAAACAGAAGGAAAAGCACACGCTCTTTTCGGCCTGGAACGAAGAGGCCGCCGCTGACGGCGACCGCAAAACGCAGGGGTTCTTCCAGCTCCGGCTCATGGAGGACGGCATGATGCTGCGGCTGACCTACCGGCCAGGCGGACGGAGCTTCGAAGGCGCGGTTGCGCCGATGGAGTGGGAAGACCGTTGGTACCGGATCGAGGGCGCCTGGGACACCACGGGCGGCGAGTCGATGCTGTGGCGCGATGGCGTGCTCGTCAAGAAGGGATCGTTCAACCAGCCGTTTGAGGGCTTCCGCTGGGTCTTCATCGGCACGGACAACTACCAGGGGTTCAGGTCGATCCCGGGCGTGGTGTACCGCCGCCTGAAGGTTTGCGTGGCGGATTGACCGCGCGCCCCCGCGCGGCTTCACCCGAGCGGGACCGCGCAGCGGAAGCCGACCGTCGAGCAACGGTCGAGTCCCGGCCACATCAGCAGGAACTTCATCCCGAAGCGGCAGCTCTGCGGGCCGCCATCGGTATACCAGATGGAACCCTGCGCCTTGTAGAACGATCCGCCGCGCAGGATGGCGAAGCGGGTCCTGCCATCGGAGGACTCGCTTTCGGTCCACTCCCAGACATTGCCGCACATATCCCAGCAGCCGAAGGGCGAGCGGCCTTCGGGGAACGCCTTCACCGGAGTCGTGCCGCCGCTCTCGCCGGCGTTGCAGCGCCCGGGCAGCATCTCATTGCCCCAGGGATAGAGCAGAGCTTCGGGCCCTTCGGCTGCGTATTGCCACTCGAGTTCCGTGGGCAGCCGCTTGCCCGCCCAGCGGGCGTACGCGCGGGCGTCGTCGAGATCGACGTAAACAACAGGGTGATCCTCCTTCCCTGCCGGCGGCGCGCCGCCCTGCCAGTGTTTGAGAAAGTTCTCGGGATGGCGCGGGCGGTAACCGGAGGCGCGCAGGAAGCGCGCAAACTCGGCGTTTGTGACAGGCGTCAGATCGATCGCGTAGCGCGCGAGGCGGGCTTTGCGGCGGATGGCCACGGGTTGGTGAATCCGCTCGTGGCCTCGGCCCGGCGTGTAGTCCATCGAAGTCAGTTGCCCGCACTCGCGCACCTGATAGACGCAATCGCGGTCGAAATCCACAGGGCCGATGGCGGCCATGCCGTCCGGCGCAGACCTTCTTGCCGCGATTGTTGGCGCGGGACGCAACGTCGTCTTGCGCGCGGGGAACTCCGCGGAGAGCGACGCCCGCGTGCGCAGGGCGGCCTGAGAATTCAGGAAGCCGCGCTCGCCTTCGGGTGCAGAGCCGGAGGGGCGGGCGAGGAAGCAGCCGATGCCGCGCGGCTGGATCCGGCCCTCGAGCACGGCCGCGTTCCCGTCGCGCACCGGCTCCAGCGGCCTGCCTGCGATCAGGTCGAAGAACTGATACCCCGCAGGAACGTCGACCCTCAGCAGCGGTCCCGTGCGGCTCGACTCCGCGCGGTTCACCAGCGTCCACAGCCGCATGCCCGCGCCTTCCCAGAGGCTCGCGTAGACGTCTTCAGCGAGGGTCTCCACCAGCGGCGTCCAGCCCTCGCCGGTAAAGAGCGAAGCGTATCTGCGCTGGATGGGCAGCATCGAACGCAAAATGCTTCGGTCGCGCGCGTTCCAGCCCACCCAGCTTCCGAACACGTTCTCCCACACCATCATCCCGCTGCCGTTCATCCACGCGGTGTGCAGTTCCGCCGTGTGGTCGTGATACCAGCGGCGGATCTGGTGCTGCATGTGGCGCCGCTCGAACCACTTGTTGCGCAGGATGCCGGGAACACGGCTGTCGGGGAACATCTGCGCCCACGAAAGATGGTGGTCGTGGATGTTGGCCAGCGGCAGCGCAATCTCGCCCTCGAGAACCACGCCCGGCCGCGCCTGATCGAGTTTCGTGCGGAACTCAGCGGCGCCGCTCCGCAGCGTGTCGAGGAAGATGCCATCGGCATCGATCGCCGCCACGAGCTCCACCAGCGCATCGATGTCGCTCTTGCCCTCGCGCCGCGTGCCTGTGTCCCAGGGGTTGTAGTCAATGTAGGCTTTCACATTGCGCCGGTGGAGTTCCTGAATCAGTCCGCGCAGCCCCTTCAGGCCGCCCGGCATGTCGCGGTACATGTCGAACTGGTTGCGCTCGTCAACGCCGATCCGCGGATAGGCGTGCCAGAGAACCATGGAGTCATAGCCGCCGAAGTCGCGCTCGCCTTCCTCGAGCCACAACGGAACCAGGTAGCGCGCCTGTTCGGGGCTGTAGAACTGCTCGTCGCAGAGCATGACGAACGAGCAGGCGAAGGACCGCGCAGCCCACTGGAGATCCGCCCGCCGGTACAGGCTGTCGTCATAGTTCAGCTCGGCGCGCTTTCTCCTGCGCCATTCATGCAGTTGCTGGCGGAAGGCGGGCCACTCGCGCGGATTGTCGGGAGCGGGGATCAGGTCGGCATCGAACACGGATTCTTCCGCCGCCGCAAGCTGCGCTGCCAGCGGCCTGACAGCAGCGGCGGACAGGCTTGCCAGAGCCGCGCGGATGAATTCCCTCCGGACCAGCATCGGTGCGCTCCTCAGTAGTCTGTGGATTCTGCAGCCGATCCGGCGAGGATCTCCAGAGCGGCGCTTGTCCCCAGCAGATCGGCGCCCGCGGCGATCAGCGCCTCCGCCTGTTCGCGGCTGCGGATGCCGCCCGACGCCTTCACGCCGGCCCGGCCCTTCAGCAGGCTGCGGATGAAACGGATGTCCTCCACGGTCGCCGGCGAGCCTCCCGGCCCGATGCCGCTCGAGTTCTTGATCTGCGCCACGCCGCACTCCTCGGCGATCTGCACGCACAGCCGTTTCTCTTCGTCATTGAGAAATCCGAACTCCGACATGCTTTTCACGGGACGTCCGTCCGCGGCGGCCACCACCTGGCGGATCTCCGCGGCGAATTCGTCCAGCATGCGGCTGCGCAGAAACCCGATGTTGGGCTGGAAGTCGATCTCCTCCGCGCCCAGCCGCACGGCTTCGCGCATCAGCGAGGCTTTCATCTCCGCCGTCTCGCCGCCCATGGGATATGCGACGGCCGTCGCAACCTTGACGCCGCTTCCGGCGAGAATCTCTCTGGCGAGCCGCACCCAGCAGGGCTGCAGCATCACGCCCTGAACTCGAGCCTGGGCCGCGGCTTCACAGTGGCGGCGGATGTCGGCCGCCGTCGCGTTCGCGCGCACATTCGTGAACTGAATGCGCGCGGCCAATTCTTCTCGGGTCAAGACAACCTCCGGATTGTGTTTCGCAATTCCGGCAGCCGCGCCTCGACTTCGGCGCGGCGCGGATAGGAAGCAATCGTGTCCCGCTTCCGGGTGGACAGCGAAGCGGTGACGATGCCCATCAGAATGGCCTCGAGCGGATCCCGGCCCTCGCATAAGCCGACGGCGAGGCCGGCGTTGAAAGCGTCGCCGGCGCCGACGGTGTCGACGACATTCACGGCGAGAGCGGGAATCTCGAAGCAGCCATCGGGAGAAGCCCAGAGCGCGCCTTTTTCGCCGCGCGTCACAATCACGTTCCGCGGACCGAGGCGCCGCAACTGCTCCGCCGCCTCCTGATCGTGAATCGGATCATCCGGCGCGAGTCCCAGGCACACGCGAGCTTCGGTTTCATTCGGCGTCAGAAAATCGACCGTGCTCAGGTCCTGCCGGCGCAGATCGGTTGCGGGCGCGGGGTTGAGAATCGAAAAAGCTCCCCGCTCCCGCGCCATGCGCGACGCCGCCAGGGCCGTTCCCAGCGGAATCTCCAGCGGGCTCAGCACGGAGTCGCCCTCGTGGATTGTTTCCCGGAGCGGCGCCACGTCTTCAGGCAGAAACTCGGACAACGCACCGGCATCCACGGCGATGGCAATCGTGCCGCGGCTCGTTCCGAGAATCATGCCGACTGCCGTGGGCAGAGACGCGGAACGCAGAACCCAATTCGGGTCCACGCCCTCGCGGCTGAGCAGCGCGATCAGGCCATCGCCGAACGCGTCCGCTCCCACTCTTGTCACGAGCCGTACATCCGCGCCCAGCCGCGCGGCGCAGCAGGCCATGTTGGAGCCTTTTCCTCCGTGCGTCGCGCGATAGCCGCGTCCCATCACCGTTTCGCCCTCCGCCGGGATGCGGTCGACTTCCATGACGAGAGCGGCCGCGTAGCTGCCGACAACGGTAATGCGGCTCACAGCGTCTTCCTCCTCAGGGCTCCTCATACATCGCCAGAATGTTGTCGACCGGCGTGTCCGCCTGAATGTGGTGCGCACCGGCGCGGATGTAGCCCGGACCGAGAAGCTCAGCCACCCGTTTCACCTCCCGCCGAACCTGCTCCGGCGTTGCACGCGGCAGCAGCTGCTGCACGTCGATGCCGCCGTGGAACACGATCCGCCCGCCGAATTCGCGCGCCAGAGTTTCCGGCGCCATCCCGCGGGCGCGCGGCTGCACGGGGTTCAGGATCGAAACGCCCATGTCGATCAGCGCCGGGATCAGCCGCGCCACGGCGCCGCAGCTGTGCATCATGACAGGCTTGCCGTAACGGCGGGCGATGGCGATGAGCCGGCGGTGGAATGGCTGCACGTGGCGCGCATACATGGCCGGGCTCATCAGCAGCCCCGTCTGCGACGCCAGGTCATCGTAGAAGTACACGATGTCGATCCAGCCCCCGGCCAGCGTCAGCACGCACTCCAGGTTGGCCTCATGCACCGCCGTGATGCGCTCCATGATGTAACCCGGGATGGGAGACCCATCGGCGAGATCGGTCATGAAGCGCTCGAAGCCGCACAGCGACCAGGCAGTCTCAAACACCGAGCCCACGCGGTAGCGCACGCAGTAGCGCGTCTGGGCGAGCATCGATTCGAGAACAGACCGGAGCGGCGAGAAGTCCCACCAGTCGGGCTCAGGAAACCGGTAGGAGCGGACATCGTCCAGATGCACGGCGGAGCCGAGCGGGTAGCTGGCGAATTCCTCAAATGCGCCGAATGCATGCTGCACTCTGCGCCGGTGTGCGCCCCAGATGTCGACGTTGGATCCGTCGGCAAGCACGCGCCGCCACATGGCGCCGGTCGAGGATCGTTCGAGAGAGGCGTCCGGGTTGACTTCTTCTTCCGGTACGTCAGGCGGACGGCAGAAGCTGTCGTAGGAAACGATGCGGAGATCGACGCCCAGCCGCTGCAGGACGGATTCCCGGTCCGGGACGCCGAATCGAACCATCAGGCGCGACCAGATCTCGGGAACCGCGGCGAAGTCGCGGGGGGTCCGGTCCGGCGGCTCGCCGCGCAGGCTCCAGAAGACCCGGTCGCGCGGACTGATGGAGTGGGGTGTCACTCGGTATCAGTGTGCGGAAATACGGCAGCGAAATCCATGAGGAATCCGCTCAACAGACATGGAGAATCCTCTCCTCCCCGCAAGCCGGCTTCCTGGCAGTGCTCCCTGCGATCGTAGGGCCTGAATCTGGAGACGGTTCTTCAGATGCAGAATAGTATCATCACGATGATGCCTCCGCGGTTGCGCATCTTCGAATCGCAGTACCACACGCCGGCCAGGGCCGCGCAGGAGGTCTTCATCGTGGCGTTGCGGGCCGGCCAGCTGCAGGCGGATCCGAATTACCGCATCGAGCGCCGCACCTGCGCAGGACATGATCTGCTGCTCTGCCTGAGAGGACGCGGTTTCGTGCAGACCGGCGGCCGCACCTTCCCTGTCGAACCGGGAGAGCTCGCATGGCTGAGCGGCCATCACCCTCATGCGCACTGGGCGGACCGCGGCGATCCCTGGCGGCTGCTGTGGGCGCGGCTGGACGGGGCGGTCCTCGGCAGGCTGTTCGAGATCCTCGGCGGCCCCGCGGCGCCCGTGTTCCGCCTGCCTGCGCCGCAGCGCGCCGCGGCTGCCATCCGCAGCATCATCCGCCTGCTCCGCCAGCGCCCGGCGGCGCTCGACGCTCTGGTTCATGTGCAGGCCAGCGCGTTGATCGGCTGTCTCTTTGAAGGCCGCCACACGGAACTCGAAGGCGCCGCAGACCCGGTTCCGGCGCCCGCACCCGGACTGCGCAGGGTTCTGACCGAACTGACCGTCTACTATTACCGCCCCTGGCGCGTCGGGCAGATGGCGTCTCTGGCCGGACTCAGCGTGCCCCATTTTTTCCGCTGTTTCCAGAAGGCCACGGGAACGACGCCCGTCCGCTTTCTCAGGCAGGAGCGCATCAGCCAGGCCAAGCGCCGGCTGCTGGAGAGCCGCGATTCGATCAAGGAGATCGCCGAGCAGGCGGGCTACTCCGATCCTTTCTACTTCAGCCGCGACTTCAAGCTGCACACGGGCATGTCCCCTGCCCAATTCCGGAAGCGCGAACTGGGCGTCAGCCGGTAAGCGCCGGAGCTGCCGCGCAGGCATGGCGCGCGTGCCCTGATTTCACCCGCCGGCGCGTGTTGGAAAGGCGGCGCCGCCTCTCCACGGGCCGTGGTCCGCTCTGCAGCAGGAACGGAACCGCGGAGACGCCGCACCGGAGAACAAAGGAATCCCGCAATGAGGCGCAGACCAGTGTTCACCGGGCCTTGTAAGCGTATACAGAGCGGTGTATGATGCTGCCATGCAACTCCGACCGCTGCCCGGCCTCTTCTTCACCCTGTTGTGCACCCTCCCGCTGTCCGGATCGGACTTCACTCTTCAGGTCACCGACAGCGGCTACCTCGACACGCAGGGATTCAGCGTCATTCTCTACCACAGCACGTTCAACCGCATGTTCTTTGACCAGAAAAATACGGCGATGGAGATGATCCTGCACGGCCGCCGCATCGCCACCAACGGCGACGTCCGGCTGCTGCCCACGCCCGAGCAGTGGGACGCCATCCCGCAGCTCAAGTCGAAGAACGCCGACAGGCAGAACCGCCGCCTGACCGCGGATGCCGGCTATCCGGAGTATGACTTCTCCTACCGTCTGGAAGTGACAGCCGAGCCCGGCGGCGTGCGCGTGGCCGTCATCCTCGACAAGCCTCTCCCGGAAAGGCTCGCCGGCCGCGCAGGCTTCAATCTCGAATTCCTGCCGGCCATTTACGCGGGAAAGACCTATATGGTGGACGGCAAAACGCCCGGATTTTTCCCGGTCAGCCCGCGCGACCCCGCGGTTCGTGTTCCGCCGCCTCCAGGCGAGCCGCCGAAGTTCCCGTATCAGGAAGAGTGGGATCGCGAAAAAGGCTACCGCCAACCGCTGCCTTTCGCCTCGGGCAACAGCATCATTCTTGGCGTGGACGCGCCGCTGTATCGGGTGAAAGTGGTTTCAGAGTCGGGCCCTCTCTCGCTCTACGACGGCCGCGTGATGGCGCAGAACGGCTGGTTCGTGCTGCGCTCCCTGATTCCTTCGGGCAAGACCGGCGAGGCCGTCGTCTGGCACATCCGCCCCGACGTGATGCCGAATTGGGTGCGGCCGCCCATGATCGCCCACAGCCAGGTCGGCTACCATCCGGATTTCTCCAAAGTGGCGATTCTCGAGCTCGACCCGAAGTTCCAGGCGCCAAAGACGGCGAAAGTGCTGCGGCTGGGAGAGGACGGCTCGTATCAGCAGGTCTTCGAGGGTCCGATTTCGGACACGCAACCGTGGCTGCGGTACACCTACGCGAAGTTCGATTTCTCGAAGGTGAAAGAACCAGGTCTGTATGCGATCGAGTACGCGGGCGAAAGATCGAGCCTTTTCCGCATCGCCAAAGACGTGTACAGCAACACCTGGCAGCTGACCCTTTCGGGTTATCTGGCGACGGCGATGGATCACGTCTCGGTCCGGGAGGGCTACCGGCTGTGGCACGGCGTGTCGCATCTCGATGATGCGCGCCAGGCGCCGCCGAACCGGCAGCACTTCGACGGCTGGTCCATGGGGCCGGAACTCGACTCGCCTTACAAGCCCGGCGAGCACATTCCGGGGCTGAACGTCGGCGGCTGGTACGACGCCGGCGACTTCGACATCCAGACCCGCAGCCAGTTCGGAGTGATTCAGGACCTGGCGCTGGCGCGGCGCGAGTTCAAGCTGGACTTTGACCAGCTCACCGTGGACTGGGAGGCGCGCTCCGTGGAGATGCACCGTCCGGACGGCGTGCCCGACGTGCTCCAGCAGATCAAACACGGAGTCCTGCAGGTGCTGGCGCAGATCAAAGCCGTGGGCCACGCCTTCCCCGTGATCAATGAACCGACGCTGCGGCAATACACGCACCTCGGAGACGGCGCGTCGAAGACCGACAACCGCATCTACGACCCGAAGCTCGGGCCGAACGAAGTGCGCGGCGATTATTCCGGAAGGCCTGATGACCGCTGGGCCTTCACGACGAAGTCCGCAGCCATGCAGTACGGCTCCGTGGCGACGCTTGCTGCGGCGGCTCAGGCGCTGAAAGGCTACGACGACGCGCTCGCCAGGGAGTGCCTGGAGACGGCCATCCGCATCTGGGACGAGGAGCACGCCAACCCGACGCCGGTCCGTCCGGGACCGGGCGCGGGAATGGCCGCCGGGGAAGAGTGGAATGCAGCCATCCAGCTCCTGCTCGCAACCGGCGGCAGCGAGCCGTACAGGAAACGCGTCCTGGAAATGTGGCCGTCGATGTCGCAGCGGTTCGGCTTCGGCGGCTGGGCCGCGGTTCACGCGCTGCCCTACATGGACGCCGACTTCCGCAAGCAGTTCGAAGCCGCGCTGAAGGCTCACATGGTGCAGCTCGACAAGGAACTGGCGGCAACGCCGTTCGGCGTCCCGCCGACACGCGGCGGCTGGGGCGGCTCGGCTGGCGTGATGAACCTCGGCATCCGGATGTATTTCCTGCACAAGGCATTCCCCGAGATCGTCAGCAAGGATTACACGCTGCGCGCCGCCAACTACATTCTCGGCACGCATCCGGTGTCGAGCCGTTCCTACGTCAGCGGCGTGGGCACGCGCTCGCACATGATCGCGTACGGCAACAACCGCGCGGATCAGTCCTACATTCCGGGCGGCGTGATCCCTGGCTACGTGGTCATCCAGCCGGACTATCCGGAGTGCATGGACGATTTCGGCTTCCTCTGGTTCACACACGAATACGTCATCACCGCAGCCAGCCACTGGATTCTGGCCGCCAACGCCGCCGACGCGCTGGTGCGCTGATCGCGCTGCGGACGCGGGCGGCTGACGGGCCAGCCTCCGCGCCGCAGTCCCTGCCCGATCGATCCCCGGCGGGCTCTGGTGCCGCCAGGCGGCTGACACCTCGAGCCCGCCGCGGCATTTTGACCGCGCCATCCGGGAAGAGGTCTGGTACGATGTTGTGAACCATCTGGGATAGAGGAGGAGGTCAGGCAGGATGCGCGTCATCAATGGCTGGGCCGCATGGATTGCCGGCACGGTTCTCCTGGCAGGACCGTTGTCTGCGGAGGACTACAAATTTGCAGTTGGCTCGAGCCATGTTCTGGTGGTCTCGCCAGACGGGGTGTTATACGGTGCGGGCGACAACCGCTACGGGGAAAGCGGCGGAGACGTCCCGCGCACACATTTCAGCCGGTTCACTGTCGTGCAAGGCGTGCCTGCGGTGGTCGATGCATTCATTCCCACTGGATCCTGCAGTATGGCCCTGGGCGCCGACGGGAAAGTCTACGTCTGGGGCAAACATGATTTCGGTCTTCTGGGCGGAGACGGGCGCAATACGACCATGCAGTCCCGGACACCGACGGCCGTGCCGGGACTCGACCGGGTCCGTGGCATTGCGGGCGGAAGGTACGCCGGCGCCGCCGTTCGGGAGGACGGCACCGTCTGGATGTGGGGCTCGGACCGGGACGGGGTGATGGGAACGGGCAAGCTGACCGAGCCCTACGAGAGCGGGCGTGAGTATCATCAGCCACGTCGGGTGGAAGGGATCACAGACGTGGTCCAGATCGCGGCTGGCTACAACCACGTCCTGGCGCTGCGGAAAGACGGTACGGTCTGGTCCTGGGGGTTCAACAAGTTTGGCCAACTGGGCGTGGGTGATACGGAGAATCGTGGCGTTCCCGCGCAGGTTCGTGGCCTGACCGGCGTGACCAGGATCTATGCTGTGGGTAACATGTCCGCGGCGCGGCTGGCTGATGGATCGTGGCGGTTGTGGGGCTGGGCAGGGCCGGTGGGAGTGGGGACAACGGAGAATTTCCGCCCGGCGCTTGAGCCGAAACCCTTGCCGGCGCACCTCCGCACGACCGTAGATCTGGGGGGCGCGGTTTTTCTGCTGCGCGATGGCAGTGTCTGGACCTGGGGCGACAACAGCTTCGGAACGCTGGGAACAGGCGGCGACACAGGCGATTTCTCTGCGTC
The DNA here is from genome assembly GCA_026002875.1 of Bryobacteraceae bacterium. NCBI lineage: Bacteria > Pseudomonadati > Acidobacteriota > Terriglobia > Bryobacterales > Bryobacteraceae > Bryobacteraceae bacterium. The sequence continues at coordinate 4,179,877 of BPGE01000001.1, forward strand.
TGGAGTGCACCTCAAGCAGCTCACCGGCATTGTGAGAGTCTGGTCCGACGGCAACCGCACCCTGGCGCTGAAGAATGACGGAACCCTCTATCTGTGGGGACCGCGCTTTGTCAGAGCCAATGCCCGCGTCCCGATGGAGCTGGGGAAGTTCCCCGAGATCCTGACGGCACCGTCAAAACCTTGATTCTGAGATCGAACGCCGCGCCGGTGGTTCGGCCGCGGAAGTCCACGGGTATTCCCTTCTTTGGGGTCCGGCGCCCACGACGGCTTCCGCTTCGCGGCGAGGCGCGCGGTCCGGTGCTCGGTCAATCGATACTCACGCGAGTGCGAAAGCCTCCAACCGGAGAACCGCGCCAGAACGCAGAGTCGGGATTTCGGACCTGCCGAATCGCCCGAAGGTACTGCCGGTGCGCACCGAAGTTGCGATTCCGCGCTGAGTTCCTGAGCTGGTTCAGGTTGAATCCACCGATGTACACCACAGCGACCCAACCGTTGAAGAAAACGGGAATCATCCGTAGCTTGCGCTCGGCAAGGATCCCGGCAGCTTGCTTGACGGCCGATAGGAACTTGGTCCGGTCCGCAATCCATGCATCGTAAGAAAGCCAGATTCTCAGAACATGGATCTCAGGGAAGTGTTTCAACCCAAGATCCGCCTCGCGCGAAGACCGCCGGGCGGAAGTCGTTCCAAATGGTGATGCCGTGGCTCCCCCAACTGGGCTGGTAGTTGAATCCGGTCACCCACGCATAATCACGCAACCGTGACTTCTGCGGGGCGGCGCTCTGTGTCCCGGCCTGAGACGCCAGGGTTGCCCCCAGCGCCGCCATGCCGGTTTGCAGGGCGGGGCGGCGGCCGATGCCGGGTGTCGCGCCGTTTCGTTTCATGGTCTGCTGCTCCTTTCTGGGGACTTCCTCCACTGTCATTTCCTGGTCGCCTTGAAGACGACCGGACGATCGAAGGGCACCGTGGTCCAGGACCGCCCGTCCGCCGTCACAATTCGCGCCATGGGGTTCCGTGCGTCCGCGCGATCGTCGCGAGAATCGTGGATCAAGTTGGCGAGTACCACATCGGCAGAGCGCTCAACGATAAGCTTCCCGGTTTCCGGAGTCTCTCCGGGACCGCCGTAGCCGGTCATCAGCACATTCCTCGAATCGCGCACCCAGAGCGCGACCGAGTCGATGTCATTCTTGATGCCGTAAATCGCCACGTTGGAAGATCCGGCCACCTCCATCTCCGCCTCGCCGCGGCAATATTGCAGGTGCGCGTGATAAGCAGAAAACGGGCCTTGGATCTTGTCCACCAGGATGCGGCGGCAACGCTTGCCGTGCTCCCTTCCGTCGAGAGCGTAGAAGGGATAAAAGCCGCCGCCGCCGTTCCCATGCACCCGGATCAGCGGCCAGTTCGGGATGCCGCCCTCGCGCGTGTCGGCCCCCAGTGGGCTCCGGGTGTAGTGTTTGACTCCGCCCCGCTTGCAAATTCTCGGCTTGACAGCTTCTGGCCTGTGGGTCGCTGTGGAAATCGGGCCGGCCTTCGCGTGATGACACTGCGGCTGGTAAAATGGTCACTGAGGTGGCCACATGAGAATCACGACCGTTCGGGAGTTTCGCGACAACGCCACCGGGCTGCTGCGCTCGAAGGCTCCCATTCTGGTTACACGCCGGGGCCGTCTGGCTGGGGTCTTCTTCCCCTGGCCGGAAGAAAGCCTGCCCGTGGAGTTCAAGAAGGAGCTCTTCTCCGTTCTCTCTGCCGAGTTGGGCCGCGAGCTCAAGAAGCGGAAGATCAGCGAGGAGGAGATCCAGGCGGATTTCGAGAGCTGGCGAAAGGCCCGCCGTGCGCCTCGTGGCTGATGCCAACGTTCTGCTCTCGGCCTTGATCGGCGGGCAGGCCAAGACCGTGCTCGAACATCCCGGCGTGGAAAGCGTGGTCACGACTGCGATGACGTTCGAGGAAGTTCAGGAGTATGCCGGGCACCTGGCGCAGAAGAGGCGGCTTGACCTGGAACTCGTTCTGCTTGCCGTGGCGACGCTGCCCGTCGCCATCCTACCGAGAGAGCAGTATAAGGATGCCCTGCCGCGGGCACGAAGGAAGATCGGGAAGCGTGATCCGGATGACGTCGAGATCCTGGCGCTCGCAATGCACCTGGGATGGCCTTTGTGGTCGAACGACAACGATTTTGAGGTCGCCGGGATCGAGTGGTACACCACCGCCGAATTACTCCAGCGCCTCCAGCTCGCCGAATAGTTCTCGCGAGGCCCTGCGCTGATCCTCCCAAAGAGGCATCTCGGCGATCCTCCGCAGCGCCGTTTCGCTGTACGGCGCGCGCCCAGAGGGCGGCAAACGCAGTACGGCCTGCTGAATGTCCGGGGCGAGCCAGACGAGCATCATGATCTGGCTGATCCGCTCGCGGCTCACGCATCCCAGGCGCGCCAGATCCGCATAGTCGCGCACCTCGCCGCGGTCGATCATCTCCTGAAACTGGAGCGCCAGCGCCAGCACCTGCGCCGCACGCGGGTAGCGCCCCGTCTCTGGCGCCGCCGTCCTCGTCGGTTCCGTTGCCTGCTGCCCGCGTTGGATCTCCCGCACGGCTGGCCTCAGCTTGAATCTCACCTCGAACCAATTGCCCGCTGCCATGACTTGCCCGTAACCTCCATGCAAAGCTGCTTGATCGCCGCCGTCCGGAAGCCCACCGTCACCTCGCTGCTGCGGCCGTCGTAGGTCACCTGCTCGACCAGCGTCTTGACGAACTTCTCCTGCTCGCGCGGCGTCATCTCGGCCCATAGCCGGTCGAACTCGCGCAGGGTCCGGCGGACGTCGGCCACGTCCACCGTCTGGCCCACCCACTCGGCCAACTGGTCGCGGACCTCGCGCAGCTTCCGTTCGAGCAGGGTGGCGCGCTCCTGTACCTCGGCCATGCGGTCCACGGCCAGCTTGCCGCTCGTCCGCACAAGGCCCGCGAGTTCCTGGCCCAGCCGCTCGAGTTCGCGCTCGATCAGCCGCTTCTCGCGTTCGAGAGTCTCGATATCTGCCACGCGCTGTTCGCCCAGCGACTCGACGACCCGATCCACCACGCCGGGGTTCGCGGCGATGCCACGGATCTGCTCAATGACCGCCTGTTCGATCGCGGGCGCCGACACCGAGCGCCTCGGGCACTGGTTGTAGCCCTTCTGGTGCGCATTCACCGGCTCCTTGCCGAAGACCTTGCAATGCTCTTTGCGCAACGCCGACACGTCCATCGCGGCGAGCGAGGCAATCCGATCCCGGAGCGTTTTCTTCATGCGTCAACCTCACTGACATGAAGGCTCTCCGGGCGTGGGTTATCAAGTTCTCCGTTGACGATTTCGGGCGCATCTTTGGAGGTAATTTCGATGCGCCGGGCGCGCCGGTAGCACTGGTAGGCGACGGCCAGCAGGCCTGCGATGTCGGCCAGCGCCGCGTCAGTGGTTCAGTCGCGGAAGTCCATGGGTATGCCGTTCCTCGGGGTACGGCACCCACGACGGCTTCCGCTGGGCTGCCACGCGCGCTGTCCGGTGCTCTGTCAATCGATACTCACGCGAGTGCGAAAGTATCCAACCGGCCTACGCTCTCAACCAGCCTGTCAACAAAAGCGGACCCGTCAACGGAGAAAACGGAGAGTTTGAAGGGTTGAGAGAGGCCAACGAGCCGAACCATGGCGGTTGAGCGCGTGGCCCGGTCGGGAGTGTTTCCAACTGGAGAACCGCGCCGAAACGCAAATACTGGCGAATGTTTGGGATATCGGGCGGCCGCGAACGGCGGCGGCGTCAAGCAAAACGGGGCGGCGGGAAGTTACGGGATTTGGGTGTGGCCCCCCGGCATGGATTCGAACCACGATTCACGGCTCGAACGGCCGCTGAAAGGGTCATCATCTTCGAAGAATCCGGCGAGGGGCCGATGGGCACCATCGAAACCGGGCAATGACGGCAGCCGCCTTGAGATTCCGGGGATGAGCCAAGCGCCTGGCATGTGTGAATCCTGGCGCCAGGCCGTCTGAGACGAGAAGAGCCAGCAGGCAGACGGTGGGTGGAATCACCGGGCGCAATGGCGGCGGCAGGCGAGTGCGGGAATGGGGGGGCTCGACGCCATGCTGCTCCTGTGGGCGGGCATTGCATTCGTCCATCTATGGCAGAATGCTAGGGGAACCATGGCCGGTAGCGAAAAGACTTCAGTGCCGGCAGACGGCGATCCGGCGCTCATGGAGATAGTGCGCCGGCTGGTCGAAGCCTATCGGCCAGAGCGCGTGTACCTGTTTGGGTCAGTAGCGCGAGGCGATGCCGGACCGGACAGCGACTACGATCTGCTGCTGATTGTGCCAGACGACGCTCCTGCCGAGCGCCGCCGGAGCCGGCTGGCTTATGAAATCCTGTGGGGTACCGGCGTAGCCGCTGACGTGCTGGTCTGGACTGCGGGCCAGTTTCATAGCCGGACGCACCTGCCTGCCTCCCTGCCTGCCACGGTGCTGAGAGAAGGGAAGCTGCTGCATGCCGCATGATCCCGCTTTGGTGGCCGAAGTGCAGGCGTGGCTGAAGAAAGCCCGAAAAGACCTGGACACGGCGCAGTATGAGCTTCGCGCCGATCCACCATTCGCGGACGACGCCGTGTTCCATGCACAACAAGCGGTGGAGAAAACCCTCAAAGGCTTCCTCTCCTGGCACCAGGTGCCCTTTCGCAGAACGCACAACCTGGTGGAACTCGGCGGCGCCTGCTGCCGGATTGACCCCAGCCTGGAAGATCTATTGCGGCGAGCCGCTCCGCTCACAGAATACGCCTGGCGCTTCCGCCATCCTGGCGACCCTGAGGAAGCCACGCTCGAAGAAGCCAAGGATGCTTTGTCGGTCGCGCGCGAAGTGTACGAAGCTGCGTTGAGCCGCCTGCCAGAAGAGATTCGGCCGTAGGCCAGCGATCGCTCTTGGGGGTGGATGAACTGGGGGAAGCCAGGAAGGGTGTAGTGGCTCCCCGGCATGGATTCGAACCACGATTCACGGCTCCAAAGGCCGCTGTCCTACCATTAGACGACCGGGGAGTGATGCTTCAGAGCGGGAGGACCGCTCATTGACTAATCTAGCACGCGGCTCGGCGGTTTCAGTTGTCCGCCCGCTCCGCCCGGCAACCGGGCGTGCCGGCACAGGAGCTGTGCAACCGCAACCCCACGATTGCACGAGCAAAGCGCGGATTTCGAACCCGGACTTGGACGGGATCGATCCATGCCTCATGATCGCGGCAGCGGCTGTCTCTGGACGAATGCACGGGGCGTCACCCCCTCTGAGGCGGCGCACCGATGGTTGGCTGCGAAGCGAATGGATTGCGGGGCTGAGTGAAACAGGTGAAGGGAATGGTCGGGGCGAGTGGATTTGAACCACCGACCTCCTGGTCCCGAACCAGGCGCTCTAACCAGGCTGAGCCACGCCCCGAGCCAATCTTCATTGTAAGCGGCGGAGGCAGGCGGCGGCAAATCCGCGGCCGCCGGTGCGCTCCATTGCGGGGACGACCCAACGGAGCCGCGGGGCAGTCCCGACCCTCAGGCAGCACCGCAGACCGCGCGAACCCCGGGCGCCCGCGGGAACCGCCCCCTTGCGGGGGCGCGTGACGGCACGCTTTCTGCGGCTGCCGCCATCGTTCGAGGCGCAGCGCACAAGGCCATCTGCGTGAATTCCCGTGTTCCGCAGGCGCAGATTGGGCTGGCAGCGGCCTTCGCACTGCTCCGCGCGGCGCCGATATCGCCGCGATGGTGAATGCGGTGGGGGCGTTCAACGGCCGCGGCACGCGATCGAGAAATGGCCGATGGGGGGTGGCGGGCGGCAGCGCTGCACGTCTTTTCTGCGGGGCTCAGCCGAGCTGCTTGCGCATTTCGACGCAGTTGAGCATGAGAGAGGGGACGAGGCGGTAGCGGATGAGGGCGAGGTGCTGATAGCCGTGGCGGGCGTAGAAGGACTCGGCGTTGAGAGTGGAGCGGACCTTGAGCTCCTTGAGGCCGCAGTCGCGGGCGCGCTGTTCGAGATGCTGCAGGATGGCTGCGCCCGTGCCTTTGCCTGAAGCCGCCGGGGAGACGTAGATGGCTTCGACCTCGCCTTCTTTTTCGTCGAGCATGCCGAAGCCTTCGATGCGGCCGTCGCGCTCGGCGACCACGAAATAGCGGTCGTGGATCATGTGGTAGGAGTCCGGCGAAAGCAGGCCGGCCCAGACGGCGACGTCTTCCTCGGGATAGCTGCGGCGGCAGGTTTCGAGGATGGCGGCCCGCTGGATTTCGTAGATGGCCTGGCGGTCGTCGAGCGTGGCGCGGCGGATGACGGGCGCGGCAGAGACGGCTTCGCTCATCGGAGTCCGAGAGAAAGCATACAATACGAAGCGCTGGAGGTCATCAGGACATGGACATGACGAGGCGCGGATTCCTGGAGATGCAGGCGGCGATGGCGGCGTCGATGCAGGCGCGGGTGAGCGCGAATGACCGGATCCGGGCGGCCTGCATCGGCTGCGGGGCGCGGGCGCACGAGCTGATGGAGGCGATGATGGCGCATCCGCAGTTCGAGATTCCGGCCGTGTGCGATGCGTACAAGGGGCGGGTGGAGCGGGCGCAGGACCGGATCCGCGCACGGCGGGGCGTGGCGCCGCGCGTGCTGAAAGACTACCGCGAGGCGCTGGCGGACAAGTCGATCGACGCGGTGGTGATCGTGACGCCGGACCACTGGCACAAGCCGATGGTGGTGGAGGCGCTCGAGGCGGGCAAAGACGTTTATTGCGAGAAGCCGCTGACGTTCCGGTCGAGCGAAGGACCGGAGATCATCGCGGCGGCGAGGCGCACGGGGCGGATCGTGCAGGTGGGCTCGCAGGGGATGTCGTCGATGACGCAGAATCATGCGCGGGAGCTGATCCGCGCCGGGAAGCTGGGCAAGGTAACAATGATCCGGGCGGCGTACAACCGGAACACGGCGTCAGGGGCGTGGATCTATCCGATTCCGCCGGACGCGAGCCCGGACACGGTGAACTGGGAGATGTTCCTGGGGCCGGCGCCGAAACGGCCGTTCAGCCTGGAACGGTTCTTCCGGTGGCGGTGCTATGAGGACTATTCGGGCGGCATCGCAACGGACCTGTTCGTGCATCTGTGCACGACGATCCACTTCCTGATGGACGCGAAGATGCCGGCGCGGGTGATGGCGATGGGCGAGCTGTACCGGTGGAAGGAATCGCGCGAGGTGCCGGACACGCTGAATGCGGTGCTCGAGTATCCGGAGGGCTTCACGGTGAACCTGTCTTCGACGTTCAACAACCAATCGTCGTCGGAGGCGAGCTTCACGTTTCTGGGGACGGAAGGAACGATCTCCGTCGGGTGGGGCGAGCTGCGCTACTGGCCGGAGAACGTGCGCGAAGACAACCGCTGGATCGTGGAGAGCTGGCCGCGGAAGCTGGAAGAAGCCTACTGGAAGGATCCGAAGGTGCAGCAGGAAGAGCTGCGGCACCTGAACAAGCCGCGGCTGGTGGACGGAGGCAATGTGTGGCGGGAGGAAGGGCAGGATGCGACGACGGTGCATTTCTGGCACTTCCTGAACTCGATCCGCTCGCGGAAGCCGTACTGGCAGAACGAGGTGGCGGGGCATCATGCGGCTGCGTGCGCGCACATGGTGAACGAGAGCGTGAAGACGCGGCGGATGGTGGAGTGGGACTTCGCGCGGGACGACATCAAGCGCGGGTGATCCTGCAGGCGGAGATGGAGCAGGGCGCGGGGGCGAGCGCGGCTCCCGCGCCGGGATGAAGCCGCAGGCAAAGCGGGAGTCAGAAGGCACAGTCGGGATGCAGCCGCCGCCCAAGGGCGGCGGGAAACCCGTTGGGGAGGGCGCGGGGAGGAGAACCCGGGGGCACAGCTGGGATGCAGCCCTCGCGAACTGTTGGTGGCAGCCGCGGGTGCGGCTGCGGCACCCCTCGCGCAAGCGCAAGTGGAATTCGGAGGGCGAGGGAGAACCCGTTGGGGAGGGCGCGGGCAAACACGGGTGGGATGCAGCCCTCGCTCAAACCGAGGGGAAACCCGCTGGGGAGGGGGAGCCGGGGATGCGGGTCAGTCGGCGGGCGGCTCGGCAGGCGCGGCGAGACCGCTGCGGCGCTCCCTGCGGACGGCGAGGACGCCTGCGCCGGGAGCGACTTCCACGCGCAGGGGAGGCGCCTGGAGGTGGAAGCGGACCGTTGCCTCGTCGCCCGTGCGGAGCCATTTGACGAGGGGCTTCGCGCCTTTGGCGGGAGTGACGGCGACGGGGAGTTCGACGACGAAGTCGTCGGGAACGCCGCTCTGCTTCACCGTGACGGTCACGTCGACGGCGGGCGGTTTGCCGGTGGAACGGATGCTGGTTTCGAGGACCGGGATGCCGGTGCCATAGACCCAGGTATCGAAGAATCCTTCGAGCGTCCGATCCGGATCATCTTTGGCCGTGTAGCGGGAGGCGATGAGGCGGAACTGCTCGGTGGTGAGCGTGTCGTACTCGTGTCTGCGTCGGAGTTCGCCGAGCATCGAGAGGAATGGCGCGTCGCCGAGGCGGCGGCGCAGCATGTGGAGGATCCAGGAGCCCTTGTGGTAGGTGATGATGCGCCAGGGATCGACGCCCTCGGCTCCGCGGAGGCGGGCGCCCCAGGTGATGGGGCCATAGGCTTCAACGGGCTGACGCGGCTCGCCGATTTCGCGGAGGAGGTCGGCGCGGTATTCGTCGAGGATGGATTCGAGGGCGCGGGGTCCGCGCTTGCGCTCGATGAGCATGAGGGCGGTGTAATTGGCCAGAGCTTCCTGGAGCCACTCATCGCGGTAGGAAGCGGAAGTGACAAGGTTGCCCCACCACTGATGGGCGGCTTCGTGGGCGAGGAGGAGGTCGGAATAGAAGACGTTGAGCTTGGACGTCTGAATGGCCGCCGGACGGTCGCGCTCCGGGAGGTAGCTGATGGTGGAGAGATAGACGAGACCGGGGAAACCCTGGCCGAAGTTGCCGGGAATCGGAGACACCGTGACGACAGGAAGAGCCGGCGGACCGAACTGGGATGCCATCCACTCCATGGCGGAGGCGAGCTCGTCTGCGAGCTCTTTCATGCGCGCCTGGGGGTTGGGGGGTGAAGGAGTGAGAGTGATGACCTGCGTGGGACCGCGGCCAAGGGAGCGGGGCGTGGTCCCCTGAGGCATCAGGATCTGGCGGGGCGGAGGGAGGAGGGAAGGCTCGACGGTGCGGTTGGCATACACGCGGACGCGGAGGCCTTTGGTTTCGGCCGAGGCGGACTCGAAGTTGCCGATGTTGAAGCCGGCGAGGCGGACGGGGGCGGAGGTGCGGAAGCGGACGATGCGCGTGTCGCCTTCGACAGTCTCTTCTTCCTGATCGCCGGTGGCCGCGACGCGAAGATCTTTGGGGACGCGGAAGGTCATGTCGAAGCGGGTGAAGTGGAAGCCGCGGCTGGGGTACCAATTGGTGCGCGCGCCGACGTAGAAGACGCCGTTGCCGGCGCGGCGGATGACGTTTCCGCTGAGCTCGAACTCGATTCTGTGCGAAGCGCCGGGCTGGAGGGGCTGCGGGAGCACGAGGAGGAACGGTTCGTTGGCGAGTCCGCCGATGAGGTTGGCGCGGAGGCTTTCGCGGCGGAAGATTTCGACGGGCTGGCCGTCGAGGCGCGCGGTCTTCACCTCCATTTCGGGCGCGAGCTCGAACAGGACGGCGCCCTTCAGCAGCCTCTGCGGCTTGAGGGCGGCTTCGACACGGGCGTCGAGGCGGAGATCAGGAGCGACGGAGGCTTCGATGCGGTAGTCCTCGACGAGGAGTTCTTCCGGCGGCTCCTGAGCTTGCTGGCGGCGGCTGCGGCTGGGGAAGCTGGCCCAGACGTTGAAGCGTCCGGGCGAGCCGGCGGGCACTTCGCCGATGATGATCTGCTCCGGAAGAGTGGGCTCGTGGAGGACGTCGAAATTGCCGCGCGAAGAGCCGGAGATGGCGGCGTAGAAGAGGCCGTTGGCGCGGTCGCCGGAGAGGACGTCGCGGAGCAGGCGGACCTGGAAGCTCTGGGCGAAGTTGCGGACGGCATCGGCATGGCGGCTGGCGAGCAGGAGGCCCTCCTCGGGAAGAGGCTTCGGCGCGCCGCTGCGGATGGCTTCGAGGAGCTCTTCGCCGCCGCCGTCGCCAAAGACGAACAGGGCGGTCTTGAAGTGCTCGTTAAGGTTGGCCGAGCCCGTGGCGCGGGCGAGCGAAGCGCGCTCTCCGCGGTCCGGGGGCCGGAGGAGGATCTCCGCGTCATCGGCGGGCTCCGTGGCGCGGAAGACGGCGACAACCCTGCGTCCGTGCAACGGCTGGGAGAAGATGAGGACGCCGTCGTTGAGGAAGATGCGGATGTCCTCGCGGTGCAGCTCGAGGTCGCGGACGCGGTAGCAGTGGTCGGGGTCGAGTTCGAGGCGGCGCAGCTGTTCGGCGAGAGATGCAGCCGTCTGGCCGGACGCCGCCGGCCAGAGGAGCGCCGGCAGGAGCAGGAGGAGGCGATCCGCCCTCACGCTTTCAGTGTAAGCGCGGCGGGCCGCGGCGGACAGCAGGCGCAATCAGGGCTGCCGCTGGTCAGAATTGCGGAACCACATTTCGTAGAGCGGGACGAGGATCAGGACCAAGAACAGCAGACCCATCAGCGCGCCGGATGCGGCCATGCCGTAGACGAGGGCGGGAGCGAACTTGATGAGATAGCGGAGGCCGAAATCGGCGAGCAGAGCGAGGAAGGGGAGCACGATGATGGCGGCTTTCAGTTTCTGCGGAACCTGCGTCAGGGAGAAGACGCCAGCCAGCACGAGAAAGATGAGGCCGATCGACTGGATGTGCGTGTGCGCGACGCGCGCCCAAAGCTGGGGCGGCCCGCCGCGGTCGATCTGGGTGACAGCCATGACCTCCTCGTAGGAAGTGAGCGGCGTAAACCGCTGCAGACCGCCGGGATTGTGGCAGCGGACGCAGTTCTGCTGGAGGATGGGCCTGACGGTGGAGTTGTAGCCCGCTTCACTGGCGCCGTCCTGAATCCAGGAGAGGATCTTTTCCTTATCGCCTGCGCGTGGCAGGAACTGCTGCATGCTGCCGCCATCAATCTTGCTGGCCAGTTTGGTGTTCTCGCGGTTCCCGTAGAATGCCCGCCGCAGATCCCCCAAGCCAAGACCCGGCTCGCCGTCGGTCAGATGGTAGGTGAGATAAAGATTCACGCCCGCCACGAGGTAACCGAGCCCGAGGGTTAGAAGAAAGCAGCTCAGCGCGAGTCTGAGCGGCATGGGGAGGCGGCGGAGCGTCAACGAGTCCCAATCGATCATTCAGGTCCAGATCTCCTCTGTTCTGCCAGCTTACCGCTCCGGCGCCCGCCGCGTGGAGGATCGAGGGTCCGGGGCCGATCTGCGAACACGGCGTGCGGGGCAGGCGGGAGGATCGTGTCCGGCGAGGCGCGCCGGGCCGCGGGCGAACGCAATGAACGAGACGCGCGGAAAAAAAGGGGAATTGTGTTCCTGTCCCCTTTTTGTAGGATGGGCGCATGCGATGCTGGAGCGTTGGCGTGATTCTGGCCCTGGGGCTCGGGGCGCAGACGGGTCCGTTTCCGGAGAGCCGGGATGTTGGCAGCACGGGTCTGGCGGGGCGAGCCGTGTTCGATGCGGCGGCAGGGAGCTACCGGATGACAGGCGCGGGCGCCAACATCTGGGGCGCGGAGGACAGCTTTCACTTCGTCTGGAAGCGGGTGGCGGGCGATACGGTGATCACGGCTGAGGTGCAGTGGCCGGACACGGAGGGCCATGCGCACAAGAAGGCGGGGCCGATGCTGCGGGCGTCGCTGGATCCGGACTCGCCGCACGCGAGCGTGATGGTGCACGCGGACGGGCTGATCGCCCTGCAGTTCCGGCGCACGAAAGGCGGGACGACGGAAGAGATCCGGTCTCCGCTGAAGGCGCCGGCGCGCGTGCGGCTGGCGCGGCACGGGCAGGTGATTTCGTTCGAGGTGGCGCGGGCGGGCGGGCCGTTTCAGCCGGGGGGAGCGCTGACGGTGGAACTGCCGGAGAGCGTGCATGCGGGGCTGGCCGTGTGTTCGCACGACGCGGCGCGGCTGGAAACCGCGCTGTTTGCGGGGGTCGAGCTGATCGAAGAGGGAGTGGTTGATGACAGGGAGCGCGTGGTGGAGTCGACGCTGGAGACCGTCGACATCCGCACGGGCGAGCGGCGCGTGGTGCGGCGGGCGCTGGAGCATTTCGAGGCGCCCAACTGGACGCCGGACGGGCGATGGCTGATTTACAACGGGGGCGGGCGGATCTGGAAGATTGCGGTGGAAGGCGGCGAGCCGGAACTGATTCCGACGGGCGATGTCCGGTGCAACAACGACCATGTCCTGTCGGCGGACGGGCGGTGGCTGGCGATCAGCGGGAGCGCGGGCAGGGATCCGTCGAAGATCTACATCGTGCCCATCACGGGAGGCACGCCGCGGCTGGTGACGGAAATGGGGCCGTCGTATCTGCATGGCTGGTCGCCCGACATGAAGAAGCTGGTGTACTGTGCGCAGCGGGACGGCGAGTATGACATTTACGAGATTGCGGCGGAAGGCGGGGCGGAAAAGCGGCTGACCGATGCGCGCGGGCTGGATGACGGGCCGGAATATTCGCCGGACGGACGGCTGATTTATTTCAATTCCGACCGCACGGGGCTGATGCGCATCTGGGGCATGAACGCGGACGGCACGGGGCAGAGGATGATTTCGCAGGGGCCGCCTTCGGCGGACTGGTTTGCGCATTTTTCGCCGGATGGAAAGTGGATCGCGTATCTTTCGTACGACAGGAGCGTGCAGGGGCATCCGCCGAACAAGGATGTCGTGATCCGGCTGGCGGAAGCGAGCGGCGCCAACCCGCGCGTGCTGGTGACGCTGTTCGGCGGGCAGGGGACGATGAACGTGCCGAACTGGTCGCCGGATTCGACACGGTTTGCGTTCGTCAGCTACCGGCTGGTGAAGCGCCGCCCATAGCGGGCGCCGGAGCTGCGGGTGCGGCGCGGCGGGCGCTGGCTGGCCCCTTTCCGCGGCGCGCCGGGAATGGCACAATGGGGGCGTCGGCTCCGGCCCCGTTTCCGCCGGAGGCCCGCTTCTCGAAGAAGGAGTTTGGACTTATGGAATTGATCCCGACCCAGGAAGAAGTCGTCGCCCTGTTGCGGCAAACCGGCGCGTTGCGCCACGGACATTTTCAGTATCCGAACGGCCTGCACTCGGACATGTATCTGCAGGTTCCGATTGCGATGCGGCACTATCAGACGGCGAAGCTGCTGAGCGTGGCGCTGAGCCGCAAGCTGAGAGCGCATCCGGAGATTCGCGCGATCATTCCGGAGCTTTCGATCGTGACGCCGGCGACGGGCGGGCTGCCGGTGGCGTATGGCGTCTGCGAGGCGCTGCGCGCGAAACAGGTGTATTGGGCAGAGCGGGGCGAAGAAGGCGGACCGCTGCGGTTCAGGCCCTATCTCGAGCCGGAGCCGGGCGAGAAAGTGCTGCTGGTGGACGACGTGCTGCGGACGGGGCGCAAGCTGACGGAATTGCGGCGGCTCATCGAAGAAAAAGGCGCAGAGGTGGTTGCGCTGGCCGTGATCGTGTATCAGCCGAATCCGGAGACGCCGAAATTCGAAAATCTGCCGTTTTATTACCTGGCGGAACTGGACGCCCTGTATTTCTGGGATTCCGACGCGGCCCAGGAAAAAGCGAAAGAAATGGGCCCGCCGGAGAAGGTCTGGATCTGACCGGCGGCCTGGAGCCGGGCGGCCGCGCTGCACGTCCATCCGGGGGCCTTTCGTTGGGGCATAGTTCAACGTGTGAGGGCGGGGCTTCGAGCCGCCCTTGAACCCGCTGTGGAGCGTTCGGGCATGAGGCGGCCGTCCCGCCGGTGAACGCCGATCTGTGAATCTCCGGTTTTGCGGAAGCGAGGTTTGGACCATGTGGTCTCGCGCGCTGCAGGAGAGCACAGTTGGGATGCAGCCGCCGCCCAAGGGCGGCGGGAAGTCCGTTGGGGAGCGCGGGAGGCACGGTTGGGATGCCGCCCTCGCGAACCGTCGGCGGCAGCCCTCGCGCCAGCGCGAGGGGAATTCGGAGGCCGAGGGGAAATCCGTTGGAGAGGGCGCGGTCCGGCCGCGCCTGCGGCCCGAGGGGAGGGCGGCGACGGGTTGGAGGGGTTTGGCGACCGCTTCGTCGCAGCCCTGCGGGCTGCTCCTGCGCGGCTCTGTCCGCGCGGGGAATTTTCATCTGAAATGCGGCGAATTATCTGCCGTTGATGGCAGAATTGCCATTTTGTTTCTGGCAGCGCGAGGAATTCTTTTTTGAGAGGCTGCGGGGACACCGCGCCCGGAAGCAGCCTGCGCGGAGAACACTTGCCGGTTCCCCGAGACCTGGTCCGGGCGGGACGACGCTGGCTGAATGGCGGCAGCGTGGCTGCAGAGGCGCGCCCGCGGGCGGCGACGGCGGCAGGGTTGTGCCGCAGCGCCGCATAATGAATTCATATTACTGCATTAAAGGGATCGTATTTGTCGTTGAAAAAGTGGCCAGCTGGAGATAGATTTGAAGAGTGCCAGGGGTTGACCAAAAGACTCTATTCTCCATAATTGTGTTTTCTGCGGTCCTTGTCCTGTCCGCGGCTGGCCAGGGAGGACAGGGCGCGATCGAGGGGTGGATTATCGATCCGAGCGACAGCCCGGTGCCGGGCGCCGGCGTCGTGCTGGCGAACCGTGTCACGGGGCACGAGCAGCGGGTGGAGACCGATGAGCGGGGACGATTTGTCTTTCCCGCGGTTCCGGTGGGCGCCTACGATCTGCGTGTCAGCAAAGCTGGATTCCGGGACAGCGAGATCAGCGAGATCCGGGTTCTGGTGGGGCAGCGGCTGTCGCAGGTGATCAAGCTGGAGCTGGGAGCGATCTCGGAAAGCATCACGGTGACCGAGAGCGAGGGTTCGCTGCGGGAGACGGCATCGAACCAGCTGGGCACGGTGATCGAGCCGGTGAGCGTGCAGCAGCTGCCGCTGAACGGGCGGAATTCCCTGCAGCTGGGATATCTGTCCGGCGCGGCGCAGGAGGCGGGCTCCAACCCGTCGAATTTCACGGCGACGCAAACCGGACATGCCGACCGGACGATCGCCGTGGCTGGCATCCAGCAGGACATGACGGGGTATCTGGTGAACGGCGTGTCTGTCGCCGGCACCCGAATCGGACAACTGGGCCTGAACGTCTCGGTAACGGCGGTGGACCAGATCAAGGTGGTGCAGGGCTTCGTGCTGCCGTCGCTGGGACCGGACCCGGGCGTGGTGAATCTCGCCACACGGTCCGGCGGCAGCACGTTTCATGGAGAGGCGTTCTGGTTCCACCGGAACAGCGCGCTGGACGCGCGCGAGTTTTTCGAAACGCGGCGGCAGCCGGGGCCGTTTCTGCGCAATCAGTTCGGCGGCGCGGCGAGCGGCCCGCTGTGGCCGGGCAAGGCGTTCTTCTTTGCGAACTATGAAGGCTACCGTCAGCAGCTTTCTGCGCCGCAGGGCGGATATTCGCCAACGGACGGGATGTTCCGGGGCGACTTCAGCGCGCTTGCGGCGGCGGTGCATGACCCGCTGACCTTCAATGCGGCTACGGGCACGCGTCAGCCTTTCGCGGGCAACCGCATCCCGGAGACGCGGCAGAATGCGATGGCGCGGAAGCTGCTGGAGTACTATCTGCCGGGATCCGACCTGAACCAGAGGCCGCTGAACGTGATCCGGCAGCCGAAGCAGACGCAGACGGCGAATCAGGGCGGGATCAAGGTGGACGTGCCGCTGGGGGCGGCCGGACTGCTGGCGGGCCAGTACATGGGGGAATCGTCGAGGGTGACGGTTCCGGGCGTCTATCCGCTGACCGGGGTTTACTACGATCTCCGGATGCACATGAGCGGGCTGCAATGGACCGCGAACATGGGCCCCGGCACAGTGAACGTGGCGCAGGCTGGTTTCACGAGGCCGTGCCTGTTCTACGGGGGCATCGGGGAACCCGGGCTGCAGGACCGGCTCGGGTTGACGGGCACGGCGGACCGCGACGGCGTGCCGAGCGTTTCACTGACGGGCTTCAGCGGCTTCGGAGCGCCGCAGAGCGTGATCGGCAACATCGACAACAGCTATCAGCTGCAGGACACGCTGACGCTGGTGCGGGGGCGTCATGAGATTGCCGTGGGGTTCATGCTGCGCTACATCCGCACGGTGCAGGAGAGCGCCAACTGGAACGCGCGAGGAACGCTGCTGTTCAGCGGCGCATTCACGGCGCAGACGACGCCTGGCGCCGGAGGGCGGGCGACGGCTCTGGGCGGGACGGGCAGTGCGTTCGCCGATTTTCTGCTTGGCTATCCGGTGAACGGCACGGTCACATCGATGCCGCGGACGCACTACCGGTGGACGGAGATGCACCCGTTCATTCAGGACACGTGGCGGCTGCGTCCGGGGCTGACGCTGAACCTTGGGTTGAGCTGGTACGGGACGACGCCTCCAAACCCGTCAGGCGCGGACAGCGCCTATCCGCATGCGTTTGATTTCGTGAGCGGCCGCATTCTGTATGCGGCGCTGGGAGACATCCGGCCGCAGATTTTTTCGATGGACCGGAACAATTTCTCGCCGCGCGCCGGACTGGCGTGGCAGCCGCGGTTCCTGCCTGGCGCGGTGATCCGGGCGGGGGGCGGCATCTACTATCCGTCGCAGCGGGCGCTGTATCTGCTGTTCGGGATCACGGCGCCGGGCGTGTCGATCGTGCAGGCGATTGCGAATGATCCGGCATCGCCGTCGCCGTTCTACCAGCTGGGGCTGAACGTGTTTCCGCCGATGAAGACCGGCAGCGTGACGCGCGAATTCGCCGAAAACGTCTCCGGCGCCGTGTTCGCGCTGGACCAGGGGCTGCGCTCGACGTACTCGTCGCAATGGAACTTCAGCCTGCAGCTGCCGGTGGGGCGGGCGGCGGTGGCAGAGGCGACCTACATCGGGTCGTCGACGAACAAGCTGCCGATCCGGTGGAACGCGAACGACTGCTCGACGGTGTCGGGGCTGCAATGCGATCCGTCCAACATCCGGTGGTCCCGCTATCCGTACGTCTACTTTGCGGCGCACGCGGGCCATGCGACGTACCACGCGCTGAACCTGAAATTCCAGAAGGAATTTTCGCGCGGCTGGAACTTCCTGTCGAACTACACGTGGGCGAAGGCGCTGTCGAACACGCAGCAGGGCGGGGCAAACCCGCCGCTGAACCAGAGGGGCGTCTGCCTGGATTGCGACAAGGGGCCGACGGGATTCAACATTCCGCACCGGCTGGCGTCGGCATTCGTCTGGGAGCTGCCTGTCGGGCGGGGCCGGAAGTATCTGTCTTCCGCGGGGCCTGTGCTGCATGCAGTGGCGGGCGGCTGGTCGCTGAGCACGATTTCGATCCTGTCTTCGGGCACGCCGGTGATGGTGACGGCGCCGAACAACACGCCGTCGTCGCTGACGAATTTCCGGGCTGACCGGCTGTGCGACGGGAGGCGGGAGCTGGCGGACCGCAACCCGCGGACGAACGGGCTGTACTGGCTGGCGCCTTCGTGCTTCGCAGTGCCGAAGGCGGGCTACTTCGGCAACGCTGGCGTGTACATTCTGCCGGGGCCGGGGATTGCCAACTGGGACCTGGCGCTGCAGAAGCTGACCCGCTTTTCGGAAAGCGTGCAGGCGGTGCTGCGGGTGGAGATGTTCAACGCACTCAACCACACGCAGTTCAGCGCCGTGAACGGCATGGCGGGCGACGCCAATTTCGGCCAGGTGACGCAGGCGCGGACGCCGCGGCAGATTCAGCTGGGGCTGAAGCTGCTGTGGTGAGCACGCCCGCGGGCTGAGCCGCGCGCGCCCCCTGCTCTACCAGAAGAGTTTCAGCGCGAACTGGAACTGCCGCGCGTCGTGTGCGGACGTGAAGGCCAGGGGCGTGGTGGGCGAAACGCCGGCGATGCCCTGGATGCGCGCGGGCAGGGCGCTGAGCGGCACGGCGCCGACGGTGTTGTTCACGGTGCGGAAGTTGGTGCGGTTGGCAAGGTTGAAGCCTTCCGCGATGACTTCGAGCGCCGTGCTCTCGCTGGCGAGACGGAAGCGGCGCGAGAGGCGCATGTCGAACGTGAAAAAGTTGGGGCCGCGGCCGATATTGCGGCCGGCGGGGAAGGGGCGGTCGTTGGTGGTGTAGTTGTCGCCGTTGACGTCAAGGCCGGCGAGCACGTTGAAGGGGCGCCAGGAATTGGCCATGAAGATGGGGGCGATGTTCCAGCCGCGCAGCAGCGTGTTCTGGGCGGTGGACTGATACAGCGCGTGAATGACGGCGCGGTGGGCGTGGTGGAAGGCCGACAGCGACCGCTCGCAGCGCTTGCAGAGCTGGTCCATCGGAGAAAAGTCCGAGTTGAAGTCGGTGAAGTCGTCGATGGCTTTCGACCAGGTGTAGTGGCCGGCAAGGGCGAAGCTGCGGCGGAAACGGCGCTGCACCTGGAGGATGCCGGCGTGATAGAGGGTGTTGCCGTCGTAGGTGAAGATGTTCTTCTGGAGCAGGGTGGGATCGATGCGGCCGTATTCGGGCGTGCCGTTGGGGTTGGTGCGTCCGGTGTAAAAGAGATTGCGGCCGGTGATGCGGGCGAAGCCGAGGCCGCGGTTATAGTTCCATCCGGCGGAAACGGCCCACTCGCCGAAGGCGCGTTCGATCTCGAAGCTGGCCTGCTGCGCGTAACCCTGGCGGAGCGGATCGGAGCCGAACTCGACGCGGAGGGGCAGCCCCGGACCAACGGGCACGCCGAACTGGCGCAGATCCTCAGGCGTGATGGAGCGGCGGCCGATGACGCCCTGGCGGAGGAGGCCCTGATAGATGTCGGCCGAGGTCGTGGGGCGGCCGGTGGCGGGGTTGACGATGATGGGGATGCCGGTGAGCGGGACGAAGACCTGGTTGATGTAGCGGCCGCTCAGAGCGTCGGCGACGTTGGCGATCTGGAGGTTGGTGGGGGCAAAAAAGATGCCGTAGCCGCCGCGGATGACGCTCCTGCCGTCCTTGCCCGGGGACCAGGAGAAGGCGAAGCGGGGGCCGAAGTTGTTCTTGTCGGTTCCGAGCACAGGCTCGTTGCCTTCGAGGTCGTAGCGCAGGCCGAAGTGGAGAGTGAGGTTGCGGCGGGCGCGCCAGGCGTCCTGGACATAGAGGCCGAAGCGCTTGGACCAGCCGGTCCAGCGGGGATCGCCGAAGCCCTGCTGGTAGAAGGTAGGCAGGCCAAGGGCGAACGCCTGGAGCGCGCTGATGGGCTGCGAGAGCACGGGCAGGAGGGACGTCTGTCCGGTGGCCTGCAGGTACTGGCTGATCTGCTGGACGGCGACCGTGCCGGCTGCGCCGGCGATGACGTTCTGCAGGGGGACGGCCTCGCCGAAAGCGAAGCGGCCGCTGAAGAAGGTCTCGGTGTTGGCGAAGTCGCGCACGGGGTTGATGTCGAAGCCGAACTTGAGGTCATGCGAGGAGGAGTGCCGGTTCCAGTTCTGGAGGATCTGGTAGTGGCGCTCCTCGGTGCGGGAGGGCAGGAAGATTTCGCGGCCGAAGAAGCCGAAGCCGGTGACGTTGAGCTCGGGGCCGTAGGGATCGACGGTGCGGACGGCGATGCGGTTGTAGTTGAACATGAGGCGCGTTTCGACCACCCACGATGAGTTGAGGATGATCGAGTCGCTGAGCATCGAAGTGCCGTCCCAGATGTCGAAGTTGCGGCCGCGGTTGTAGGCGACGAGGGCGCCGAACTGGTTGTTTTCGTTGTCCAGCGTGCCGAGGCTGCCGCGCCAGTAGAGGTTGTGGCGGTCGCTGAAGCGGTGGTCGATGCGGGTGGAGAAAAGGTTGCTGGCCTCGCTGAAGGGGAAGACGCCGCTGTTGGCCTGGAAGATGCCGGTGACGAAGGGATTGGTGGAAGGCGTGAGAGAGGAGCCAAGGGCCTGGGCGAGGCCGGCCAGCTGCGCGACGCCGCTGGTGCGCAGGGCGTTCAGAAGCGCCTGCTGGGAGGGGGTGGGGGCGTTGAAGGCGCTGCGGTCCTGCAGGATGGGGACGAAGGTGGACTCGTGGCGGTCGAGCCGCTCATAGGCGGAGAAGAAGAAAGTGCGGTCGCGGCGCAGGGGGCCGCCGGCGGTGGCGCCTGCCTGGGAGCGCGTGTAAGCGGACTTCTGGGGATCGAAGTAATTGCGGGCCTGGATGTCGCGGTGGCGGAGGAAGCCGAAGAAGTTGCCGTGGAACTGGTTGCTGCCGCTGCGGGTGACGATGTTGACGGTGCCGCCGCTGGACCAGCCGAACTCGGCCGATGCGGTGTTGCGGTTGATCTGGAACTCCTGCACGGCCTCCTGGCTGACGCTGAGGCGGACGCCGCCGGAGTTGATGTAGTTCTCGACTCCGTCGACGAAGAAGCCGTTGCCGCGGCCGTTGCCGCCGCCGAAACTGATGCCGGACTGCGGGGTCTGGGCGACGCGGTAATCGGTGCCGTCGACGAGATCCTGCGTCGAAGCGGTGGCCGGAGACAGCAGGGCGAAATCGAGGTAGTTGCGGCGGTTGATGGGCAGCTGCGTGATGCGGGCGAGGTCGATCGTGGTGGCCTGCTGGGCGCGCTCGCTGTCGATGACAGGGGCCTCTGCCTGCACCTCGATCACCTGCTGGAGTTCGCCGACTTCGAGGCGCACGGGAAGCGTGAAGGTGTCGCCGACGCGGACTTCGACCTGTTCGAAGACCTGCGGGGAGAAGCCCTGAGCTTCGACACGGACGCGGTAGCGGCCGGGCGGCAGCAGCGGGAAGACGAATTCGCCGCCTTCGTCGGTCTGCGCATTCCGCTGAATGCCGCGGTCAGGAGCAGTGGCCTGCAGCCGGGCGCCGCGGATGGCGGAGCCGCTGGCATCGGTGACTACGCCGCGGATTTCTCCGGCGTTGCTTTGCGCTTGCGGATATGCTGGAAGACACGCGAGGGCCGCGATGGCAAGGATCGTCATCGGCTTCATTGCTCAACTCCCCAGATGCGCTCAAGGCGGTCAAAAGAGCGCACTTTCCGGATTGTAACAGGATCGGGTCATGCTACAACCAGTACTTTTTGCTCCACTTTTGATGGCGTTGGCCCTGCCCGCAGCGGCGGCGCCGGCGATGAAGGCAGGAGCGGCGAAGATCGACATCACGCCCGAGGGACCGATCTGGATGTCGGGCTACGCGGCGCGGAACAAGCCAAGCGAGGGCGTGCTGACCCCGCTGTGGGCGAAGGCGCTGGCGCTGGAGGACTCGCGGGGGAACCGCGCCGTGATCGTGACGACCGATCTGATCGGGCTGCCGATGGACCTGACCGACATCGTGGCGGCGCGGGCGATGGAGAAGTACAAGCTGGAGCGCGCGGGGCTCGTGTTCAACTCCTCGCACACGCACACCGGACCGGTCGTGCGGGGCAATCTTTCGGTGCTGGAGGCGCAGCAACCGCCTTACCGGGAGGCGGTGGCGGCGTACCGGCAGAAGCTGCAACAGAGCCTGCTGGACGTGATCGGAGCAGCGCTGGCGGACCTGGCGCCGGCGGAGCTGGCGTTCGGATCTGGCGAAGCGCGGTTCGGGGTGAACCGGCGGCAGTTCACACCGAAGGGGGTGATCATTGGCGTGAATCCCGATGGTCCCACGGATCCGCGCGTGCCTGTCCTGCGGGTGACGTCTCCGGCGGGGAAGGTGCGGGCGATTCTGTTCGGCTATGCGTGCCACAACACGACGCTGACGGCGGAGTTTTATCAGCTGAGCGGCGATTACGCGGGCTATGCGCAGGCGGAAGTCGAGAAGGAGTTTCCGGGAGCAGTAGCGCTGTTCGTGCAGCTCTGTGGAGGGGATCAGAACCCGAATCCGCGCAGCAAGCTGGAATATGCCGAGCAGCACGGGCGACTGCTGGCGGCGGAGGTGGCGCGGGTGGCTCGGGGGAAGATGCAGCCGGCGGGAGGGCGCGTCCGCGCGGCGTATCAACTGGCCGCTCTGCCGTTCGCGCCGCACACGCGGGAGCAGTTCGAGAAAGAACAGAAAGACGAGAACGTGTTCCGGCAGCGGCGGGCGGCGCTGATGCTGAAGCTGTATGACGAGCGGCGGGAGCCGCGGCTTCTGCGGTATCCGGTGCAGGCGGTGCGCGTGGATCCGGGGTTCACGCTGATTGCGCTGGGCGGAGAAGTGGTGGTGGACTACGCGCTGTGGGCTTACCGGACGTGGCCGCAGGAGAGGCTGATCGTGGCAGGGTACTCGAACGATGTTCCCTGCTACATTCCGAGCGCGCGGGTGCTGCGTGAAGGAGGATACGAAGCGGTGGACTCGATGATTTACTACGGGCAGCCGGGACCGTTCACCGAGGAGGTGGAGGCGCGGATCCACGATGCGGTGCGGCAGGTGATGAAGCGCGTGGGGCGGTGAGGAGCGGCATGGCTCGATACGGCGCGATCGAAGCGGGCGGGACGAAGTTCCTGGTGGCGGTGGGAGAGGATCCGCTGCGGCTGGAGCAGGTGACGCGGATCGAGACGTCGCAGGACCCTGCGGAGACGATGGCGGCGGTGATCGATTATTTCCGGCGCGCAGGTCCGCTGGAAGCGCTGGGGGTGGCGACGTTCGGACCGGTGGATTTCGCCACCGGATGCATCACGACGACGCCGAAGCTTTCCTGGCGGAATTATCCGCTGCGGGAGGTTCTCGAACGGGAGCTGGGCGTGCGGGTGGGATTCGACACGGACGTCAACGGCGCGGCGCTGGCGGAGGCGCGCTGCGGCGCGGGGCGGGGCGTGGAAGACCTGGTCTATTTCACCGTGGGGACGGGGATCGGCGGAGGAGCGATCACGGGCGGACGGCTGGTGCACGGGCTGATGCACTCCGAGATGGGGCATCTGCTGGTGCGGCGGGCGCGCGAGGAGCTGGCCGAGTTTTCGGGCGTCTGCCCGTATCATGGGGACTGCCTGGAGGGCATGGCGAGCGGACCGGCGATCGAGGCGCGCTGGGGGCACAGGGCGGAAGCGCTGGACGCGCACCATCCGGCATGGCGGCTGGAGGCGGACTATCTCGCGCAGGCGTGCATCAACGTGGCGTGCGTGCTTTCGCCGAGGGTGGTGGTGCTGGGCGGGGGCGTGATGGAGCAGGCGCACCTGCTGGAGATGATCCGGGCGCGCGCAGCCGAGTATGCCAACGGGTATTTTCCGCTGCCGCGGATCGAGCGCCCGGCGCTCGAGCACCCGGGACTGAGCGGGGCGCTGATGCTGGCGCAGGAGGCGGCGCAGTGAGAAAAAACATTTCTTCGGGAACACGTTGGGAGGCGGCGGTGGGCTATTCCCGGGCGGTGCGCGTGGGGCCGCATGTCTGGGTCGCCGGAACGACAGCCGTGGACGCAGAGGGCCGCGTGGTTGGGGAAGGCGATGCGTATGCGCAGGCGGCGTTCATCCTGCGGAAGATCGAGAATGCCTTGCGGGAGGCGGGGGCGGAGTTGCAGGACGTGGTGCGGACGAGGATGTATCTGGTGTCGCTGGAGGACGAGGAAGCGGTGGGGCGGGCGCATGCGGAAGTGTTCAGGGAGATCCGCCCGGCGGCGACAATGATTCAGATCGCCGGACTCGTGGACGCACGGCTGCGGGTGGAGATCGAGGCGGAAGCGTACATCGCAGGCTGAGATCGGCGGGGCATCGCGCGCAGCCGGGCGGTCTGGCCGCAGGGAGGCTTGAGGGAAGGCCGGCGGCGGAGAATTCGGCCTTCCCCCGCGTTTTCAGGGCTCGAAGACTTTCGAGGTGATGGCCCCCTCGGAGGCGGAGCGGACGAGCCTGATGTATTTGGCCATGACGCCGGTGGTGAACGGCGGGGGCGGCGCCTGCCAACGGGCGCGGCGCTGCTCGAGGACGGCGGGATCAACCTCGAGCGAAATTGTTTTTTGCGCGATGTCGATGGCGATCGTGTCGCCGTCCTCGACGAGGGCGATGGGGCCGCCGTCGGCGGCTTCCGGGGCCACGTGGCCGACCATGTAGCCGCGGGTGGCGCCGGAGAAGCGGCCGTCGGTGATGAGGGCCACGCTCTCGCCGAGGCCTGCGCCCACGATGGCGCTGGTAACGCCCAGCATCTCGCGCATGCCGGGGCCGCCCTTGGGGCCTTCGTAGCGGATGACGACGACGTCGCCCGACTGAATCTTTCCCTGCGTCACAGCGGCCATGGCCTCTTCTTCGCAATTGAAGACGCGCGCCGGGCCGCGATGCATGGTGCGCTCAAGGCCGGTCACCTTGATGACGCACCCGTCGGGCGCGAGCGAGCCTTTGAGAATGACAAGGCCTCCGGTTTTCTTCACGGGGTTCGACAGCGGGCGCACGACTTCCTGGCCGGGCGTTTCCCGGGCTTCCGCGGCTTCTTCTGCGAGGGTCCTGCCTGTGACCGTGACCGCGTCCCCGTGGGCGTAGCCGCCTTCCACAAGGCGTTTGGCCAGCACGCCGATGCCGCCTGCCTTGTCGACATCCGCCGCGACGTGGATACCCGCGGGCTTCAGGCTCATCAGCAGCGGCGTGCGGTCGCTGATGGTGTTGAATTCCGTGATGTCGAGCTCGACGCCGGCCTCGCGCGCCATGGCGAGCAGGTGGAGCACGGCGTTGGTGGAGCCGCCGGAAGCGGCCACGGAGGCGATGGCGTTTTCGAACGCCTTGCGGGTGCAGATCTGGCGCGGCAGACGGTTCTGTTTCACGGCGTCGAGGATCACCCTGCCGCAGTAGGCGGCGACGTCGTGCTTGCGCGGATCCATCTGCGGCACCATGGCGGTGTTCATGGGCGAGAGCCCGATCATCTCCATCACCGTGGCCATCGTGTTCGCCGTGAACTGGCCGCCGCAGGCGCCGTAGCCCGGCGAAGCGCACTCTTCGATTTCGCGCAAATCATCTTCCGTGATCTTGCCCGACGCGCACGCGCCGACGGCTTCGAAGACTTCCTGGATGGTGATGTCTTTGCCCTTGTACTTGCCGGGCAGAATGGAGCCGCCGTAGAGAACGAGACCGGGAATGTTGAGCCGCAGCAGCGCCATGGCGGCGCCGGGGATGGTTTTGTCGCAAGCCACCAGGCACACGAGCCCGTCGAACATGTGGCCGCGCGTCACCAGCTCGATGGAATCCGCGATGACTTCGCGCGAAATCAGGGAGGTTTTCATTCCCTGCGTTCCCATGGTGATGCCGTCGCTGATGGCGATGGTGTTGAACTCCATCGGCGTGCCGCCGGCCTCGCGGATGCCGCGCGCCACGTCGACGGCGAGATCGCGCAGCAGGAAGTTGCACGGCATGGTGCCGATCCACGTGTTGGCGATGCCGATGATCGGCTTCTTGAGATCCTCGTCCGTGAAGCCCATGCCTTTGAGCTGGGAGCGGGCAGGCGCACGGTCGCGCCCCTGGGTGATGGTGTAGGATCGCAGGCTCATGGTGAAACGACTATCTTAACAACCGGGCTGCGAAGACAGGACAGAACCGGATCGGATGCTCCGCGAGTCACCCGCCGTACGCGGCTTCCACCTGGCGGCGCATGAATTCGAGATCTTTCGCGATGGACGGCAACTCGTCCCCGCCCGGATATTCGGTATGGAGCGAGAGCGGACCGGCGAAGCCCGCCTGAGAGAAGCCGCGGAAGACGTCCTGCCACGGGACCATGCCTTCGCCCAGCGGCTTCCATGCCACCTGCCAGCGGCCGCCGCGTTTCTCCCATTCGAAGTCCTTGATCGCGGCCATTTTCATGCGGGGCAGGACAACATCGAGCGAGACGCGCCAGTTGTACAGCCCGCCCTCGATCACGGCGTGGCCGGGGTCGAAATAAAAGCCCGCCTCCTCCGGCTTCACGCCGGCGAGCAGCTCCCTGTAGTCCCACACGGCGCAGCCGACATACGAGCCGGAGTGATTGTGCAGACCCGCGGTGACGCCGTACTCGCGGCCGAGCGCGAGCAGCCCTTCCAGCCTGCGGCGGCACTCGCGGAGCGTCTGCTCCGCCGGCGCGCCGCGCTCATAGCGCCAGTAGCCGGGCTTGTAGAGGCGGATGCCCAGCTTCTGCATGGCTGCGAATGTGGGGCGCGCCGCCGGGTCGGAGGCGTCTTTGAGATCCGTGGTGATCATCGGGACTTCGAGGCCGTGTTTCCGGATGGCGTCCACCGCGCGCGGCAGGTCGTCTGCGACGCGCTCCGGCAGCACGTGGCCTTTCGGGCGGACGGTCAGATCCACGCCGCCAAAGCCGAGCCGTCCTGCCTGCGCCCCGAGCTCATCCCAGCCGAACTGCGCCATGTGCTTGGAGAAGATGCAGAGCACGGGCCGCGGGCGCGGCGCCTGCGCTGCGGCGGGCGCTGAAACAAGAGCGGAAAGAAATGTTCTGCGATCCATGGCCTCATCCCAGGCGGTACGGCTTGCGGTACTCGTAATGGAGGTAACGGTTGGCCGCGTCGTTGTTCGTAAAGCGCTCGGCGCGGGCATCCCACTCGAGATAGCTCTTCGTGCGCAGCGCAATGTGGCCGATGATGCAGGCGGCGGTGGAGAGATGCCCTTCGAGCACGTCGCAGTGGCATTTCTGGCGCGACCTGATGCAGTCGAGGAAGTTTCGCGTATGGGGGTAAGTTTCGGCGGCGCCGCTGCCGCCGCTGCGCGGCTCCATGGCGGGCTTGCGCGACGGCCCCCAGGCGCGCTCGATGGAGCGGTCGACGGGCGTGCGCAGGCCGAATTCGAGTTCCGTGACTTTCTCGGGCACGACCTCCCAGCGGCCGCTCTGCAGGTACATGGTGCCTTTGGTGCCGCGCAGCTCGAGCTCCGTGCCGCGCGCGTTGCCGGGGGCGCCGTTGGCGTTGTACTGCGTGAACACGACCAGCGTGCCGCCCATGTCCCACAGCACCTCGCAGGTGTCGGGGATCTCGCGGTTGTCGCGCACGGCGTACTTGCCGCCCATGGCGGTGACTGCGAGCGGCGCATCTTTGCCGAGGCACATGCGGATCATGTCCATGTAGTGGACTCCGAAGTTGGTGATCTGGCCGCCGGAGTAATCGTAGAACCAGCGGAAGTTGTAATACATGCGGTTGCGGTTGTAGGGGCGCTTCGGCGCGGGTCCGAGCCAGGCTTCCCATTCTTCTTCGCTCGGCGGAGGACCGTCGGGCGGCGCGCCGATACCCGCGGGCCACTCGTTCTGCACGTGGTAGCCCTTGGCGACGGTGACCTGGCCGATGCCGCCGCTGCGCACGAATTCGGCAGCCTCGCGCAGCGCCTGGACGCTGCGGC
The DNA here is from genome assembly GCA_026002875.1 of Bryobacteraceae bacterium. NCBI lineage: Bacteria > Pseudomonadati > Acidobacteriota > Terriglobia > Bryobacterales > Bryobacteraceae > Bryobacteraceae bacterium. Next base: position 4,207,122 of record BPGE01000001.1, read on the forward strand.
GCTGAATGCCCACCTGCGTAACGCGCTTTGTCTCCGCCGCCACTTCGACCATGCGCCGCCCTTCGCGCACGGTGAGCGAGAGGGGCTTTTCGACATAGACGTCCTTGCCGGCGCGGCAGGAGTCGATGAACATCAGGGCATGCCAGTGGTCGGGCGTCGCAATGACCACGGCGTTCACGTCTTTGTCTTCGAGCAGGCGGCGGTAGTCTTTGTATTTGCGGGGGTTCGAGCGGGACTTCTTCACCGCCAGATCCATGTATTCTTCCTTGAGGTCGCACACGGCGGCGGTGAACTGGTCGCCGTGTTCGAGAAAGGCTTCATGCACCTGGTCGCCGCGGTTGCCCAGTCCGATGTAGCCGACGCCGATGCGGTCGTTTGCGCCGAGGATGCGCGAGTAGCTGAGCGCCGTGGCTGCCAGCGCGGAACGCGTGAAGTGCCTGCGGTCGGATGACATGATGGTTGGCTGCTCCGTTGAAACGGTTTCGAAACGCTTTGATGCTATCTTGTGGGCATGTCCCTGGCAAGGACTCTGGCCTTTCTTCTCTGCACTGTCATGACCACGGGCGCTGCTCCACGGATCCTCGTTCATGGCCACCGCGGCGCCCGCACCGTGCTGCCGGAGAACACGCTGCCCGCGTTTGAATACGCCATCCGCGAGGGCGCCGATGTGCTGGAGCTGGATCTGTGGGTGACGGCGGACAACATTCTCGTGGTGCATCACGACCCGCTGATCAACACGGCCATCTGCGAAGGACCCGGCGGCGAGCGCACCATCCGCAAGCTGACTCTGGAACAGGTGAAGCAGTGGGACTGCGGCGCGAAGAAGAACCCGGATTTTCCGCGTCAGGAGCCGAGACCGGGCACGCGCATCCCTACGCTGGATGAAGTGCTGGCGCTCGCGCCTCGCGGGTCGTTCTGGTTCAACATCGAGATGAAGAGCCAGCCGGCGAAGCCCGAGCTGCAGCCTCCGGCGGAGGACTACGCGAAGCTGGTGGCGGAGACCGTGCGGAGGCACGGGCTGGAGAACCGCGTCATCGTGCAATCGTTCGATTTTGCGCTTATGCGGGCGTTGCACCAGGTGGCGCCGGAGCTGCGCCGCGCCGCGCTGTACGCAGGTCTGCCGCGCGAGTTCACGGAACTCTCGCGCGAGGCGGGCAACACGCCCATCGTCAGCCCGCACTACTCGCTGGTGACGCCGGAGCGGGTGAAGCAGGCGCACGAGGCGGGGCTGCAGGTGGTGCCGTGGACGGCGAACACGGCAGACGCGTGGGACAGGCTGATCGCCGCAGGGGTGGACGCCATCATCACGGACGATCCCAAAGGATTGATCGATCACCTGCGCGCCCGGGGCCTGCGCTGACCGGCGGCGGAGGGCACGGCAGGCGCAGTCCACTGGGGACTTCTCTCTGAGCATGAGGGCCGGCTGAGGGGCCCGGCGGGTGAACGCTCGCTCTCAGGCGGCCCATGCAAACACGGTCGGGATGCAGCCGCCGCCCAGAGGCGGCGGGAAACCCGCGGGGAGGGCGCGCGGGGCGCGGCCGGGAACCGCCCGCTCTCGCGGCTCAGAGCCCGCTTCGAGGCTGCGGGGATTTTGGCGGATGCTGCGGGAGGAAAACAGGAAGCCCGCGGCCCCGCTCTGAGGCGGGGCCGCGGGCTGGAGGTGGTGACGAGTCGATGCGGAATCAGTAGTCCATGTCAGGACCGTGGCCGCCGGCAGCCGGAGCGGGCTTCTTCTCCGGGATCTCGCACACCATCGCCTCGGTGGTGATCATGAGGCCGGCGATGGAGGCGGCGTTCTGCAGAGCGGTGCGGGTGACCTTGGTCGGGTCGATGACGCCGGCCTCGACCAGGTTCTCGTACTCGCCCTTCTGGGCGTTGAAGCCGTAGTTCAGGTCGGAGTTGGCGAGGATCTTGCCGACGACGATGGCGCCCTCGAAACCGGCGTTGGCCGCGATCTGGCGCACCGGCTCCTCGCAGGCGCGCTTCACGATGTTGATGCCGATCTGCTCGTCGTTCTCGCCCTTGATGCCGTCGAGCACGCGGGAAGCGCGCAGCAGGGCCACGCCGCCGCCGGGCACGATGCCCTCTTCGACAGCCGCGCGGGTGGCATGCAGGGCGTCTTCGACGCGGGCCTTCTTCTCCTTCATCTCGGTCTCGGTGGCAGCGCCGACCTTGATCACCGCAACGCCGCCAGCGAGCTTGGCCAGCCGCTCCTGCAGCTTTTCGCGGTCGTAGTCCGAGGTGGTCTCCTCGATCTGGGTGCGGATCTGCTTGATACGGCCCTCGATCGCCTTCGGATCGCCGGCGCCGTCGACGATGGTGGTGTTGTCCTTGTCGACGACAACACGCTTGGCGCGGCCGAGGTCATCGAGGCGGACGCCTTCCAGCTTGATGCCGGTCTCTTCCATGATGGCCTTGCCGCCGGTGAGGATGGCGATGTCCTCGAGCATGGCCTTGCGGCGGTCGCCGAAGCCGGGGGCCTTGACGGCGCAGACGCTGAGGGTGCCGCGCAGCTTGTTCACGACCAGGGTGGCGAGCGCCTCGCCTTCCACTTCCTCAGCGATGACCAGCAGCGGACGGCCCGAGCGCGCGATCTGCTCGAGCAGCGGCAGCAGGTCCTTCATGTTGCTGATCTTCTTCTCGTGGATCAGGATGTAGGGCTCCTCGAGCACCGCCTCCATCCGGTCCGGGTCGGTGATGAAGTAGGGCGAGAGGTAGCCGCGGTCGAACTGCATGCCGTCGACGGTGATCAGCTCGGTGTGCATCGTCTTGGACTCTTCCACCGTGATCACGCCGTCCTTGCCGACCTTCTGCATGGCCTCGGAGATCTTGTTGCCGATCTCGGTGTCGCCGTTGGCGGAAATGGTGCCGACCTGGGCGATCATCTCGCCGCTGATCGGCTTCGACATCTTCTTGATCTCCTCGACGACCGCCTCGACAGCGCGCTCGATGCCGCGCTTCAGGGCCATCGGGTTGGCGCCGGCGGCGACCGACTTCACGCCCTCGCGGTAGATGGCCTGGGCCAGGATGGTGGCCGTCGTCGTGCCGTCGCCCGCCACGTCAGAGGTCTTCGAGGCGACCTCGCGCACCATCTGCGCGCCCATGTTCTCGAGCGGATCCTTCAGCTCGATCTCCTTGGCGACAGTGACGCCGTCCTTGGTGATCGTCGGCCCGCCGAACTTCTTCTCGATGACGACATTGCGGCCCTTGGGGCCCAGCGTGACCTTCACCGCATCAGCAAGCTGGTTCACGCCGCGCAGGATCGCCTGGCGCGAGCTCTCGCTGTAAACAATCTGCTTGGCTGCCATAGTCTGTTCTCTCCTCGTCTCGAATCTCGATCAGAACCTTACTTCTCCAGAACACCGAGGACTTCGTCCTCGCGCAGGATGAGGAACTCCTCGCCATCGATCTTGATGTCGCTGCCGGAGTACTTCCCGAACAGGATCCGGTCGCCCACCTTCACATCGAGGGGCACCACCGTGCCGTCTTCCAGCCTCTTGCCGCGGCCAGCCGCCACGACCTCGCCTTCCTGGGGCTTCTCCTTCGCCGTATCCGGGATGATGATGCCGTTCTGCACGGTTTCCTGCGGCTCGATCCGGCGCACGACGAGCCTGTCATACAGCGGACGAATCTGCATCGCTTTGCTTCACCTCCACGATTGAACTGTCGATTCTCGCTTCGGCGCGTGGAAATCGATCTGGAACCTGCGCGGTTCCTCGCACCGCTTTCCATTATTAGCACACTCCGGCGAGGAGTGACAAGATGCCTCCGTAAATGATTGATAAATTGTATATTTATTGTGCTTGACATTCATGCCGGATCGCGGATTTCGGCCTTGACATACGCATCGATGAGAGAAAATCTTAGCACAGAACACTCAATGCCAGGGCGCGGCCTTTCCCCGTCGATCCCGCCCCCTTGCGGCGCGGGTGGTATGCTGGCACTATGCTGCGGCGCGTCCGCTGGATGCTGCTGCTGGCCATGGCCGTGGTCGCGGCAGGAGTCGGCTGGGTCTACTGGCGGGAGCGCGAATCGCGGAGAATCTCCCAGCAGCCGGCGCCGGCGCCGCTGCCCGAAAACACCTCGGCGGTAGCGGCGCAGTGGGAGTATGAGATCAAGTCGGGGGCGCAGTCGCGCATCTTCATCCGCGCCTCGCGTTTCGAGCAGTCCAAAGAGCCTCCCCTCATTCACCTGGAGGGGCTGGAGATGGAGATCCGCCAGGCGGAGGGCGGGCGTTACGATCTGGTGCGCAGTCCGCGGGGGACATTCAGCCAGAAAGAGGGGCTGCTGACGGCGGAAGGCGCCGTCGAGATCACGCTGGGTCTGACGCGGGACGCGGCGGAGCCGCCGGGGCGGATCATGCGGATCCGCACGTCGGGCGTGCGCCTGGAGGTGGAGTCCAACCGGGCGTGGACGGAGAAGGAAGCCGAGTTCGAATTCGGCGCCGCCCGCGGCCGCTGCGTGGGCGCCCTGTACGACCCCGGCGCGCGGGAAATCGTCATGGAATCGCAGGCGGAACTCGAGTGGACGGGTTCGCCGGGGAAACCTCCGCTGCAGGTCTGGGCCAGCCGGGTGCTGTACCGCGAGCTGGCCTCGGAGGTCATGCTGACGGCGCCTTCCCGGCTGGTGCGGGGCGGCTTCGAGCTCCGCGGGCAGGACGCCTACGTAAAGCTGAATGACCAGGGCGAGATCGACCGGGTCGAGACGACCGGGGCGGCGGGAACGGACCGGATGCCGGGGCGGCGGCTCGACTACGAAGCCGGCGGACTGGTGGTTCACTTTGGCGAGAAGATGGAAGTGCGCCGGATCGAGGCGACGCAGCAGGCGAAGCTGATTTCGACGGCGGCCGCAGGCGTGAATGTCGTGACGGCCGAGCGGCTGTATCTGGATTTTCTCGCGGGCCCGTCGGGCGCGGAGCTGCATCACGCGCTCGCCATGGGGCGGGGCCGCGTCGAGAACCGCCCGTCGCAGCGCAAAGGCCAGCCGCCACAGCCGGTGCGCATTCTCGAGGGCGAGACGATCCACATGGCCATGCGGCGCGGCGGCGAGGAGATGGAGCGCGTGTCGACGGACGGTCCCGGCCGCGTGGAGTTCCGGCCCGCGAGACCCGAGGATCCGTACCGGGAAGTGAAAGGCGATCCGCTCACTCTGGACTATGCTCCGAACAATGCTCTCGAGTCGTTCCGCGCCGTGAAGGCCGGGACCCGGACCGTCAAACGCGGCCGGGACGGCAAGCCGGTGGAGACGCGAACGCAGAGCAGCGAGCTGCTGGCGAAGTTCGATCCGGCATCGGGGCAACTCGACCAGCTGGAGCAGTGGGGCGCCTTTTCGTACGAAGAAGGCGCCCGGAAAGCGCAGGCTGAACGCGCGCGATTCGAGGGCAGCACCGAGCGGATCGAGCTGCGCGGATCGGCACGGGTCTGGGACGAGGGCGGCGTGACGGCGGCGCCGGAGATTCTGATCGACCAGAAGCAGGACGTCATGACGGCCGAGGGGGGCGTGAGCACGGTGATGCAGTCGCAGGGAAGCGGGGGCCTGATCGAGAAGGGAGAGCCCCTGCGCGCCACGGCCGAGCGGATGCGCGTGGAGGATTCGAACAACCGGATTCTGTTCGAGGGCAACGCGGTGCTGTGGCAGGGCGAGATGCGGCTGCGGGCGCAGCGCGTGCGGATCTTCCGCAAGGAGGAGCGGCTGGAGGCGGAAAGGAACGTCGTGGCGGAGATCCCGGACGCCCGCGACGGCGCCAGGGGCGCAGCAGCGCAGCGCGTCTCGGTGGTCCGCGCGCCGGCCATGGTGTACGACGGCAAGGCCCGGCGCGCCCTGTTCACCGGGGGCGCGCGGCTGGACCGGCCTTCCCTGGTGGTCGAGTCGCGCGAGCTTGCGGGCTACTTCGAAGAAGAGACCACGGGGGGCAAGAAAGAGACAAGGCTGGACCGTCTGGAGGCGATGGGCGGCGTCGTCATCCGGTCGGACGCCCGCGGACGGCGGCGCACGGGGCGGGGCGAGCACGCAGACTATTTCCTCGAGGAAGAACGGATTGTGCTGAGCGGTGGAAGTCCGAGTGTCGAGGACGCTGATAAGGGCGTCACGCGCGGCGCGGTGATTACCTGGTTCGGCCGGCAGGACCGGATGATCGTGGACAACGAAGGCGCCGGCCCGGCGGTGAGCCGGATCAAGCAGAAAGGCAGCTGAAGGCGGATCCGGCGGGCTGCCAGCCATGGCGGCGCCGCCGGATAATGGAAGACGGTGACCGGAGTTTCCGAAAACGGCCGGCGGGTTCTGCGGACCGAAGAAGTCAGCAAGACCTACCGCAAACGGCGCGTGGTGGACAACATCAGCGTCAGCGTGGCCACCGGAGAAGTGGTGGGCCTGCTCGGGCCGAACGGCGCCGGCAAGACGACCACGTTCTACATGATCGTGGGCATGGTGACGCCCGATGGCGGCCGCATTTTCCTCGACGACCGCGAGATCACCGATCTGGCCATGTATGAACGCGCCCGCGCCGGCATCAGTTATCTTCCGCAAGAGCCTTCGGTCTTCCGCCGCCTCAGCGTCGAAGACAACCTGATGGCGATCCTCGAAACTCTGCCGCTGCGCCCGGCCGACCGCCGGCTGCGGCTGGAAGAACTGATCGAGCAGATGGGTCTCGAGGCCGTGCGCAAGAACAAGGGCTACGCACTGTCGGGAGGCGAGCGGCGGCGCGTCGAGATCGCGCGGGCGCTCGCGATCGATCCGCGGTTTCTCCTGCTCGACGAGCCGTTTTCGGGCATTGATCCGATCCAGGTGCTCGAGCTGCAGAAGATCATTTCCCAGCTGCGGGACCGCGGCATCGGCATCCTGATCACCGACCACAACGTGCGCGAGACGCTGGCGGTGACGGACCGCGCTTACATCATCAATCAGGGCCGCATCTTCCGGGCGGGAACTCCGCAGGCGCTGGCGCTCGACCCCGACGTCCGGCGCGTGTATCTGGGCGACAATTTCGACCTCGGGCGTTAGGACCAGGACGCAGGCTCGCGGCGTCCTGAGATCGTCCCCGCCGGACGCCCGTCCTGGAGACTGCGAGCGGTGGCCGGTTCCCCCAGAGAAGCCGATCCTGAGCACTCTGACGGATGGCGGGAACGTACAGCGCGGGCAGGCGCTCCAAGTCTTCCGCCCCGGGAGCGACAGTCCGGGCAGCCGGGGGAGGTCAAGACAGGCGCTGCGATCCGACGCACGATCCGGTCCCGCGGTGATTCCGCCGCAACACGGCGGCCCGTCTGTCGGGAGGATTCGATGCCCTGCCCTGGAAGCGCCAGGGACCCGGTCAATTCTGAGCCGTCCGGCGCCGATGTCTGCCGTGGAACGCGCGCCTCAGCCCCGGGCTGGCGTTCTGCCGCGATGATCGAACGTCCGCGCGTCCGGCTGAGCGCCTGTTTTCACTTCAGTCCGAAATAATCCTGGGCCAGCTCGGGCTTGACTTCCATGGCCTTCGCCCAGCACTGACGGGCCTCTTCCGCCCTGCCGGTGCTTTCGAGGACATAGCCCAGGCCGACCAGCGCCTCTGCGAAATCGGGCTTCCACTCGAGCGCCTGACGGTACAGAAGCTCGGCTTCCTCTTTCTGCCCGAGCTGTTCATGCAGCATGGCCGTGTTGTAGAGGATCTCGGGATCGCTGTGGCCGGAGTCGATCAGCTGCTTGTGGTACTGCAGGGCCGAATCCAGCTGATTCTGCCGCAGCGCGTTGACGGCAGCCGCCCGCAGCGCCGCTTCCCAACCGGGCTTCGCAGCCAGCGCCCGCTGGAAGGCGGCCTCCGCTTCATCATACCGGCCGCTTTCATAGCAGGCCAGGCCAAGGTTGAGCCATGCCTCCGCCCAGCCCGGCTGAGCGGCCAGGGCGGCGCGGTAGGCGTCGATGGCTTCGCCGAACGCGTGCCGGTCGAACTTCATATTGCCAAGGCGGAACCAGATGTCGGCGTTGCCCGGCTGCCGCAAGGCCAGAACTTCAAGCAGCGCCTCCGCGTCCTCGCGGCGTCCCGCTTTCTCGTGCAGGCTGACGGCAAAGAAGTACAGGTCCGCCGCTTCGGGGCAAGCCTCGATGCCGGTGCGGCAGGCATCCAGCGCTTCTTCGTCCCGCCCGAGCTCGTGGAGAATCTCCGCGATGCGCAGGTGCACTTCGGCCTGATCCGGCTGGAGGGCGAGCGCCCGCTGATACGCCTCGACAGCCTGTTCGAGTTTGCCCTCCCTGCGCCGGCAGAGGCCGAGATTCATCCAGGCGTCCGCCGCCAGCCCGCCCCTGTCAGCCAGCGCCTGCAGGTGCTCCGCCGCCTGCGCATAATCCTCCTTGAGGAAAGCCGCATAGGCTGCGGCCTCGCGCGCGGCGGCCGATTCGGGATCCACTTCCAGCAGCCGGCTGCTGCAGGACAGGAGGCCGTCTCCATTCTTCTGCTGCCGGTACATCGCGCAGAGATTCACGAGGCTGTCCCGCCCATACTCCGGGTTGGAGGCGAGCCGCTCGTAGATCGGGATGGCGTGCTCGAAGTCGCCGGTCAGCTGCAGGGCCACCGCCTGTCCGAACATCGCCGTCGCGTCTTCGGGGTGCCGGTCGAGGTAACGCGTCAGCAGCGCCAGGGCTTCCTCGAGGTGATGCAGCCGCAGGCGGGCCAGTCCGAGCCCCAGCAGAGCTTCGTCGCAGGCGGGATCGGCATCCAGCAGGGCCTGGAACTGCTCGGCCGCTTCCTCCCACCGCCCGGCCTTCAACATGCACTCGGCCCGCACGAGCCTGGAGCGGGCGTCGCCGAACCCCATGCCGTGGTACTTTTCGAGGTCGTCCAGCGCACGGGAGGCGTCGCCGATTTCCATGTACAGCATGGCGCGCACCCGGTATGCCGGCGCATAATCGGGCCGCCGCTCGAGCAGGCGGCTGAGCTCGGCGACCGCCTCCTCCTTTTTCCCCAGAAGATGAAGCGCACCCGCGCGGCCCAATTCGACGGGAATCTCCGCCGGCTCCGCGCCCGCAGTCCGCTCCGCTTGCATTTCCGTGTTCCACTCTGGCATGACCAATTCTCCGAAATCCGATCTGCGAACCATTTCACGATCCCCCCGGCGAATGGAAGAACGGCATCCCTCCGCCGCCTTTTCCGATCCCGGCAGTCCACTCCGGCTGCGGGAAACGGCACACAAGATGCGGCAGCTTCAACCGCAACGGATGGCGGACAATCAGGCTGCTCCAGTCCGCCGCAATCTCGTGAGCCGGCCTGTCTCCAATCAGGAGCCTCCGGCGAAGGCCGGAAGCCACCGGCCGCATGGCTCCCCTCTCGACCGCAATCCGCAGCTGGCCGGTCTCCCGGCTGCGCCAGAGGGCTGGATTGAGCCCGATGGCAGGGGACAGGAATCGGCCCGGCACCGTCCACAGTCCCGCAGCGGACCGGGGCTTCCACCCGCGCGAAAGAACCGGCGCGGTCCGCTCCGTAAATTCTGGCGCGGCGACAATGCCAGCCCATCCGGCCTGCGGCACCGCGGAAGCCGCCGCGAGACCGGAATCCGTTCGTCCGCGCTTCTGCTCAGCGGTCAGCCACGTTTTCCGCTTCAGCCCGCACGGCGCTCGATGCCCGGCGCGACCTGACGGCATGGCGAGCTCCGGAATCCAGACATAGACCGGCTCGCCCGTTCTGAAAGAGGGGGGCGGGATGCGGCCCGGAGCTTCTGGAGCCAGAGCGGCGCCCGGCCAGAACCAGTCCTTCTGGACCAGGGAGAGATTCTGCGGGGGCGCGGGGAGACAGAGAGCGGCGGCGGCAGACGACCATTCTTCAGCCGGCCGCACGGGCAGATCCCAGGCCCGATCTCGGGCCCGCCCGTGGACTACGGCCAACAGCGGCCCCTGCCGTTTCAGGGCCAGACCCTGCGGCGCGCAGGCGGGCGCCGAGAACCGATGCGCCGGCGCTGCAAGGATGACCGCCGCCTCTGGCTGAGAGTAAGCTTCCTGGACGGGCGCCCTTCTCCCAGCGGCGGCAGGCGCCGGTGAAGGCTCCGGCAGAAGCGGCATCCTCAGCAGGCGGCCCGCGGCGGGAAGAACTGTGCTGAATGAGACTCGAAGGGCGGCTCGACCCTGCTGATCCTCCTGGCTGCACCACACCTCCGGCCTCGCGGGCGCTGCCGACCACGACGGACGAGCCAGCGGCGCGGAATCCGGCACGGACGAAGAGGAGCGGATTCGATCCGGCCGCCGCAGCACCACCGTCCGGGATCGTGCGAACAGCGTGGGAGACGCGGCCGGCGCTGTTGGCGCGTTGGGGGACGTCTTCATGGTGTCCTCACAGCCGGTCCCGGCCCACCCGCGGCAACCAGAACCGGGCGTTGCCCCGCAAGCCGGGGCCGAACGGTCTATCCCGATCAGAAGTGCATCCCGTGTGCGGCGCGGCCACCGCGAGAGCCAACGGGTGGCGCCCGGGGCACCGGGCGACCGCGGCCAAACGCCCTGTCTGCCAGCTTCCACGGCGCTCTCCGCAGTGCGCCAGCCGGTTTCGTCAGGGAGCGATCCGGGCGATGCGAACCGACCGGGGCGCTTCATTTCCGGAGGGGCTTCGCGCAGTGGCAACCGGCTTGATCGCCAGATGGCTCCCGTCCCTGCGGACACCTGCCACGCCGATGCCGGCATGGTTTCCATCCAGGTCTCGAGCGCCGCCGGAGGCGCTGCCGGGCTCAGTCTTCGATGCGGAATGGAGAGCCATTGGCGCAGAGGGCGGAAGCCAGCCGGATTCCCGCGAAGTCCGGAGGAAGGCACGGAAACGCTCTCCCGCTGCCCTGCCTGCCATGCAGGCCAGGAGGAGCTGCGCTGAGGCGCCGCCATCGCGTCCATTCCGTGACTCGCATGATAGCCCCGGATGCTGACGGAGGCCAGGGGGTTGGGGCGCGGCAGTCCGCAACCGCGATGGACGGTCACCAGCGGGAGCCTGTGCTGCGGCTCTCCCGTATGTCTCCATCCGGCAGACGGGGGTCTTCGGGAACCGCTCTGCCCTTCCCGCCAGAACGTGTAGGCCGTGAGTTTCCCGATCCGGGCGATACTGCCACCGGACTTCAGGCCGAGATCCGGGCCCACGGGCGGGGGCGCCGGCCTGAGGTTCCGCCATTGGAGCTCCGGATGCGGAAGAGGCCATTCGTCCCGCACGTCACCCCTGCCGTCGCGGGACTGAGGCGGCCGGATTGTGACTTTTGCCGTCTCCGATCTCAGGCGGGATCCGCCGCCCCGCCGCTGGTATCGCCTGACGCGCTCGAGAATGCTCTCGGCCTGCTTCCGGTAATGTTGCTGCTCGTGCTCCGCCGAGCAGAAGCGGTCTCCCTTCAGACGGGACAGCAGCGGCAGGGCTGCGCCGCACCAGAGGCACGTCCCCTCTTCGCGCCTTCTGCCGGAGGCGCCTGAGGCCTCCTCGCCGTGCGCCTCCGCATGCTCCGGGCAGCAGTAGCCCCCGTGGAGACGCAGAACGTCCTCAGGAAAAACCTCCTGGCAATAGGGGCACCGGCTTTCGCGACGTTCAGCCACGGCTATTCTCTCTTTCGGCCGGGAAAGCCCGGAAGATTAGCCCGGACTCGGGTAAAAGTCCGAGACCGGCGATCCAGGCGGGCGCGGACCGCGATAGAATTCCCGCATGAAATCGCTTACGATCCTCGTGCTCGCCGCCTCCGGCCTGCTTGCCCAGACGCCTCAGGCCCGCATCAAGATCGACACGGACCGCCGCATCGGCGAGATCCACCCGCACATCTTCGGCAACTTCGCCGAGCACCTCGGCCGCTGCATCTATGGCGGCATCTACGACGAAGGCAGCCCGCTGGCCGACGACAAAGGCTACCGCAAGGACGTCATGGAGGCCACGCGCAATCTCGGCGTCACCATCCTCCGCTGGCCAGGAGGCAACTTCGCCTCCGGCTACAACTGGAAAGACGGCATCGGACCCAAAGACCAGCGCCCGGCCCGCCCGGATCATGCCTGGGGCGACATCGACTCCAACCGGTTCGGAACCGATGAATTTCTCCAATACTGCGAGAGGATCGGCGCCGAGCCGTACATCTGCATCAACGCCGGCCTTGGCACGATCAACGAAGCCCGCGAGTGGGTCGAGTACACCAACGAGTCGCGCAACACCTACTGGGCCGATCTGCGCCGCAAGAACGGCCGCGACAAGCCGTACAACGTCAAATACTGGAGCCTCGGCAACGAAATCGACGGCCCCTGGCAGCTGGGCCACAAGAACGCCGAGGATTACGCCAAGTTCGCCCTGGAGGCTGCCAAGGCCATGCGGCGCGCCGACGAGTCGATCAAGCTGATCGCCGCCGGCTCGTCCAATTTCGGCCCTGGAGCGGACTGGATCGCCTGGAACCGCGTCGTGCTCGAGCGTCTCCGCGGCGAGATCGACTACATCAGCCTGCACACCTACATCGGCAACCGCGAAAACAACCTGGAAAGCTTTCTGGCCGCCTCGGCCGATATCGATCAGCGCATTGAGATCACCGAGGGTCTGATCCGCGCCGCGCTCGCCGGCCGCCGCATCCGCCGCCCCATCTACATCGCATTCGACGAGTGGAATGTCTGGTACCGCACCATGGGCCAGTCCGAGTTCGAGACCGGATCGACGCGGCTCGAGGAGAAATACAACTTCGAGGACGCGCTTGCGATGGGCGTGTTCTTCAATTCCTTTTTCCGCCACGCGCACATCGTGAAAATGGCCAACCTGGCGCAGCTGGTCAACGTCATTGCGCCGATCTTCACCAACAGGGAGGGGCTCTTCCTGCAGCCCATCTACTTCCCCATCGCCGAATATGCGAAGCAGAAGGGCAACATCGCGCTGGACGCGCTGGTCGAATCGCCGAAGTACAAGGCCGGCAACCGCGGCGAACTGGGTTATCTGGATGCCAGCGTCACCTGGAACCAGAAGGAGCGCGCGCTGTACGTGAACGTGCTCAACCGCAGCGCCTCGCAGGACATCTCGGCGCGCATCGAGAACGTCGAAGGGCGGCTGGCGCCTGCGGCCGAGTTCTGGCAGATGTATCACGAAGACCTGAAGGCCACGCACACCTTCGGGGACGACAGGCGCGTGCGTCCCCGCACGTGGCGCGAAACCCTGAAGCTCGAGCGCAACGGCTTCGCTTACCGCTTCCCGAAGCACTCGCTGACGATCATCCGGCTTTCTCTCGAGCCCTGAGCCTCCCCGCTATGCTGGGCTCATGGGTTCCCTGAACGGAAAGACGGCCATTGTGACGGGCGCCTCCCGCGGCATCGGCCGCGCCATCGCGGAGCGGCTGGCCGCGGAGGGCGCGCGCGTTGTGGTGAATTACGCAGGCTCCGCGGCCGCGGCGGAAGAGCTGGCCGCGCGCATCGGCGGGCTGGCCGTCCGCGCGGACGTCTCGCAAAAACAGGAAGTCCTGGAAATGTTCGACCGAGCCGAGGCGGCGTCCGGGGGCCTGGACATCGTGGTGAACAACGCCGCCGTGGCCGTCATGAAGCCCCTGGCGGAATTCTCCGATGAAGAATTCGAGCGCGTCTTCGCCGTGAACACGCGCGGCGCTTTTTACTGCTGCCGAGAGGCGGCGCGGCGGCTGCGCGACGGCGGCCGGATCGTGAACATTTCGACAGGCGCCACCGTGGGCGGAACGGCGGGCGGCTCCGTGTACTGCGCGAGCAAGGCGGCCGTCGAGCAGTTCACCCGAGCCCTGGCCCGCGAGCTGGCGCCGCGCCGCATCACCGTGAACACCGTCTCGCCGGGGTTCACGGAGACGGACATGTTCGCCTCGCTCCCGCATCTGGCCGAACTTGCGCCGAAGCTCACGCCGCTCGGCCGGGCCGGCAGGCCGGAAGAGATCGCCGCCGTCGTGGCCTGGCTGTGCTCGGAGGACGCGGGCTGGATCACGGGCCAGAACATCCAGGCCGGCGGCGGGCTCACGATGGTTTGAGCCTGTGCGCCGTCTCAGCTCCTGGCCGCGGCGGCGAGCAGGAAGCCGTCCGTGATGAGCGCAGCCGGACGCAGTCCCGCGGGATCCGCCGTGCGGAGAATGTGCGCCCCGCGCGCCAGGCAGAGGGCGGCCACGGCGGAGGCGGTCATGGCGGATGGCTCCACTCGCGTGTCCGCGTCGAACGGCTGCCCGTCGGGACTGACCACGACGGGGATGCGCAGCCGCTGGAACTCTTCCAGCGCGGCCAGCAGCTCCGTGTTGGTTTCTTTGCGCTTGCCCATCCCGAAGCCCGGGTCGGCGGCCAGGCGCGCGCGCTCGACGCCCAGCCGGTTGGCGCGGTTGAGGGCGGCCGTCAGTTCCGCCAGCACGAGCGTCACGGGGTTTTTCCACGCGCCAAGCTTCGTCCACTTGTCGGGAGTCTCGCGCATATGCTGCAACACGAACGCTGCGTCGTGTTTCAACACGACGCGGCCGAGGTCCTGATCCAGCGTGAGCCCCGACGGGTCGCGGATGATCAGGGCTCCGTACTCGATGGCCTTTTCGGCGACGGCGGGCTTCCACGTCTGCACGGCCAGCGGCACGGGCAGCTTGCCGCGGAGCCTTTTGAGGATCGGCACGAGCCGGCGGATCTCGTCGGCTTCGCTGAGCAGCGGCACGCCGGCGGCGTAGCGCTCCACGGCGATCTCGATGAAGTCCGCGCCCGCATCGACGAGCTCATTGGCGCGCACGAACGCGCGGTCCGGCTCTTCGTATGTGCGCACGCCGCGCTCGGGCGGGGCCCAGGCTTCCACCACGCCGCAAATGAGCGTTCTGTCCCCGAGCCGCCAGACTTCGCTGCCGACCTTCCATTCCACACGGTTCCGAGGCATCTACTTCCATCCTACGCAGCCTGCCGCCGGAACTTTCGAATCGCATCGATGACGGGCTCAGCCGCTTCCTCAACCCGCGCCTCCATCGGAATTGAACACAGCCATAACTGAGAGGCTGCCCCAGCCGAAGCAACGTCCGCCCGCAGGATCGCCAGATTTCGCCTTTTGAGGGAATCCCAAGTCTCCTTCCTGCAGGGGTACACAAGCAACGCCAGCCGGCTCCTACCACCATAAAGCGACGAGTAGGCCAGAACCTGAAGAATATCTTCGCGATGCGTCTCGCGAATTTCGTCCGCGACATCACGATATGTGTGAGATGAGATTTCTTCGAAGTGCCGCTTGTATTTGGCGTCCGCAATCAGCGTGACATCGTGGGCTTCGAGGACAAAATCCGGGATCAGGCTCAATTGCGTACCCACACGCGGGTACTCCCAACGGAGAGGCACCTGTGTCTGGCGAAGCCGGCCGCGCTGGAGGGCACCGCCAACGTTTCGGCTGACCTTCTCCAGCACACACTCGACCCAGGCTTCAAAGAATTGATCCATATCCATCACCCACGGAATCCCCTCCAGATCACACACCCCTGCCAGTCCGCGCTCTTCGGCTGTCCACTCGATCGCTTCAAGCCCTTCCATGAGAATCTCGCTTCGAAGAGGGAGCCGCGCGAACCTCTCGGTCAATGTGGGCGCTGGGCGAACAGGGGCCACATCCCTGACTTTCTCGATTAATCCCTGTGCCCGCTCGAGCAACTGATGCACAAATCCACCGTGTTCGACCTGGGTAGACAGACTTCGAGCCTGAATTTCTGCTGTCCAGCGAATCATGCCTTTCAGGTGGCTGTCGTCTCTCAGGTCTGGATAGCGGCAGGGAACCCGATCTGCTCTCCCTGCGGCAAGGTGGCGGTTCACGTAGTCGTTCCAACGGATGGTGCCTTTGGGGGCAGGCAGCACATCTTCTTTGAAATCAAATCGCCGCTGCAATTGCCTGAGGAGTGTTTCCAACCGCTCCAACACCATCAGAGAGATCACCCACGGTGGGACACGGCGCTCCGACCTTCGAAGCAACGGCAGGCGCAGTGGCCTTGGAACGACTCTCCAGCCCATTTGGCCAAGCATGGGACCCAGGCCTTTCCAGGGGAAACGGGGCTGGACGACAACCCCGAAGTCGGGTTTCCCAGTGAGAGGAGAGACAAGCGGGACAGCACCGATCGTCGAGGCAGACTGAATCTGAAGAGCCACCTGTGATCCGTCGTAGATTGAAGCGACCTCCAGATTCAGCTGGTCAAACAACTGCCGGTTCTGTACGAGGAGTTGCTCGGCCAGCCTCGCGTGAGTCGCTCCCGCCATCCTGCGGTCTTTCACGGGAAACAGTCTGTCGGCAATGATCCGCTGTCGCGAATGATCTTCCAGTTCCAGACAGCAGTTCTGAACTGGAGACGCCTTCTCCAGGGGGCTCGGCACGGCCTTCTTGAGCTGCTGGCTGGGTTTTGGCGATTTCATCCCATTGCCTCAATCTCCTGAATCAGTGCGCGTACATTTTCTGCGAATCCCGCGACAAAGCCTTGGGCCAGATACTCATTCAGCAGAGGGACCAACTCAAATCGGAGTTTCCGGGCGGCTGCCTGTTCGTCCTTTTCCAGGAAATAGGAATGTCCGGGCACCAGTGCCAGCGCATCATCGGAAGCGTGTTCCAGGAACAGTGACAGGGTCTTGCGGAAATACGTTTTCGTAAGCTCGCAGCCGTGGTCGTGTACCACCTGATAGGACGGCCACATGTCCACGAAGGCAAAGCGCCGGCGGACTGCGACGTCGACGAGAGCAATGCTCCGGTCCGCCGTGTTCATGGTTCCGAGGATGTGAAGATTCCGGGGCAATCGGAGCCGGTTTCCAATGGGCAATCCGAAGTCGTGGGCAAGGCTGACTTCCCGGTCGGGATCTTCCGACTCAAGCAGGAAAATCGCCTCGCCGAGGACTTTCGCCAGATCAGCCCGGTTGATCTCGTCCACGACGAGCAGAAACTCCCTGTCGCCGGCACTGGCCACAGCGTTGAGCAGATACCCACGCTTTGGGGCGAATCGAAGTCCGACTTCCGAACCGTCCACCACTGGAGCCAGGCCACCGATGAAGTTCTCGTATGTCGTATTTGCGTGGAATTGAACAATCTCGCCTCTATGATTGAACTTCTCTGCGAGCAGCCGCTTTGCCAGATGTGTCTTGCCAGTGCCCGGTGGGCCCTGCAGGATCACAAACCGCCGCCGCAGCAGAAGCTGAAGCACATCCTCCTCATTCGTCGCTGGCATCATGCACCCGAACCATTGGGCACGGATTCTACCTGCTTCTGATGAGGACGAGCTGAGCGGATCATAGCCGCGCTCTTCGACAAGCAAATCCAGAAATGCCAGCAGGCCGTTCCGCGCCAGCTGGACATTGTCAGCCGGCGGGCGGAACAGTCCGTACACTTCTGCCCCATAGCGCCGGAGAGCCTTGCCGAGCTCCGGCCAACGGTTCACAACGGTCTCTGGTATCCGGACATCCGCCCGCGTAGGATCCTGTTTTGCCCACGCCGAGCCCGCGGCTTGCTGATTGAGCCATGAGCAGATCGCACGGACCTTCCGCGCGTGGCCTGGTCGGCTCAGGATGCCCTCGTCCGGACTCAACCCCTGTGTTCCTACCACGAATCCGATCAGGCACGGACCCGATGTCCAGTCCGTTGGCGGGAAAAAAACAAGAGACGTGCCACCGTAAGCGCCGCTGTCCGGGTTCTGCGGGTGAATATACGCTGCGTAGGGAACTTCGATGTCCTCGGGTGCGCGCAACTTGAGCGTGTTTCGGGCCTTGTCTGGATATCGGCCGTGGCCACCGAATAGCCGATCAAGAGCTTCCTGGTGGTTCTTCGCCCAGTTCTGCTTCCGAGGATTGAGAATCAGCGCAATCAGCTCGTCAATGGGCATCCCCTTAGTCATACCGCAAGCGGACTGTCGGATCGAGGACCGCTGCGTCCCATCTGGCAGTTCTGAGGGCGATCATCGAGCGGGCGCAGCCGACAGGCCAATGGACGGCTCGTATCGTGAGAGTTCGGGCTCATCGAGAGAGTCCTCGTGACTGTGCCGCCAACCGCGCTGGCGGCATTCTCGGCAGGCCTGGCGCTGCCGGCAGTCGAGGACTATGCGGGCTTGCCCGGGTGATCGCCGGAGCGGAGGGGGCTCATGCCGCTCGCGATCCGGAGCCTGGAGATGCTCCGGGGACGGGATCAGAGGGGCTGGACCGATTCCATCCCCGAGAGGCGCGAGATTCGTGTCAGACGGAGGGTTCTTTCTTCGGGCCCAGGGGGTGGTTCTTCCCGTCCCCTTCGTAGGCGGGGCGGGCGGAGGCGCGGCGGGTCAGCTTGCGCGCCGCCGGGTCGTACAGGCGCATCTCGCCGGAGCGGTAGCTTTCGCAGCCGAGCATCACCGACAGCATCACCTGATGGGCCAACTCGGGACCAAGAACGGGAGTCTTGCGCGTGCGCATGCACTCGAAGAAGTTGTCCGTGTGGCGGCGGTTCATTTCGCGCTGCGCGTTCTTGAATTCGAACGTCCGCGCTTCCGTGGGACGGTTCAGCGCCCTGGCGACGAACATCTCCGGCGTGACGATCACACGGTCGTTCTCCACGACGATCGTGCCCGAATGGCCGTAGATGACCTGCGGCAGATACCGGTTCGGCGCGCCGTTGGCCATCGAGCCGGCCACGACGATCATGAAGTTGGGATACTCGGCGATCATCGCCAGCGTGTCGGGCACTTCGCGATCCTTCTGCACATAGATGCCGCCGCCGCCGGAAACGCGCGTCGGATAGGCCGGCCCCATGGCGTAGAGCATCGGACCGACGCGATGGTAGTAGAGATCGCTGGCGATGCCGTTGGAATAGTCCCAATACTTCCGCCAGCGGAAGAAGCGCTCGGCGCTGAACGGGCGCTTCGGCGCCGGGCCGAGCCAGCGCTTCCAGTCGATCGTCTCCGGCGACGCCTCTTCATCGATGTAATAGTTCCACTCGCCGGCGACGGAGTTGCGGCTGTAGGTGGTCTGCCCCCACAGGACCTCGCCGATCGCCCCCTCGCCGATCAGTTCCTTCACCTTGTGCCAGCGGGCGTCGGAGAGAAACTGGCTGCCGACCTGGAGCACGCGGTTGTATTTCGCGGCGGCTTCCATGACCTGCGCGCTCTCGTCCACGGTCAGCGTGCTGGGCTTCTGGAGGTAGACGTCCTTGCCGGCGGCGAAGGCATCGATGGTCATCTGGGCGTGCCAGTGATCCGGCGTGGCAATGAGCACGCAATCGATGTCGGGGCGCGCCAGCAGCTCGCGATACTCGATGTAGATGTCTTTGTCCTCGAGTTTCGAAATGGCTTTGGCGCGCTCGCGGTGGCGCTGATAGACGTCGCAGATGGCGGCAACTTCGATATCCCTGTCCTCTTCCTGCTGCCGGACGAAGGCGCGCAGGTGGCCGGTGCCCATGATGCCCACGCCGATCATGCCGACGCGGATGCGGTCATTCGCGCCCACCACGCGGCTGGCGGAGCGGGCGCTGATCGAAGGCTTCACTTTTTTCGCCTGGGCGGAGCGGGCCGCGGCGAGCGAACCGGCGGCGGCCAGGAACAGGCGGCGGGAGGAGATGCTTTCCGTGCTCATTGAATTGAAACGAGAACCTCTCTTTCATGTTTCCACACGGCGGGCGGCGGCGTTCCATCTCAGACGCCGCCCGGTGCGGAGCGAATCCAGCGTCATCGACAGCACGATGACGGCGGAAAGACCGGCTTCAACGGGCGCGTTCGGTTCCCGGCGGGTGCGGATGCAATCAAGGAAGTTCCGGATGTGATCCCGCGTAGCGGCGCCGAAGGAGCCCGGCCGGCTCTCCTCCCGTTCAGGCGTGAGTTCGGGCTGGCTGGTTTCCGGATAGAGCATGAAGTGTTCGCGCCCGATGTCGAAACGGGCGCGCGAGCCGTGGAACTGGGCGAGCTGGTCCAGCCGCGGGTGATACCGCATGGCCTTGTAGCCGAGGGTGAACACGGCGAAGTAGTTCTCGGGGTACTCGATCAGGATCGAGGCCGTGTCGGTGACCTCGGCGCCCTCAAGATTGACGCGCCCGCCCGAGCAGGTGACAGCCAGGGGCGCAGACGATTTCATGAACCAGTGGAAGACGTCCACCATGTGGGCCGCCTGCCCGATCAGCAGGCCGCCGGAGTAGTCGAAGTAGTAATACCAGTTGAAGAAGCGCATGGGGTCGAGGGGGCGCTGCGGCGCCGGCCCGAGCCACCGTTGCCAGTCGAGCTCGCCTTCGAGCTGGCGCTGTGCGAGCGACTTCTGGTGGTTGAGCCACCAGGAGTTGACCAGCCGCACCTCGCCCAGACGGCCGGAATCGATGATGCTCTTCGCTTCCTGGAACAGCGGAGCGCTGCGGCGCTGCGTGCCCACCTGCACGATGCGCTTTGTACGGCGCACGGCTTCGACCACCTGGAAGGCCTCTTCAATGGTGTGTGTGAGCGGCTTTTCGACGTAGACATCCTTGCCCGCCACGACGGCGTCGATGACCATGCGGGCGTGCCAGTGGTCCGGCGTGGCGACGATGACGGCGTGCAGGCCGGGGTCCTCGAGCAGGCGGCGGTAATCCGTGTAGCCGCGCGCGCCCGTGCTGGCGGCCTTCAGTCCTGCTTCGAGATTCGGCTTGTAGACGTCGCACACGGCGGGGATCTCGGCCCCGATTTCCCGGAACTCGGCGGCGAGGAGGCGCCCGCGGCCGCCGGCGCCGATGACGCCTGCGCGAATGCGGTCCGGCGATTGGATGAATGCGCCTGCGGAGCAGAGAAACGTGCGTCGCTGCATGGCGACAGTCTACAACCAGAGGCCTGGCGTGGCCTCAGCGATAGACCTGCGCCACGGAGTCCGCGATCACATCGGGCACAAGATGCCGCCACGGCTCGCCCGAACGGATTCGGCGGCGGACCTCTGTGGAGGAGATGCCGTCGAGCAGCACCGGCACGATCAGCGTATGGATGCGCGGGCGGAGGCGCGGAGGCGGAGCGAAGGGCAGCGGGCGTGGAGCGACGAGCAGCTCATACTCTTCCAGCTGTTTTTCGATGGAGGGCAGATCTCCGTAGTCCCAGCCGACGATGCGCGCCGCCGCGTCGCTGCCGCAGACGTGAAAGACGCGCGCGGCGCCGAACGCGCGCGCCTCGCGGGCCATCTCGAGAAAAAGTCCGCCTTCGCTGACGGCGGCGGCGAACAGCGGGTGCAATGATGCCAAACTGCGGATCCACTCCGCGCGCTGAGCGAACGAGGCGCCCTCGTATGGCTTGTGCGGAAACGCGCGCGGCAGGACAAAGACAGCGCGACGGGCCCATCCAAGCGCGGAACGGGCCAGCTCGACATGCGCGCGCGTGGGAGGATTCCACGCGCCAGCCAGCAGCGCCACGGAAGAGTCCAGCGCACCGGCGAGCAGCTCCATGCCATCATCGTAGCGAGATGAAAATCCGGGAAGTCGAAGCGCTGGCCGTCTCCATTCCGCTGCCGCAGCCCGTGGCGGACGCAGTGCGGCGGATCACGCACCGCGATCACCTGATCGTGAAGATCCGGACCGATGAAGGGCGGGAGGGGCTGGGCTTCGCTCTCGGCTACGACGGCACGCGGGCGATGCTGGCCCTGATCGACGAGATTTACCGTCCGATTCTCCTGGGCGCGAACGCGCTGGACACGGAACATTTGTGGGCGGAAATGTACCGGCAGTCGATCCAGGCCGGCCGGCGGGGAGCGGCGCTGCGGGCCATCAGCGCCATCGACATCGCGCTGTGGGACCTGCGCGGGAAAGCCGCGGGGCTGCCAGTGATGGAGCTGCTGGGCGTCCACCGGCGGCGCATGCGCTGCTATGCCACGGGCGGCTACTACCGCGCGGGGCAGAGCGTCGAGGAGCTGGTCCGCGAGGTTTCAGCCACGGCGGAGACGGGTTTCACTGCGGTGAAGCTCAAGGTGGGCGCGTTGAGCGCGGCTGAAGATGCGCGGCGCGTGGGCGCGGTGCGCAAGGCTCTGGGAGACGAATTCGACATTCTGCTCGACGCCAACGGCGGCTGGAAGAGCGCGCCGGAGGCGATCGCCGCGATGGAGCGGCTGGAGGAGTTCCGCCCGTACTGGATCGAAGAGCCGGTGCGCGCCGACAACCTGACGGCGATGGCGCGGATCGCGGAGAAGATCCGGACCCCGGTGGCGACGGGCGAACTGGAGGCCACGCGGTGGGCGTTTGCGGAGCTGGTGGAGCGCAGGGCGGCATCGATCCTGCAGCCGGACGCGACCGTCTGCGGAGGCGTGAGCGAGTGGCTGAAGATCGCCTGCATGGCGGCGGCGTTCGACATCCCCGTTGCGCCGCACTATCACTGGGACGTGCATACGCAGTTGTGCGCAGCGCTGCCGAACGCAATTTTCATTGAGTATTTCCCCGCTGCGTCGGGCGTCAAGATGTTCGACTCGCTGCTGAGGGAACCGATGAAGGTGAGGGACGGCTGGATCGAGCCGCGCACGGCGCCGGGCTTCGGTGTCGAGCTGGACGAAGCCGCGGTGGCGCGGTATCGCCTGGCATAGTGAGTCCGGCTTGCGCCGGGCGGCGTCCTATAGTTGAAGAGGGAGCAGCGATGTTCACCTGGATCTGTCCCGTGTGCGGCGCTGAAGTGCCGCCGTCCGAGGCCGAGTGTCCGCGATGCGTCGAGCGGAGGCAGGCGGCGTCCGCCGCCCAGCCTGCGGCTCCGCCGCCCGCTCCGCACACGCCTTCCGCGCCTCCGCCCTACGTTCCGCCGCAACAGGCCGGACCGGGTGGCTGGACGCAGGCTCCTCCGCAGGCGGCATGGCCGCCCGCCGAAGCAGCGCCTCAGGCCCCACCGCAGCCCGCCTGGACTCCGCCTGCAGCCGTTCCGCCCGCAGCAGCTCCGCCGCAGCAACAGGTGTACGTGATCGGCGAGACCCGGAGCCGGCGGCCGATGCCTGCCTGGCTGGCGGCAGTGCTGACGCTGGCAGTCATCGGAGGCGGCCTGTTTCTTCTGTACCGGTATATCTCGTCCGATTCAGGGCGCGCCGGGACGGCGAAGAAAGCGGCTCCGTTTGAGACCCCTCAGACGCAGGCCGCCGCTCACCCCTTCGCCAGGTACCTGGAAGTGACCGGCGTGCGGCTGCTGGAAGGCAAGGACAAGAAGCTGCTGACACGGTTCGTTCTGGTGAATCACGCTCCGGCGGACCTGACGGGGTTCCGGGTGAAGGTGACGCTGGAGGCGGCCAATGCGGAGCCCGGAGAAGCGGTGATCGCCGTGGTGGAGGCGACGCCCGGCTCCATCCCTGCCTACGGAGTGAAGGACATGGAGGCGCCGCTGGTGACGCCCTTGCGCGTCTATGAACTCCCGGACTGGCAGTTCGTGCGGGCGCGCGTGGAGATCATGGACGCGAAGTAGCGGCGGCCAGAAGGCGGCGCTGGGCGCGGGTCCAGGCGCAGCGCTGATCTGAAGGAAGGGATTCTCCGAGGCGCGCGAGAGCAAGGCGCGTTTCCAGAGAGCATGGCTGGAGAGCCAGCGCACGGGTCAGATCCGCGCGGGCGGATTCTGTCTGCTGCAGGGCAAGCCATGCGGCGGCGCGCCCGGCGAGCGCCCGGTGGTGGCGGGAATCGAGTTCCAGCGCGCGATCGAATTCCGACAGGGCTTCGTACGGGCGCCCCGCGCGGAGCAGGGCGATTCCGTAAGCGGCGGCGAGCTCAGCATGCCGATCGCCGTTCCGGCGTACCTCGGCCAGCAACTCCAGCGCCTGCGGCGGCGGCAGGTGCGGGGCGAGCTTCAGGGTAGGCGCGGCAAGGGCGGGCGCCAGCCGGACCGCTTCCATGCCGATGGCGACGGGATCGAGCCACAGCCGCGCGTAGGAGAGCGAGAGCAGCGCAAGCACGGCCACATAGACGGCTGACAGACGCCAGTCGGCCTGCTCCAGCATCAGGGCGGCGAACGCGGCAAGGGCAACCAGCGGCATGGCGAGGCTGCGCTCGCCGCTGCCCGCCGGAAGACAGTAGACCGAAGCAAGCAGTCCGATTCCGGAGAGGAACCAGGCTCCGAGAGCGTGGCGGCGCCCGGCGGTCCGTGCCATCCAGGCGATGATTCCTACCGCTAATGCGGCGAGTGCCGCCTGCCATGGTTCCGCGTGCAGATCCGGCCCCGGCGTGAGAGCGAGCGGAAACAGAGCCTGAAAAATGGCCCGAAGGGCGAAGATCCCGAACGAGGGCCATTCCGCTGCCAGTTGCGGCCAGGAAGACCTGAAGGCGGCCAGCCAGGCAAGCCCGCCCATGCCCGTCAGCCACAGCAGGCTTCTGCCGCCAGCCTGCCCGCCCCCAAGCAGAAGGACGACGGCGGGGACGGCGGCAACCGCGGGATCGAAGAGCAGCGCCCCGGCGGAGAACAGCCAGCCAGCGCGGGCGTCGTTGCGGAGAAATGCGAGAGCCGCAGACAGCGCCAGCGTGATGGCCGGCAGCGTGGCAGCGAGCGGCTCGATGGCGAGCGTATCGGCATGGAGCGGGTGCGCGGCGTAGATGAATGCAGCCAGCACGGAAGCGCGGAAGGGAAACAGGCGCGGCAGCAAGGTGGCGAGAAGCGCGCTGCTGGCAGCGTGCAGACCCAGTGCAGCGGCCACGGGAAGCCACGGCGGCGGACCGGTTTCCTGAAGGAGCCACAGCCACGCTGCGGCGCCCGGACGGCTCGTCCAGGGCAGCAGAGGCGGGGTATCCGGGACCGGAGGCGCCGGGATGCCGAGCAGCGGCAGAAAGGCCGCAAGGGCCAGCAGTGCGGCGGCAATCGGAAGGCGCAATGCTACCATGTTAGTTCGCAAGCGAGGCTTCCATGGCGAAAGCACGCGCGCCGCGCAAGGCGGCCAAGCCACAGCCGAAGCCGAAAAAGACGGCGTCCGCTGTCCGGAAAGCGGGCGGCGCAGGGAAGCGGCCAACGGCGCCAGACCCGGCCCGCGTGCAGGCGATTCTCGATGCCCTGGATCGGCTGTATCCGCATGCCACCTGCGCCCTGCATCACCGCAACGCCTGGGAGCTGCTGGTGGCGACCATCCTCTCGGCGCAGTGCACGGATGAACGCGTGAACATGGTGACGCCGCCTCTGTTTGCGAGGTATCCGACGCCGGAAGCGATGGCGGAAGCGGACGTCCGCGAGGTGGCGGAGATCGTCCGTTCGACAGGATTTTTCAACAACAAAGCGAGGAATATCGTCGGAGCGGCGCAGAAAATCGTCTCCGATTTCGGCGGCGAGGTTCCGCGGGAGATGGAGAAGCTGCTCACCGTCCCAGGAGCCGCCCGCAAGACGGCGAATGTCGTGCTCGGCACTGCCTTCGGCATCGCGAGCGGCGTCGTGGTGGACACGCACGTGACGCGAATCGCGCAGCGGCTGGAGCTGACGCGGGAGAAGACGCCGGAGAAAATCGAGCAGGACCTGATGCGCATCCTGCCTCGGGAACGCTGGATTCTGTTTTCGCATCAGGTGATTCATTTCGGCCGCGACATCTGCAAGGCGCGGAAGCCCGAGTGCGGGCGCTGCCCGCTGGAAACGGTCTGCCGCGCGCCGGACAAGAACGTGCCGTGAAAAGCGCGCCCTGGTTTGTCACCGGCTGTCTGGCCGCTCTTGCGGGCTGCGCAAGGCTTCCGGGGCCAATGCCTGTCCCGCAACAGCAAGCGCCGCCTGCGCCAGCCGCCCACTACGCGCTGCTGTGGGAGCCGTCCGCCGGCGCGCAAATCGCAGCCGGAATCGACAGCGTGATTCATGACGACTGGCGCTGGGCGGGCAGGCGCGCTGAACTGCGCTTCCGGCTGGACGAGACGCGAGGGGTGCAGTTCGAAGCCGTGCTGGTGGTGCCGGATGAATTCGTGCGCGCTGGCGGGCGGCGGATCGAAGTGCGGATCAACGGCAGACGGCTGGGAGCGATCCCGGCGGACCGCTCCGGATATCAGGTCTGGAAGCAGCCTGTTCCGGAGGATTGGCTCGGCGGCGGCGGTGCCGTGACGGTCGAGATGGAAGCCGATGCCGAGTGGCTCCAGGGCAACGAGAAGCGCGGCTACATGCTGAGCAGCGCAGGGTTCACGCTATAGGGAAGCTCATGCCGAAAGCGTTGTCGGTGCTGTTCGGAGCTGGCTTCGCCGTGCTCTGCGCGTGGGCCACAGGGCGCATGGCGCTGAAGCGGACGCGGCTCGCTCTGGCGCTCGAAGAGGAACACCTGCTCGCTTTTGTCTGCGGCGCGCCGCTGTTGAGCCTTCTCGTCACAGCAATGTGCGCGGTGCACATTGTTTACGACGCTGCGTTTCTCCTTGCGGGCGCGGTGATCCTGGCGGCGGCGTGGCGGGACGGGGCGTTCCTGCGGCGGGCGGCGGAGAGGCTCGAGCCGTTGCCGCGGCTGTGGCGGTGGCTGTTCTGGACAGCATTCGCCGTGTATGCGGTCATCGCGATCGTGTCCGCCATGGCGCCCGAGATCAGCCCGGACGGCAGCAGTTATCATCTGGCGATCGTGCAGCGCTATTACCGCGGGCACGGCTTTGCGCCGATTTCGACCAACCTCTATGCGGCGCTGTCGCAGGGGCTGGAAATGCTGTTTCTGTGGGCGTTCGCGTTCGGGCGCCATTCAGCGGCGGCGCTGGTGCACTGCGCGTTCTATCTGGCGGCGCCGCTGCTGATGCTCAGGTTCGGGCAGCGTTCCGGCGTTCCTGCGGCGGGCGCGGCGGCGGGCCTGTTCTTCCTCTGCTCGCCGCTCGCGCTTGTGGATGGCAGCAGCGCCTACACGGACGCGGCGGTGGCGTGCATCGTGTTCGCGGTGGTCTATCTGGTGGAGCGCCAGGCGCCGGCATGGCTGACGGGAATGATGTGCGGCTTCGCTTACGCGCTGAAGTACACGGCTGCTGTCGTGGTGCTGTATCCGCTCGCGCGGCTCGCGTGGAGAAAACAGTGGCGCGCTGCGGTGCTCGCATGCCTTGCGGCGGCGCTGGCGGCCGCACCGTGGCCGCTGCGCAACTGGCTGTATTACGGCAATCCGGCTGCGCCGCTGATGAACCGTCTGTGGCCCAATGAATTCGTCCATGCGAGCTTCGAGCAGGACTACGTCGAGTTCATGCGGCGCTATCCGGGGATCGAGTCGTACAAACAGCTCCCGCTGGAATTGACGGTGCGCGGGCAGCTGCTGGGAGGCTTCTGGGGGCCTCTGTTTCTGCTGGCGCCGGCGGGGCTGCTGGCGTTGCGGAGGAAGCTGGGGCGGAAAATGGTGCTTGCCGCAGCCGTGCTGGCGGCGCCTTATGCCGCGAACATTGGAGCGCGGTTCCTGATGCCCGCCGCGCCGTTTGTCAGTTACGCGATGGCGCTGGGACTCCCTGCGCCTGTGCTTCCGCTGCTGGCGGCGGCGCATGCCGTGGGCGGCATCCCCGATCTGCCGGACAGATATCTGGGCGACATCGGATGGCGCAGCCTGGAAATCCCGTGGCGGGCGGCGTTGCGGCTGGAAGATGAAACGCCGTGGCTGGCGCGGCGGCTGTCGGGCTATCAGGCGGCGCGGATGCTCGAAGCGCTGGCGCCGCCGGACGCGCTCGTGCTGGCATTGAACGGCATTCCGGACAGCTACACGACGCGGGAAGTCGCCGTCGGTTTCCAGAGCGGGCGCAACGAGAGGCTGCTGGATCTTCTTCAGGTGGCGCTGTTTGACGGGATGCGCCCGAAGGTGGAGGCCGTGTTCCGCATTACGAAGCAGGAACTGGAAGGTGTCCGCGTGGTGCAGACAAACTCGCCGCCGAGGGGAGACGACCGGGAGAAAGACCTCTGGAGCATCTTCGAACTGCGCGTCTTCGCGGGCGGACGCGAAGTGGAGCGGAGGCCTGAATGGCGCGTCCAGGCGCGGCCGAATCCGTGGGGCGCGCCGCTCGCCTTCGACGGCAGACTGGCGACGCGGTGGCGGTCGTGGGAACGGATCCGTGAGGGAATGTTTCTGCAGGCGGAGTTCGGGCGCGCGGAGTCCGTGGACGAAATACGGCTGGTGATGAGCGACGATCAGTTCGGCGTGCAGATGCGGCTGGAGGGCAAGAGGCGAGGAGGTGGGTGGGCGCCGCTGCCGGGGGAACCGCTGAGACGGAGGGCGGCTGTGCCGCTCACCCTGCGCCGCATGGCCGTGGAGGAGATGAAGCGCGGCGGCGTGACGCATCTGCTGTTGCGCGAGGACGATTATGCGTGGGCGGACGTGTCCGCGCTGGCTGACGCGTGGGGGTTGCGGGAAATCGGGGCGGTGGACGGCTATCATCTGTATCGGTTGGAATAGAGGCATGCCGAAATACTTCGTGGGCGTGGATGGCGGACAGTCTTCAACAACGGCGCTGATTGGAGACGAAACCGGCCTGGTCATCGGACAGGGCCGCGGCGGCCCGTGCAACCATGTTTCGGGCGATCAGGCGCGCGAGAAGTTCCGCACGGCGATCGGCGGCTGCGTCAGGATGGCGGCGGAAGAAGCGGGGCTCGCTCTGGAGGGGCTGGAGTTTGAAGCGGGGTGTTTCGGTTTTTCGGGCGGACCGGCGGACAAGGACGCGCTGATCGCGGAGATGTTCCGGCTGAAGAAGCGCATCGTGACGCACGACGCCTGGATCGCGCTGACCGGCGCGCACGCGGGGCAGCCGGGTATCATCACGATCGCTGGCACTGGTTCGATCGCATTTGCACGGAATGCCGAAGGCAAGTTCGCGCGTGCGGGCGGATGGGGATTCATCTTCGGAGACGAAGGCGGCGGTTTCGATCTGACACGGCAGGCGCTGCGGGCGGCTCTGCGCATGGAAGAAGGCTGGGGGCCGCCGACTGCGCTGCGGCAGAAGCTGCTGGAAGCCACGGGAGCGCGCGACGCCAACGATCTTCTGCACCGCTTCTACACGCCGGAATATCCGCGCCCGCGCATTGCAGAGCTGTCGCGCGTGGTGGAACAGGCCGCCGAGGAAGGCGACGAGGTCGCGGCGGACATTCTGGTGGAAGCCGCGCAGCACCTGGCGGGACTGACGATGGCAGCCCGCATGCAGGTGTTCACGCCGCAGGACCATGCACGGGCTGCGCCGATCGGCGGCGTGTTCAGGTGCGCACGGCTTTACGAAGAGTACCGGAAGCGCGTGGAACGGGGAGGGAATACGCAGGTGCACGCACCGGTCTTCGGCCCGGCCGCGGGAGCGCTGATCGAAGCCTACAAAGCTGCCGGTTTGAGCGTCGAACTGAAAGGCGCGCCAGCAGAGAAGTGACCGCCGGAGGGCCGATTCCGGATGATACCATCTGGGATGAGGGCCTTATTCTATGCCAAAACTGTCGATTCGCGATCTCGATCTGCAAGGCAAACGCGTGTTCATGCGCGTCGACTTCAATGTGCCGCTCGCGCCTGGCGGGCAGGAAATTACTTCTGACAAGAGGATCCGCGCTGCGCTGCCGACCATCCAGTATGCGCTGGAAAAAGGCGCGGCGCTGGTGCTCGCTTCGCATCTGGGGCGGCCGAAAGGGAAGCCGAATCCCGAGATGAGCCTGAAGCCGGTGGCGCAGCGGCTGAGCGAACTGCTCGGCAAGCCCGTGGCAATGGCGCCGGACTGCATCGGCGAGGAAGTGGAGAAGATGCTGCCGAAGCCCGGCGAGGTTCTGCTGCTGGAGAACCTGCGGTTCCACGCCGAGGAGGAGAAGAACGATCCGGAGTTTTCGAAGAAGCTCGCGCGGCTCGGGGATGTCTATGTCAACGACGCTTTCGGCACGGCGCACCGCGCGCATGCGTCGACCGTGGGCATCATCGAATTCCTGAAGCCGGCCGCCGCCGGGCTCCTGATGGAAAAGGAGCTGGAGTATCTGGAGAAATGCACGGCGAATCCCGAGCGGCCGTGCATCGGAATTCTGGGCGGCGCGAAGGTCAGCGACAAGATCGAAGTGATCGAAAACCTGCTGAAATTCGCCGACCGGCTGCTGATTGGCGGCGCGATGGCATACACGTTCCTCAAGTCGCAGGGCAAGCCGGTGGGCAAGAGCCTGGTGGAAGACGACAAGCTGGATCTGGCGAAGGGCCTGCTGGAGAAGGCGGGCGACCGGCTCCTTCTGCCCTGCGACCACGTCGTGGCGGAGGTACTGGAAGAGAACGCGCCCTGCGAGGTTGTCGAGGAAATCCCCGAGGGCAAGATGGGGCTCGACGTCGGTCCGAAGACGCGCGAAGCCTACGCTGAGGTCATCCGCGGAGCGAAGACGATCATCTGGAACGGACCGATGGGCGTATTCGAGAAGAAGCCGTTCGACGCGGGCACTGTGGCCGTGGCGAAAGCCGTGGCGGAGAGCGGCGCTCTCTCCGTCGTCGGCGGCGGCGACAGCGAGAAAGCGGTGAAGTCGGCCGGCGTGGCGGACAGGATCAGCCATATCTCGACGGGCGGCGGCGCGTCGCTGGAGTATCTGTCCGGACTTGTGCTGCCCGGCGTGGCGGCCCTGTCGGACAAGTAAGCTTCGAAGGTTTTCCAGGGCGGAGCGACGACTCCGCCCGGTCCACTGGCTGAAGGGCAGCCGCAGGTGCGGCTGCCCGATTTGTTAGCGGGCCTCGCGCGAGCGAAGCCAGATCGTGGAGCGCATGAGAGGGAACTGGTTGCGGATCACAATACTCGCCGTGTCGGGATGGGCTGCTTCAGCCCAGACCGAGACGCAGCATGGCGTGGATGGGAGCATCGGCCTGTCGCCGAAGCTCGATCTTGTGATCCACACGCGGATCCGCACTCAACCGGGGCGGCTCGGGTTTTATCAGATCCGCGGCGGACCGATTCTGGAATACACGGTGAGGCGCGGCTGGAAACTGATCGCCGGCTACTATTACACGCAGCAGGAAAATTCCGCCGAGGACTTTATCGGAGGGCACCGAGGGTTCGCCGGTTCGGAAGGGACAGTGTGGAATCCGGTGAGGGCCCGGCTGGATCTGAGGGCTCTGGCGGAACGCTTCGAGCTGGCCCAGGGGAGCGACTTCACCCGTTACCGGGTGCGCCTGCGGATCAGCGGCAGGCGGGCGATCGCGCCGCATGCGGCGGTGGAGAACTTCCTGGATGCGCACGGCTGGCGCTCCACCCGCTATTCCGCCGGAATTCGCGCCGGAAACGGATCGCGGCTGTCGTTGGATTTCGGCTACTTCGTCGAACCGAGGCGGGCCAACGTCGGTGCGCTGCGGCATATGTGGATGACCGGATTGCACTGGAATTTCAGGACAGGGCGGAGGAGAGATCCGGATCTCTGAGCCCGGGAGCCAGCCTGTTTCAGAAGCGGTGGCGGAGCTTCAGGGTGACGCCCCGGCCAAGGGCGTCGATGCCCCAGCCGACGCCGCGATAGTTGCGGTCGCCGAGGTTGTACAGATCGGCAGAGACGTCGGTGCGCGCGCCCAGAGGCGCCCCAATGCGGAGACCGAATGCGGCGTACCCGGGAATGGCAGTGAAGAGAGGAGCTGAATTGGCGCTGCCGAGAACGCGCTGTTGCACCTGCGCGAGCGTCTCGCCCGTGGCGAGCAGGATGGCGCCATCAGTGAGTCCGCGGACGCGCGCGCCGCGGGTAAAGAAGCTGGCGATGTTGGATCGCGAACGGGATGCGCCAATGCGGCGGTCGGCCAGCGCAAGCGAGGACAGGCGGGTCTGGCGCCGAGCAGCATCGGCGTAGGCTTCCGCAAAGACACGCCAGCGTGGCGGAGTGTAGCGGAGCGACAGGCGGCCCTGCGGCGCCGGGATGCCGGGTTCGATATCGGGCGGGGCGCCGGTCAGCGCATCCGCGGCGCGCACCCAGGTCCAGGTCTGGCGCAGGTGCCAGGAGCGGTTGATGCGGCCCTCGACCCATTGTTCGAAGCCGCGCATGCGGGCTCCACCGTAGTTGGCCCTCACGAGAACCGGATTGGTGGCAGAGGGAACAAAGACGGCGCCGCTGGGGAGCTGCGCGGAAATGATCTGATCGCCAAGGGGCTGGCCGACGGCGCCGGGAGGCAGGATCAGCGTCTGCGAAACAATCGTGTTCGACAGGCGCGACCAGAAATAGTTGACGCTGAAACGCAGACGGTCCGAGCGGAGCGTAATTCCCGAGTCCAGGCTGTCGCTAGCTTCGGGGCGGAGCTGTTCCACGGGCCGGCCCGTAGAAACCGCGTCGGCCGAGGCATCAGAGCCGATGAAGCCGCCGAGAGAGGCGATGGAAGAGTAGGAGGCCTCGTAGTTGCCGTTGCCCTGAAGACCGAGCGTGCCCAGATCAGTGATGGAAGGGGCGCGGAAGGCGCGTCCGTAGTTGATGTGGAGCCACACTGGCGCAGCAACGCGGAAAGTGGCGCCGGCGCGTCCGGTCAATGCATTGGCGGCGAGCGAATCATCCGGCCAGAGGGGCCGGCCATCGACCAGCGGGGAAGCCGATGAACGGCTGCGGTAAGAAGCGCCGCCGAGGCGCAAGGCGCCGGAGAGGCGCAGACGGGTCAGGGGCTCCGGCTCCCAGGAGTCCTGAATGTACAGGCCGTAGTTGAGGTAGCGGACGCCGGAAGGGATGCGCGGCCGGGTGAGGGCAACGGCCCCTGAGACGGGATTCCAGGTGAACGCCGGCGCGCGGCTCAACTCGCGGTAGCCTTCGCCCCCCAGGGACAGGGAATGGGAACCGACGCGCCGCTCGGCGGCCCATTGCAGGCCCCAGACCGACATGCGCTCGTACTGGTGCGTGATCGAAGCAGCGGGATTCCCGTTGCCGCCCTGATTGACGCGTTCTTCGCGCTGACGGTTCAGGCTGAAAGAAGCCCAGGCGCGGTCGAACAGGGGCAGGGAAAGGACGTGCAGCCGGACGAAGCCGAAATCGGCCATCAGATTGCGCAAATCGGCGATCAGATTCCCGTCGCCGCCGAGAAGCTGGTCATAGCGTTTCGCGCCGTCCTGCTGGCTGCGGTCGTAGTGGGCAGCGAGGCGGAGCTTCGGTGACAGGACCGCCTGCGCGTGCAAGCTTCCCCCGTATTGCGTGAACGCGGTGTCCGGAAGGCGGGCGGCGAGGATGGATGAAGGCAGGCCGAGGAAGCGGGTGATGGCGCTGTGGGAATCGAGACCGCGGCCGGTGCGCGCCGTGTTGATCCGTCGGGCGGCGAGATGCGCGGCCAGTGCGAAGCGGGCTCCGGAGAGCGCCGGGGTGAACTGCTGGCCGAAGCCATGCGTGGCCGAATCGTAGAAAGAGGCGCTGCTGGTGGTGAAGAACCGCACCGGCGACAGCGGCGCGCCGCGGCTCAGGACGTGCACGGCGCCGCCGACGCTATCCGACCCGTAGTGCGCGCTGTTGGGACCGCGGAGGATTTCGACGGTTTCCACGGTCGCCGGTTCGAGCAGGTTGAAAAACGTGCTGACGCCTCCGCGCTGGGCGGAGGTCGTGACGCGGACTCCGTCGCGGTACACGCTCACGTTCTTTCCCGTGAGTCCGCGGACAAACATCGAGCCCATGGCCGGCGCGGTCCGCTGTTCTGCAACGCCGGGTTCTCCCGTGGCTGCTTCGCTGAGCGTGCGGTCAGCCTGCGCTTCGATCGTCGCGCGCGACAGCAGCGTCACGCGCTGCGGCGTGCGCTGCGGCTCGAGGATCTCGCCGGATTCGGCCGAGACCGTGATCTGTTCGGTGCGGACGCCGAGGGCCAGTTGGACCGGGATGCGGGTTTCCCTGCCGGGCTCGATGGCGACGGGACGCTCCCACAGGGCGAATCCGTCTTTTTCCACCCGCAGCAGAAAAACGCCCGGGACCGCGGGAGAGAACCGGAAGGAGCCGTCCGGAGCTGTCCGCTGCACGGCCACATCCGCCTGCGGCGTCTGCAGACGGACGACCGCTCCGCTGACGGGACGGCCGGATGGATCGCTGACAACACCGAGGATCGTCAGAGACAGCAGGAGAAAGCCCACCCTACCCTTCCAATCGCGCGAGCCTTTGCATATCATACTAGCCCGGCCGGCACGCCTCGGGGCCCATCGATCCAGGCGCTTTCGGCGGAAAGAAAGGGGCAGCGACATGAAAGGAAACTTTACGCCGCGCACCTGGCTGTGCGCGTTGCTTGTCCTGGGGGTCGTGGGAGCAACCCTGAACGCCCAGGTAACTACAGGGACGATCTTCGGAACGGTCACGGACCAGCAGGGGGCCGTGGTCGCGGGCGCCACGGTTACGGTTACGAACGAGGGGCAGGGGACGGTATTCACGCGCACGACGGATCAGACAGGCTCCTACATCGTGCCGTTCCTGATTCCGGGCACCTATCGTGTCACAGTCGAACAGCCGGGGTTCAAGCGGGCCGAGCAGCGCGAAATCGTTGTCACGGTCAACGCACAGGTTCGCGTAGACCTCAGCCTCTCGGTGGGAAACGTGACCGAGACCATTGAAGTGACGGCAGCCGCTCCGCTGGTGCAAAGCGCCAGCGCCGAGACCGGCCAGGTGATCGAGCAGCGCGCCGTGCAGGAGCTTCCGCTGAACGGCCGCAACTTCGCTCAGCTCGTCTATCTTTCTCCGGGCGTCACGCCAGGGCAGGCGGGCGAGAACCTGTCAGGCGCCTCGACGTTCAACCCCCGCGCCGCGTCGAACTACAACCCGCTCGGGCAGCGGGCCAACGCCAACGGCTGGCTGATCGACGGCATCGACAACAACGAATACACGTTCAACACCGTGATCGTCCAGCCATCACTCGAGTCCGTGCGCGAATTCAAGGTGCTGACAGGCTCGTTTTCAGCCGAATTCGGCCGTGGCGCAGGCGTGGTGAGCGTCTCGACGCGCTCGGGATCGAACGACTGGCACGCGACGGCCTTCTGGTTCCACCGCAACATCGTCTTCGACGCCCGGAACTACTTCCAGACGCCGCAGGCATTGCCGAAGAAGCTCCCCTTCCGGCGCCATCAGATGGGCGCGGCGGCCAGCGGCCCGATCATCCGCAACAGACTCTTTTTCTGGGCTGATTACGCCGGCCAGCGCGAGGTCCGCGGACTCGACTATCTGAACACTGTGCCGACGGATGCGGTCCGCAACGGAGATTTCAGCGATTTCCGCACGCCCGCCGGTGCGTTGATCCAGGTCTACAACCCCTTCACGACCCGCGTGAATCCGGCCAACCCGTCGGGTTTCCTCCGCGATCCCTTTCCCAACAACACGATTCCCGGCTCGCTGATCGGGCAGGTTTCACGCAACGTGGCCAGCCTGTATCCGAAGCCGAACCTGGCCGGGAATTTCAACAACTATCAATCCGCTCCAACGCGGCAGATTAACGACAACCAGTACACTTTGCGTTTCGACTGGCAAGCCTCCCAGAAGGACTCCATCTTCTTCCGTTATGCGCAGCAGTGGTATGACCTCGACGCTCCCCAGGGACAGGCAAACTGCTGCCTGCCCACTCCGCCGGAAGCGGCGCAGCGGTTCAAGCTTGGGCCGTTCGTGGCCGGCATCCAGTACACGAGGCTGCGCACGCACGGCGGAGCGTTCAACTGGAGCAGGGTGTGGTCGCCCTCGATCGTCGGCGAGTTCCGCGCCGGCTGGGCGAGGACCAATCCGTCGACGGTGCACTCCGATTTCGGGATTCCCGTGGCGGACTCGCTCGGCATCCGGAACATCAACCTGACCGACAATTCGACCGGAATCCCGACGATCAACATCACCGACTTTACGGGTCTGAGCGGAGGCCCAAGCTTCCTTCCCGCCCGTCCGAAGCAGGTGAATTACCAGACGGACTACAACGTCTACTGGACCGTCAGCCGCCACACGCTGAAGTTCGGCTACCACGTGGTGCGCCGTGACGCGTCTCCATTTACCAACGCCGATACCCGCGGACAGTTCACTTTCGGACGCGGCTTCACCATGGATCCGGTGGCGCGCACAGGCGGAACCGGTTTTGCCACGATGCTGCTCGGACTGATCCAGAGCGGGCAGCGCGGTTTCCTGCTCGGCGTGCCCGGACTGCGCGCGTGGGAGAACGCGTGGTTCTTCCAGGATGACTGGAAAGTGAATTCCCGGCTGACGCTGAACATTGGCGTGCGGTATGAAATCTTCCATCCGGAAACGGAAAAGTACGACCGGATGACCAGCTTTGATCTGCCGAAACTGATGTTTGCGTATGCCAACGAGGGTGGTTACAGCCGGACATTGCGCAATACGGACCTGAACAATTTCGGCCCGCGTTTCGGTCTGGCGTACGACGTGTTCGGGGATCAGAAGACGGTGCTCAGGGCGGGGTATGGATTGAGCTACTTCCCGGAGCCCGTTTCGGCCTCCAACATGATGACTCAGGGACCGCCGCACCTGTTCAGCGAAAGCTTCAGTCTCAGCGACTTTCTGCTGGACTACTCGGGCGTACCGAGGATCGAGCAGCCGTTCGGACCGCTGGTGCCCCTGAAACCGCAGTCGACCGCGGAGATCAACACGCGCCGGCCGGTGGTCCGCGGCTACTCGTTCAACAACCAGACGCAATACGCGCAGACCTGGACCTTCAACATCCAGCGGCAGATCACGCGCGAGTGGATGGCCGAGATCGGGTATGCCGGCAGCCGCGGCATCAATCTGCTGTACGGCTTCAACCACAACGAAGTGCGGCTGGGCGCGGGCAGCGTCGAAGACCGCCGCCCGATCCAGGCGCTGCGGAACATCCCAAGCGTGACCATTTTCGAGCCGATGAACATGAGCACATACCACGGGCTCGTCACGAAGGCTGAGCGGCGCTTCGCGCAGGGCTTCCAGCTTCTGGCGGCGTATACGTGGGGCAAGAGCCTGGACTATGGCGGATCCGTGGCCAGCGGCGGCGGCCAGACTGGCGGTCCTCTCACCGTCACCTGCATCAAGTGCTACCGGGGCGCCTCGGGGTTCGACGTCAAGCACCGCGCCGTGATCAACGGCCTGTACGATCTGCCGTTCGGCAAGGGCCGGCAGGTGAACATCGAAAACCGTGTTACCGACTTGATCCTCGGCGGCTGGCAGCTGGGCGGGATCATCACGGCAACGACAGGAAGGCCTTTCAACGTGAGCCTGCAGAACGGCGTGAACAACGGCGCGCCAAGCTGGCCGGACCGCCTGCGGGACGGGCGCCTGGACAATCCCGACCCGTGGTACTGGTTCGACGCGACGGCGTTCGCCGCTCCACCGCCCAACAATTACGGCAACGTGGCGCGAGGCGTGTTGTACTCGCCTGGCGTCGTCAACATTGACATGAGCGTGGTGAAGACGTTCCCGATCACGGAGAGACTGAAATTCAACTTCCGGTTCGAGGCATTCAATCTGTTCAATACGCCGTATTTCGGCTTCCCGAATGCGGCGATCGGATCGCCCACTGTGGGACGGATCACGTCGACCGTCGGCGACAACCGCAGCCTGCAGTTGTCCGGACGGATCACCTTCTGATTGCGCTGGATCCGTTGTCAGGAAAAAGGCGGGGCGCCGCGGGCTCCCCGCCCTTTTCATTTGCGGGGGCATCCGCCCGGCTCCGGCAAAGGACGGCGAACCTGTTTGAGAATGAAATAGGTTCCCGGCATGGACGGGAACCCTGTCCATCCAGGATGGCGGCTTCCGCATCCGAAGGAAGGAACACTTCAGCCTTGTCCGCGTATTAAGGAACAGCATGCAGGAAGGATTGTCCGCGTCCCGGGCGGCGGTGGCCGCCGTTACACTCGTCACGTTTCTGCACGGCCTCCCGTCATCTGCCTTTGCGCAGACGGCTGCAAGGCTGGAGCCGCCGAAAGGCGGCTGGGGCGCGCTGACCCGGCCTTATCAGGCGCGGTCGGCGCCCCCGATTCAGTTGTCCAACTCGCCCCGGCTGGAGTCGCTGATCCGCGCCGGCAATCTGTATCTGTCGGCGAAAGACGTCATTGCGCTGGCGATCGAGAATAACCTCGATGTGGAAGTGCAGCGCTACGGCCCGCTGCTGGCGCGCGAGGTGCTGAGGCGCGCCGAAGCCGGCGGCGTGTTGCGCAGCGTGGGCGCGCCGGTAGCGCCGGGGCCGCGCAGCGTCAGCCTGCAGGGAGTGAGCACGGCGACGGGCACTGTGGCGGCCGCAGGCGCGGGCGTCGGCTCCGGCGGAGGCATTCTGACGCAGCTGGGCCCGCCCATTCCTTCGCTCGACCCCTCCGTGACGGCCGTGGCTTTCTTTTCCCACCAGACGATTCCCCAGAGCAACACGGTGCTGACCGGAACGACTTCGCTCGTGCAGGACGCCCGCGTGTTCCAGGTGCAATATGCGCAGAACTGGGCCACGGGAACCAGCGCACAGCTTGGATATTCGAGCCAGCGCCTGAAGGTGAACAGCCTCTTTTTCAGCCTGAACCCGTTCACGCAGGGCAGCCTTGATCTGCAGGTCACGCAGAACCTGCTGCAGGGGTTCGGCCGCAGCGTGAACATGCGCAACATCCTCGTGCAGAGGAACAACCTGAAGGTCAGCGACCTGCAGTTCCGGCTGCAGCTGATCGAGACGGTGTCAGCCGCGCTGAATCTGTACTGGGACCTGGTGAGCTTCCATTACGAAGTGCGGGCGCGCCGGCAGGCGGTGGAGACAGCGCAGAAGCTGCTGAATGACAACCGGAGGATGGTGGAGCTGGGCACTCTGGCGGAGATCGAAGTGACGCGCGCCGAGTCGCAGCTGTACGCAGCGCGGCAGGACCTGGTGGTGGCCCAGACGAACCTGATGCAGCAGGAGGTCATCCTGAAAAATGCGCTGAGCCGGACCGGCGTGGCGTCTCCCGAGCTTGCGGCGGTGCGAATCGTGCCGCTGGACACGATGGTGAAGCCCGAGGACGAACCGCTGCCCGACCTCGAAAAACTGGTGGCCGTGGCGCTTGAAAAACGCGCGGAGATCCAGCAGAGCCGCCTGAACCTGGAAAGCAACCGGATGAACCTGGAGGGCATCCGGAGCTCGCTGCGGCCGACGCTGCAGGCGTTTGCGCAGCTGACCAACAACGCATTGACAGGAGATCTGACCGCGATCGGCGCAGCGACGGGCGTGCCGGAGATCTTCGTCGGCGGCTACGGCAATCTGTGGAAGCAGATCCTGCGCCGGAATTTCCCGAATTATTCAGCCGGATTTTCGCTGAATATTCCCTTGCGGAACCGCGCGGCGCAGTCCGACTATGCAGCCAGCCTTCTCGAGATCCGGCAGAATGAACTCATCCTGCAGAAGAACATCAACCAGATCCGCGTCGACGTCCAGAATGCCGTGATCGGACTGGAACAGGCGCGGGCGCGTTACGAGGCGGCGGTGAAGGCGCGCGAACTGGCCGAGGCGACGCTGCGCGCGGACCAGAAGAAATACGAGCTTGGAGCGACGACGGCCTTCCAGATCGTGCAGGACCAGCGCGACCTGGCGGCGGCGCAGAGCGCCGAGGTGCAGGCGATGGCCAACTACAGCCATGCGAAGATCGCCCTGGATCAGGCGCTGGGCCGGACGCTGGAGGTGCACGGGATTTCGGTTGAGGAAGCGCTGCGCGGCGAAATCACGGGCATCCAGTCGAAGGCGCCCGAGGAGGTGCGGCGATGACGCGCGCGCGGCGGGCTGGCGCCGCCGGGCTGGCATGGCTTCTCCTGCTGCCTTCCGCCCCGGCGCAGATGCGGATCGGCATCGAGCCGGTGAAACCTCAATCTGGCGTTTTTCTGCGTCCGTACCAGGCGCAGACGGTGCCTCCGGCGCGGCTGGGCAACTCGGAGAGGCTCAGAAAGCTGATGCGCGCCGGGCACCTGTATCTGACGGTGCAGGACGCGATCGCACTGGCTCTGGAAAACAACATTGACGTCGAGATCGCCCGCTATGCGCCGGTGCTGGCGCGCGTGCGGCTGACCCGCGCCGAGGCGGGCGGGGCTCTTCCCGGCGTGCCGAGCGCGGCTGCCCAGGCGGGCGCAGTGGCCAGCGGCCAGGGCGTGCTGGGCACGCAAAGCGCCGCAGGCGTGGCCGGAGGCGGCACGGAGCGCGTGACACGCGGCGGCGACAGCGCCCAGATCACGCAGCTCGGCCCGGTGACGCAGAACCTCGATCCGATCGTGCAGGCCACGACGACCTACGCGCACCGCAGCCTTCCGCAGCCCAAC
Source organism: Bryobacteraceae bacterium (assembly GCA_026002875.1). NCBI lineage: Bacteria > Pseudomonadati > Acidobacteriota > Terriglobia > Bryobacterales > Bryobacteraceae > Bryobacteraceae bacterium. The sequence goes on from BPGE01000001.1 coordinate 4,246,976, forward strand.
GCCGTGCAGAGCCTGACGCCCGTGCTGGTACAGGACCTGGTCAATACTTCCTGGTCGGTTCAGCAGGGGCTCCTGAGCGGCGGCAATTTCACGCTCAGCCTGCGCGGCAACTGGCTGGAAGAGAACGCGCCGTCGAACCTTCTGAACCCCTCGTGGGCGACGACGCTGTCGCTGAGCGTGCAGCACAATCTCCTCCAGGGTTTCGGGCGCGCCGTCAACGCCCGGACCATCACCGTGTCGCGCATCAACCTGAGAACTTCGGACGAACAGTTCCGCAACCAGGTGGTGGCCACCGTGGACGCGGTGCTCGATGCATATTATTCGCTGCTGTCCTCCGGCGAGGAAGTGAAGGCGCGGCGCACTGCGCTGGAGACCGCCGAGCGGTTTGTCCGGGAGAGCCGGCGCCGCTACGAGCTGGGAGCGCTGGCGGGTGTCGACGTGCTGCCGGCAGAGTCGCAGGAAGCGGCGGCGCGGCGCGACCTGATCATCGCGGAAACGACGCACGGGCAGAACGAACTGCGGCTGAAGAACCTGATCAGCCGAAACGGCGTGGCCGATCCGGAGTTCCGGGCGGCGAAAATCGTGCTGCTCGATTCGCTCTCCGCGCCTTCTTCCGAGCCGCTTCCGGAGCTGCCGGTCCTGCTGGAGAAGGCGATGGCGAACCGCCCGGACATCCTCTCCCGCAAGGCTGGAGTGGAGACGGCGGAGGTCAACACGCTCGGCACGCGCAGCGCGATCCTGCCGAGAATGATCGCGTTCGGCACGACGACGCAGCAGGGCCTGGCCGGCGAAGGACGCACCGTGACCCAGTTCACGCCCGGACAGCCGCCGCGCATCCAGCGGCCCGATCCTTACTTCGTGGGCGGCTTCGGATCCGCCCTGGGCCAGAGCATCCGCAGGAATTTCCCGTCGATCAGCGGCGGCGCGTTTTTCCAGGCCCCGCTGCGCAACCGTCAGGGCGCGGCCGACCAGTCGATCGACGAGCTGCAGTTGCGCCAGTCGCAGCTGCAGCTGGCGCAGTTCCTGCTGCAGGTGCAGGTGGATCTGACGAACGCGCTCGCGGCGGCGGAGCAGGCAAGGACGCGGTGGGAGGCCGCCGCCAAAAATCTGGAACTGGCGCGCGCGCTGCTGGAAGCGGAGGAGAAGAAGTTTTCCACGGGCGTCTCGACTCCGTTCGAGGTGGTGCAGCAGCAGCGGCAGATGACGCAGGCGCAGGCGGCGGAAGCGGCGGCTCGGGCCGCCTGGCACTCCGCGCGCCTGGCGCTGGAGCGCGCCGCGGGCACGACGCTGGAGACCTACGGCGTTTCGCTCGACGAGGCGAGGCGCGGCGAGTCCGCGCGCGCCCCCGCGGAGCCGCCGCCGGGTCCAAACGAAAAATAGCAGATCTGTTTCAAACAAAAGTGATGATTTCTGTTGATTACCGGATCCTCCGGCGCTATCATGAAGGCAGCCAGGAGACCGGGACGGACATCACCACTCTCCTCGCCTGAGGCGTCCGAAGCCTCATCCTCTTCTTCCAGCCGGCCGGCTGCCGGGCCAAGCGGCAGCCGGCCTTTTTCCTGCCTGTTTCAGCCTCCGCCGGCCCCGCGCCTGCAACGAGAATGCGGAGGGCGGTCTGAAGTCCTTCACCGTGAGCCTGCCCGGCGGAGTTTTACGGTTTCAGCATCAGGAGCCATCGGCTTCCTTCGGCGCGGGCGGATCCGTCTGCGCCGCCGAAATCCGGGCACCGGAGAGAGAGGAAATGGCGATGAAGAAAGCGGTTCTTCTGGGGACGTGGATGCTGGCGGGAGCCATGGCGCAAACGTTTCCCGCTGAACACCGGACGGACGACAAAACGGTGATGGAGCGGGTGAAGCAGCTCCTGCAGACGATGCCCAACGGATCCCTGGAATCCGCGCATGAGGCTCTCGTCCGGGTTCCGGCGCACCGCCTTTACCTCACTCTCGATTCCCAGGCCAGGACCGGAGCGCTGCAGACGGCGCTCCCGCTTCTGAAAGGGATCGTGATGTCCGACGCCGTGTTGAAAGCCCATGATGAAGCCATCGCCCTCAGCCACGGGGCTGTGGACCACGGGCTGCGGCTGACGCCCCGCCCCGATCCCGTCAAGCGCGCAAAGGAAATGATGGACCGGATGCAGAAAGATCCCGGCGTCATGGCCAATCCGAAATTCATGAAGGAGTTCAGCCGGGTCCAGGTCGAGGCGGCCAACGCCGGCGCCGAGGCCGCGTTCGACGAGAATCTCACGTTCTTCACCAGGCCTGTGGCTGAAGTGAAGAATCATCTTCAGACGCGCAGGGAAATGTACTCGGTTTATCCAGCGGGCTAGAAATGCGTGGATGACGCCCTTCCGCTGGCTGAATCCGACCCAGACCGATTCCGGCTGCAGGCGTTCCGGTGCTCGATGGCGGCGATGGGCGACCTGAAGACCGAGGCGGAAGCCGACAGGATCCGGAAAGAGAGGGCCCAGCTGCTCTACGACAGGATGTCCTCGCGCGCCGTGATCCGCCGGACGCTGGAGGAATTCGCCTCCGTTGCCCAGTCAGTGGACTTCGAAGCCCAGACCGTGGTGAAGGGCGGGACCCGTGTCTTCGTCAATCCCGCCTGCGAAAAGAAGAGCGCGCTGTGGAAGATGATCTACCGCAACGGCAGGGAGCCGACCGGGGTCGCCGTGCAGTTTGCGAAGGCGTGGCTCGCCGAGCTGCCGCCGCCTCCAGCGGCTGCAAAACCCGCCCCCGCGAAAGCTGCTCCGAAGAAATAAGGAGATCTGGCCCCGTCCGCCTTCCCTGTGACGGGCAGAGCCGGGCGGGGACGCCCCGTGGAGTGCGGGCGGCGCAGAAAGCCGTTCGGAATGGCGCGCAGCCATCCGCCTGTTCTTCTGGTTGCCAGATGCTTCTGCCGCAAGCCGGCGTGTCAACTGCGGGCGAAATACAGGTGCACGGCGCGCTCAAGCTCCGCCTTGGTGACCTGGACGGGGCGGTTCTCGTACTGGCAGATCGACGTAATGATGTTGATGATGTCGAGCGGGTAGCAGGCGCGCAGCTGGGTGCGTCCTTCGGAGAGGCACAGCTTGCGGAGATACTCGGCGCTGTCGTAGTCGGCGGGCACGTTGCGGGTGCTGACAACACGCTGGAAGATCATGTCGAAGACCTGCGGCTGCACGGGCTCGATCTCGATCTTGTTCTGGATGCGGCGGAGGAAGGCTTCATCGGCCAGATCCGACGGATCGAGGTTTGTGGAGAAGACCACCATGAGCTCGAAGGGGATCTGGAACTTCACGCCATAGCGCAGCGTGAGGTAATCGACGCGCCGGTCGAGGGGTACGATCCAGCGGTTCAGAAGGTCGCGCGGGCTCATGAGCTGGCGCCCGAAGTCGTCGATGATGAAGATGCCGTTGTTGGCTTTCATCTGGAGCGGCGCGGCGTAGATGCCGGAGCTTTCATCCAGGCGCAGCTCCAGCATGGAGGGGATCAGCTCGCCGCCGACCACAATGCAGGGGCGCCGGCAGAGCACCCACCGGGGATCGATGTCCGGGTCTTCCAGCTCCACCTTGTGGTGCACGACGGGGTCGTACAGGCTGATGATCTGGTTGTCGACCTCCACGGCATACGGGATGAAGACGGCGTCCTGATAGACGCGCAGCATGCGCTCGGCGATGGACGTCTTGCCGTTGCCGGAGGGACCGTAGAGAAAGATCGAATTCTGGGAGATCAGCGCGGGACCAAGCTGGTCCAGCAGCCGGTCGGGCACCACGAGATCGCTGAAGGCAGCCCGGAGAGAGCGCCGGTCGATGTGGACGCGCGCCGCCTGGCGTTTGGTGGCGGCGGTGTAATCGCGCAGCGAGACGGGGCAGGCGCCGGCATACTGCGAGATCTGGAAGCGGTCCGCGGCCATCTGCTTGCCCGCCTGGGTCAGCACGAACTGGTAGTCGTTGCCGATCATTCCCTTGACTTCCACGATCTGCTGCTGGCGGAGCTGGCGGAAGACCTGGTCGATGATGGCGATGGAGACGCGCAGCGCCTTGCTGAGACTTTCCAGTGTGCTGAAGCCCTCGATCATCGTGCGGCGGAGGAAGAGGTCGATGACGAGGGACTGCGGAATCCCCAGTTCCTCGAAGGTCTGGGGAATGGCAGGGGCGAAAGAGGAGCGTGGAGCTGTCAGGGAAGACATCACCCCAAGTATCGACCAGAAAGGAATGGAAGTTTAGCCGCCGGCCTGCACGCCGGGCGGGGCCGCAGCGTCAGATGAACAGGGAGTCGTGTCGAGAAAGACGCTGATTCTGTGCGGAGTCCTGCTGGCCGCCGCGTGGACCGCCGGCCCGGCGCAGGCTGAAAGCGCGGCGTCGCTGTTCCGCGCGGCCCGGCGGGCGGAAAAGCGCGGCGATCTGGCGGAGGCCTATCTGAAGGCCTCGCAGGCCGTGGCTCTGGCCCCGGACGCGGCCGAATACTGGAACTACTCGCAGGCGCTCCGCACGCGCGCGCTGGCGGCGCTGCAGCCGGCGCCTTCCGCCGGCGGGGGAGAAGAGTCCGGCGCGGGATCCGCGGTTCCGGCTGAATTCGTCATCACGCCGGAGGAGCTGCAGCAGGCCCGGCGGATGCTGCCTCCGCCTGTTCTGCGCGGGCGAGAGGAGCGGCAGAGCTTCCGTCTGCGGGAGAACGCGAAACGCCTGTTCGAAAGCGTGGCCAAAGCGTACGGCATCGAGGTTGTTTTCGACCAGGACTATCCCGAAGGCCCGCCGATCCGGTTCCAGATGGACGATGCGGACTGGCGGGAGGCGCTGCGTGCGGTGGAAACGGTGACCAGTTCCTTTCTGGTGCCACTGAGCGAACGGCGCGCGCTGGTGGCGAAGGACACGGCGCAGAAGCGCGCGGAGCTCGAGCCAGCAATGAATCTGCTGGTGCCCCTGCCGGAATCGCTGAAGACGCAGGACGTGCAGGAGGTGGCGAGGGCCGTGCAGTCGGCGATGGACATCACGAAGATCGGCATCGACACCAACCGGCGCGTCGTGCTGTTCCGCGACCGCGTGTCGAAACTCCGTCCCGCCGTGGCGCTGTTCGAGCAGCTGCTGGGGCACAAGGCCCAGGTGACCATCGACGTCGAATTGCTCGCCGTAACTGAAAGCGCCGAGCTGAACGCCGGGCTGGCAGTCCGCTCGTCCTATCCGCTGGCGTTTCTCGGCAATCCCACGCCGTTTTCGGCCAAACCGCAGGCGGAGGCGGCGCGCATGGCCTCCTTTGGCGGCGGCCGGACGCAGATGGCGGTCACGGTCGTTGACGGCGAGCTGTTCGCCGCCCTGACGCGCGGACAGAGCCGCAGCCTGGTGCAGAGCCGGCTGCGCACGCTGGACGGCGAACAGGCCACGCTGCACATTGGCGACCGGTATCCGATCATCACGGCGGGTTTCTTCGGTGATACCGGCGGCGCCGGCAACGTGTTCCAGCCCCCGCCCATGGTGAACTTCGAACAACTGGGCGTGGTGCTCAAGCTGACGCCGCGGGTGCATAATGCGAGCGAAGTCTCGCTGGAGCTGGAAGCGGAGTTCAAGTCGCTGGCCGGACAGACGCTGAACGGAATCCCGGTGATTTCAAACCGCCGGATCGCATCACGGCTGCGGACGGCATTCCACGAAGCGGCGATCGTGACCGGAGTCGAGAGCGAATCAGTCAGCCAGAGCTGGAGCGGCTTGCCCGTGCTGTCTCTGGTTCCGGGACTGCGCAGCGACACCCGGACCCGCGAGCGGTCGCGGCTGCTGCTGATGGTGCGGACGCGGCTGGAGTCGCTGCCCCCCGTAGAAACGCCCGTCTTTCCCATCCGCACGGGAAGCGAGACGCGCCCGCTGACTCCCCTCGACTGAAGCCCGCCCCCATGCGGTGAGAAGATAGGACTTCACCGCCCTTCGCCTGGAAGAGGCCGGCGAGGCGGCGCTGAGGAGTCCATCACGATGTCGAAAATGATCGAAGAGATCCGCCAGCAGCCTGTCGCGCTGGAAAAGACGCTCCGCGGGGGCTTGCGCCAATCCGAAGCCCTGAGGAAACGGTTCCAGCAGCGCCCGCCCAGACTGGTCGTGCTGGCGGCGCGGGGCACATCGGACAATGCGGCGCAGTTCGGGAGGTACCTGATCGAAATTACGACCGGCATCCCGGTTTCGCTGGCGGCGCCGTCCGTTTCCACCCTGTATCACGCGCCCCTGGATCTGAAGGATGCTCTGCTGGTGGGCATCTCGCAGTCTGGCGAATCAACTGACACGAATATGGTGCTGGAAGAAGGGCGCCAGCACGGCGCCATGACGCTGGGCATTACCAACGAGGCCGGCAGCAGCATGGCCCGCCTCTCCGACGAGGTTCTGCTCGTGCGCGCGGGCAAAGAACTCAGCGTGGCCGCCACCAAGACCTACACGGGCCAGCTGATGGCCTTTTACCTTTTGGCCAGAGCTCTTGGCGCGCCGATCGGGCTCGGCGATCTGGAGAGACTTCCCAGCCTGGCCGCCGCCGCTCTGAAGCTGGAGCCGGAAGTGACAGCCCGCGCGGAGCGGTACCGTTTCATGCAGGGCGCCGTCGTCGTGGGCCGCGGCCTGAACTACGCCAACGCTTTCGAGTGGGCGCTCAAGCTGATGGAGACCTGCTATGTCGTCGCCGAGCGTTTCTCCCAGGCCGACATTCTTCACGGCCCGATCGCCATGGTCAGCAGCGCGCTGCCCGCGTTCCTGTTCACGCCCCCGGGCGTGACATGGCCGGTCATGCGCGAGCTGATCGAGCGGCTGAAACAGATGCAGGTCGACATGCTCGCCATCACCGACAGGTCCAACCGCGAGGTCCCTGCCGGCGCCATCGTCATCCCCGCCCGCGCCGGCCTCGCCGGACGCAAGTCCGCGGACGTGCTGCCCGAGGATGTGTTCACGCCCATCCCGTACATCATCCCCGCCCAGATCTTCGCGGCCTCCCTGGCGCGCGTGAAAGGGCTGAATCCGGACCAGCCCCGGGGCCTGTCCAAAGTGACCCGGACGCTGTGATTCGAGCGGCGTGTCAAAATCATGCGCCGGGGACGGGAAATTGAAACTAAGAGATCTTAATACTGTAAATCCAAGTAGATCATGAAGATATGATCCTCCTCCTTGCTTGACTCCCGCTTTGCGATGTGATGTACTCTCGGCAATCCGGACTTGGCCGGAAGACTACGTTTCAGGAGGTTCCATGCAAGGGTCTATACGACTTGTCTTTGCGGCATCCGCGTTGCTGCTGCTGCTTCTGCCAGCGATCATGCTCGGGCAGCTGGCGACCGGTTCCATTGCCGGCCTGGTGACAGATCCGAACGGAGCGGTCGTGCCCGCCGCCAAAGTTGTGGCGACCGACAATGTGCGGCAGACGAAATTCGAGGCGATCACCTCCGAAGCGGGCGTTTATATTTTTCCGACATTGCCCGTGGGGTCTTACACGATCACGGTGGAAGTGCCCGGATTCAAGCGGCTGACCAAGAGCGGGCTGGAGGTCCGCGTGGCGCAGCGCCTGGATCTGAACATCCAGCTGGAGCTGGGCGACGTGCAGCAGACCGTCGAGGTGACGGCCGAGCTTCCCGTTCTGGAGACGACGACCAGCGAGCGCGGCCAGAACTTCTCGCCGCAGTTTATGGACAACCTGCCGCTGTTCCAGGGCGGCATCCGCAACCCGCGCGTGTTCGTGCAATACATGCCCGGCTACACGGCCGGGGCGGGTGAAATGTCGGTGTCCGGCTCCGGCGGACGCGCCCAGGAGGTGATGATTGACGGCGGTTCATTGACAATTCCCGAATCCGGCGGCACGGTATTCAACTTTCCCTCGGCGGAAATCTTCGGCGAATTCAAGCTGCTGACCGGCACGTTCTCGGCCGAGTACGGGCGCTTCGGCGGCGGCGTGGAGATGTACGTCAGCAAGAGCGGCGGCAACTGGGTGCATGGCACGGCGTTTCACAACATGCGCCGGGACATCTGGAACGCTAACAGCTGGACGTTCAACTCGATCGGCCGCGCCCGGCCGAAGGAGCGCTTCAACGAGACGGGCGGCGCCATCGGCGGGCCAGTGTACATTCCCAAGGTATACAACGGGCAGAACAAGACGTTCTGGTTCTTCACCTACACGAAAGACATCCGCCCGGCATCGCTGAGCTTTCCTGTGCTGACCGTTCCGACGGCCCGCATGAAGCAGGGCGATTTCAGCGAGGCGGGCGTGCCCGCGATCTACGACCCGCTGACCGTCAGCGGCGGCGTGCGCGCGCCGTTCCCGGATCAGCGCATCCCGCAGGCGCGGTTCAGCAATGTCTCCAAAAACCTGCTGCCGCTGATTCCGGATCCGAACGTCGCGCGGCTGGCGCAGAACTACAACTTCGTCTCGACGAGCGTGTTCGACCGCACGATCTGGAGCCTGAAGTTCGACCACAACTTCTCTGCGACGCAGCGGGCCAGCTTCTTCCTGACGCGGGAAGACCAGATCCAGAACGACACGACAAACTTCCCCGGCCCCATCGGCAACGGCCTCCAGAACGGCCAGAAGCCCTGGAACGTCCGTTTCAACCATGTCCTGAGCCTGAAGCCGAACCTGCTGGCAGTGACCAACATCTCGGCTTCGGCCACGCGCCAGTACTGGCGGAACCCGAACCAGCGGGGCTGGGGCTCGAGGCTCGGCATTCCCGGCCTGACGGGCGACTGGGACGCGCTTCCGAGGATCCAGTTCCAGGGTGCGGCGGCCCTGTCGCCTTACGGCGTGCAGGACGGCAAGGTGGACAACGGCGGCCAGGACAACGACACCTTCATGGTCACGCAGGGCTA